>JBJMVW010000097.1:0-40231 GCA_045810465.1 Massilia sp. | reverse complement strand
GCAATTGACGCGGACCTCGACGCAGCCAATCGGCAAGATCGATCATCCAATTGGCGCGCGTGTTCCATGGCGCGAACGGATCGGCACGACGCATCAGTGCTTCGATTTGCGTGATGTACTCGAGGCGATGTTCATCATGTTCCGGCGATGCGCGACGAAAGCGGCGCCAGAAGACCAGCAGCTTCAAAATAGAAATTTTCATGGAATGTTTTTTGGAGCGAAACAAGGCGAAATCTGGCGCAAACCGGCGTCCTGCCCGCAAATCCTTTCTCGCTTATACTTGGGAGCAGATTTGGCTGCAGGCCGCTCCTCACTTGATTTGCAGCGATATTGGCCCTATTTCTTTTCCTCCTGATGACAGACGCTATGCGACAAGAAACTCGCTTTGAAGGTTCCCAGAACTATGTTGCAACCAATGATTTGAAACTGGCGGTTAACGCCGCCTTGACCTTGCAGCGCCCGCTGTTGATCAAGGGCGAGCCGGGCACCGGCAAGACCATGCTGGCAGAAGAAGTGGCAGCGGCGCTCGGCATGCCGCTATTGCAGTGGCATATCAAATCGACGACAAAGGCGCAGCAAGGTCTGTACGAATATGACGCGGTTTCGCGTCTGCGCGATTCGCAACTCGGCGACGAGCGCGTGAAGGACATCCACAACTACATCGTCAAGGGCGTGCTGTGGCAGGCCTTCACGGCGCCCGAGCCGGTGGTGCTGCTGATCGACGAGATCGACAAGGCCGACATCGAGTTCCCCAACGACCTGCTGCGCGAACTGGACCGGATGGAGTTCTACGTCTACGAGACGCGCGAGATGGTGGTGGCGAAGCACCGGCCGCTGGTGATCATCACCTCCAACAACGAGAAGGAACTGCCGGACGCCTTCCTGCGCCGCTGCTTCTTCCACTACATTAAATTCCCGGACCGCGACACGATGTCCGAGATCGTCAAGGTCCACTACCCGACGCTCAAGCAGGACCTGCTGGCGGCCGCGCTGCAAAGCTTTTATGAAGTGCGCGACGTGCCCGGCCTGAAGAAAAAGCCGTCGACCTCCGAATTCCTCGACTGGCTCAAGTTGCTGCTGGCCGACGACATCCCGGCCGAAGCGCTGCGCAGCCAGGACGCGAAAACCGTCGTGCCGCCGCTGCACGGGGCGCTGCTGAAGAACGAACAGGACGTGCATCTGTTCGAACGGCTGGTGTACATGTCGAGGACCAACCGATGATCCGGGTCGAGCCGGCCACGCTCGAGTTCAACGGCGTGCGGCTCGAACCGCTGTCGCTGGCGCATGCGGACGGCCTGCGCGCCGCGGCAATCGACGGCGCGCTGTGGAACCTGCGCGTGACCTCGGTGCCCGCACCGCAGGACGTCCCGCAATACATCGCCGGTGCGCTCGAGATGCCGAACCGCGTCGCGTTCGCGGTGCTCGACGCCTCCAGCGGCGCCGTGATCGGCACCACCAGCTACCATGACATCGTGCCGGCCATCGGCCGCGTCGAAATCGGCTGGACCTGGTACGCCAAAAGCCGCCAGCGCAGCCACGTCAACACCAGCTGCAAACTGTTGCTCCTGTCGCACGCGTTCGACACCCTCGGCTGTGCGGTGGTCGGCCTGCGCACCGATAACTTCAATTTTGCATCCCAGGCCGCGATCGAGCGCCTCGGCGCCAAAAAGGACGGCGTGATCCGCCACCACTATCCGCGCCGCGACGGCACCGTGCGCGACACGGTCATGTACAGCATCCTGCGCGGAGAGTGGCCCGAGATCAAATCGCACCTGCACTACAAGCTGGGCCAGCACGCCGGTAGTTCATGTTGATATCATGCTGATCGATTTTTTCTTCACCCTGAAGGACGCGAAGGTCCCGGTCACGATCAAGGAATTCCTGACCTTGCTCGAGGCGCTGGAAAAGAGCGTGATCGCGCCCTCGCTCGACGAGTTCTACTACCTCGCCCGCCTGACGCTGGTGAAGGACGAAGCCCACTTCGACAAGTTCGACCGCGCGTTCGGCGCCTTCTTCAAGGGCGTCGAGGCGGTGTTCGACAGCAAGGCCGAGATCCCGCTCGACTGGTTGCTCAAGCGCTTCGAGCGCGAACTGACGCCGGAACAGAAGGCGCAGCTGGAAAAGCTCGGCTACGACAAGCTGATGGAGCGCCTGAACCAGCTGCTGCAGGAACAGAAGGAGCGCCACGAAGGCGGCAGCAAATGGATCGGCACCGGCGGCACCTCGCCGTTCGGTAACAGCGGCACCAACCCGGAAGGCGTGCGAATCGGCGGCAAGGGCCGCAACCGCAGCGCGGTCAAGGTGTGGGACCAGCGTTCGTACCGCGATTACGACGCGGAGCGCGAACTGGGTACGCGCAACATCAAGGTCGCGCTGCGGCGCCTGCGCCGCTTTGCGCGCCAGGGCGCGGAGGAGGAATTGGCGCTGGAAGACACGATCCGCTCGACCGCCAACAACGCCGGTTACCTCGACATCAAGATGCAGCCCGAGCGCAAGAACCGGATCAAGGTGCTGATGCTGCTCGACGTCGGCGGCACGATGGACGACCACATCGAACGCACCGAGGAGCTGTTCTCGGCCGCGAAGTCCGAGTTCAAGAACATGGAGTTCTACTACTTCCACAACTGCGTCTACGACTACCTGTGGAAGAGCAACCGGCGCCGCCACGCGGAACGCTTCCCGACCTGGGACGTGCTGCGCAAGTACCCGACCGATACGCGCCTGATTTTCGTGGGCGACGCGACCATGAGCCCGTACGAGATCCTGCAGCCGGGCGGCTCGGTCGAATACAACAACGACGAAGCCGGGGCCGAATGGCTGGCGCGCTTCTGCCACCAGTTTCCCAAGTTCGCCTGGCTCAACCCCGAGCCGGAGAGCCTGTGGCAGTACCGGCAGTCGGTTTCGATCATCCTGCAGCTCATGAACCACCGGATGTTCCCGGTCACCATCGACGGGCTGGAGCGGGCGATGCGCTTGCTGAGCAAGTAGCGGATGCCCGTCGTTCCCGCGCAGGCGGGAACCCATGCCGAGCTTGCGTCGCCTGAGACCGGAAACGCTGTCCGCAACACCGCCTCAGCATGGGTTCCCGCCTGCGCGGGAACGACGGAATTTATGTTAGCGGCAGGTTTCCCCAGCCGAGCCGGCATCGCGCTTCAGTAGGTACGGTGCGCTCTCGCGCGAAGGCACGTCGTTCCCGCGGAGGCGGGAACCCATGCTGCGCTTGCGCCGCCTGAAACCGGAAACGCTGTCCGTAACACCGCCTCAGCATGGGTTCCCGCCTGCGCGGGAACGACGGAATTTATGTTAGCGGCAGGTTTCCGCAGTCGGTAGGATGCGCTCTTGATCGGCGTTGCGCATGACCACCCGGATCGTGTACAGGCCGACAATATCGAGCGCCGCATGTACCAGCATCGCCGCCAGCAACCCGACGTATTGAAAAACCAGCCCAAGGAAGATGCTGGTGCCAAAAACGCCGCCCGCCTGCACCAGCGTCGCGCGATTGAACGACCGGAACCTGTAAGCGCGGGTATGGGCGACCAGAAAAATCAGCGACGCCATCCAGATGCCCAGCAGCGGCTGCAGCGCGGCACGAAACAGCATCTCCTCACCGACGGCTGCGGCCAGGCTGATCCAGACCGGATTCAGGCCCGACAGGTCGAGCCGCGCATAGCTCGCCATGGTGTCGCGCGTCGCCTTCGACTGTGAGCTGAAACGAAAGCTCAGGTAAGACGCCCCCGCAGCCGCCGCCGCCAGCCCCAGTCCAACCAGGCCCTGGAACCACGGCGGCAACGGCAGCGCAATCACGGCCAGTGGTTTGTCCTGGAAGATCGCGATGATGACCAGGCCAAGCGCGCACCACAGCAGGCCGGTGGCAATCTGCGCGAACAGCCCGATGGCCAGTGTCGGAGGAGACTGTAAATCAATGGTCATGGCTAATTTATTGCGAAAAAGTCATCGCCGATTGTAGTCTCGATAGTGTTGCCGGGTAAACATGTGGGCCGCCTCCCCCAACCGCCTTCCCGCCAATCGTGCGCGGCAGCGCCTCTTGTAGAATCGGCCACATCTGGGTGCGGGCCGGTTGCGTCCGCGCCTTTTACTTTCCAAGGACACTGAATGCCAGACCTGCTCTCGATCCTGACCAGCCTCGCGTGGCCGTTCGCCATCGCCGTCGCGTGGCTTGCCGGTGAAATCGGGCAGCGCTGGACCGGCTTGCCACGCATTAGTTTTTACGGCCTGGTCGGGTTCGCCCTCGCCGGCCCGCAGATCGGCGTGCTGCCCCTGCCAGAGGCCGACGCGATCGCGCTGCTGGCCGACATCGGCTTCGGCCTGATCCTGTTCGAGCTGGGCTACCGCATCAACCTGCACTGGCTGCGCATTAACCCGTGGATCGGCGTCGCCGGCCTGGTCGAAGCGCTGGCCACCTTCGTGGCGGTGTACTTCATTACCACCGCGTTCGGCAGCGCCCAGCTGACCGCACTGATGCTCGCCTCGCTCTCGATGGCCACCTCGCCCGCCACCGTGGTCAGGGTGATCAACGAACAGCGCAGTTCCGGCCAGGTGACCGAGCGCGCGCTGCACCTGTCGGCCCAGAACTGTGTGTTGGCCGTGTTCGCGTTCAACGTGGTGGTCGGGTTCTGGATCTTCCGCACCTCCGCCGACCTCGGCGACGCGCTCTGGAACAGCCTGGTCGCGCTGGTGATGTCGGCCTTCACCGGCGGTGTGTTCGGCATGCTGCTGCCGGCGCTGCTGCAGGGGATCGGCAATCCGCGCCAGGACGCCACGGTCGGTTTCGCCATCGGCGTCATCCTGCTGGTCTCGATCGCTTACACCGCGCGCCTGTCGCCGGTAGTGGCCACGCTGTTTTTCGGCCTCGTCGCGCGCCACCGGCGGGTCGCCTTCAGCCAGGCGCAGCGCAACTTCGGTCCGCTCGGCGAACTGCTGACCGTGCTGCTGTTCGTGTTCGCCGCGTCGACCCTGAACTGGCGCCAGGTGATGGCCAGCGGCACGCTCGCGGTGGTGGTGGTGGCGGCGCGCCTCGTCACCAAGACCGCCGGCGTGACCGCCTTTGCGCACCTGTCGGGCGTCTCATGGCGCAAGGGGGCGCTCACCGGCCTGGCGCTGGCGCCGCTGTCGGTGTTCGTGATCCTGCTGATCGAGCATGCGCGCCACGCCGGCGTGCACGCGATGGAGGAACTGCGCGCGATCGCCGGCGTGACCATGCTGCTCGAAGTGTTCGGTCCCGTCATCATCCAGCGCGCCCTGGTGTGGGCGCGCGAAGCACCGGAGGCCAGCCATGCCGCTTGAACCGTTTGCATCATCCCAGCCGCTCACTTTCGGCGTCGAACTCGAGCTGCAGCTGGTCAGCCTGTCCGACTTCGACCTGACCGCGGCCAGCCCCGACCTGCTGCACCTGCTCGAGCGCAAGCCGTTCCCGGGCAACGTCACGCCCGAAATCACCGAGAGCATGATCGAGATTAACTCGAGCGTGCACTCGCGCCATGCGCCGCTGCTGGACGAACTGCTCGAGATCCGCGACACGCTGGTCACCGCCGGCGACACCCTCAACATCGGGATCTGCGGCGGCGGCACCCATCCGTTCCAGCACTGGTCGGAGCGGAAGATTTTTTCCAAGGCGCGCTTCGAGCAGCTGTCGTCGCTGTACGGCTACCTGGCCAAGCAGTTCACCGTGTTCGGGCAGCACGTGCACATCGGTTGCGGCAGCGGCGACGACGGGCTGTTCCTGCTGCATTCGCTGAACCGCTACATCCCGCACTTCATCGCGCTGTCGGCCTCGTCGCCGTTCGTGCAGGGCCACGACAGCCTGTTCGACTCGGCCCGCCTGAACTCGGTGTTCGCCTTCCCGATGAGCGGGCGCGCGCCGTTCGTGCTGTCGTGGCAGGAGTTCGAGGAGGTCTACTTCGCCAAGATGGAACGCACCGGCATCATCAAGAGCATGAAGGACTTTTACTGGGACATCCGGCCCAAGCCGGAGTACGGCACGATCGAGCTGCGCGTGTGCGACACGCCGCTCGGGGTCGAACGCGCCGCGGCGCTGGCGGGCTACCTGCAGGCGCTGTGCCGGCACCTGCTGCAGCGCGACGAACCGGCGCCAAGCGAGGATGACTACCTGGTCTACAACTACAACCGCTTCCAGGCTTGCCGCTTCGGGCTCGACGGCGCGATCACCCACCCCAAGACCTACGAGACGATGTCGCTGCGCGAGGATATCCTGTCGACCCTGCGCAAGATGGAGCCGCACGCCGAGGCGCTCGGCAGCACCGGGGCGCTGCAGCACCTGGTGGCGGCCGTCACCGAGGGCAGCGACGCGGCCTACTTGCGGCGCCAGTTCGAACGCCAGGGGAGCGCCGAGGGCATGGTGAACGCCGCGATCCAGCGCTTTCGCGGCGAGCGCAGGACGTCGTAGCGCCGGCTACAGCCGCGTCTCGCGGGCGGCGCGCAGGAATTCGTCGAGGATGGGCGTGCAGTCCAGCAGGTCGACCCCGCCGGCGCGATGGAACTCCGGATGCCACTGCAGGCCCATCACGAAGTCGGCGCGATCGTAACGGATCGCCTCGACCACGCCATCCGGGTCGGACAGCGCCTCGACCCGCACATCGCGCCCCAGCCGCTTGACCGCCTGGTGGTGGATCGAATTGACGATCGGCCGCTTCTGCTCCGGGAACAGTTGGGCCAGCGAAGACCCAGACGGGAACACGATCGCGTGGCGGTACGCATCGTAGTCGGTATGCACGTGCGCCATCGCCTCCGGCAGGTCGGTCGCGACGTCCTGGTGCAGCGAGCCGCCGAACGCCACATTGATCAGCTGGCAACCACGGCAGATGCCGAGCACGGGTTTACCGGCTTCGACGAACTCGTGCAGCAGTTCCAGTTCGTACAGGTCGCGCGCGCGGTCGCCGACCCACTCGGGGCGCTCCGGCGTTTCGTGATAGGTTTGCGGCGAAACGTCGGCGCCGCCCTGCAGCACCAGGCCATCGAGCTGGCGGGCGTAATGGCGCAGGGTGATATTGCTCGGATGCAGGACACCGTTGGTGTTCACGGTCGGCACCATGAACACCAGCACATCGCGCGACATCACCCACTGGGCGATCGACTCCTCGAGATATTGCAGGTTTTTGCTGCGCAGGCCGGTGGCGCCGGGCTCGGGGTGGTAGATCCGCGCCGACACGCCGATGCGCAGCGTGCGCCGCATGAAGTCGCGGGTGAAACGTTCGCGCAGCGCGCGCCAGCGCGAGCTGAAGACACGGCCGGCGAGGGCGAACGGCGTGTCGCCGGGGCGCTGGTAGCCGGGCGGGCGGTCCGGCGAGCGGCGGTCGGGAATGCGGCCGGGGCGATCGTCGCCGCGACCGGCAGAAACTTCGGGCTGCTTGTCGTGATCGTCTGCCATGTCCCCAATATAGACCGCTCACGGCTGCGCACGATTCGAAGTTGTAACAAAAATCAGACGCCGTAGGATGCGCTCCCGCGCGCACGCGGGGCGTTCGTGATAAGGTTGCGTCCGCGTGCAATGTAGGGTGGGCACCCCGTGCCAACGCGGACGCCGGATCTGCGCATACTTCCGCGTGGGCACGGGGTGCCCACCCTACGCCGGCAACGACAGCAGCTTCTGCAGCGCGGCGACCAGGTGCCGGTCGGCGACCGGCTTGTCGAGCAGGCCGCGCACGCCGGCGTCGCGCGCCCGCACGCTGTCATAATGGAATGCAGGACTGACCAGGAACACCACCGCGGTACGCACCGCCCCGCCCTGCGACTTGATCGCGCCGCACAGCGCGTACGGGTCGATGCCGGGCGCCGAGGTATTGATCATCACCAGCGACACCGGCGTCTCGTCGCACAGCCGCACCGCGGTCGGCGCGCTGTCGGTCCATTCGATCGGCAGTTTGCGCTCGCCCAGCACCCGCGCCACGTGGTCGCGAAACGCGCCGCCGTTGTCGATGATGAGCACCGCACCCCGCGGCGGCGACTGGCGCCGCGCCTCGAATCCGGCCGGGTCGGCCAGGTCGAGCTCGAGCCGCGGGTGGCGCCGCCGTTCGGGCATCGGCGGCAGGCCGCGCGCGCTCAGCAGCGACAATGCCTGGCTGCGCTGCGCCACCAGCTGGGCCAGCGTTTCCCAGACGCGGCAGGCGTCGAGCGGCCGCGCCAGCCGGGGAAAGGCAAACTGCCCCGGCACGCCGCCGATCACCGCCGCCGGCTGCAGCGGCCCGGGGTTCAGGCGCAGCAGGCAAGCGAGCGCTTCCTGGTCGTCGCCGTTGGCGAGATACAGGTCTGGCTCTTGCAAACTGTCGCCATGGAGGCAACAATATGACGGCCCCACGTGTGGGGCCTGCGCCAGGACACTCTCGACCTGCGCGCTATCGGCCGGCGCAAATCCGAGCAAACGGACGGCGAATTGGGGTTTTGGTGCATGCATGGTGCATCGGGCGGAAACCTGCTCGTATCAATCTAGTCACGATTGTGTGGTCTGACAAGCACAATTATCGACGCCAAAAGCCCTACTTTTTCCCCACCACAAGATAGAATGCGCAGGCATCCGTAAAAATGAAGACCCAGCATGGCCACTAAGAAACCAGCATCCGACTACAGCGAATCATCCATCCGGGTCCTGAAGGGACTCGAACCCGTGAAACAGCGTCCGGGCATGTACACCCGGACCGAGAACCCGCTGCACATCATCCAGGAAGTGATCGACAACGCCTCGGACGAGGCGCTGGGCGGGCACTGCAAGAACATCGGCGTGACGCTCAATCCGGACGGCTCGATCACGGTCGAGGACGACGGCCGCGGCATCCCGGTCGGCCTGCACCCGGACGAAGGCGTGCCGACGGTGGAAATCGTCTTTACGCGCCTGCATGCGGGTGGCAAATTCGACAAGGGATCGGGCGGCGCGTATGCGTTCTCGGGCGGCCTGCACGGGGTCGGCGTCTCGGTCACCAACGCGCTGTCGACCCGCCTCGAGATCATGGTGTGGCGCCGCGACGAGCAGGGCAACGGCGTGCACCAGATGGCGTTTGCCAATGGCGACGTGGTGGAGCCGCTGGCCTCGCGCCCGGCCCCGCGCGACGGCAAGAGGAACGGCACCCGCGTCACCGCCTGGCCGAACCCGAAGTATTTTGACTCGCCCAACATCCCGCTGGCCGAGCTGCAGCGCCTGCTGCGTTCGAAGGCGGTGCTGCTGCCGGGCGTGACCGTCACGCTCACCAACGGCAAGACCGGCGACGTCCAGACCTGGCGCTACGACGAAGGCCTGCGCGGCTACCTGAACGAGGCGCTGGCCCAGACCTCGAACGGCGAGACCCTGATCCCGGTGTTCGAAGGCGCGCAGTACGCCGCCGCCGGCGACGAGGGCTTCGCCGAGGGCGAAGGCGCGGCCTGGGTGGTGGCCTGGACCGAGGAAGGCGGCGTGGTGCGCGAGTCGTACGTGAACCTGATCCCGACCGTCAGCGGCGGCACCCACGAATCGGGCCTGCGCGACGGCCTGTTCGGGGCCGTGAAGAACTTCGTCGAGATGCACTCGCTGCTGCCCAAGGGCGTCAAGCTGCTGCCCGAGGACGTGTTCGCGCGCGTCTCGTTCGTGCTGTCGGCGAAGGTGCTGGACCCGCAGTTCCAGGGCCAGACCAAGGAACGCCTGAATTCGCGCGACGCGGTCAAGCTGGTGTCGACCTTCACCAAGCCGCCGCTCGAGCTGTGGCTGAACCAGCACGTCGAGTACGGCAAGAAGCTGGCCGAACTGGTGATCAAGCAGGCCCAGTCGCGCCTGCGCTCGCTGCAAAAGGTCGAGAAGAAGAAATCGTCCGGCGTCGCCGTTTTGCCGGGCAAGCTGACCGACTGCGAATCGTCGGACATCACCCGCAACGAGCTGTTCCTGGTCGAGGGCGACTCGGCGGGCGGCTCGGCCAAGATGGGCCGCGACAAGGAGTTCCAGGCCATCCTGCCGCTGCGCGGCAAGGTGCTGAACTCGTGGGAGACCGACCGCGACCGCCTGTTCGCGAACAATGAGATCCACGACATCGCGGTGGCGATCGGGGTCGACCCGCACGGCGCCGACGACGCGCCCGACCTGACCAGTCTGCGCTACGGGAAGATCTGCATCCTGTCGGACGCGGACGTCGACGGCTCGCACATCCAGGTGCTGCTGCTGACGCTGTTCTTCAAGCACTTCCCTGCCCTGTTCAGGAATGGCCACATCTGCGTCGCGCGCCCGCCCCTGTACCGGGTCGACGTGCCGGCGCGCGGCAAGAAGCCGATCCAGAAGCTGTACGCGCTCGACGACGGCGAACTGCTGGCGATCGAGGACAAGCTGACGAAGGAAGGCCTGAAGGAAGGCAGCTGGAGCATCTCGCGTTTCAAGGGCCTGGGCGAGATGAACGCCGAGCAGCTGTGGGAAACCACGATGAACCCGGACACGCGGCGCCTGCTGCCGGTCGCGTTCGGCGACTACGGCCTGGCCGAATCGGCGTCGCGCTTCAATATGCTGATGGGGAAAGGCGAAGCCGCCGCCCGCCGCGCCTGGCTCGAAGAACACGGCAACGAGACGGAAGCGGATATTTGATACGCACGTAACCGCGTGGGCACGGGGTGCCCACCCTACCAAAGCGAATCGTAGGGTGGGCAGCCTGTGCCCACGCGGTCCAGCGCCTAAAGAATCGAACACTACATATGACCCAAGCAAGCCTCTTCGAACAACAAAACGGACCCTCCGACGACAGCGAAACCCTGACCCTGTCGACCTTCGCCGAACGCGCCTACCTCGACTACGCGGTGTCGGTGGTGAAGGGCCGCGCCCTGCCCGACGTCTCGGACGGCCAGAAGCCGGTGCAGCGCCGCATCCTGTACTCGATGAACGAACTGGGCCTCGGCCCGACCGCCAAGCCGCGCAAATCGGCCACCGTGGTCGGCGACGTGCTCGGTAAACTGCACCCGCACGGCGACCAGTCGGTGTACGACGCGCTGGTGCGCATGGCGCAGGACTTCTCGCTGCGCTACCCGCTGATCGACGGCCAGGGCAACTTCGGCTCGCGCGACGGCGACGGCGCGGCGGCGATGCGCTACACCGAAGCGCGCCTGACGCCGGTGTCGCGCCTGCTGCTCGACGAAATCGACCAGGGCACGGTCGACTTCCAGCCGAACTACGACGGCTCCACCGACGAACCGCGCACCCTGCCGGGCCGCCTGCCGATGGTGCTGCTCAATGGCGCATCGGGCATCGCGGTCGGCATGGCTACCGAGATCCCGTCGCACAACCTGACCGAGGTCGCAGCGGCGGCGGTGGCGATGATCCGCAACCCCAAGATCACCCACGCCGAACTGATGACCATCATCCCGGGCCCGGACTTCCCGGGCGGCGGCCAGATCATCACGCCGGCGTCGCAGATCGCCGACATGTACGCGGTCGGGCGCGGCTCGATGAAGGTGCGGGCGCGCTGGAAGATCGAAGAACTGGCGCGCGGCCAGTGGCAGGCGGTGGTGACCGAACTGCCGCCGGGGACCTCGGCCCAGCGCGTGCTGGAAGAGATCGAGGAGCTGACCAATCCGAAGATCAAGATGGGCAAGAAGACGCTGCTGCCCGAGCAGCTCACCCTCAAGCAGACCATCCTCGGCGCGCTCGACACGGTGCGCGACGAATCGGGCCGCGAGGCGGCGGTGCGGCTGGTGTTCGAGCCCAAGTCGAAGAACCAGGACCAGACCGAATTCATGCTGATGCTGCTCGCGCATACCTCGCTCGAGACCTCCAGCGCGATCAACCTGGTGATGATCGGCGGCGACGGCCGCCCGCGCCAGAAAGGCCTCGGCGAGATCCTTCAGGAGTGGGTCGAATACCGCTTCGTGACGGTACGCCGCCGCACCGAGTTCAGGCTCGGCAAGGTCAACGACCGGATCCACATCCTCGAAGGGCGCGAGGCGGTCCTGCTCAACATCGACAAGGTGATCCAGATCATCCGCAATTCGGACGAGCCGAAGTCGGCCCTGATCCTTGAATTCCGCCTGTCGGACCGCCAGGCCGAGGACATCCTCGAGATCCGCCTGCGCCAACTGGCGCGGCTGGAAGCGATCAAGATCCAGCAGGAGCTGGCCGAGCTGCGCAAGGAAAAAACCGGTCTGCAGGACATCCTGGAAAACCCGGGCACGATGAAGCGCCTGATCATCAAGGAGATCGAGGCCGACGCCAAGCAGTACGGCGACGCGCGGCGCACCGTGATCGAGGAAGCGCAGAAGGCGGTGGCCGAGCAGAAGGTCATCGACGAGCCGGTCACCGTGATCGTTTCCGAGAAAGGCTGGGTGCGCGCGCGCACCGGCATCGGCCACGACCCGGCGCAGTTCACGTTCAAGGCTGGCGACTCGCTGTACGGCGCGTTCGAGTGCCGCACGGTCGACACGATGCTGGGCATCGGCGACAACGGCAAGGTGTACTCGGTGCCGGTAGCGGCGCTGCCGGGTGCGCGCGGCGACGGCGTGCCAATTACCACGCTGGTCGACCTGTCCGGCGGTGTTCGCATCCTGCACTACTTCGCGGGCAATGCCGACACCAGGCTGCTGATGTCGACCTCCAGCGGTTTCGGCTTCATCACCAAGGCTGGCGACATGGTCAGCCGGCTGAAGGGCGGTAAATCCTTCGTCACGCTCGACGACGATGCAGTGCCGCTGCCGCCGCGCGTGGTCACCGACCAGGCTGGCGCGGTGGCCTGCCTGTCCGAAAAAGGACGGGTGCTGGTGTTCGGCATCGACGAGATGAAGGTGCTGACCAACGGCGGCCGCGGCGTGACGCTGATGGAGCTGGAGCCGAAGGAAAAGCTGCTGGCGGTGCAGCCGATCACGCCGAAGGGCGTGAACGTGGTGGGCATCTGGGCCGGCGACAAGCCGCGCACGGTGGAGCTGTTTGCTTCAAGCCTCGAGCCGCACTTCGGCAAGCGCGCGCGCAAGGGCAAGCCGCTGGTCGCCAAGCTCAAGGCAAAAGACCTGGCGCCGCGCCTGACCGGGGATGATGCGCTGAAGGCGGCTTGATTCGAAAAGCCCGTCGTTCCCGCGCATCCTCGGCGGCCCCGCGGGAACGACGGGCGCATTTACTGAGTTACCTCCCCGCCCCCAGCCTCGCCTCCAGCGTCGCCGCATCGAATCCGCTCCCGCTGCGCGAGCCATCCGCAAAATAAATCGTCGGCGTGCCTGCCAGGTGCAGCTTCCTGCCCAGCGCCAGCACCTGCTCGTTGGGCGTGATGCAGCCTGCGGGCGCCGCCGTCGCCGGTTTCGATTCGAGCATCCACCGCCGCCAGGCCAACGCACGGTCCGGCGCGCACCAGATGTCCTTCGACTTTGCCGCCGAGTCCTCGGACAGGATATTGAGCAAGAACGTGTACACGGTGACGTTGTCGATGCCGCGCATCGCCTCGTGCAGCTTGCGGCAGTACGGGCAGTTCGGGTCCTCGAACACCGCCATCACCCGCTTGCCATTGCCCTTCACGGTCTTGATCGCCATCTCGAACGGCAGGTCGGCAAAGCGCACCGATGCCAGTTCGTCGACCCGCGCGCGCGTCAGGTCCTGCAGCGTCGTGAGGTCGACCACCTTCCCGACAAACATGTAGCGCGCGGTATCGTCAGTGTAGAAAATGTCGCCGCCCGTACGCACCTCGTACAACCCGCCGTACGGCGTCTTTGCCACCGCATCGACCTTGACGCCCACGCCCATGCGCGGCTCGACCAGCTTGCGCACGCGCGCCTCCTGCGCGGTTTCAGCCCGCGGCTGAACGCTCGCCAGCGTGGCCGCCACCGCCAGCCCCATGATTTTCCAGCGCATTGGTTCTCCCGGTTTTCCTGCGATTAGCCGCGTGCCGCCAGGCCGTCGACGAGCAGGCTGGCGCACGCCTGCGCGTGCATGTTGCGCCGCTGTTCCAGCACCGGACCGTGGACGCGGCGGGCGCGCAGCTCGTTCGATTCGAGCTCCTCTCCTTCGGCCGGCGCCTGGTGCAGCAAGCGCCAGTCGGACAGCGCCGTCGCGCAGTTCGCGTCCTCGGTCTCGAACCATGCCTGCGCCACCAGCGTGCCCAGCGTCCGTTCGCGCAGCCGCGAACGCTGCTGCTGCCAGGCCAGCAGGTGTTCGACCTGCGCGTCGCTCAGGCCCGACGGATCGGGCCGCGCAAAGCGCTCGCGCGCCAGCAGCTGCTCTTCGATCTCGAGATAGCCGAGGTAGTCGCTAACGATGCGCAGCGCCTCCGCCAGCGCCGGCGCTTTCAGCCTGCCCTTCAGGTATGCCCGCAGTTCGTTCGCGCGCGCCTGGCGCTGCGCGCCCGAGGGGTTGCCAAGGTAGGAATCGACCAGCTTGCGCAGCGCCAGGCTGGGCACCAGGTGCCCGCCGCCGTCCAGCGCAAGTTGCGGCTCGCCGGTGGGAAGGGAATCGCCGCCCATTCCGGGCAGCGCGCTCGCTGGCGCGGCGAGCGCGCCTGGCCCGATCGGCGCGGCCCAGGCGCCAGCCGCCTGCGCCTGCCCCGCGGTCGCGAGTGGCGCGGCGGCGCCCGGTGCGTCGGCGCCGCGCAGCCAGGCCGCGCCAAGCACGCCCAGCGCGATGGCGGTGGCGCCAGCAACACCAATCGCGAGCCTGCTGTCGAACAGTGAAGTCATCGGTCGACCTGCCGCAGGCTCAGATTTTCTTGCGCAGCGATTGCGCGCTGGGCGCTGCCGCTCCTGGCACGCTGGCCGCCGTTTCGTCGACCGGCGCGGCGTAACGCACGACCACCTGCCAGTTGGCGTCCACCCGCTTCCAGGTATCGACCACGAACACGGCTTGCGGCAGCGACGGATTCTTCGCAGCGGCGATCTTCCACAAGAAGCTCACCAGCATCACGTCACCAAATTCGTGCACCGCCATCTGCCCGATCGTCGACTCGAACGGCGCCAGCTGCTGCCACTGCCCGAGCGCCTCCTCGCGCGCGGTCGGCACGCCAGGCGCCGCCGCGCTGCGCAGTTCGAAGTTGTCGGCGACGATCCTGTTCAATGCTTCGTTGTCCTTCTTCTGGACCGCATCGAGCCAGGCGTTTTCAAGCCCGGTGAAAATGGTGACGTTGCGGGTCGGCGTGGGGACCGCGCGTCCCGAGGGCATAGCCTGGCCGCCCCCGCTCGCGCTGCCGGCGATGGCCATCAAGCCGGCAAAAATCAGGAATGGTTTCATAGATCTCGACAAGGAAATGGAAAAAGGTGGCGGCCACGCACAAGGCGCGGGCGCCACTCAATCTAGCTCATAACGCCATCAGGCAGCGTCCCCGCTCACGGATAGTGCTGGACGCACTTCTGGGTCGCGGCGATCAGCCAGTTTTGCTGGATCAGGTACTTCAAGGTGCCGAAGGTCTGGTTATATGGGGCGCCGTTCGATGCGGTCGACGTGGTGCCGTAGGTCCAGGCGCACTTGTCGGCATTCTCCTGCCCGTCAAAGCTCGAATACCAGGCGTTCAGTTGCGGATCGGTGACCGCCTCTTCCAGCTCGTGGGCCAGCACGCTGGCGGCGCCATCCGCACCCGGGGTGTTGTTCGGGCTCGGGCTGGTCGCACCGCATCCCGACGGACACTGGGTCTCGGCGTTGCCGATGAAGGCGTACTTGATGGTCTTGCCACTGATCGAGGTGTAGTCGTGCCAGCCGCAGTACTGCGTGCAGAAGCCCGATGTGGCGGTGGTCGCCTTGTCGGTCAACACCATGTAGACCCCGTTCGAGTCGGCGGGCAGCCGGCCCGAGGTGATCTCGCTCGACACGATCGATGCGATGTTGGCATCGGTGAGCCGGGTGCCCAACGTACCGGTGTTGATGCTGCTGCCGGCCAGCGTCACGCTATTCTGGACGTGGACGTTTGACCCGTTGTAGTAGGTCGTGTTGATGTTGAAGTACGGCGAGCCGCCGATGTGCTGGGCCAGATTGGTCAGCACGTTCTTCGACGCGCTGTCCCACTGCGAGCCGTACCAGATGTAGTACACGTTGGTCGGCGCCACCATCACGGGTCCACCGTGGAACGACAGGTCCCTGATGCTTGAGGAGCGGGTCGCGCCCCCGGCCGCGCCGTTCGATGCGGCGGTGGCGATATTGTCCAGCTCCCCCCAACCCTTGCCCGTAGGCTTGAACTGGGAATTCGGCGTCTCTTTCACTGCCTGGGCTTGTGCGGCAAAGGCACACACCAGGCCTGCCGTGAGCAGGCTGAGTTTGCGGATCAAATGCATTTTTTTCTCCGTTACGGTTCGTTATTGGAATAATGTCGTCCTGTTGGGACGGTCCCGCGAGCCGCCTGGCGAGGGCTTGTGGCCCTTCCACGACGGTTTATCCGAACGACAGGCGTGACGATGCCGGGCGATCGAATACCTTGCAGACCCCGCTGCGCGATGGCGAAGCCGGGTCGGAATCGGAGTTGGCGATTTGGGGGGAACTAGCGCGGCGGCAGCGGCACGCGCGCTCGGGAGTGGTCGGAGACGGACATGATGCTCAGCCAGGCAGGATGACGCGACATCATTCGACTCCTCTCTTGACGATGGGAATTGAAGCGGAAGAAGTTCAGTCTACGAAACTGTTGTCGAGCTTGCAAGGACAAGCAAAGAAGATTTGTAACCGTTACAAAAATGACACGGATTTGCGGCATGCGACGACGGCGCACGCGCCGTGCGCGTGGGGGAAGAGGAAGGGTCGCCCCGCCCGGGAGCCAGGCCCGGTCGGCGGGACATGTCACGCTGGGGGATTACTTGGCGGCGCTTTTGTGTGCGTCGGCGACGGCTTCAGCTTTTTTCTCGGTTGCCTTGGCCTGGGCCTTGGCCTTGTCGGCGTTGGCTTCGACGATGTTCTTCTGTGCCTTCTCGTCGGCCTTGATCGAGGTCTTCTGCGCCTTCAGGTTGGCTTCGGCGATTTTTTCTTCAGCCTTGGCGCTGGCCTTGGCCTTGTCTTCCGAATCGGCCTTGGCGACCTTCTCGTTCGCATCGGCGGCTTTCTTGCTAGCCTTTGCGTGCGCCTTTGCCTTCTTCTTGCTTGCCTTGGCGCTGGCCTTGTCGATCTTCTCGTCGGCCTTGGCCATTTCCTTGGCCTGCTTCTCGTCAGCCTTGGCGATTTCCTTCTCGGCCTTCGCATCGGCCTGGGCATCGCCGGTCGCGGTGGCGCCGGTTGCGCTCATGCCGGCCGCGCTCGTGCTGTCAGGGGCAGTCGTGACAGTCGCGGTGGCTGGTGCGGTGGTGGTCGCGCTCGTGGTGGTGGCAGGCTGGGTCTGGGCGTACACGGAGGTGGCGAAGAGACCGCCGATCAGGGTTGCGAGCAGTTTGTTCATCGTAGTTCCTTTTTCCGATTCGTGATGGGGAAGCGCGAACCTCGGTCCGCGCAATAACTTTTTATTAAGTTGCAGCATCAGAATAGGCATTGATGAGCATTGGATCTGTTCGCCAGCGCACACTTCCTGTCGATCCAGCCCGGCTTTTGGCCCGCGTCCAGTTAACGCGATTCGCTGGCGCCAGCGGCCTTCTGTTCGGACTCGCGCTGGAACTTCGAGATCTTCTCGCGCCCCTTCCTGGCCGACTTGCTGGTCTTGTGGCGCGCCCCCGGAACATCCTTGACGCTCTGCGCGTTGGCCTTGTTGATTTCCTGTTCGGCTTTCGTGCCCGGCTCGCCCCTGCCCCCAGTGGCCGGGGCGTCCGCACCGGCGCCGGCCGGCGGGGTCGTATTGGTTGCCTGGGCGTTGGTTTTGTCCCGGTTGGCCGGCGTCGTGCCGATCACGGCTGTGCCCGGACCGGCGACCTTGCCCGAGGAGTCGATGCCGGCGGCGGACTGGCCGATAGCGGTGTGCGACGACCCGGTCCTGGCCGAGCCGTCCTGGCGCAGGCCGGTGCCCGACGTGCCGGAGGCGGTAGCGTTGTGGCCGGACACCGCCTGGCCGATCGGCGGCGAAGTTGCGGTGGTCTGGGCGTAGACCGACGTGGCAAGGAGGCCACCGATCAGGGTTGCGAGCAATTTATTCATGATGGTTCCCGTTTCGTTATGGTTGATGACAACCGAAACGAGAATAGGCACTGCTGAACCGTGCATCTGTTCGACAGCGCACGAAGCCGCAAGCTGCGGCTTGCGCCAATGCACTAGCGGAGCGGCTGCGGCGCGTACAGGTTGATGATGTCGGCGATGCCGTCGCGGCACACGGGGCAAAACTGCTCGCTGCGGTCGAACATGATGCACTGCATGGCCGGGCGATAGTAGCCGTTGGCTTCGTAGTTCGCGCCTTCGAACGCCCCGATTGCTGTACGGAATTTTGCGTTCGCGAAGATCGCGTTGGTCTGCTGCAAGTCTTCGCGGAACAGCGCGTTCATCTCGGATTCGGGCCGGTTGGCGGCGCGCAGGGCGGCGCGGCGCTTCTGGTAGGCGCGCGAGTGTTCCTCGTACTCGGCTTTCGGCCAAGGTGTCGGCAGCGGCGTGCCGGCCGTCACGTGCTGCTGCCACTTGATCCTGGCCGGATCGCGCAACGCGGTCACGTTCGGCTCCCACGGTTCGATCCGGGCGCCGCTCGACTGGTAGGAAACCGGCGACGTGTAGTACTCGTCGGCCAGGCCGGCGAAATGGTGGCCGAATTCGTGCACGAACAGGTAATTGGCCCACTCGTTGCTGGCCGCCGCGGTGCTGAACTGGCCAAAGATGCCGCCACCGCCGTAGGTCTCGTTATTGACCAGGATTTCGATGAATTCGTACGGCGCGTACTGGGCGATGTCCCGGAGCGCACGGTTATCGAGCGTGAGCACGTAGCGCTCGCTGCCGAAGATGTCGTAGCGGGTGCCGAGCGCCGACGCGTGGTGCACGCCGGTCGACGGCCGGCTGATGCCCGACTCCTGGGTCGGCACCGCCATTGCCCAGACGTTGAAGTCGTTCGCGCGTTCGCGAAACGGCGACACCTCGAACAGGTGCTGCGACAGGCGGCGTGCGTCGGCCTCGAACTTCGGCATGTCGGCCTGGGTGTAGCCATCGCCGAGGATCAGCAGGTCGACCTTCTGCGGCGACGGTCCGCTGACCTTGATCGGGATCGGCCGGTTCGGCGCCGGCCCCTGCTTCTTCACGACGTCGGGTCCCTCGGTGTCGACTTCGACGCTCCAGGCGACCGAAAACTGGTTGCGCTCGTCGCGCTTGAGGATGCGCACCCGCACCGGCCGGTCAGGCTTGGGGAAGCGCACCGATTCATGGAAGCCGCGGCTGATCTTGTTGGCTTCCTCGGTGGTGCGCCACTCGCCGAAGATGGTGGAGAAGTCGCGCGAATAGAGCATGTCGCCGGTCTTCGCGTCCACAACTTCGACCCGGTTCTGGCCGCGGTTGGTATTGTCGAAATTGCGCGACAGGTCGCCCGGCCACGGCAGCGGCTCGATCAGCACGCGCTCGATCGCATACTGGTCGGACAGGGCGTTGCCGCTGTGGGTGTAGTCGAGGCGGACGGTGGCGGGAGCCTGCGCCTCCGCAGCGCCAGCGACAATTGCCAGCGCGGCGGCCAACAGATGGATCGAAGGGCGAAACATGAGATGTCCTTGTAGCATGAGATCGCAAGCATTCTAATCCCAACTGCAAGCAATCTTGCTAAACCCGCCTCGGCCAAGAAAGAGATTTTCGACTCCCTCTAGAGCACTTTTACGCTGAATTCGCCATACACCTTGAAGAAGGCCTTGGCGTTCGCGCTCATCGGCAGGAGGATGCCGCCCGCAGGCACCATGCTGCCGAAGCGGTAGGCGAAGGTCTGCTCCGTTCCATACAGGGCGGGATCTGAATAAAAGACGGCGGACACGGCCCCGCCAGGCACTGTCACTTTGCGCCACAGGGCGTACGAGTAGGCGATCGATTGGGCCGGGCCGGCATCGAGGCCCGAGTCGGCGGTAGGGGCGATCAGTGTGTCGTCTGCCGCCAGGAACGCAACGGCGACCGGTGCGAACGCAATTCCGCCGCTGTATAACCCGTTTTGCATCGGCGCCGCACGAACCTGAAGCTGGCGCCCGACTAACCCGGCCGGCACCAGGAAACGCACTGCGGGGGTGCGTTTGCCATTCATCATCACCAACGGCGTTTCCGGCGACAGGTTGCCGGCGCTTTCCGCCGCCAGCGTTCCTGCCGGTCCGAGTTGCCCCAACTGCTTGCAGCACGCGGCCGACCTGTTCAGTTGATCAAGCTGCTGGGCTACCGGAGCGGCGCATCCACTTAGAAGTGCAACTGTGACGGTACCTGCAAACAGGATGCGCATTATCGTCTCCGGGGAAATTGAACGCAGATTCAATTTATCCCAGATTTGCCTTTATGACAATTGACTTTACTTCCAGCCCGCTCCAGCCCGCCGCAAGGTAGTGCTTACTTATATTGGTACAGTGGCCGCCGGATCAGGATCGGGCGAATGTCGAGCCGCATGTTGTAGACCGAGTAGGCTTCGGTGGCTGCCGACTGGTAGCCGACGCTGTCGCCGGTGCGCGACAGGCGGAACTCGAAGCCGAGGTCGGGCTGCACGCCTTGCGGACTGCCCAGCGTCAGGCCGATGGCTTCCGGCTGGTCGCTGTCGATCAGCTTGCCCATCAGGTCGACCACGGTGCTGTTGCCCAGGATGTCGGCCGAGAACAACGGCTCGCGGTAGTAAGGCTTGGCCGGATCGATCCTGCCGTCGGTCTTGTCGCCCGACGGCGTGAACGCGTGGGTGGCGATGTTGAAGCGGTCGCCACTGTCGAGGTAACTCAGGTGCACGTTGCTGACATTGAACGGGCCCTCCTGCGCCGTGGCGTTGGCCAGGTCGATCAGCAGCGCGCCCTTGTAGCCCACCACCTCGACGTCGCGGTTGGGGCCGACCACCATGGCGCTGTTCTCGTCGATCCCGAGCCCGAGCTTGTAGCCTTTCTTGAGCATCGCCGGCAGCATGCGCGCGAAACGGCCTCGTACCAGCAGGTGCTGGTCGACGAACACGTCGTCGCCGATGAAGCCGAGGCCCGGCGTGATCTCGTGGCCGTCGACCAGGCCAAGCTTGAGCGTCGCGAGCACGGTCTTGGGTTCGCCGAACATGGTGCTGCTCATGATCGCGGCGCCGGCGCTGCTGCCGGCGATGACGCCCCCGCCCCGGTACATGTCCCACAGCGCGTCGAGCACTGCCGTGTTGCTTCCATCGGGACGCCGCAAGGCGCGTGTGATGCGGCCCTGGTCGCCGCCGGCAAAGAAGGCCCCGCCAGCGGAGCGCACTGCAGCGGCCAGTTCGGCATCGTCGGCGGCCGCCTGGAAGTTCGAACCGGCCAGTTTGACCGCAACCGGCACGAAAAACGCGTTGGCGCCATAGCGGGTGAGCCGGTCGACCAGGTTCTTCCCGGTTCGTTCGGGCGTGGCGGAGGCCGATGCGAACACCGCGATGCGCGCGCCCTTGCCACCGGCGAGCTTGACGATGCGCCCCCACACGGCCGCGTTATCCGGCCGTAGCGCGCCGCCAATGATGACCAGCGAACCCTTGGGCGGCGCCGGTTCGGCAGCCTGCGAAGAAGCGCCCGCCACCAGCGCAAGGGCGAGCGCGACGCGAACCGTGAATTGAACCATGGGAGGCTCCTTCTCGAAGACAACTTCGTAAGACTGATTCGAGAAGGGGGTCGCCGTGTTGAGGTCGGTCAGGAGAGGTAAATATTGGGGAAGTAGCGTTCCATGATCGTGTCCGGACGCAGCGGGCGGGTGAAGCCGAAACGTTCGTACAGGCCGTGGGCGTCGACCGTATTGAGCGTGAAGCGGCGCAGGTGCTGCAGGCTGGGGTGGCGCAGCACCGCCCCGACCAGCTGCTTGCCGTAGCCTTGGCCGCGGTACTCGGGGAGCACGAAGACGTCGACCAGGTTGGCGAACGTGGCGTAATCGGAAATCACGCGCGCGAACGCGACCTGGCGGCCGTCCACGAAGCCGCCAAAGCACAGCGAATTTTCGAGCGCGCGCTCGACCACGTCGCGCGAGATCCCGACCGCCCAGGTGGACTGCTCGCTGAGGAAGCGGTAGATCAGCGGCACATCGAGGCGCGACAGGTCGGTGCTGACCTGGAAGCTGGAGTCGTTAGTGATCATGGGGCGGACGCGGCGAATGTGGCAAATAAGCTAATTCTAGCGCTGTTTTACGACGCCATGCATTTTGATTATCCCGATGTGCAAACAAGCCACGGAGTCGCGCCAATGGCCTCGTTCGGATGGGCGTCAGCGGCTCTTCAGGTAGCGCTCCGGCAGCTGCAGCTTGTCGTCCTCGGCCCGCCACACCAGGTTCACGACAAACCAGCGCGTACCGTCGCTATATAGCTGGATGCTGTTGATCCCGCGCTGGAACGGCCTGGCGTCGCCCGGCGCATGGCGCGACTCGTAGGTGCTGAACACGTGCGCGACCTGCCCGAATGCCTCGGTGGTGCGCGCCGCCTCGCGCTCGAAGAAGCCCATTTTGGCGAAGGCCGGGGTATTGCGGCTGATGTAATCCTCGACCGCCATGGTGCGCATGCCGTAGGTTCCGTCGGGACGCATGCCGACCGCCATCAGCCGGCCTTCCGGCGCGAACAGGGAACGCATGCGGTCCCAGTCGCGCGCCGCACCTTGCGGGCCCGAGATCACGTCGTACAGCGCGGCGACGATGGCGTCGATCGAGGCCACGTCGGCAGGCCGGGCCTGGATCGCGGCCGCCACCGGCGCCGCCGCTTGCGCCTGCTGCGCCGAGGCGCTGCCAGTCATCGCTCCCAGCGCCAATGCCGCGCAAAGTCCCAGCCGTGCAAATCGGTTCATGCGAGTCTCCCCTGTTGTTGTTCATGAATGACATTCGGATCATCCGCGATTTCGGCGCGGGTGTCACCTGCCCGCGCCGCGGCAGGGCGGCTCGTGCCCAGTTTATAATCGGGTAAATCAACTGGGATCCACCATGACTGCACAACTCTCCAAAAAAGCCGAAGCCTGGTCTGCACGCTTCTCCGAACCGGTGTCCGACCTCGTCAAACGCTACACGGCCTCGGTCTTCTTCGACAAGCGCCTGGCCCTGTTCGACATCCAGGGCTCGCTCGCACATGCCGAGATGCTGGCCGCGCAGGGCATCATCAGCGCCGCGGACCGTGCTGAAATAGAGCGCGGAATGGCGCAGATCCGCGCCGAGATCGAGGCCGGCAGCTTCGAATGGCTGCTCGACCTGGAGGACGTGCACCTCAATATCGAGAAGCGCCTGACCGAACTGGTGGGCGACGCCGGCAAGCGCCTGCACACCGGCCGCTCGCGCAACGACCAGGTCGCGACCGACATCCGCCTGTACGTACGCGCCGCGATCGACGACATCCTGGCACTGCTGGCAGGCTTGCGCGGCGCGCTTGTCGACCTGGCCGAGCGCCATGCCGACACCATCATGCCGGGCTTTACCCACCTGCAGGTCGCGCAGCCGATCACGTTCGGCCACCACATGCTGGCGTATGTGGAGATGTTCGGCCGCGACGCCGAGCGCATGCAGGATGCGCGCAAACGCGTCAACCGCCTGCCGCTGGGCGCCGCCGCGCTGGCCGGCACCACCTTCCCGATCGACCGCCTGCGCGTGGCCAAAACGCTAGGCTTCGACGACGTCTGCCACAACTCGCTCGATGCGGTGTCGGACCGCGACTTCGCGATCGAATTTACCGCGGCCGCTTCGCTGGTCATGATGCACATCTCGCGCATGTCGGAGGAACTGGTGACCTGGATGAGCCCACGCGTGGGCTTCATCGACATCGCCGACCGCTTCTGCACCGGCTCGTCGATCATGCCGCAAAAGAAAAACCCGGACGTGCCGGAGCTCGCGCGCGGCAAGACGGGGCGCGTGTACGGCCACCTGATGGGGCTCCTGACGCTGATGAAGGGCCAGCCGCTGGCCTACAACAAGGACAACCAGGAAGACAAGGAGCCGCTGTTCGACACGGTCGACACGGTGCTCGACACGCTGCGCATCTTCACTGACATGGCGGGCGGGATCACGGTCAAGGCCGACGCCATGCGCGCGGCCGCGCTGCAGGGCTACGCCACCGCGACCGACCTGGCCGACTACCTGGTCAAGAAGGGCCTGCCGTTCCGCGACGCGCACGAGGCGGTCGCGCGCGCGGTGCGCGCCTGCGACGACGCGAAATGCGACCTGTCCGAGATGTCGCTCGAGCGCCTGCGCGAGTTCTCGCCGCTGATTGGCGAGGACGTGTTTGCGGTGCTGACGCTGGAAGGCTCGGTGGCGGCGCGGGATCACGTGGGCGGCACCGCGCCGAACCAGGTGCGGGCGGCGATTGCGCGGGTGCGGGCGCAGCTGGCTGGATAAAAGGTTCTGGCTTTCGTGCGCGTTTCGAACAGTGCGCACCCGCCAAGCGAGCCCCGCCTCGCGCACTGTTGGGACGAAACGGACTCCGGCAGCCACATCTGGATAAACTCTGCCTTAATTCGGACTGTGCGGCTTTATCAGCCGGGTCATCCGTAATCGGTACGCTCGTAAACTGGACTGATCGGCAAGGACAAAGTCTCCCGACCCAATGTAACTGATAGGTTTCATTTTGACACCGATGAGTTACATTTGCGGTAATCCGTTCATCGAGGAGTTGATCATGCAAACTGTCAGCCAAAACGAGCTCGACCGCCTTGTACATCTGTCGCGTCGCCAGCTTTGGGTCGCCTTGTTGTTGATCCTGGTACTCGGCGGCCACGCTCTCGTCGGCCTCGCCTTTCCGGACTCGGCCGCAGCTCTGATGGCGCAGCGGTTGGGAATGGTCCTGCCAGTGATTATCATCGTCATGGTGGGAGGCCTGCGCGTTTGGGCGCAGGGCGTCAGTACCAATCCCTCGAGTGCGGCGATGAAAGCGCTGCGTAACGACGAATTGCGCCAGGTAAGCTTGCGCAAGGCATATGCCAATGGCTTTGCCGCAATGCTCGTGTTGCAGCCGGGCCTGGCGCCGCTCCTGGCCGCGCTGGACACCGCAAATCCCGTGGCTGTGATGGCTGGCTCAACGTCACTGCTCGGTGCGGTGGTTTTCCTCGCCAGCCTGCTCTACTACGACCGCTGAGCGGCGACATGCAGGAACAGCTGAGAACCACGATAAAAGTGCAGCGCGCCAAACGCGACCTGACGCAAGCCGCGTTAGCCGAACTGGCCGGCGTGACGCGCAAATCGATCAACGCGATCGAAACCGGACAGATGGTGCCCTCGACAATCCTCGCGCTGAAGTTGGCGCGTGCACTGGCTGTGACGGTCGAGGAACTGTTCTCGATCGAGCGCACTCCTGGTTAGGCTAGTCGCTACTCGGAGGATACGGTGTGCCGTCTTTGTGGGTATAGCAGTCCTTCTGCGGGTCGAACAGAAGGTCGATGTCCGGGTAGACGACGCTGTCGCTCGCGTTCCTGGAACCCACCTCAAGGCAGACCGCCATCGATTGGCTCTTGTTGATCAGGTGGTGCCCGTTCGGACGGTTGGCCGGGAACGCGGCGCAATCGCCTGCACGCAGGACCGATTCGCCTTCGTCGGTCACCAGCACGACCTCGCCCGACACCACGAACATGAATTCGTCCTCCAGCGAGTGCCAATGACGCTGGCTGGACCAGGCACCGGGCGCCAGCTGGAGCAGGTTGACGCCGAACTGGGTCAGCCCGCCCGCGTCGCCCAGTCGCTGGCGGACGCGTTCACCAACCTCACGGCCAAACGGCGCCGGGTAATTGGAGCCTTTGCGTTCGGGGATGCTGCTCAAGTCGAGTTTGGACATATATCGTCGCCTTTTCTTGTTTGTTTTTCTGTTTGAACGCGTGGGCGGGGGACCCGCCCACCCTACGTGAAACGCCACGGGCCGCAACCGGAGCTACCTGGTCACCGGTAGGGTGGGCGGGTTTCCCGCCCACGCGTTCAGGCGCCGCAAGCATGCCGGCGCCGACTCGGTCACCCTCGCTTTTGCACCAGCGTCAGGATATCGTAGCTCGCCACCAGTTCGTCATTCTGGTTGGTGACTTGCACGTCCCACGCCACCACGCCCTGCCCCACGCCACGCTCGTCGGTGCGGTTGCGGTCGACCTTGCGCTTGCAGGTCAGGCGCGCGCGGATCGTGTCGCCGATCGCCACCGGGGCGACGAAACGCAGGTTGTCGAGGCCATAGTTGGCCAGCACCGGTCCCGGCGCCGGCGAGACGAACAACCCTGCCGCGGCCGACAGCACGAAGTAGCCGTGCGCGATGCGCTTGCCGAACTGCGAGTCCTTTGCCGCGATCTCGTCGAAGTGCATGTAGAAGTAGTCGCCCGAGATGCCGCCGAAGTTGACGATGTCTGCCTCGCTCACCGTGCGGCGGTGCGTGAGCAGCGAGTGGCCGATTTCGAGGTCCTCGAAATGGCGGCGGAACGGGTGCACCTCGGTTTCCTTGACCGCGCCGCCACGCACGTATTCGCCGGTCACAGCGGTGAGCATCGTCGGCGAGCCCTGCACCGCGGCGCGCTGCAGGAAGTGCTTGACCGCGCGGATGCCGCCCAGTTCTTCGCCGCCGCCCGCGCGGCCCGGGCCGCCGTGCTTGAGCTGCGGTAGCGGCGAGCCGTGGCCGGTCGAGTCGACCGAGGCTTCGCGGTCGAGGATCAGCACGCGACCGTGCGAGGCTGCCGCCACCGGCACCGCGTACGCGGCAATCGCAGGATCCCTGGTCGCCAGCGTGGTCACCAGGCTACCCTTGCCGCGTGCGGCGAGCGCCAGGGCTTCGTCGATATCGCGGTAAGTCATCAGCGTGCTGACCGGGCCGAAGGCTTCGATGTCGTGCACCGCGTCGTTGGCCGAGGCGTTGCGGCACAGGAGCAGCGTGGGCGAGAAAAAGGCGCCGCTGGCGGCGTCGTCACCCACCGGCTTGAAACCGTCGCGGGCGCCGAACAACACCTCATTGCCGCGCGCGAGCATCTCGACGCGTTCGCTGACGTCGCGATGCTGGTCCATCGACGCCAGCGCGCCCATGCGCACACCTTCCAGCTTCGGGTTGCCGACGACGACCTTGGCCAGCCGCTCGCGCAGCCGCTCTCCCACTGCCTCGACCTGGCCCTCCGGAACGATGATGCGGCGGATCGCGGTGCACTTCTGGCCCGCCTTGCCGGTCATCTCGCGTGCCACTTCCTTGACGAACAGGTCGAACTCCGGATCGTCCGGGGTGACGTCCGGCGCGAGGATCGCACAGTTGAGCGAGTCGGCTTCGGCGGTGAACGGGACCGACTCCCTGATCAGGTTCGCGTTGGCGCGCAGCTTGGCGGCGGTGGCGGCGGAGCCGGTGAAGGTGACCGCGTCGAAGCCGGTCAGGCGGTCCAGCAGGTCGCCGGTGCTGCCGATGACCAGCTGCAGGCAGCCTTCGGGCAGCAGGTTCGATTCCATCATCATGCGCACCACCGCGTGGGTCAGGTAGCTGGTCGCGGTGGCCGGCTTGGCGATGCAGGGCATCGCGGCCAGGAAGCTCGGTGCGAATTTTTCGAGCAGGCCCCAGATCGGGAAGTTGAAGGCGTTGATGTGCACCGCGAGGCCGCCACGCGGCACCAGGATGTGGGTGCCGGCGAAGCCGCCGCGTTTGCCGAGCGCGATGGCAGGGCCTTCGTGCAGCACATTCGACGACGGCAGCTCGCGGCTGCCCATGCTGGCGTAGGCGAACAAGGTGCCGATGCCGCCTTCGACGTCGACCCAGCTGTCGGGACGGGTGGCGCCGGTCAGGTGCGAGATCTCGTACAGCTCTTCCTTGCGCTCCATGAGGTACAGCGCCAGCGCTTTCAGGCGCTGGGCGCGCTGCTGGAAGTCGAGCTTCATCAACGCCGGCACGCCGGTCTTGCGGGCGTAGGTGACGGCCTCGTCGAAGTCGATCGTTTCGGCGTGGGTGTGATAGACCAGCTGGTTGTCCAGCGCGCTGTGCAGCGGCATGTGCGCTTGCTCGCCAAGCCAGCGGCCGCCGATCAGGCTTTGCAGGGTCGATACGGTTTGCATGTTCGGGTCTCCGGTCAGGTTCTTATTCAGTGCTAGCGGTGATTACGTCGTTCCCGCGGAGGCGGGAACGACGCGGTGCTTATTCTTTTGGTTTGTGCGCATCCGGCCCAAAATCGATGCGGCGGCGGCCGGGTTCAACCTCGGTCAGCGCTTCCACCTCGCACATCGTCTGCAGCGAGCGCACATTCAGGTCGTGGTACTGCTTCGTGCCGAAACTCTTCCACTTCACTTCATCCTCGGTCACCTCGCGCATCACGCGCGCCGGCGTCCCCATCACCAGGCTGCGCGGCGGGATCACCATCCCGGCCTTCACGAAAGCCATCGCCGCGACAATCGACTCGGCGCCAACGACCGCCTTGTCCATCACCACCGCATTCATGCCGACCATCGCGTTTCGCCCCACGCGGCAGCCGTGCAGCACCGCGCCGTGGCCAATGTGGCCGTCCACCTCGACCACTGTGTCGTCCTCGGGGAAGCCATGCATCACGCAGGTGTCCTGCAGGTTGGCGCCCTCTTCGAGCACCAGCCGTCCGAAGTCGCCGCGCATCGAGGCCAGCGGCCCAATGTAGCAGCGGGGGCCGACGATCACGTCGCCGATCAGGACCGCGGTCGGGTGCACGTAAGCGGTCGGGTGTACGACCGGCCGCACGCCATTGATTTCGTAGACCTTCACCATGTCGTCATATCCTCTCTACGATCAGGGCGATGCCCTGGCCGACGCCGATGCACATGGTGCACAACGCGTAGCGGCCGCCGGTGCGGTGCAGCTGGTTCACCGCGGCGGTAACCAGCCGCGCGCCAGAGGCGCCGAGCGGGTGGCCGATCGCAATTGCGCCACCATTCGGGTTCACGTGTCCGGCGTCGTCGGGCAGGCCAAGGTCGCGCATCACGGCCAGGCCCTGCGCCGCAAAGGCCTCGTTCAGTTCGATCACGTCGATCTGCCCGATCGACAGGCCGGTCAGGGCCAGCACTTTTTTGGTGGCGGGCGATGGCCCGAAACCCATGATGCGTGGCGCCAGGCCGGCGGTGGCCATGCCGACCACGCGGGCGCGTGGCGTCAAGCCGAAGCGGTCGGCAGCCGAGGCGGACGCGATCAGCAGCGCGCAGGCGCCATCGTTCACACCGGAGGCGTTACCGGCGGTCACAGTGCCGTCCGCGGCCACCACGCCCTTGAGTCTGGCCAGCATCTCGATCGTGGTGTCGGGACGTGGATGCTCGTCGGTGTCGAACACGCGCGACTCGCCCGCCACCGCTGCGCGGCGGTTACCATGGATCGTCACCGGCACGATCTCGTCCCGGAATACGCCGGCTGCGTGGGCGCGCGCCCAGCGCTGCTGGCTTCGCAGCGCGAACGCGTCCTGGTCGGCGCGGTTGATGTTGAATTCGCGCGCCACGTTCTCGGCAGTCTCGGGCATGGACTCGATGCCGTACTTCGCCTTCATCAGCGGGTTGACGAAGCGCCAGCCGATGGTGGTGTCCTCGATCTTTGCGGCACGCGCGAACGCGGTGTCGGCCTTGCCCATCACGAAAGGCGCACGGGTCATGCTCTCGACGCCGCCGGCGATGATCAGGTTGGCTTCACCGGCACGGATCGCACGGGCGCCAAGGCCGACGGCGTCAAGGCTCGACCCGCACAGGCGGTTGATGGTATTGCCCGGTACTTCCGGAGGCAGGCCGGCAAGCAGCCCGGCCATGTGGCCGACGTTGCGGTTGTCCTCGCCCGCCTGGTTGGCGCAGCCGTAGTACAGGTCGTCCACCGCGGCCCAGTCCACGCCGGGGTTGCGCGCGATGAGGGCGGCGATCGGCAGCGCGGCCAGGTCGTCGGCACGCACCGCCGCGAGCGAGCCGCCGTAGCGTCCGAACGGGGTGCGGATGGCGTCGCAGATGAAGGCGTCGTTCACTTGTTCTCTCCTGTTGTCAGTTCTTGGGGCGCTTGTCCAGCACGCGCCGGGCCTTGCCTGTCATGGTTCGTTCGATGCCCTGGGCCTGCAGCAGGGTTACGCGCGCGGTCACGCCAACATAGGCCTTGATCAGGTGCTGCAGCTCGCGCGACGTGGCATCAAGCACGTCCGGGGCCACGCTCGCTTCGCGCACCTCGGCCAGCACCTCGAGGCAGTCGAGGTGGCCGTCGCGGGTGACGACAAGCTGGTATTGCGGGGCCAGCGCCGGCATCTTCAGGATCAGTTCCTCGATCTGGCTCGGGAACACGTTCACGCCACGGATGATCAGCATGTCGTCCGAGCGCCCGGTGATACGGTCCATGCGGCGCATCGCGCGCGAGGTCGGCGGCAGCAGCCGCGCCAGGTCGCGCGTGCGGTAGCGGATGATCGGCAGCGCTTCCTTGGTCAGCGAGGTGAAGACCAGCTCCCCTTCTTCGCCGTCGGGCAGTACCTCACCGGTTTCGGGGTCGACGATCTCGGGATAGAAGTGGTCTTCCCAGATCACCGGGCCGTCCTTGCTCTCGATGCACTCGCTGGCCACGCCGGGGCCCATGACCTCCGACAGTCCATAGATGTCGACCGCGTCGATACCGGCGCGCGCCTCGAGCTCGCGCCGCATCGCATCGGTCCATGGCTCGGCGCCGAAGATGCCGACCTTCAGCGAGGAGGCGGCAGGGTCAAGGCCCTGGCGCGCAAATTCCTCGACGATGTTGAGCATGTACGAGGGCGTGACCATGATGATCGATGGCTTGAAGTCGCAGATCAGCTGCACCTGTTTTTCGGTCTGGCCGCCGGACATCGGCACCACCGTGCAGCCCAGCCGCTCGGCGCCGTAATGCGCACCCAGTCCGCCGGTGAACAGGCCATAGCCGTAGGCGATGTGGACCATGTCGCCGCGCCTGCCGCCGGCGGCGCGGATCGAGCGCGCGACCACGCCGGCCCAGGTGTCGATGTCGTTTTGCGTGTAGCCGACCACGGTCGCCTTGCCGGTGGTGCCGGAGGACGCATGGATGCGCACCACCTGCTCGCGTGGCACGGCGAACAGGCCGAATGGGTAGTTGTCGCGCAGGGTCGACTTGGCGGTGAACGGGAACCTGGCGAGGTCCGCCAACGATTCGAGGTCGCCGGGATGGACGCCGGCCGCGTCGAACGCGGCGCGGTAGTGCGGCACGTTGTCGTATGCGTGCCTGAGCGACCACTTCAGGCGCTCGAGCTGCAGCGCCTGCAGCTCGTCGCGGCTGGCGCGCTCGATCGGTTCCAGCTCGCCCGGAGCCGGTGTGCGTTGAACCATTTTGGACTCCTGTCAGGTGCCGGTTGAAACGCCCAGTTCCGCCACATGCCCGCTCACGCGGTGCGACTTGCCACGAAAGAGCGCAATCTTGCGCCCGTCCTGGTTGGTCACCGTGATGTCGTAGACGCCGGTTTTGCCGAGCAGCGCCTGCTCGACCGCCTCGGCGCCCAGGACGTCGCCCTCCAGCCCGGGCGCCAGGTAGTCGATCGAGCAGCCTGCGGCCACGGTGTTGAAATTGTGCGAATTGCAGGCAAACGCGAACGCGCTGTCGGCCAGCATGAAGATGTAGCCGCCGTGGCAGCTGCCGTGCCCGTTGAGCATGTCATGCCGTATTCGCATCGACATGCGCGCGTAGCCGGGCCGGATTGCGTCGAGCGTCATGCCGAGCGCCTGGCTGGCCGGGTCGCGTTGGTACATCGTTTTGCCGGCGAGTTCGGCCAGCGCCTGTGGATTGCTATGCATGAAAACGTGCTCCTGCCGGCACACCGGCCAGTTTGCGGCGCAGCAGCGGCGAAACCCGGTAGCGGTCTTCGCCATAGGTGGCCGCGAGATTCGAAAGAACGGTGACGATGTGCGAGAGGCCCACCTTGTCGCCCCAGGCCAGCGGGCCACGCGGGTAGTTGACGCCCTTTTGCATCGCGATATCGACCGCGCGCGCGGTGCATACGCCCTGGTTGACGGCGTCGGCCGCCTCGTTGGCCAGCATCGCGACGGTACGCATCACGGCCATGCCGGGCACGTCGTCCAGGCGCGTGACGGCGAAGCCGGCCGCCTGGAACAGGCCGACTGCGGACAGCCAGGCGGCTTCGCTGCACTGGTCGGCACAGGCGAGCGCAATGCGCGTGGCGCCGTCGTGGTCGAGCAGCAGGTCGTACAGCACCGTGTCCGGATGCTGGTTGGCCGCCGCCCGCTCGGTCGCGCTGCGTCCATCGGTGAGGAAGATCGCGGCGCCGTTGCAGTGGAAGCCCGGCGCCTCGTGCCTGGCGGCGCCGGGCAGCGGCGCGCGATGGCTGACCGCAAAGCCGGCCGCCTTCAGGCGCTGCTCCATCGGATCGACGACCAGGCTGGCTGCGCCGGGTTCGATGCTGACGCTGACCGATTGCGGGCGCGGCTGCTGCGTCTCAGCCTGCGGCTGGTCCCTGGCCGCGTCCTCGCCGTAGCGGTAGAAACCTCGTCCGGCCTTGCGGCCGAGGAAGCCTGCGTTGACCAGCTCCTGCTGCAGGATCGACGGGGTAAAGCGCGGATCGCCGAAGCAGGCATTGAAGACCGACTGCGTGACCGCGAAGTTGACGTCGTGGCCGATCAGGTCCATCAGCTCGAATGGCCCCATCCGGAAACCGCCGCAGTCGCGCATCACCGCGTCGAGCGTGGCGGCGTCGGCGGCCTGCTCCGAGAGCAGCCGCAAGGCCTCGGCGTAGAACGGCCGGGCAACCCGGTTGACGATGAAGCCGGGGGTCGATTTTGCGTGGACCGGGTCCTTGCCCCAGGCTTCGGCGGTGGCGAAAACGGTGTCGGCGACCGCCCTGTCCGTGGCCAGCCCGCTGACCACTTCGACCAGCGCCATCAGCGGCACCGGGTTAAAGAAGTGCATCCCGACCAGGCGCCCGGGCCGCCGCAGCGGCGCCGCGATCGCGGTGACCGAGATCGACGAGGTGTTGGTGGCGAGGATGGCGTCGTCGGCCACGATGCCCTCCAGTTCGGCGAACAGCTTGCGCTTGACGTCCAGGTTTTCGACCACGGCCTCGATGACCAGCGCCGCGTCGGCGACGTCGTGAAGGCTCGCAGCCGGCAGCAGCCGTTCGCGCGCCAGGTCTGCCTCGGCGGCGCCCATGCAGCCTTTTTCCACCAGCCTGCCGTACACCTTGCCGATCTCGGCGAGCGCCCGGTCGACCGCTTCGCGCCGCGTGTCGAACAGGCGCACGCGGTAGCCGCAGCTTGCCGCGACCTGCGCGATGCCCGCGCCCATGGCGCCGCTGCCGATCACGGCCACGACGCTGCCTTTTTCGAGTGCCTGCGCCATCGTCATTCTCCCTTGAAGTGGGCAGGACGCTTGGCGATGAACGCCGCCACGCCTTCGCGGTAGTCGTGGCTGTAGCCCAGCTCGCGCATCATCGCGCCTTCGAGCTCGAGCTGCTCGGGCAAGGTGTTGGCGTAGCTGGCCTGCAGTGCCTTTTTGGTGAACGCGAGCCCCTTGGTGGGAGCGCCGGCGAAGTGCCCGGCCATCGCCATCGCTTCGTCCATCAGGGCTTCGTCCGGAACGCAACGCCAGATCAGGCCCCATTCCTCGGCCTTTTCGGCGCTCAGTTTTTCGCCGAGCAGGGCCAGCCCCATTGCGCGCGCGTGGCCGACCAGGCGCGGCAGGTGCCAGGTGCCGCCGGTGTCGGGAATCAGGCCCAGCTTGCAGAAGGCTTCGATGAAGCTGGCCGACCTGGCGGCCAGTACGATGTCGCAGGCCAGCGCCAGGTTGGCGCCGGCGCCGGCGGCCACCCCGTTGACCGCGCAGATGACCGGCATCGGCAGCGTCTTGATGGTCATGACCAGCGGGGCGTAGAACTTCTCGACCGACTCGCCAAGATCGACGCCCTGCGCGCCCGGTTCCACCGCACGGTCGGCCAGGTCCTGGCCGGCGCAGAAGCCGCGGCCGGCGCCGGTCAGCACCAGCACCCGCGCGGATTTATCGGCTTGCAGCCGGGCGAGCGCGTCGCGCACTTCGAGATGCATGGCCTGGGTGAAGCTGTTCAGGCGATCGGGGCGGTTGAGGGTGAGGACCGCGATGTTGTTCTCGGTGTTGAACTGGATGCATTCGTAGGTCATGTTGTCTCCGTCGTTTTTTTAGCCGTCGTTCCCGTGAAAACGGGAACCCATGCCGAGCCTCCCGGCACGCTCGGTATGGATTCCCGCCTGCCCGGGAACGACGTTTTTACGTTACGTCTTATGGCACGCGCTACTTCTGTTTCTATTCCGCCGAGTCGAAGTCGACGACGACCTTGTCCGTGATCGGGAAGCTCTGGCAGCTCAGCACGAACCCGCGCGCAACTTCGTAGTCCTCGAGCGCGTAGTTCACGTCCATCTCGACCTCGCCTTCCAGGACCTTGCAGCGGCAGGTCGAGCATACGCCGCCTTTGCACGAGTAGCGCATGTCGATCCCGGCGCGCAGCCCGGCATCGAGCAACGACTCCTTGTCCTTGTCCATCGTGAAGCTGGCATGGTTGCCGTCCATGATGACCGTGACTTCGGCCTGGTGCCGCGCGCCGGCCTCGGCCTGCCGCGGCTTGTGCTCGTGCTTCGGGATGCTGGCGGCGAACAGCTCGATGCGGATGCGCTCCTTCGGCATGCCCGCTTCCTGCAGCGCCGCCGAGACGCCATGCATCATCTCTTCCGGCCCGCAGATGAAGGCGACGTCGAAGTCCTCGGCGCGAACCCACTGGCGCAGGAACTGCCGGCACTTGTCCCTGGTGATGCGGCCGTTGAACAGCTCGATGTCCTGCTGCTCGCGGCTCATCACGTAGGCCAGGTTCAGGCGCTCCATGTAGACGTCCTTGAGGTCGGCCAGCTCGTCGCGGAAGATGACCGACGACGAGGCGCGGTTCCCGTAGAACAGCGTGAACCTGCTCTTCGGCTCCGACAGCAGCGTGGTCTTGACGATCGACAGGATCGGCGTAATGCCGCTGCCCGCCGCGAAAGCCAGGTAGTGTTTTTCGTTGGCCGGGTCGAGCGGCACGTTGAAGTGGCCCATCGGCGGCATGACGTCGAGCGTGGCGCCGGCCTTGAGCGTTTGGTTGGCCCAGCTGGAGAACAGGCCGCCCTGGGTGCGCTTGATCGCGACACGCAGCTCGTCGTCCTGCACGGCCGAACAGATCGAATACGACCGCCGCACATCCTCGCCGTCGATCAGCGCGCGCAGCGTCAGGTGCTGCCCCTGCTGGTAGGCGAATGCCTGTTTCAGCTCGGGTGGCACGTCGAAGGTGACGGCGATCGCGTCGCGCGTCTCGTTCTTCACCTTTGCCACCGTCAGTGGATAGAATTTGCTCATGCTGGCTTTAGTGGCACTTGAAATAATCGAAAGGCTCGCGGCAGTCGAGGCACTTGTACAGCGCCTTGCAGGGCGTGGAACCGAACTGGCTGGTGAGCTGGGTATGGAGCGAGCCGCAATGCGGGCACGCGACTTCGGGTTCGGGCACGGCGCGGCGCTTGACACCCGCGCGCAAGCCGCTGATATCGATCGCCTGCTGCACCGGCGGCGCGATGCCGTATCCCTTCAGCGCGGCTTTGCCCGCGTCGCTCATCCAGTCGGTGGTCCAGGCGGGGGACAGCCGGCTGACCAGCCGTACCTTGTCCAGCCCGCGCGCGTGCAGCGCATCGGTGACCGATTCGGCGATCACCTCCATGGCCGGGCAGCCCGAATAAGTCGGCGTGATCGTGACCACGCATTCGTCGCCGCTCCAGGCCACGTCGCGCACGATGCCGAGGTCGACCACCGAAATCACCGGGATCTCGGGATCGGGTACCTCGCCGAGCCAGGTCCAGACCTGCTCGATCGTGGCGGGCAGCGTGTCCATCACCACTGTGCGTCCGGGTAGGCGCGCTGCAGGAACTGCATCTCGGCGAGGATATAGCCGAGGCGTTCGGTGTGGCGTCCCTGTTTGCCGCCCCGCTGCATGTAGGCCTGCGGCGAAGGCATGGCCAGCGTGGCTTCCTCGAACACTTCGCTGACGTGGCCGAGGAAGGCCTCGCGCAGCGGGCCAGGTGGCGGCGCCACGCCCTGCTCCACCATCGCGTTGTCGACCGCGTCGTAGATGAACATTTCGCCGGTATAGGTCCACAGCTCGTCGGCGGCAGCCTGCATCTTCGCGTGGCTGGTGTCGGTGCCGTCCCCCAGGCGCACCACCAGGTCGCCGCTGCGGCGCAGGTGGTAGGTCAGTTCCTTGAGCGACTTGGCGGCGATGTCGGCGATGCGCGCATCGCTGGAACTGGTCAGCGCGTCCATCAGGAAGTAGTGCCAGGTGTCGAAATAGAACTGGCGCACCAGCGTGTCGGCGTAGCTGCCGTTTGGCTGTTCCACCAGCAGGCAGTTGCGGTAGTCGTGCGCGTCGCGCAGGAACGCGAGCTGGTCCTCGCCGCGCCCCTGGCCTTCGAGCTCGCCCGCATAGGCAAGCCACATGCGGGTCTGGCCCAGCAGGTCGAGCGCGATGTTCGACAGCGCCATGTCTTCTTCGAGCGCCGGCCCCTTGCCGCACCACTGGCACAGCTGCTGCGACAGGATCAGCGCGTTGTCGCCCTGCCGCAGGAGGTAGTCGAGTTTGTCGTTCACGGCGCGCTCACAGGTTCTTGACTTCTTCGGGCATCGGGAAGAAGGTCGGGTGGCGATAGACCTTGCTGTTGGACGGCTCGAACAGGGCGTCCTTGTCGGCCGGGCTGCTGGCGGTGATGTCGGCGGCACGCACGACCCAGATCGACACGCCCTCGTTGCGGCGGGTGTAGACGTCGCGCGCGTTATTCATCGCCATCGCGGCGTCCGGGGCGTGCAGGCTGCCCACGTGCTTGTGCGCCAGGCCGTGCTGGCTGCGGATGAAGACTTCCCACAGGGGCCATTCTTTGCTCATTTTTTTGTCTCCGTAATTCTCGTCTCGTTCACGGCAGGTGGCTATGCATGCGTAACGCGTGGGCACGGGGTGCCCACCCTACGTGCCGGTTTATGCCGCTGCCTTTTTGGCGGCCTGCTTGTCGGCGTGCGCGACCAGCGCCTCGCGGAACCAGGCGCCATCGTCCCAGGCCTTCACGCGCGTGCGCAGGCGCTCGCGGTTGCATGGGCCGTTGCCCTTCAGGACGTTGTGGAATTCGTCCCAGTCGATCTCGCCGAATTCGTAGTGGCCGGTCGCCTGGTTGAACCTGAGCTTCGGGTCGGGGATCGTCAGGCCCAGGAATTCGGCCTGCGGCACGGTCTGGTCGACCATGCGCTGGCGCAGTTCGTCATTGGAGAACAGCTTGATGCGCCAGCGGGCCGATTGCGCGCTGTTGACCGACTCGGCATCGGACGGGCCAAACATCATCAGCGACGGCCACCACCAGCGATTGAGCGCGTCCTGCGCCATCGCTTTCTGTTCGGGCGTGCCCTGGGCCAGCTTCATCATGATGTCGTAGCCCTGGCGCGCGTGGAACGACTCTTCCTTGCACACCCGGATCATGGCGCGCGAATAGGGACCGTACGAGCAGCGGCACAGCGGAATCTGGTTGATGATGGCCGAGCCGTCCACCAGCCAGCCGATCGCGCCCATGTCGGCCCAGCTGAGCGTCGGGTAATTGAAGATGCTCGAATACTTGGCCTTGCCCGAGTGGAGGGCCTCCAGCAGTTCGTCGCGCGAGACGCCGAGCGTTTCGGCCGCGCTGTACAGGTACAGGCCATGGCCGGCTTCGTCCTGGATTTTGGCCAGCAGGATCGCCTTGCGTTTGAGCGTGGGGGCGCGCGTGACCCAGTTCCCCTCCGGGAGCTGGCCCACGATCTCGGAGTGCGCGTGCTGGGAGATCTGCCGGATCAGCGTCTTGCGGTAGGCCTCGGGCATCCACTCTTTGGGCTCGATCTTGATGCCGGCGTCGATGCGGGCCTGGAACGCCTGCTCCTCGGCGCTCATGTCGCCGACCGCCTGGACCTTTTTGAGGCCGGTTTCGACCATCTGTGCGTACATGGTGATTCTCCCATTGCAAACATCTTGAATCGATAATACGATACACAAAACGAGATGTACACCGAAATTTTGTATCGCATTGCGGCTTCGCAGCCCGGGTAATTCCATGAAACAACTTTGCTGCAACGAGTGGATTGCCCACTTCCTCGCCAACGATCCACCACGCGCCAAGTCGCTGGTGATGACGCTGTTCGGCGACGCGATCGCGCCGCATGGCGGGGAGGTCTGGCTGGGCAGCCTGATCGAGCTGCTGGCGCCGTTCGGCGTCACCGACCGCCTGCTGCGCACCAGCGTGTTCCGGCTGGTGCAGGAAGGCTGGCTGGTGGCGAGCCGCGAGGGGCGGCGCAGCCGTTACGCGCTCGAACCGCGCGCGCTGCCACGCTTCGAGCGCGCCTATCGCCGCATTTATGCCAAGCCCGGGCTGCATTGGGACGGGCGCTGGACGCTGCTGCTGGCGCCATCCGGCAGCATCGAGACCGACTTGCGCACGGCGCTGCGCAAGGAGCTGCAGTGGGAGGGCTTTTCGATGCTGGCGCCGGGCGTGCTGGCGCACCCTGCCCCGGACCTGGACAGCCTGCACGAGGTGCTGGCGCGCGTCGGCGCCGAGGGAAAACTGTTCGCGTGCAGCGTCAGCGAACTGCCTGGGGTGGCGGCGCGGCCGCTGCGCGAGCTGGTGGACGATGGCTGGGACCTGTCGCAAGTGGCGGCGGATTACCGCCGCTTCATCGAGGTGTTTTCGCCGCTGCTTGCGCTGCTGCCGGCCGATGCCGGCCTGCGGCCGGAAGCGGCGTTTGCGATCCGTTCGCTGCTGATCCATGCCTACCGCCGGGTGCAGCTGCACGATCCGATGCTGCCGCTGGAACTGCTGCCCGATCCGTGGCCGGGATCGGATGCGTACGAGCTGGCGCGTTCTGTTTACCTGCGCGTGTTCGGGCAGGCGGAGGAGCACCTGCTGGCGGTGCTGCGGCGCGAGGACGGGCAGGCGCCGGCGGCGGATGCGACCGTGTTCGAACGGTTTGGCGGGTTGCGCTAGCGCCAGCTTAAGTACGTCATTCCCGCGCAGGCGGGAATCCATACGCCGCGTGGTCAGTGCCTCAGCATGGGTTCCCGCGTGCGCGGGAACGACGGGCCGGGGCTAGCAATCGTATTTCGGCCGATGGTACGGTGCGGCCATGGGGTTGCGGATGTTCTCGAGCGTCAGGTCGAGCTCCAGCGCAGGCCAGTACAGCGTGGCCGCGCTGGGACACTCGACCCGGCAGATCTGCGCCACCGTGGCATGCTCGAAGCGCGGGAACTCGACGAACGGCAGGTATAACTCCTCGCCGCCAAACTGCAGCCAGAACCCGCGCCGGCTAATGCTCGTCACTTCGGCATATGAAAAACTGATTGCTGCCATGCTCGCTTCCTTTTTATGGTCGTGCATCTAAAGGGGAAGAAGGTAGCAAACCATTGCACCGGCCCGTTTGACGAGGCGCAGGAGATGCCGGATTCGGGCGAGCGCAAAGTTTAGTATCATCTCGCCTTCATGCTTAATTCACAGGACGTACCAATGTCTCTCAAGATCAGCTGCCAGTTCGACGCTGGCGCCATCGACGTGGTCAGCGCCAAAAGTGCCGACGCGATCGACCTGAACATCCGCAAGGACTCGCATGCCGATATCACGCAGTGGTTCTATTTCCGGCTGCAGGGCGCGCAGGCGCAGCCGTGCACGATCCGCCTGCTCAACGCCGGCAAGGCTGCCTATCCGAAGGGCTGGGAAGACTACCAGGCAATGGCCAGCTACGACCGCGTGAACTGGTTCCGCGTGCCGACCACGTACGACGGCAGCGTCCTGGCGATCGAGCACACCCCGGGCATGGACAGCGTCTACTACGCCTATTTCGAGCCGTATTCGTGGGAGCGCCACCTCGAACTGCTGGACCGCGCGCAGATGTCGGAACACGTGCGCATGCTCGACCTGGGCAGCACCGTCGACGGGCGCGACCTGAACCTGCTGGTGATCGGCGAACCGGCGCCTGGAAAGAAGACGGTCTGGGTGATCGCACGCCAGCACCCGGGCGAGACGATGGCCGAGTGGTTCGTCGAGGGCATGCTCGACGCCCTGCTCGATCCGTCGCACCCGTTCGGCCGCCAGCTGCTCAAGGAGAGCGTGTTCTACGTGGTCCCGAACATGAACCCGGACGGCTCGGTGCGCGGCAACCTGCGCACCAACGCGGCCGGCGCCAACCTGAATCGCGAGTGGATGAACCCGTCGATCGAACGCAGCCCGGAAGTGTTCCTGGTGCTCGAGAAGATGAAGGAAACCGGGGTCGACCTGTTCCTCGACGTGCACGGCGACGAGGGCCTGCCCTACGTGTTCATCGCCGGCAGCGACGAACTGCCGACCTTCACGGCG
>JBJMVW010000096.1:0-1636 GCA_045810465.1 Massilia sp. | reverse complement strand
GGTATTCCTCGCTCCAGCGCGTATTTGCATCGGCGTGATAGCCGCCCAGCGCATCGGCGCCGAACTCGGTAATCACCACCGGCTTGTTCAGCTTGATGTCGAAGCGGAAGTCCAGCATCTCGGCATTGCTGGCCCAGTACCAGCCGGCGTACTCGTTGAAGCTGGCCAGGTCGAGCTGGTCGGCCAGCGGGTCCTCGACCGTGATCTCGTCGCCCTGGCGGTGGATTTCCAGCGCGGCCGCGACCAGGCGCGTGTCGTCGAGCGCGTGCGCGGTCCTGGCAAGGTTGGTCATGAAGGTGGTGCGCGGCGCACTGATCGGGGTCTCGTTCCCGACCGACCAGACGATCACGCTGGCGCGGTTTTTATCACGCTCGATCAGGTCGGTAAGCTGGGCATTGGCGTTCGCGTAGGTGTCCGGATTGGTCCACGAGATGGTCCAGTAGACCGGCACCTCGGCCCAGACCAGGATGCCCATCTCGTCGGCCAGGCGGATCATCTCCTCGCTGTGCGGGTAGTGCGCGAGGCGCACGTAATTGCAGTTCATCTCCTTGGCCCACTGCAGCAGCATGCGCATGTCGCCTTGCGAGCGCGTGCGGCCCGGGATCAGCGGGTTCTCGTCATGCACGGCGACGCCACGCAGGAAGATCGATTTGCCATTCAGGAGAATGTCCTGGCCGCGCGTCTCGATGGTACGGAAACCGATACGGTCATTGACCTTATCGCCACCGCTGGAGAGCTCGACCGCGTACAGCTTCGGCTGCTCGGGCGACCAGAGCTGGAGTTTGCCCGCGGGGACGTTGATCGCCGCGCGGCCATTGGCGTCGGTGCGCACGGTGGTCGTGATGCCGGCTTCCGGAATCGTCACCGTCACCTGCTGCTGCCTCGCCTCGCCCGCCATCTGCACGTAGCCTTCGATACGATGGGCATCGTGCTTCGCGAGCTGCACCTTGTAGTCGGCAATGTAGGTCGCGGGGAGTTCCGCCAGCATCACGTCGCGCGTGATGCCGCCGTAGTTCCACCAGTCCGTGTTCACGGTCGGGATCTCGTCCTGGTGGCGCGTGTTGTCCGCCTTGACCACGACGAAGTTGCGGCCCTTGAGCAGCTTGTCGGTCACGTCGAACTGGAAGGGCGTGAAGCCGCCCTTGTGCATCCCGAGTTTTTTACCGTTCAGGTAGACGTGCGCCTCGTAGTTCACCGCGCCGAAGTACAGCACGTAATGCTTGCCCGGCTTCGGGTCGGCCTGGAAGACCTGGCGCAGCCAGACCGTCCCCTCGTACAGCTGCAGCTTTTCAGCCTGCGAGTTCCAGTCCCCAGGCACCTTCATCGTCGGCGCCCGGTCGAAGTCGTACTCGACCCACTCGGTCTTGTCCTTCGGCTTGCGGTCATCGTAAAACCCGCCCTTGCCGCTTTCCGACTGGTCGAAGGGCATGTGGCGGTAGTCGTAGTAGCCGTTTTCGTAGGGGTCGATGATGTAGGACCAGCGGCCGTCGAGGCTGATGTGGCTTCGTCCATAGATGTTCTGGACGGGGGGCATCAGACTGCTGGCGCGGGCGGCTGTTGGCTGGCCCGCGAGCTGGACGTCGACGGGTTCGGCGGCTTGAGTGGTTTGCGCTGCGATGGCGGCGCAGGCGAGCAG
>JBJMVW010000095.1:0-24720 GCA_045810465.1 Massilia sp. | reverse complement strand
CGATCTCGGCGCGCGGCGTCAGCGCCGCCACCGAGTCGATGACCACCAGGTCGACACTGCCCGAGCGCACCAGCGCGTCGGTGATTTCGAGCGCCTGCTCGCCGGTGTCCGGCTGCGAGATCAGCAGGTCGGACAGGTTGATGCCCAGCTTTTGCGCGTAGGTGACGTCGAGCGCGTGCTCGGCGTCGATGAACGCACAGGTGCCGCCCAGCTTTTGCATCTGCGCGATGGTCTGCAGGGTCAGCGTGGTTTTACCCGACGATTCCGGGCCGTAGATTTCGACGATGCGCCCGCGCGGCAGGCCGCCGACGCCGAGGGCGATGTCCAGCCCGAGCGAGCCGGTGGACACGGTTTGCACTTCCTCGACCGGCGCGTTGGCGTCCATGCGCATGACCGAGCCCTTGCCGAACTGCTTTTCAATTTGCGCCAGGGCGGCGGCCAGTGCCTTGCCCTTTTCAGCAGCGTTTAATACGGTTTTTTTGTCGTCCATAATCTTCTTTCAGTCTTGAAATGGGCAAGGTGGAGGCAAACGCCGGATTCCGGGCCGTTCAAATTCAACAGTCACCACTGTATAAAAATCCAGTGGTTTTGGCAAGCGCTATCTGCGCCCGCTTTGACAAAGCTCGCATTGTTGCGGCAAATCAAACACAATAGGGGCAGAGAAAAGGTCTAATCGATAACACGGTGCGCCCCATGCGAATACTATTAGCCGAAGATGATAGCGTACTTGCCGACGGGCTGACGCGCTCGCTGCGCCAGTCCGGCTACGCGATCGACTGCGTGCGCAACGGCCAGGATGCCGATACCGCACTGTCGACCCAGGAGTTCGACCTGCTCATCCTCGACCTCGGCCTGCCCAAAATGTCGGGCCTCGAAGTGCTGCGCCGGCTGCGCGCGCGCGCCTCGCTGCTGCCGGTGCTGATCCTCACCGCGGCCGATTCGATCGAGCAGCGCGTCAACGGCCTCGATCTCGGGGCCGACGACTACATGGCCAAGCCGTTCGCGCTGTCCGAACTCGAGGCGCGGGTGCGCGCCCTGACCCGGCGCGGCGCCGGCGGCGGCTCCACCGTCATCCGCCACGGCCCGCTGGTGTACGACCAGGTCGGCCGCAGCGCCTACATCAACGAGCAGATGCTCGACCTGTCGGCACGCGAACTGGGCCTGCTCGAGATCCTGCTGGCGCGCACCGGCCGCCTGGTCTCGAAGGAGCAGCTGGTCGACCACCTGTGCGAGTGGGGCGAGGAGGTCTCGAACAACGCGATCGAGGTCTACGTGCACCGGCTGCGCAAGAAGATCGAGGCCGGCGGGGTGCGCATCGCGACCGTGCGCGGCCTCGGCTACTGCCTCGAGAAATACGCCGAGGCCGGCCGTCCGGCAACCGCCCCGGCCGCCGCCGACATCGCCAGCGACAGCAAGTGAACGACCGCGACGCCGGCCTCGAACCGCTCCCCGGGCATGCGGCCGCGGCGCCGCTGTACGTGCCGCCCAGCGCCGAGCCCGACGAGAGCATCCAGCATTCGCTGTTCGGCGAGATCCTCGACTGGATGCTGGCGCCGCTGCTGCTGCTCTGGCCGATGAGTATCGCGATCACCTACCTGGTCGCCAAATCGATCGCCAACCAGCCGTTCGACCACGCGCTCGAAGACAGCGTCACGGTGCTGGCGCAGCAGGTGAAGGTGGTCGACGGCGGGCTGGCGGCGCGCCTGCCCGGCAGCGCGCGCGACATCCTGCGCGCCGACGACGTCGATAACGTCTACTTCCAGATCATGGGGCCGGGCGGCGCCTACGTCGACGGCGACCGCGACCTGCCGCTGCCGCGCGACGACGAGAACGAGCGCAGCGGCGCGGTGCGCTTTCGCAGCGACGCGATGCACGGCACCCCGGTGCGGGTGGCCTGGTCGTACGTGAACCTCGACCCGCTGCCCGAGCGCGGCCGCGAACCGCGGCTGGCGCTGGTGCAGGTGGCCGAGACGCTCGACAAGCGCGCGCAGCTGGCCAACGAGATCATCAAGGGCGTGATCCTGCCCCAGTTCATCATCCTGCCGATCATCCTGGCGCTGGTCTGGTTCGCGCTCTCGCGCGGGCTGTCGCCGCTGGCCCAGCTGCAGGAGCGGATCCGCGCGCGGCGCCCGGACGACCTGTCGCCGATCGACTCGCGCCAGGTGCCCGAAGAGATTTCGCCGCTGGTCGGCTCGCTCAACGACATGCTCGAGCGCCTGTCGCAGACGATCGACATGCAAAAGCGCTTCATCGCCGACGCCGCGCACCAGATGAAGACACCGCTGGCCGGCATGCGCACCCAGTCCGAGTTGGCGCTGCGCCAGCTCGATCCGGACGAGATCCACCGCTCGCTCGAGCAGCTCGCCAAGAGCTCGGAATCGGCGACGCGGCTGGTCAACCAGCTGCTGGCGCTGGCGCGTGCCGAGAACCAGCCGCATACCGGGCCCGCGTTCGAGCAGCTCGACCTGGGCGCGCTGGCGCGCGCCACGGTACAGGACTGGGTGCCGGCCTCGTTCGCGCAGCACATCGACCTCGGGTACGAAGAACCGGAAGCCGCGGTCGCGATCAGCGGCAACCCGGTGATGCTGCGGGAGCTGCTGTCGAACCTGATCGACAACGCGCTGCGCTACACGCCGGCCGGCGGCAGCGTCACGGTGCGGGTGCGGCGCGACGGCCAGCAGGCGCTGCTCGAGGTCGAGGACACCGGCCCTGGCATCGCGCCCGGCGAACGGCCGCGCGTGTTCGAACGTTTCTACCGTATCCTCGGCTCCAATGTCCCGGGCAGTGGCCTGGGGCTGGCGATCGTGCGCGAAATCGCGCAGCAGCACGGCGCCGAGGTCGACATCTTCAACAACCCGCGCAGCCATTCCAAGAAGCTGCCGGGCAGCCTGTTCCGGCTGACCTTCCCGCCACCCGCCTCCCCCGACACCGATGCCGCCTGAGATGCCGCCTGCCCCCGCGCCAGCCCTGCCTGCCGATGCCGAACTGCGCCAGCACCAGCGCCTGCTGGCCGCCCGGGCCCGCCACTGGCGCCGCACGCGCCGCCTGACCACGGCGCTGCTCGCGCTGTGGCTGGCGACCAGCTTTTGCACCGTGTTCTTTGCGCGCGAGCTGGCCACGCTGTCGGTGTTCGGCTGGCCGCTGTCGTTTTACATGGCGGCGCAGGGCGCGTCGCTGGTGTACCTGGCGATCATCGGCGGCTACGCCTGGCGCATGCGCCGGCTCGACCGCGCCTGCGCGCGCCTGGCCGCGGAGCCCGCGTGAGCGCGGCCGGCGGACGTTACGCCCGCAAGCTGGCGCGCTACTACCTCTGGTTCAGCGGCGGCTTCGGGCTGTTCCTGGTGGCGCTGGCGCTGCTCGAGAAGGAGGGCATGCCGCGCGTGTGGATCGGCTACCTGTTCATGTTCGCGACGATCGTGCTGTATGCGGCCATCGGCGTGATCAGCCGCACCTCCAACGTCTCCGAGTACTACGTCGCCGGGCGGCGCGTGCCGGCGCTGTTCAACGGCATGGCGACTGCCGCCGACTGGATCTCGGCCGCCAGCTTCATCAGCCTGGCCGGCGGCCTGTACCTGCATGGCTTCGACGGCCTGGCCTACATCATGGGCTGGACCGGCGGCTACTGCCTGGTGGCGCTGCTGATCGCGCCCTACCTGCGCAAATCGGCGCAGTACACGATTCCCGACTTCCTCGCCACGCGCTACGGCGGCGGCGCCGGCGGACGCGGCGGCCCGGTCCGCGCGATTGCGGTCGGCGCCACCATCATCGTCTCGTTCACCTACGTGGTCGCGCAGATCTACGCGGTCGGCCTGATCGCCTCGCGCTTCACCGGCGTCGATTTCTCGGTCGGGATCTTCCTGGGGCTGGCCAGCATCCTGGTCTGTTCGTTCCTGGGCGGGATGCGCGCGATCACCTGGACCCAGGTCGCGCAGTACATCATCATCCTGGTGGCCTTCCTGCTCCCGACCATGTGGCTGTCGGTCAAGCACGCGAACAACGCGCTGCCGCAGGTGGCGTACGGCTCGGTGCTGCCCAAGCTGGCGCAGCGCGAGGCGCAACTGGCGCTCGACCCGCGCGAGCAGGAGGTGCGCATGCGCTTCCGCCAGCGCGCCGACGACTACACGGCGCGGCTCGATGCGCTGCCCGCGTCGTGGGAACAGGGCAAGCTGGAAGCGCAGCACCGGCTCGACGCCGCGCGCCAGCGCAATGCCTCGCTGCTCGAGATCCGCAGCGCCGAGCGGGCCCTGATCGCCTACCCCAAAACGGCGGACGACGCGGCCCAGCTGTGGATCGCGCAGCGCACGGCCAACCTGGCGCGCGCGCAGCCGCCCGAGCCGCACGCCCAGCCCTTCCCCGGCGCCACCCGCGAACAGTCCGATATCCGGCGCAACAACTTCCTGGCGCTGGTGTTCTGCCTGATGATCGGCACCGCCGCCCTGCCCCACCTGCTGATGCGCGACTACACCACGCCATCGGTGCATGAGACCCGGGTATCCGTGTTCTGGGCGCTGTTCTTCATCCTGCTGGTCTACCTGACCATCCCGGCGCTTGCGGTGCTGGCCAAGTTCGACATCTACACCTACCTGGTCGGCAGCGATTTCGCGCAGCTGCCGACCTGGATTTCGTACTGGGCCAACGTGGACAAGGTCAATCCGCTGATCAGCATCAGCGACATCAACGGCGACGGCATCGTGCAGCTGGCCGAGATCGCGATCGACGGCGATGTGCTGGTGCTGGCCACGCCAGAAATCGGCGGCCTGCCGTACGTGATTTCGGGCCTGGTGGCGGCCGGAGGGCTGGCGGCGGCGCTGTCGACCGCCGACGGGCTGCTGCTGGCGATTTCCAACGCGCTGTCGCACGACGTCTATTACAAGCTGGTCGACCCGGGCGCCTCGACCCAGAAGCGGGTCACGATCTCCAAGCTGCTGCTGCTGGCGGTGGCCTTCATCGCCGCCTACGCCGCCTCGCAGAAACCGGCCGACATCCTGTCGCTGGTGGGCGCGGCGTTTTCGCTGGCCGCCTCCACCTTGTTCCCGCCGCTGGCGGCCGGGGTGTTCTGGAAGCGCGCCAACCACGCCGGGGCGATCGCCGGCATGGTGGCCGGGTTCCTGGTCTGCGTCTACTACATGCTGCACACCAACCCGATCCTGGGCGGCAGCCTGGACGCGGCCTGGTTCCACATCGCGCCGATCTCGGCCGGCATTTTCGGCGTGCCGGCCGGGATCGCGGCGCTGGTCGCGGCCAGCCTGCTGACGGCGCCCCCGGGCCGCGGCAGCGACGGGCTGGTCGACTACCTGCGCGCGCCGGAATAGCGGATTTGCCAATGGAAACGGGCCGGGATGAAGCTGCAAAGACTCCGCTGGGCTGGCGGCTCGATACCGCACGCTTTCGCCCGATTCGGCACGATAAACCCGCGAAACGACACGATACCCGTACGATATCCTACGATTCGCATACGAGAATGCGCGATTTCAGTCCGAAATCGAACGATAAGGGGGGACGTATGTCTTATATACGTGAGCACCAATGAGCCGCAAATATCGTTTGAAAGCGTGGTGCTTTCGGCCGGTTTCGTAAGACTATCGTACCGTTTCGCGTCCAATTCGCGCGCTTTCGCAAGGATATCGTGCGGTATCGATCAATATCGTGCAAAAGCGAGCAAAGTATGAAAACGCCCGACCCAGCCCCTGACATGTCCCTTCCCATCGGCTTTTTTTAGTTCTTCTCGGATTGGCGTGAAATTCGTCGTTCCCGCGCAGGTCTCGACGGCCCCGCGAAACCCCAGTTCACGTGTATGCCGCAAGCAAATGGGATTCCCGCCTTCGCGGGAATGACGTTTCCCCGAAATCCGTGATGAACTTTTTTGCGGACCGCTTGACAGCGCGAAGGACGCCGTGTCCGTCCGCAGACCATCCGCAAGGCAGCAGTTCTGGAGTAAGCTGTCCAAAGGTCATCCGAACCCATCAGAAGGAGCTGCGCATGTCATCGGGAAAAATTCTGGTCGCACAGGGGGGCGGGCCGACCGCCGTGATCAACCAGTCGATGGTCGGGGTGGTGCTCGAGGCGCGCCGCTTCCGCAACGTGACGCGGGTGTATGGCGCGCTGCACGGCGTGCGCGGCATCGTCAACGAGGACTTCCTCGACCTGACGCAGGAAACCAGCCACAACCTCGAACTGGTGGCCGCGACGCCCTCGTCGGCGCTCGGCTCGACCCGCGACAAGCCGGACATGGCGTATTGCCAGAGCATCTTCGAAGTGCTGCGCGCGCATGAGATCGAGCATTTTTTCTACATCGGCGGCAACGATTCGTCCGATACCGTGCGGATTGTCAGCCTCGAGGCGCAGCAGGCCGGCTACCCGCTGCGCTGCATCCATATCCCGAAAACCATCGACAACGACCTGGTCGGCAGTGACCATACGCCCGGCTTTCCGTCGGCGGCGCGCTTCGTCGCGCAGGCTTTTGCCGGCGCCAACCTCGACAACGCGGCGCTGCCCGGCATCTACGTTGGCGTGGTGATGGGACGCCATGCCGGCTTCCTGACCGCGGCCTCGGCGCTCGGCAAAAAATTCCCGGACGATGGCCCGCACCTGATCTACCTGCCCGAGCGCACCTTCGAGCTCGAGCGCTTCCTGGCCGACGTCAAGACCATGTACGAGCGCCACGGGCGCTGCGTGATTGCGGTGTCGGAAGGCATCCACGATGCTTCGGGCGAGCCGGTGGCCTCGCTGCTGGCCAAGGAAATCGAACGCGATGCGCACGGCAACGTGCAGCTGTCGGGCACCGGCGCGCTGGCCGACCTGCTGTGCGACGAGATCAAAGCCAAGCTCGGCATCAAGCGGGTGCGCGGTGACACCTTTGGCTACCTGCAGCGCTCGTTCATCGGCTGCGTGTCCGACGTCGACCAGCGCGAGGCGCGCGAAGTCGGCGAGAAGGCGGTGCAGTTCGCGATGTGGGGCGACCGCGACGGCTCGGTGGCGATCAAGCGCACCGGCTTTTACTCGGTCGACTACGAGTTGCTGCCGCTGGAAGATGTGGCCGGCAAGACGCGCACGATGGAGGACGAATTCATCAGCGCGAGCGGCACCGACGTCACCGACGCGTTCCGGCTGTACCTGCGGCCGCTGCTCGGCTCGGGCATGCCGGATGCGTTCCGGCTGCGTGGGGCGGGTGTGCCAAAGATCCTCAGGCGCTGACTGCGGGAACACGGAAGCGCCGCACTCCTTCTAAGTCATTCGGGGCGAGAAGGAGAATGTCATGGAGACGACAAAATTTCGGAGGCGCGCGATCGCGAGTTGCCTTGGCCTGCTGTTTGGCTTGGGCATGATGCCGTTCTCACAGGCAGAGACAACTTGTGTGCGCGATGCATGGACCGAGGTGCCCGGGGCTGGCATCACCAACGGCAGCGGACCAACGGCCGTCGTAATGGGCAGTGACCTGCACCTGTTCGTTACCGGCGGCGGCGACGCAATTTATAACAACATCTACAGATCGGCATCCGGGAGCTGGACAGGCTGGGGTGAGGTTCCCGGTGCCGGCAAAACGGATGGGAGCGGACCCGCAGCGGCGGTGTTTCGCGGGAACCTGTACTTATTCGTACTTGGCGCAACCGGCCACATTTTCGTGAACACCCTCGCCCCGGCAGGCTGGAGTGGCTGGATCGAAGTGCCGGGGAATGGCGTTGGCACAGCAGGGCTTGGAGCGGCAAGCTTCCAGCGCCTGGGCCAGCGCGACGAACTGGACGTTTTCCTCCGAGGCACCGATGGCGCCGTCTACATCAACAGGCTGACCGGGACCAATACGACCAGCTGGAGCGGCTGGAGTGAAGTGCCAGGAGGCGGACTCATTACGTATAATCCTGCGGCAACAACGTTCGGCGATCAATACCTGTACGTGCGCGGCATTGGCGGCGGCATCTTTGAAAATTCGCGCAGCCTCACTACCGGCGAATGGCGCGGATGGAACGAAGTGCCCGGGAATGGATTCGCTACCGCAGCGCCGGCGGCCGCCCCCGCGCATACTACCGGCATCGTCCTCGCGATCAGGGGATTGGGCAGCAGCATCTATCAGAATCTGCTGGGAACAGGCGGCAACCAGTGGACCGAAGTGCCGGGCAACGGCCGCGCCACAGCAACTGCGGGACCGGCCATGGTCGTCTACCAGAATGCATTTCAATTATTCGCGACCGGCCCGGGCGATCGCGTACTTTGTACCGTGCCCAGGTAACGCGTTTTCCGGCCCCAAAACAAACGGGCGCCCGCAGGCGCCCGTTCTGGTCGGTGCTGAACCGGGCTTACTGCACGATCGTCTGCGCCTCGTCGCCGTTGCGCGCGCGGATTTCGCCGATCCGGTACACGGTCTCGCCGGCCGCCTGCAGCTGGGCCATCGCCGCATCCGCATTTTCCCTGGCGACGATCACCGTCATGCCGATGCCGCAGTTGAATACGCGGTGCATCTCGGCGTCGGCCACGCCGCCGTGCTGCTGGAGCCACTGGAACAGCGGCGGCAGCGGCCACGACTTCGCATCCAGCACAGCGGTCAGGTTATCTGCCAGCACGCGCGGGATGTTCTCGACCAGGCCGCCGCCGGTGATGTGGACCAGGCCCTTCACTTCCATCGACGCCATCAGCGCCAGCAGCGGCTTGACGTAAATACGGGTCGGGGCCATCAGCACGTCGGCCAGCTTGCGGCCGTGGAAGTCGGCTTCCAGGTCAGGCTTGGCCACTTCGATGATCTTACGTACCAGCGAGTAGCCGTTCGAATGCGCGCCCGACGAGGCCAGGCCCAGCACCACGTCGCCCGGGGCGATCTTGCTGCCGTCGATGATCTGCGCCTTTTCCACCGCGCCGACCGCGAAGCCGGCCAGGTCGTATTCGCCGTCCGGGTACATGCTCGGCATCTCGGCGGTCTCGCCGCCGATCAGCGCGCAGCCGGCCTGCTCGCAGCCGGTGGCGATGCCCTTGACCACGCTGGTTGCGGTCGGCACGTCGAGCTTGCCGCAGGCAAAGTAGTCGAGGAAGAACAGGGGTTCGGCGCCCTGCACCAGGATGTCGTTGACGCTCATCGCGACCAGGTCGATGCCGACCGTGTCGTGGCGGTTCAGCTCGAACGCGAGCTTGAGCTTGGTGCCGACGCCGTCGGTGCCGGACACCAGCACCGGTTCCTTGTACTTCTTGCTGATCTCAAACAGCGCGCCGAAACCGCCGATGCCACCCAGCACGCCTTCGCGCATGGTGCGCTTGGCAAACGGTTTGATCGCTTCGACCAGCGCGTCGCCGGCATCGATGTCGACACCGGCATCGCGGTAGGAGAGAGAAACATTAGATGGTTGGCTCATGGTATTTGGCAGCGGAGGCGGTAAAATAGAAGGCGGTCGGCCCGGGCGTGGTGTTGTGCGCCGTAAGCCAGGTCCGATATTTTACCAAACGGCCCACCCCAAAACCGGTTTCTTACAGACATAACAATAACTACATGCCATTTTCCCTGACCCCGGATCAGAAACAATCAACGTTTTGGTTGGCACTCTGGCTGGCGTTTGTGGTCTTGCTGTACCTGCTGGGGCCGGTACTTACCCCCTTCATCGCGGCCGCGATCCTGGCCTACGCCCTCAACGGCGGGGTCGATGCGCTGTGCGCGCTGCACCTGCGGCGCTGGAGCATGCCGCGCCCACTCGCGGTGGTGCTGGTGATGCTGGTGTTCCTGGCGGCGCTGGGGGCGCTGGCGCTGATCGTGGTGCCGGTACTGCGCACCGAACTGCCGATGCTGCAGGCGCAGATCCCGGCCTTCCTCGGCAAGCTCGACACCTTTGTCTCGCCCCGCCTGGCCCAGCTCGGCGTCCACATCAAGCTCGACGGCACTGGCCTGCGCAGCATCCTGACCCAGCAGTTCGCCACCAGCGGCGACGAAATCTGGACCACGGTGCTGGCCTCGGCCCGCGTCGGCGGCAGCGCCCTGCTCGGGTGGGCCGCGACGCTGGTGCTGATCCCGGTGGTGCTGTTCTACCTGCTGCTCGACTGGCACCGGCTGCTGGCCCGGGTCAGCGGCGCGGTGCCACGGCGCTGGGTGCGCCAGACGACCGGCATGGCGCAGGAAGTCAACCTGCTGCTGGCCCAGTACCTGCGCGGCCAGCTGCTGGTGATGCTGGTGCTGGCCCTGTACTACTCGGCGGCGCTGTCGTTCGCCGGCTTCGAGGTGGCGCTGCCGGTCGGCATCCTGACCGGGCTGCTGGTGTTCATTCCCTACCTCGGCTTCGGGCTCGGGCTGGTGCTGGCGCTGATCGCCGCGGTGCTGCAGTTCCCCGGCTGGAGCGGTTTGATTTCGGTGGCCGCGATCTACGGCGCCGGCCAGGTCATCGAAGGCTTCTTCCTGACCCCGCGGCTGGTCGGCGAACGGATCGGCCTGAACCCGCTGGCGGTGATCTTCGCCCTGCTCGCGTTCGGCCAGCTGTTCGGCTTTGTCGGGGTGCTGCTGGCGCTGCCGGCGTCGGCGGTGCTGATGGTCGCGTTCCGCCATTTGCGCCACCACTATCTGCGCAGCAGCTTCTATAATGGCTGATGTATATGACATTTTCAGCATGAGACGGTCGCCATGAAACAGCTGGTGCTCGATTTAGGCGCCGACCCGGCGCACAGCCTGGATACCTTCCAGGTCGGGGCAAATGCCGAACTGGCGCACCTGATGCACCTGTTCGCGGAGCGCTCTTCGCGCGAACATTTCGCCTACCTGTGGGGCGAAAGCGGCGCCGGCAAGACCCACCTGCTGCAGGCACTGGCGGCGACCGCCGGCTCGCGCTATATCGCCGCCGATGCGCCGGAAGACCAGTTCGTCTACGCGCCGGATGTCAGCCTGTACCTGGTCGACGACTGCGGCCGCTTGTCGGGGCAGCGCCAGATCGACGCCTTTGCGCTGTTCAACCAGGTGCGCGAACACGGCGCCTACATGGTCGCCACCGGGCCGGTGCCGCCGGCCGTGCTGCCGGTGCGCGAGGACCTGCGCACGCGCATGGGCTGGGGCCTCGTGTACCAGATCCATGGCCTGTCCGACGACGAGAAGATCGCGGCCCTGACCCACGCTGCCGAGGCGCGCGGTTTGACGCTGTCGGCCAGCGTGTTACCCTACTTGCTGTCCCATTTCAAGCGCGACATGCGCTCCCTCGCGACGATGCTCGACGCGCTCGACCAGTATTCGCTCGAGACCCAGCGGCCGGTCACGCTGCCGCTGCTGCGCGACCTGCTGCTGCAGGGGACGCCGCCATCCGAACCCAAAGAATGAAAAACCTCGCGCTGTTTGACCTCGACCACACCCTGCTGCCGATCGATTCGGACTACGAATGGGGCGAATTCCTGGTGCGCACCGGCGCCGTCGACGAGCGTGAATTCCGCCGCCGTAACGACGCCTTCTTCGCCCAGTACCAGGCCGGCACGCTCGATCCGGTCGAGTACCTCGAATTCGCGCTCGGTACACTGGCGCGTTTCCCGCGCCGCGAGCTCGATGCGATGCACAGCCAGTTCATGCGCGACGTGATCGAACCGGCGATCCGGCCGCGCGCGCGCGACCTGGTGCGGCGCCACCTCGACGCAGGCGACCTGGTGGCGATCATCACCGCCACCAACCGCTTCGTCACCGCGCCGATCGCGCAGGCGTTCGGAGTCGAGCACCTGATCGCCGCCATGCCGCAACAAGACCAGCACGGCAACCTGACCGGCAAGCTGCTCGGCAGCCCGACCTCGGGGCCGGGCAAGGTGACGCACATGCACGCATGGCTCGACAAGCTGGGCAAGCCGTTCGACGAGTTCGAGCGCAGCCATTTTTACAGCGATTCGCACAACGATATCCCGCTGCTGTCGGTCGTCTCCCACCCGGTGGCGACCAACCCGAATGCCGCGCTGACCCAACACGCAACCGCCCTCGGCTGGCCTTTACTCCATCTATTCAATGATTAAAAAATTTATCCGTAAAATCCTTGGCGTGAAAGACCAGCCCCAGCGCGATCCGACCGAACCGGTGATCCTCGGCCCTGCCGAACATGGGATCGACCCGCGGCTGGTCTCGCCCAACGCGGTGCGCGTGACCCAGACCCTGCAGGAAGCCGGCTTCAAGGCCTTCGTGGTCGGCGGCGCGGTGCGCGACCTGCTGTTGGGCGTGAAGCCGAAAGACTTCGACATCGCCACCGACGCCACGCCCGAGCAGGTCAAGCGCCTGTTCCGGCGCGCCTTCATCATCGGGCGCCGGTTCCAGATCGTGCACGTGATGTTCGGCCAGGACCTGCTGGAAGTGACGACCTTCCGCGGCAACGGCAGCGACAACGCGCCGAAGGACGAGCATGGCCGGGTGCTGCGCGACAATAACTTCGGCCCCCAGCACGAGGATGCGGCGCGGCGCGACTTCACCATCAACGCGATGTACTACGACCCGGCGACCGAATCGGTGCTCGACTACCACGGCGGCATCGGCGATATCCGCGACAAGGTCCTGCGCATCATCGGCCAGCCGGAAGCGCGCTACCGTGAAGACCCGGTGCGCATGCTGCGCGTGGTACGCTTCGCGGCCAAGCTGCAGTTCACCATCGAGCCGTCCACGCGCGCCCCGATCCCGGTGATGGCGCCGCTGATCGACAACGTGCCCGCGGCGCGCGTGTTCGACGAGATGCTCAAGCTCCTGATGAGCGGCCACGCGCTGGCTTGCCTGCAGGAGCTGCGCGCGGCCGGCCTGCACCACGGGCTGCTGCCGCTGCTCGACGTGGTGCTCGAGCAGCCGATCGGCATGAAGTTCGTGACCCTCGCGCTGGAGTCGACCGACGGCCGGATCAAGGCCGGCAAGGGCGTCTCGCCGGGCTTCCTGTTCGCGTCACTGCTGTGGCACCAGGTGCTGGAGAAGTGGAACGCCTACCGCGCCGCCGGCGAAGCGCCGATCCCCGCGCTGCACCTGGCCGCCGACGACGTGCTCGACACCCAGACCGAGAACCTGGCGCTGCAGCGCCGCATCGCAACCGACATGCGCGACATCTGGGCCATGCAGCCGCGCTTCGAGCGCCGCACCGGCAAGGCGCCCCACAAGCTGCTCGAGAACCCGCGCTTCCGCGCCGGCTTCGACTTCCTGCAGCTGCGCTGCGAGTCCGGTGAGCTGGACAAGGAAATCGGCGACTGGTGGAACGCGTTCTACGAAGGCGACAACGCCGAGCGCGAACGCCTGCTGACGACCTCGCGCGACGCGCCGTCGGGCCAGAAGAAGAAACGCGCGCCACGGCGCGGCCCGCGCAACCGCAGCAACGGCGAGGCCGCAATGCCGGCCGCGGCCGCCCCGAGCGAGGAATGATCGCCTACGTCGGCATCGGCGCCAACCTGGGCGACGCGCGCGCCAATGTCGATGACGCCCTGGCGCGCCTGGCCCGCCTCCCCGCCAGCCGCCTGCTGCGCGCATCGAGCCGCTACCGGAGCGCGCCGATCGACTCGTCCGGCGACGATTACATCAACGCGGTCGCCTGCATCGACACCGCGCTCGATCCGCACCAGCTGCTGGCCGCGCTGCACGGCATCGAACAGGAACACGGCCGCGAGCGCCCCTACCGCAATGCGCCGCGCACGCTCGACCTCGACCTGCTGCTGTACGGCGACCAGGTGATCGACACCCCGACCCTGGCTGTCCCGCACCCGCGCATGCTCGAGCGCGCCTTCGTGCTGGCGCCACTGCTCGAGATCGCGCCGGACGCCATCGTGCCCGGGCGCGGCCCCGCGCGCGGCTTTGCCGCGGCCGTCGCCGGCCAGGACATCACCCGATTGGATTGAGCGTGCAGATTCCCGTCTTCTTCCAGGCCGCGGGCCTGTTGACCCTGTCGAACCTGTTCATGACCTTCGCCTGGTACGGCCACCTGAAGAACTTCAGCAACCGCGCCTGGTGGATGGCGGCGCTGGCCAGCTGGGGCATCGCGCTGTTCGAATACCTGCTGCAGGTACCGGCCAACCGGATCGGCTATACCCAGTACAGCCTGGCCCAGCTGAAGATCATGCAGGAGGTGATCACGCTGTCGGTGTTCGTGCCGTTCGCAATGCTGTACATGGACCAGCCGTTCAAGCTCGACTACGTGTGGGCGGCGCTGTGCCTGCTCGGCGCGGTCTATTTCATCTTCCGCGCCTGAGCCTGGCCGGCAGCGCTCCCCCGGCAGGATTTCTGGGTTGGCATTACACTACGGCGTCGGCATTTTTTTGTTTTCTAAGGATTATTATGAGCGCATATTTGCAGGGCAAGGACATGGCTGGCGGCGACACACCCCCACCCGCGAAGCCGGTCCCGAAAGCCGTGACCGTTCCCTCGCTGCTCGCGATGCGCGCGGCAGGCAACAGGATCGCGATGCTGACCTGCTATGACGCCAGCTTCGCGTCGCTGATGGACCGCTGCGGCGTCGAAGTGCTGCTGATCGGCGACTCGCTCGGCATGGTCTGTGCCGGCCACACATCGACGCTGCCGGTGACGGTGGCCGACGTCGCCTACCACACCGCCTCCGTGGCGCGCGGCAACAAGAACGCGCTGGTGCTGGCCGACATGCCGTTCGGCAGCTACGCCACGCCGGAAGCGGCCTACAACAACGCGGTCGAACTGATGCGCGCCGGCGCGCAGATGGTCAAGATCGAAGGCGGGGCCTGGCTGGCGGAAACCGTGCGCTTCCTGACCGAGCGCGGCGTGCCAGTGTGCGCTCACATCGGCCTGACGCCGCAGTTCGTCCACCAGCTGGGCGGCTACAAGGTGCAGGGCAAGACCAATGAGGGAGCCGACCAGCTAAAAGTCGACGCCAGGGCCTTGCAGGCGGCCGGCGCGATGATGATCGTGCTGGAAGCGATTCCCGCAGTTCTGGGCAGTGAAGTCACGCAACTGCTGCACATCCCGACCATCGGCATCGGCGCCGGTCCGGAATGCTCGGGCCAGGTGCTGGTGATGCACGACCTGCTCGGCGTGTTCCCGGGCCGCAAGGCGCGCTTCGTGAAGAACTTCATGGAAGGCCAGACCAGTATCGACGCCGCAGTCGGCGCTTACGTGGCGGCGGTCAAGGAAGGCAGCTTCCCTGGGCAGGAGCACTGCTTCTAAGACACGCAGCGCAGCCGGGGGTGGTTCCCGCACAACTTCGTGTCGCCACGGCGCCCTTCCCGATCAGGTGCTCGCGAGGCTCCTTGCAAAAAATATCGTGCGGCTGCCCAGGCGCTGCGCCTCGGATTGTTCGAATTGGCGGATGATGGCCTTGGCTGCATCGGGCTGGTCGTCCGGGTTCCCGTTGCCGAATGGCGGATCGGGATAGTACTCGATGCCTAACTGGATGACCCGTGCAGTGTTTTTCCCGGCAAGCAAACCAGCAAGGTAGAGGCCGGCATCAATGCTCGCCGACACGCCCGCTGCCGTGACGAGCTTGCCATCGCGGTGGTAGCGGCCGCGCTGGACCAGGGCACCATACGCTGCCACCTGCTCGCGCGCGATCAGATTCGTGGTCACTTCCTTTCCCTCGAGCAATCCAGCCGCGCCCAGCAACTCGACGCCGTTGCAGACGCCGAAGGTCCACTTGCTGCCAGCGTCCAGCCGACGCACCGAGCCGAGCAGGGCTTCATTGCGGGCCGCGGCGGCCACACCCGGTCCGCCGGGAACGTACAGGATATCGGTCGATGCGACCTCGTCGAAGCGACGCCAGGCCGCGATGCCGAGCCGGCCAGTGTCCGCGGCTACCACACCGACGGACTCCGCGGCGAACTCTATCTCCACACCTGGCACGTGAGCCAACACTTCATACCCGCCCACGACATCGAGTGCGGTAAATCCGTCAAACAGCATCATGGTCAGGCGCATCGGAACTCCTTATCCTGTGAGTCGACGCCGGGATCGGCGCGTCCAGGGAGTATGCGGGCCACGCGCCTACAACGGTATTGGCGATATCGCCGAAATATATGGCAATATGGCCATCGTTGGAATTGCGGCGAGACGCACATGAATACCAAAAAAATTAGCGTATTGGCCTACGACGGCTGTATGGGAATGGAAGTGTTCGGCCTGTGCGATACACTGCTGCTCGCGAACCGGGTGGCGCGGGGGATGCGCGGCCCGGCGGCGGCGGCGCTGTTCGACGTGCGCGTGGTCAGCCTCGCCGGCGGCAGCGTCACGGCGGCCGGGGGGCTGTCGATCGGCACCGCCAGGCTGCAGCCCTCGACCGATCTGCTGGTGGTGCCGGGCATGGACATTGGTGACCGGAATGGCTGTGCCGAACCGCAGCGCCGGCTGGCCGCTGAAGTGCAAACCATCGCCCGCCTGTTCGCCAAGGGCGTGCCGGTTGCCGCAATCTGCGTCGGCGCATTTTTGCTGGCCGAAGCAGGCCTGCTGGACGGCCGCCGGGCCAGCACAGCCTGGCTGTTCACGGCCGACCTGGCGCGTCGCTTCCCGTCGGTACTGGTCGATCCGGTGGCAATGCTGGTCGAGGACGGCGGCGTGATCACCACTGGGGCTTTCACCGCCACCTTCGACCTGGCGATTCACCTGATCCAGCAGAGTGCCAGCCCAAAGGAAGCGAGGGCGATAGCGCGAATCGCGCTGCTGAATCAGCGCACCAGCCAGGCTGCCTTTGTCGATGCCAGCCTGGCGGCGCAGCCGCAGTCCGGCCGCTTTTCGGACAGGGTGCAAGGCTGGCTGCGCGAGCGCCTGGATCAGCCCTACGACCTGGCAGTGCTGGCGGCGGCGTTTCACGTCAGCGGCCGCACCATGCTACGGCGGTTGCGAGCGGAGACCGGCCAGTCGCCGCTGGCCTACCTGCAGGGCCAGCGCATCGACAAAGCCAAGCGCCTGCTGGAATCGTCAGCAATCAGTGTGGCGCAGGTGACCGAGCGCGTTGGCTACCTCGACGTGGCCACCTTCAGCAGCTTGTTCAAGCGGCTGACCGGCCACTCGCCGGCGGAATACCGGCGCCGCTTCAGCATGTCACCTCGCATGTGTCTGCCATGAGTGCCGAGCGACTATCTCGCATGGGCGGCAAGGGCGCATCTACCCGCCTGTTCCTGGCGCTGTGGCCGGACCCGGCGGTGCGCGCGGCGCTGGCCGGGTGGCGCGACGCCTGGGCCTGGCCGCGTGGCGCCAGCCCGGTGCGCGACGACAAGCTGCACATGACGCTGCACTTCCTCGGCAACCTGCCGGGCGAGCGCGTACCCGAACTGGTGCAGGGCCTGGCGGTGCCTTTCAGCCCGTTCAGGCTGGATCTCGGCCATGCGAAGCTGTGGCCGCACGGGATCGCGGTGCTGGAGCCGCACATGGAGCCGGACGAGCTGCTGCAATTGCATGCGACCCTGGCGCAAGCGCTCGCCGGCCTTGGCCTGGTGCCGGAGGAACGCAAGTTCCGGCCGCATGTGACGCTGGCGCGCCGGGCCGTCAACGCGGCGCCGCCAGCCGATGGGCCGCCCATCAGTTGGGATATTCAAGGCTACGCGCTGGTTGAGTCGCGGCCGGGGAATGGCGGCGGCTACACGGTGCTGAAGACCTACTCCTGAGGATAAGCCGTCCGCTTTCGTAGGGTGGGCGGCCTCCGCCCACGCGAAACCAGGCTCCGCGGACCTACGCGTGGGCACAGGGTGCCCACCCTACGAACTGAGGATAAGCCGTCCGCTTTCGTAGGGTGGGCGGCTTGTCCGCCCACGCGTTCAGTTCAACATGAACCCCCGGAGCGGCCATTTTTACCGCGTTTGAACGCGTGGGCGGACAAGCCGCCCACCCTACCGAGGCCGCCGCGGGCCACTAGACCAGCAGCATCAGGTGCTCGCGCTCCCACGAGCTGATGACCCGGCTGAAGGTCGCGAATTCGAGTTCCTTGACCTCGCAGAACGCCTGCACGAACAGTTCGCCCAGCATGTTGGCCAGCGGCGCACACTTGCGCATGCGGAAGATCGCGTCCTCGAGATTGCGCGGCAGGTTGTCGTGCACCTGCTCGGCGCTGTCGGGGGTCGGTTCGGTCGGGCTCAGGCCTTCGACCATCCCGAGGTAGCCGCAACTGAGCGTCGCGGCCATCGCGAGGTAGGGATTCACGTCGACGCCCGGCACCCGGTTTTCGACGCGCCGATTGTCCGGGTTCGAGTTGGGAATGCGGATGCCGCAGGTGCGGTTGTCGTAGCCCCAGTGCACATTGGTCGGCGCCGACTGGAAGCGCGACAGCCGGCGATACGAATTGACGTGCGGTGCGAACATCAGCAACGCCGACGGCACGTATTTTTCGAGGCCGGCAATGAAGCTGAAGAACAGCTTGCTCTCGCTGCCGTCCGGGTTGCTGAAGATGTTGCGTCCGCTGGTACTGTCGACCACGCTCTGGTGCACGTGCATCGCGCTGCCCGGCTCGGTCTCCATCGGCTTGGCCATGAAGGTCGCAAAGATGCCGTGCCGCAGCGCGGTCTCGCGCACCGCGCGCTTGAACAGGAAGGCGCGGTCGGCCAGCTCGAGCGCGTCGCCATGCGCAAAGTTGATTTCCATCTGCCCCGCGCCGGCCTCGTGGATCAGGGTTTCGACGCCCAGTTGGTGCGCCTTGCAGAAGGCCGACAGTTCCAGGAAGAAGGGGTCGAAGTCGTTGACCGCGTCGATCGAGTACGACTGACGGGACAGCTCGGCCATGCCGCTGCGGCCCATCGGCGGCAGCAAGGGCTCGTGCGGATTGGCATTGCGCGCGACCAGGTAGAACTCCATCTCGGGCGCCACCACCGGCTTCCAGCCGCGCCCCGCGTACTGCCTGAGCACGCGCTGCAGCACCGAGCGCGGCGCCAGCTCCACCGGGGTTCCGTCGAAATGCTGGCAGTCGTGGATCACCAGCGCCACCCGCTCGGTGGCCCATGGCACCACGCGGATGGTCGCTTCATCCGGCACGCAGATCATGTCGGAATCGGTCGAGCCGACGTACGGGGCATTGTTCGGCTGCTCGCCGTTGACTGTGTTGAGCAGCACGCTCTTGGGAAGGCGCATGTGGTCGCCGTCCAGAAACAGGTCCTTCGGGAGAATCTTGCCGCGCGCAATACCGGTCATGTCGGTGATGACGCACTCGACTTCGTGGATGTTGTGTTCGCGCAGGAAATCGCGCATCGCATCGCTCATCGCACTCCCCGCTAGCCTCGACCCGGCCAATATAGCACCGTCAACGCGCTCGCCGCGCATGGCTCGATCTAGCCGACCTGGATCCAGGTCGTCTTCAGCTCGGTGTACTTGTCGAACGCGTGCAGCGATTTGTCGCGCCCGTTGCCGGATTGCTTGTAGCCGCCGAACGGCACCGTGATGTCGTCGTTGTCGTACTGGTTCACGTGCACCGTGCCGGCGCGCAGCGCACGCGCGGTCTGGATCGCCTTGCTCATGTCCGCGGTCCAGACCGCCGCGGCAAGGCCGTACGGCGTCGAGTTGGCCTGGCGTACCGCCTCGCGCACATCCGTAAACGACAGCACCGACAGCACCGGCCCGAAGATTTCCTCGCGCGCGATGCGCATCGACTGGTCGACCTGGTCGAACAAGGTCGGCTCGATGTACAGGCCGCCGCTCTCAAGCCGCGCCGCCGCACCGCCCGCCAGCAGGCGCGCGCCGGCCGCCTTGCCCGCCTCGATATAGCCGAGCACGCTCTTCATCTGGACCGGGTCGACGATCGCGCCCATCACGGTCGCGTCGTCGAGCGGGTCGCCCGGGGCGTAGCGCGGCATCAGCGCCAGCGCCTTGTCGAGGAACGCGTCCTTGATCGACGCCTCGACGAACAGGCGCGACGGGGCGTTGCAGCTTTCGCCCTGGTTGAAATAGATCGAGCCGATCGCGCTTGAAACGGCCGCGTCGAGGTCGGGACAATCGGCGCAGACGATGTTGGCCGACTTGCCGCCCAGTTCGGTCCAGGCGCGCTTCAGGTTCGACTGGCCGGCCATCTGCAGGATCTGCTTGCCGACCCGGGTCGAACCGGTGAAGCCGATGCAGTCGACGTCCATGTGCAGCGCGAGCGCGCGCCCGGCCTCGTCGCCGTAGCCGGGCAGCACGTTGAAGACGCCGGGCGGCAGGCCGGCCTCCAGCGCCAGCTCGGCCAGGCGCAGCGAGGTCAGCGGCGCTTTCTCGGACGGCTTCAGGATCACGCTGTTGCCGGCCGCGAGCGCGGGACCGATCTTCCACGCGGCCATGATCATCGGGTAATTCCACGGGATGATGGCGGCCACCACGCCGACCGGCTCGCGCGTGATCAGCGCCAGGCTGTCCTGCGGGCTGGGCGCGACCTGGTCGTAGATCTTGTCGACCGCCTCGCCGTACCAGCGGATGCAGTTCTGCGCCAGCTGCACGTCGACGCTGCGGCTGTAGCGGATCGGCTTGCCCATGTCGAGCGTCTCGAGCAGCGCCAGCTCGTCGCGGTTGGCCAGCATCAGGTCGGCGAAGCGCACCAGCGTGCGCTTGCGTTCGGCGGGCGCCTTGCCGGCCCAGCGCCGGTCCTCGAACGCGGCGCGCGCGCTGGCCACGGCGGCGTCGACGTCGGCCCCGTCGCAACGCGCCACTTCAGCCAGCTTGCGGCCGTCGATGGGCGAGATACAGTCGAAGCGCTGGCCAGAATGCGCGTCCACGCGCTTGCCGTCGACGAAAGCCCGGCCGTCGATCTTCAGGTCGGCGGCACGCTCGTGCCAGGATGGGGTGGGCATGAAGTCTCCTCGCTGTTGTAATCGCTGCATCAAATACTAGCAAAATCGAGCCCGCCGCCGATTTCTGCGGCTATAATCGCGCAATTTTCCAGACCGAAAAATCTCTTCCGCACCGGGGCAGGCCACCATGAACTACATACTGATTACTTCTGTCGTGCTCTACCTGCTCGGCACGCTCGGCCTGGGCGTCTGGGCCGGCACGCGTATCAAGAATACCAGCGACTTCGCCGTTGCCGGGCGCAGCCTGCCTTTGATCATGGTGATCACGACCACCTTCGCGACCTGGTTCGGGGCCGAGACCGTGATGGGCATCCCCGCCAAGTTCGTACAGGGCGGCCTCAATGCGCTGGTGGAAGACCCGTTCGGCGCCGGCACCTGCCTGATCCTGGTCGGCCTGTTCTTCGCCACCAAACTGTACAAACTGAACCTGCTGACCATCGGCGACTACTACCGCGAGCGCTACGGCAAGGGCATCGAGGTGTTCTGCTCGGTCGCGATCATCCTGTCCTACCTCGGCTGGGTGGCGGCGCAGATCACCGCGCTGGGCCTGGTGTTTTCGGTGCTGACCAATGGCGCGATGTCCGAGACCGCCGGCATGATCGTCGGCACGCTCGCGGTGCTGATCTACGTCGTCATCGGCGGCTTCCTGGCCGTCGCGATCACCGACTTCATCCAGATGATCGTGCTGGTCATCGGCCTGTCGATCATCGCCTTCTTCGCCGCCAACCTGGCGGGCGGCAGCGGCCAGGTGCTGGCGATGGCGGGCAAGGCCGACTTGTGGCGATTCCTGCCGAAGTCGAATTTCCATGACGTCGCGTTCTTCCTCGGCGCCGCGGTCACCATGATGTTCGGCAGCATCCCGCAGCAGGACGTCTACCAGCGCGTGATGTCGGCCAAGAATGCGCCGACCGCGCGCGCCGGCGCCGTGATCGGCGGCGCCAGCTACATCCTGTTTGCGTTCGTGCCGATGTTCGTGGTGGCGTGCGCGGTGGTCGTGATGGGCGACAGCGCGCTCGAGATCGCCAAGAGCGACTACCAGCGCCTGCTGCCGACCTTCGTCATGACCAAGATGCCGCTGGTGATGCAGATCCTGTTCTTCGGCGCCCTGCTGTCGGCGATCAAGAGCACCTCGTCGGCGACGCTGCTGGCGCCGTCGACCAGCTTCGTCGAAAACATCCTCAAGAACCTGCGCCCCGACATGGACGACCGCGAGCAGCTGTTCGCGATGCGCGCCACGATCGTCGTGTTCGCGGCGCTGGTGCTGGCCTATGCGATCGCGATGAAGGGCACCTCGATCTACGACCTGGTATCGGCGGCCTACCAGGTCACGCTGGTCGGCGCATTCGTGCCGCTGGTGCTGGGCCTGTACTGGAAACGCGCGACCACGCAGGGGGCGATCCTGTCGCTGGGCGCCGGCATCGGCACCTGGATCGTGTTCTTCCCACAGGTATCGAGCCTGGGCGACCTGATGCCGGGCCAGCTGGCCGGGCTGGTCGCGGCGTTCGCGGCCATGGTGATCGGTTCGCTGCTGCCGCAAGTGCTGAAGAACCGGCATGAAGCGCCGGAAACGGCGACCGTCAACGCCTGACGGTCGGCGCAGCTGGCATGCGCACGTAACGCGTGCGCTCGGGAGCGTACCCTACGCCTGCCCGGGCACGTAGGGTGGGCAGCCCCTGCCCACGCGCAAGTTAGCTCAGCGGATGCATTCGCGTGGGCAGGGGCTGCCCACCCTACCAGCCTTCCCGCCTAGGCGGCGAATGACGGCGGTCGCAGTTAATCCGCCAACCCGCTCGCGCGCAGCTCCGCCAGCGTCAGGTCGAGGCAGTAGCGGATCCGGTCCGTCATCTCGTCGATCTGGGCAGTGCTGATCACCAGCGGCGGCGCCACGATCATCCGGTCGCCCACCGCGCGCATGATCACGCCGTTGTCGAACATGTGCCCCCGGCACAACATGCCGACGCCGAGCCCGGGCGCGAACGGCTCGCAGTCGTGCACGCCCTCGCCCTTGCGCCGCACCAGGTTCAGCCCGGCCGCCAGCCCGCAGCTTTCGGCGTGCCCGACCAGCGGATGCGTGGCCAGCGCGGCGAAACTCGCCTTCAGGTGCGGCCCGGTCTCGAGCGCGACCTTCTCGACCAGCTTCTCGTCGAGCAGGATCCGGATGTTCTCGAGCGCCGCCGCGCACGCGACCGGGTGCCCCGAATACGTGAAGCCATGGTTGAAGTCGCCGCCCTTTTCGATCAGCACGTGCGCAACGCGGTTCCCGACCAGCACCCCGCCCAGCGGCACGTAGCCCGAGGTCACACCCTTGGCGAACGTAATCAGGTCCGGTTTCACCTGCATCAGCTCGCAGCCAAACCAGGCGCCGAGCCGCCCGAAGCCGCAGATCACTTCGTCCGACACCAGCAGCACATCGTACTTGTCGCAGATGCGCCGCACTTCAGGCCAGTAGGTCGACGGCGGGATGATCACGCCACCCGCGCCCTGCACCGGTTCGCCGATGAAGGCGGCGACCTTGCCCGGCCCGAGCTCGCGGATCTTTTCCTCCAGCCAGCCGGCGGCCACCAGGCCGAACTCGGCCTCGCTCATGCCGTGCCCGCTTTCGGCGTAGTTGGGCTGGTCGATATGGACGATGCCGGGAATCGGCAGCCCGCCCTGTGCATGCATGCCGGCCATGCCGCCCAGCGAGGCGCCGGCCACGGTGCTGCCGTGGTAGGCGTTGCGGCGGCTGATGATGACCTGGCGCTCGGGCTGGTCCATCACGTCCCAGTAGCGGCGGACCATGCGCACGATGGTGTCGTTGGCCTCGGAACCCGAACTGGTGAAGAACACGTGGTCGAACTGCGGCGGCGCCAGTTCGGCCAGCAGCGCGGCCAGGCGCACCGCCGGCACGTTGGTGGTATTGAAGAAGCTGTTATAGAACGGCAGCGTTTGCATCTGGTGGTACACGGCCTCCGAGATGCTGCTGCGCCCATAGCCGGCGTTCACGCACCACAGCCCGGACATGCCGTCGATGATCTTGTGGCCGTCCGAGTCCCACAGGTACACGCCCTCGCCGCGCACCATCACCCGTGCCCCCCGCTTTCGCAGCGCCGCATGGTCCGTGAACGGATGCAGGTAGTGCGCCGCGTCGAGCTGCTGCAGGGCCAGCGTGTCGTACGCTTCCTGCGCGCGCGCGGGCGCCAGCGGGGTGCCGAAAGCCGGGCGGTTGGTGGTCATGGTGGAACCTCATCTTCGGTGTGAAAACCGGGTCGGGTGCAAGCCAATACTCAAACGTGCAGCAGCAGGTGTTCGCGCTCCCATGGACTGATGACCGTCATGAATTCCTGGTGCTCCAGGTCCTTGATCGCGGCGTACACGTCGATGAAGCGCTCGCCCAGCACGTCGCGCAGCTTTTCCTCGCCGCGCAGCAGGCTCAGCGCCTCCGGCAGGCCCTGCGGCAGCTCGCCCGGCAGGTCGTAGGCGCTGCCCTCGATGATCCTGGTCGGCTCGATCTGCTCGATCATGCCCAGGTAACCGCAGGCCAGCGTCACCGCCAGCGCCAGGTAGGGGTTGGCGTCGGCGCCGATGATGCGGTTCTCGACGCGCCGGTCCTGCGCGCCCGACACCGGCACCCGGAAGCCGACCGTGCGGTTATCGATGCCCCACTGCAGGTTGATCGGCGCGGCGGTGTGGCGCACGATGCGGCGGTACGAATTCACGTACGGCGCCACGATCGCCATCGCCGACGGCATGTAGCGCTGCAGCCCGCCGATGTAATGGCGGAAGATCGGCGCCGGCGCGCCTTCCTCGGTGCTGAAGATGTTGCGCCCGGTCTCGGCCTCGACCACGCTCTGGTGCACGTGCATCGCCGAGCCCGGCTCGTTGGCCATCGGCTTGGCCATGAAGGTGGCGTACATGTCGTGCTTGAGCGCGGCCTCGCGCAGCGTGCGCTTGAAGTAGAACACCTTGTCGGCCAGGCCCAGCGGGTCGCCGTGCAGGAAGTTGATCTCCATCTGGCCGGCGCCGATCTCGTGGATCAGGGTGTCGACGTCGAGGTTCATCAGGTCGCAGTAATCGTAGATGTCCTCGAACAGCGGG
>JBJMVW010000094.1:0-20998 GCA_045810465.1 Massilia sp. | reverse complement strand
GCCACCTTCCAAGGTGCGCCCGTCGATCCTGTCGACGATCAAGGCCAAGCCGAAGGCCGGGCGCAAGTAAGCGCCGGCACAGCCGCGCCCTGCGCTTGCAGGGCGTGGCGGCCGCCGTCACCGAGGCAACGTCATTCCCGCGCAGGCGGGAATCCCATTTATCAGCACGTCATTCCCGCGCGGGCGGAAATCCCATTTATCAGCACGTCATTCCCGCGCAGGCGGGAATCCCATTTCCTTCGCAGGCCACTCCCTCAGCAGGATCGACGCAGGCAACTGGGATTCCCGCCTCCGCGGGAATGACGGTCTTTGGCTACGAGTGGCTGCCCCGCCGCGCTTATCCTCGGCCTCACGCGTTCGCGATAAAAAAATCCCAAACGTGCGTACGTTTGCCCAGAAACACTGTAATATAGTTCTTTTCGGAAACAGTCGTTAAGAGTTTTATAACGTCTGACCAGCCGCATTTTTCAGCGGCAAAAGCTCATCCACAAGGAGCGGGCAATGATCGATATTCAAACCCTATTATTGGTGCTTGGGCTCGGCAACGTCTGCTTTGCCGCGCTGATGGCGGTCTACACCGACGGGGCGGTAAGGCATCCGGGCTTGCGCCTGTGGATGTGGGCGCGGCTCGCCATCGGCGTATGCCAACTGCTCGCCTGGGCGCACCAACAGCAAGCTTTGGAATGGATCGAGCATGTGGAGCCCATCGGATGGGTGGGCGGGCTCGCGCTGGAAATGGCGGCCTACTGCGTGTTCTTCGAGGTGCGCCGCTGGAAGCGCGTGCTGTTACCAGGAACCGGCCTGGTCATGCTGCTGACGATTTCAGCCTATTCGGCCGGCGCCTCGCGCGGCGCGATGACCGTGCTCGTCGCCTCCATCATCGCGGTGTTTGCGGGCGTCATGGGAGTGGTCCTGATGCGCCAGGCCAGTCCTGGCTCGTCCCGGTTGCAGAAAATCATCGGCATCAACGACCTGATGTTCGCGCTGGCCATGGGCATGCTGGCCTGGAGCGGCATCGGGCAGGGCGGCGTCAACCTGATGCAGTCGAAGTTGCCGCAAGTGGCTGCCGTGCTGTGCGGCTACCTGGTGATGATCGTGAATGGCTTCGGCTTCCTGCTCCTGTGTAAGCAAAAGGACGATTCGCAGATGGAATGGCTGGCAACGACCGATAGCCTGACCGGGCTGGCAAACCGCCGCGCGTTCCTCGAGCGCGCCGAGAGCGCCCGGATGCTGGCCGGGCGCCTGCGCAAACCGATCACCCTGATGATGCTCGACATCGACCACTTCAAGCAGCTCAACGACCGCTTCGGGCACGCCACCGGCGACGAGGCGCTGGTGGTATTCGCCGACACCGCGCGCCAGGCGCTGCGCGATCACGACATCATGGGACGCCTCGGCGGCGAGGAGTTTGCACTGGTGCTGCCGGGTACCGATTTCGAGGGCGCGCTGCACGCGGCCGAGCGGCTGCGCGTGGCGGTCAGCGAAGCGCCGCTGATCACCAGCGGGAACGCCTACACGATGACGGTAAGCATCGGCGTGGTGCTGATCGATCCGAACGAGGAACTGACCGCTGCGCTCGCGCGCGCCGACCATGCGCTGTACGCGGCCAAGAGCGGCGGGCGCAACCGTGTCGAAGCGGGCACGCTTCTCAAGCGCGCCTGAGCGGGGAATCGGGACGGAAAAAGAAAAAGGGCCCGACGAATCGGGCCCTTCTTGATGCTGGCGGAGCGGACGGGACTCGAACCCGCGACCCCCGGCGTGACAGGCCGGTATTCTAACCAACTGAACTACCGCTCCGTTTACTCTGATCGTTACTTCGATCGTTTGATGAATCCTGAACTGGTGGGCGCTGAGAGGCTCGAACTCCCGACCTAAGCCTTGTAAGGGCTCCGCTCTACCAACTGAGCTAAGCGCCCGCTCACGTTACTTCAGGGTTTCATCCGACGCTTGTCACCGCGTCCGAAGAGGCCCGAATTATATAGGCTGAATCGGAGAGTTCGCAAGGATTTTTCCAAAAAAGATAAATAAGCTGGCCGCCTACTCCCGGATTCCCCACTGCGAAAGCATCCAGGCATACTGGAATGCGGTCTCGCCGATCGCGTTGTAACGTCCCGATGCACCGCCGTGGCCGGCGCCCATATTGATTTTCAGCAGCAGCGGGTTGGCGTCGGTCTTGTGTGCGCGCAGCTTGGCGACGTACTTGGCCGGTTCCCAGTACATCACCTGGCTGTCGTTCAGGCCGGTCGTGACCAGCATCGCCGGATATGCCTTGCGCTCGATGTTGTCATACGGCGAATAGCTGCGCATGTAGTCGTACGCCGGCTTTTCGTTCGGGTTGCCCCATTCGAGGTATTCGCCGGTGGTCAGCGGCAGGCTGGCGTCCATCATCGTGTTCATCACGTCGACGAACGGCACCGCCGCATGCACCGCGTGGAACAGGTCGGGCCGCATGTTGGTCACCGCGCCCATCAGCAGGCCGCCGGCGCTGCCGCCCTGGATGACCAGGCGCTCCGGGCTGGTCCACTTTTCGCGCACCAGGAATTCGGCGCTGTCGATGAAATCGGTGAACGTGTTTTTCTTTTTCATCAGCATGCCGTCGTCGTGCCAGCCTTCGCCCATCTCGCGGCCGCCGCGGATATGCGCCTGGACGAAGATCACGCCACGGTCGAGCAGGGAAAGGCGGCTGAGCGAGAAGGTCGCCTCGGTCGAGATGCCGTACGAGCCATAGGCGTACAGCAGCAGCGGGGCGCTGCCGTCGAACTTCGTGCCTTTCCGGAACACGGCCGACAGCGGCACCTTGACGCCGTCGCGCGCGGTGGCCCACAGGCGCCGGGTCTCGTAGCGGCTCGGGTCATGCCCGCCCACCACTTCCTGGCGTTTCAGCACGGTGCGCGCGCCGCTGCCCATGTCGACGTCGAGCACGGTCGGCGGCGTGACCGGCGACTGGTACGACACCCGATAGCGGGTGGAGGTGAATTCCGGCGTATTCATTCCACGCGCCGCATACACCGGCTCGTCGAACAGCACGGTCTTCCAGCCGTGCGACTTGAAGTCGTAGATGCGCACCCGGTTCAGCGCATTGGTTTTTTCCTCGATCACCAGGTAGTCGCGGAAGGCTTCAACCCGCTCGACCAGCACCTGCTTGTCGTGGCTGACCAGTTCCTTCCAGTGCTTTTGGTCGGGAGTCGCCAGCGGGGCGGTGACCACGCGGAAGTTGCGCGCGTCCTTGTTGGTCATGATGTACAGCTGGCCACTGCGGTGTCCGACGCCGTAACGGTGGCCCTTTTCGCGCCCCAGCACCGAGCGGAACACGCCGTTCGGCTGGTTGGCCGGCAGCAGCCGCACCTCGCTGGTATCGGTCGCGTGGAAATCGAGTTCGATGAATTTGCGGTCGCGCGTGGTGCCGACCTGCATCGAGAACTGTTCCACCGGCTCGTCCAGCACCTGGCCTGGGGCACCGCCGAGCGCCAGGCGGAACAGGCGGTCCGAGCGTTTGGTGGTCGCGTCTTCCTGCACGAAGAACAGGGTCTTGTTATCGGCCGCCCAGGCCACCGAGGTAATGCGCGGAGCGCTGTCGGGCAGCAGCTTGCCGGTCTTCAGGTCCAGCACGTGCAGCGTGTACTGGCGATAACCGGTGGTGTCGGTCGAGTACGCCAGCAGCGCGTCGTTCGGGCTGACCGCGAAGGCGCCGACCGCAAAGAATTTCAGCCCTTCGGCCAGCTTGTTCTGGTCGAGCAGGATTTCTTCGGCGGCCTTGTCGTCGTAGGCCAGGCCCTTGCCGGCGCGCCGTCGGCAATTGATCGGGTACTGCTTGCCGGCCTCGAAGCGATTGTAATAGTAGTAGTCGCCGCGCCGCGCCGGCACCGACAGGTCGACCTCCTGCATCCGGCCCTTGATTTCCGCGAACAGCTTGTCGGCCAGCGGCTTGAGCTCGGCGGTGGCCGCCTCGGTGTACGCGTTTTCGGCGCTCAGGTGCGCAATGACCTCCGGGTTGTCCTTCTTCTGGAGCCAGCGATAGTCGTCGGTGACGACTTCACCGTGGCGGCTCTCCTGCCAGGCAGTCTTGGCCGCAACAGGCGCAGCCACGGCGGCGCTGGCCGCTTGCGTCGGGTTGAGCATGGCCGTGGCAAGCGCCACGCCGGTGAGGACTGCGGGAATGACAGACGAACCCATTTCGACTCCTTGGAATAATGTTGTCCAAAGATAATAGCTCTGTCCGTTGAAAAGAGATACCGGCGGGTACACGCGGTGCGCGCCTGACTTTCCCTGAAGTGTTGTAAGAAGCGCTCGCCGCAGCCATATTTTCTTGCTAACTGGCATCGCAATGGCCGAGAATATCGGCTTTCCAAGCCGGCAACATTTCGACGCCAAGATGCGCGCTGCCGGGGGCGGGACATATCCGCCTGCGCCGCCGCCAGGTGGCGTCGACAAGAGGGAGCAGGGGACAGTGGTCGCGATTCATCGTCAGTTCTTTTCAACTAACAGGGAAACACAATGATCAAGATGTCCAAGATGCACAAGCGCGTCATGAGCGCGCATGGCGCACTGCTGGCGCTGTCCGCCGCGATGCCGGTCGGCTCGGCGCTGGCCCAAGCTTCGCAGGCTCCCGAGCTGCAGCAGGTCACCGTCACGGCCCAGCGACGCACGGAAAACATCAAGGATGTACCGGTGTCGGTCAGCGCGATCAAAGGCGAGAAGCTCGACGTGCTGGTGTCGGGCGGCGAAGACATTCGCCTGCTGGCCGGCAAGGTGCCGAGCCTGAACGTGGAATCGTCGAACGGCCGTACCTTCCCGCGTTTCTACATCCGCGGCTACGGCAACACCGACTTCAACACCTTCGCGTCGCAGCCTGTTTCCCTGATCTACGATGACGTGGTGCAGGAAAACCCGATCCTGAAAGGCTACCCGATCTACGACCTGGCCAGCGTCGAAGTGCTGCGCGGCCCGCAGGGCACCCTGTTCGGCCGCAACACGCCGGCCGGCGTGGTCAAGTTCGAATCCGAAAAGCCGAACCTGAAAAAGGTCGAGGGCTATTACAACGCCAGCTACGGCAGCCACAACAGCGTGAACGTGGACGGCGCCGTCAACGTGCCGCTGTCGGACCAGTGGGCGATGCGCGTATCGACGCTGCGCCAGCATCGCGACAACTACGTCGACAACTATGCCGACACCGCGCTGGCGCAAAAGCGCAATGAGCTCGACGGCTACAACGAGCACGCCGAGCGCGTGCAGGTGCTGTACACGCCGGACGCGACCTTCAACGCGCTGTTCAACGTGCACCAGCGCACCACCAGCGGCAGCGCGCGCCTGTTCCGCGCCAACCTGATCAAGAAGGGCACGAACGACATCGCCGACGGCTACGACCTCGACAAGATCGTGACCAACGCCCAGAACTTCCAGCACCTGAAAACCAGCGGCGCCAACCTGCGCCTGAGCTGGGACATCGGCGCCTACAAGCTGTTCTCGATCACCGGCTACGAGTCGGTGGGCGACTACTTCAGCCGCGGCGACATCGACGGCGGCACGCCAACCGGGCCCGGCTTCATCCCGTTCCAGGTCGAGACTGGCGGCTTCATCAACGACCTCAAGCAGTACACCCAGGAATTCCGCGTCGAGTCGAAGAACGAAGGCCCGCTCAACTGGCAGGCCGGCGTGTACTACTTCAACGAAGACGCAACTGGCGGCAGCAACAACTACAACAGCACCACCTATGAACAGACCTCGCGCCTGGTCAGCCGCCAGACCAACAAGGCCTGGGCCGCGTTCGCATCGGTCAACTACGCGGTGACGCCTGACTTCACAGTGCGCGGCGGCCTGCGCTACACGGACGACAAGAAGCACTTCAACACGGTCGAAGCGATCAACGTGGCGCAGACCGGCCCGTCGTTCGTCGACGAGAGCAAGAGCAAGGTCAACTGGGACCTGTCGGGCACCTACAAGCTGAACAAGGACGTCAACGTCTACGCCCGTGTCGCCACCGGTTTCCGCGCGCCGAGCATTGCGGCGGCCTCGGCATCGGTGCCGATCACCGTGGCCGACTCGGAGACCATCACCTCGGTCGAAGCCGGCGTCAAGGCCGACCTGTTCGAGCGCCGCGCCCGCGTCGCGTTCTCGCTGTACGACTACGACGTCAAGAACCAGCAGCTGACCGTGGTGGGCGGCAACTCGAACGTCAACAAGCTGATCAACGCCGCCAAGACCAAGGGCCGCGGCGCCGAGCTCGACTTCGAAGCGGCGATCAGCAGCGCGTTCAAGGTCACCGCCGGCGGCAGCTACAACTTCACCGAGATCCGCGACCCTAGCCTGTCGGTCAACAAGTGCGCGCAGTGCACCATCACCGATCCGATCAACAGTGCCGGCCGCGTCGTCATCGACGGCAACGCGCTGCCGCAGGCGCCGAAGTGGACCGTCAACGCGACCGCGCGCTACAGCGTGCCGGTGGCCGACGGCGAGGTGTTCGTGTACACCGACTGGTCGTACCGCAGCAAGATCAACTTCTTCCTGTACGAAGCCGCCGAGTTCTCGGGCAAGCCGCTGACCGAAGGCGGCCTGCGCGTTGGCTACACCTGGGCGGCGGGCAAGTATGAAGTGGCTGCGTTCGGCCGCAACATCCTCGACGAGCGCCGCATCACCGGCGCGATCGACTTCAACAACCTGACCGGCTTTACCAACGAGCCGCGTACCTGGGGTGTCCAGTTCAAGGGTAACTTCTGAGTTTTTAAGTCCTTGTAACCAGAAGGCCGCGCGCGATCGCGGCCTTTTTTTATTCGTGGGTAACAGCTGTTGCACCAAGCGCAAGAAGCGCTGGAATAGCTTATTTCGCTACCGACGAGCTGTGCCGAACAAAATAGGTTTTTGCTGAGTTGACCCGTCTTTCTGTTGTGAAAGCGCTGAATCCGCTTTGGGTTTTTGCACGCGTTTTTTTTCTTGGCGTTACGCTGGATTGCCCGCTTACAGATGGGCTCGGCGTGCGGAGCCGGCGCCGGACAAACAGAGCTCAGGCATTCGTGCCTGCGGAAAAAGAACTGTAGTGTTTTCTACAAAGAGGAAGAAACATGAAGTCAACTCAGTCGAGGTATCCGTCTCTCTTGAAGCTGTGCGCAGCTGCCGTCTTCGGTCTCGGTTCAGGGGTGGCCGTGGCCGGCATTCCCGACGCGGCGCCCGCGCAGGCCGCGCCGTTCGTCATGCACACCGACCGCCTGATCGTCAAATACAAGGATGCGATGCCAAGCGGCAAGGGCGCAGCCAGGGTGCCGGCCATGAGCCCGGCGCGCAAGGCGCTGGTCGACCGCGCCGGCCAGCAGTTCGGCATCACGCTCAAGCCGCTGCACACGATCGCGACCGGCGCCAATGTGCTCAAGCTCGACCGCAAGGTGTCGCTCGACGAGGCCGCCGCGCTGGCGGCCGACCTGGTGGCGCGTGATCCGTCGGTCGAGTACGCCGAGCCGGACCGCATCATGACCGCGACGTTCACGCCGAACGACTCGCGCTACTCGGAGCAGTGGGATTATTTCGAGGCCACCGGCGGCCTGCGCCTGCCGGCGGCCTGGGACAAGTCGACCGGCGCCGGCATCAAGGTGGCCGTGATCGATACCGGCTACCGGCCGCACGCCGACCTGTCGGGGCAGATCCTGCAAGGCTACGACTTCATTTCCGACACCGCGGTGTCGAATGACGGCGACGGCCGCGATACCGACGCCAGCGACCCCGGCGACTGGGTGGTGGCGGGCGAGTGCGGCACCGGCTCGCCGGCGGCGGACCAGTCGTCGAGCTGGCACGGCACCCACGTGGCCGGCACCATCGCGGCGTTGACCAACAACGGCACCGGCGTGGCCGGCGTCGCGTACGGAGCCAAGATCGTGCCGGCGCGCGTGCTCGGCAAGTGCGGCGGCTACACCTCGGACATCGCCGACGCCATCATCTGGGCCTCGGGCGGCACCGTGACCGGCGTGCCGGCCAATGCCAACAAGGCGCAGGTGATCAACATGTCGCTCGGCGGCAGCGGCGCCTGCGACACCACCAGCCAGAACGCGATCAACAGCGCCCGCTCGCGCGGCACCGTGGTGGTGGTCGCCGCCGGTAACTCGAACGTCAACGCCAGCAACGCCAGTCCGGCCAACTGCGTCGGCGTGATCGCGGTCGCGGCCACCAACCGCAGCGGCGGCAAGGCCTCGTACTCGAACTACGGCGCGGTGGTCGACGTGGCCGCGCCGGGCGGCGACAGCGGCACCGGCAACGCGATCCTGTCGACGCTCAACGCCGGCGCCAGGGCGCCAGGCGCCGACAGCTACGCGTCCTACATGGGCACCTCGATGGCGACGCCACACGTGGCCGGCGTGGTCGCGCTGATGCTGGCGAAGAACCCGAACCTGACGCCGGATGAGGTCGAGAGCAGGCTCAAGAGCAGCGCGCGCGCGTTCCCGGCGGCCTGCTCGGGCTGCGGCGCCGGCATCGTCGACGCCTCGGCCGCGGTGGACGCGGCCACCGGGGTCACCGCGCCGACGCAGAACGAAGTCGAGTCGAACAACACGATGGGCACCGCCAACAGCGTGGCGATTGCGGGCACGGTGGTGAACGGCAACATGGGCAGCACGACCGACACCGACTACTTCCTGGTCAGCCTGCCGGCCGGTAAAACCCTCACCGCGACGCTGACCCCGAACAGCACGTCCGACTACGACCTGTACATTTACAACAGCGCCGGCACCTTGATCACGTCCAGCACGAACGGCGTTGGCGCGGTCGACGCGACATCCGTGATCAACAACGGCACCGCCTCGGCGGGAGCCTACGTGCGCGTCGTGTACTACAGCGGCGGCACGGGGGCCACCAGCGGCAAGTACACGCTCAAGCTCAGCTGGTAATCGCTGCAACTTCGTAACAAGCGCGCTTCGGCGCGCTTTTTTTACGCCCGTCGCCGCTGCCAGCCCGGTTCATTATCGTTCGTGCATTGTGAAAAAATTCTCTGTTGCAAAACCACCGAAAATGGCTGGACTTGACGGCGTGCAACACCTATCGCGGGTAGTCTGCTGAGCTCGCTTAAAACGCGGCGACTGCCGCGCTCTTTTTCGTCTGGATAAGGAAACCTGGGATGCCCTCTTTGTTGAAACTTTGCGCGGCCGCCGCGATTGCCACCGGCTCGCTCGCCGCCCACGCCGGCATGGCCGAGGCGCCGCAAGCGCGCGCTGCGGTTGGCCAGCAGACCGACCGCCTGATCGTCAAGTACAAGGACGCCGACGCCTACGCCAAGGGCGCGGCGCGGGTGCCCGCGCTGAGCGCGCTGCGCCAGGGGATCGTCGACCGCGCCGGCCAGCAATTCGGCCTTGCGCTCAAGCTGCTGCGCACCACCGGCACCGGCGCCCACCTGTTCCAGCTCGACCGCAAGATGGGGCTGCAGGATGCCGCCGCCGTTGCCGCGGAGCTGATGGCGCGCGACCCGTCGGTCGAATACGCCGAGCCGGACCGGATCATGACGGCGATGTTCACGCCGAACGACCCGCTGTACACCAGCCAGTGGAATTATTTCGAGGCGACCGGCGGCCTGCGCCTGCCGGCGGCCTGGGACCAGTCGACCGGCGCCGGCGTCAACGTGGCGGTGATCGACACCGGCTACCGTCCGCACGCCGACCTGGCCGGCAAGATCCTGCCGGGCTACGACTTCATCACCAACACCAGCATCGCGGGTGACGGCAACGGCCGCGACAGCGATGCCAGCGATCCGGGCGACTCGACCGTCGCCGGCCAGTGCGGCACCGGCTCGCCGGCGCAGGACGAAGCCTCGAGCTGGCACGGCACCCACGTCGCGGGCACCATCGCGGCGGCCACCAACAACGGCGTCGGCGTCGCCGGCGTCGCGTTCAACGCGAAGATCGTGCCGGCGCGCGTGCTCGGCAAGTGCGGCGGCTACACCTCGGACATTGCCGACGCCATCATCTGGGCCTCGGGCGGCACCGTCAACGGCGTGCCGGCCAATGCCAACAAGGCGCGCGTGCTCAACCTGTCGCTCGGCGGCAGCGGCGCCTGCGACACCACCACCCAGAACGCCATCAACAGTGCGCGTTCGCGCGGCGCGGTGGTGGTCGTTGCGGCCGGCAACTCGAACATCAACGCCAGCAACGCCAACCCGGCCAACTGCGCCGGCGTGATCTCGGTGGCGGCAACGGGCCGCAGCGGCGGCAAGGCTTCGTACTCGAACTACGGCGCCGTGGTCGACGTGGCGGCGCCGGGCGGCGACAGCGGCGCCGGCATCCTGTCGACCCTCAACGCAGGCCGCACCACGCCTGGCGCCGACAGCTACGCGAACTACATGGGCACCTCGATGGCGACCCCGCACGTGGCCGGCGTGGCCGCGCTGATGCTGTCGAAGAACCCGAACCTGACGCCGGATGAAGTCGAGAGCAAGCTCAAGTCCAGCGCGCGCGCGTTCCCGGCCGCGTGCTCCGGCTGCGGCGCCGGCATCGTCGATGCGGCGGCGGCGGTCAATGCGGCGGGCGGCGCGACCGCCACCACGCTGGCGCAGAACGAGGCCGAGTCGAACAACACGACCGCCAGCGCCAACGCGGTGGCCAACAGCGGCACGGTCGTCAGCGGCAACATGGGCTCGAGCAGCGACACCGACTATTTCGCGGTGCAGCTCCCGGCCGGCAAAACCCTGGGCGCGACGCTGACGATGGGCAGCAGCACGGCCGATTATGACCTGCTGGTCTACAACAGCGCGGGCACGCTGCTGGCGACGAGCCAGAATGGCGCCGGCCTGGTCGACGCGGTCTCGGTCACCAACAGCACCACCGCGACGTCGATGCGTTACGTGCGCGTGAAGTACTACAGCGGCGGCACCGGCGCGACGAGCGGCAAGTACACGCTCAAGCTCAGCTGGTAGATCGATCGTTCAAAGGGGCGGTGGGAACGCGCCGCCCTTCAGAGTCGCCCCCGACTGGCCGCTAGTGACCGCGGCCTTTTTTCATGTGCGCCCAGCGCGTAAAACCACAGGTAGCACTACTGGTCGCGAAGAACAGCGGCGGCTGGTGGCTTAACAGCTACTTAGCCTTGAACAAGGTGATATTCGTCGTCAGGCTCTCCGTGTCGCCCACGGATTCTTTTTCGTATACTCCAACTGCTTTGCAAACCTTTTGGTAAATCCGCTCAAATTCGGGTGCGCCACGCAGGACATAGAGGCCGGTGTTTTCAAAGCCGCTTATTGTCAGCCTGCCGTCATCGCGCAGATAATGATACCAACTCAGCACGATGATTCTGTCATCGATGATGAGCGCACGTATCGATGCTGGGCTGATGAAGCGTTTGATCTTGAGATGCGATCTGTATCCTTCGTTGCGATCCATCATCACCAAATCGTTGTTCACCTCGGTTATCCGGCTGATCATATCGCTACTCCCCTCGAGCGTCGGACATTCAGGCGCTTGCTGGTACAAGATGACTTCCTGCGCCTGTGTCGTTCTCAGAAGTTTGCACAAATCGCCGGTTGCGGTCCGTCCCGAATGTTGAATGAAGATTACTTTATTGGCAGAATTGGCCGCGCCCTGTAGTTGCGCAAGGACCTCCTTGTAGAGGTCGTCCTGGGGACCAAGTTTGAAGTTGGGATCGCCGCGGAGGTCCTCTTCGATTGCGAAAACTCTCTCGAGAATGAGCAGCGCCACCAGAAGCGAAAAAACGTTTTCAACACTTGGCTTGCCGAAATCCCCGAATTTGTTCAGTTCCGCCAGCAGCGACGGGTAGAAGAAATGAATCGGGATGAGCAAGATAACGAATACGACGGCCAGCTTGGTAATCAGATGTGCGCTCGTTCGGAGTTTGTCTTGAACGAACTGCCATAGCATGCGGGAATCATCGTCGTTCAGGCTGTGATGTTGTTTCTGTGTGTGTCTCATGGCGGACCTCTTTCCCAGCTCCAACTGGAGGTTGGCGCACGTGCCACGTGGTAGACCGATCGGCTGCAACAGAGTTAGAGATCACCCGTCCCCCCGCTTGATATCGCGCAAATCGTGACGGCAGTGGGCGAAAAAGCGACATTTCGAATTTGCCGGAAAGCGCGCATTTTTAATGTGCTGTACGTCGCGACTTACCTCCACCGGGACCTCTACGCTTAGCGGGCGGCACCGCGCGCTTGCATCTGTTCAAGTTTTGAGCAATACTGTATGGAATTACAGTAGTCGGCCCGTGATACCGCCCCGTGAACGCTCCTGCCCGCAAAATCATCCACTGCGATTGCGACTGTTTCTACGCGTCGGTCGAGATGCGCGACGACCCGTCGCTGCGCGGGCGTCCGCTGGCGGTCGGCGGCCGGCCCGACCAGCGCGGCGTGATTGCGACCTGCAACTACGAGGCGCGCGCCTTCGGCATCCACTCGGCGATGGCCACCGCGCAGGCGATGAAGCTGTGCCCGGACCTGCTGGTGCTGCCGCCCGCGATGGACAAGTACCGCACCGCGTCGCGCCAGATCATGGACATCTACCGCGACTACACCGAACTGGTCGAGCCGCTGTCGCTCGATGAAGCCTACCTCGATGTGTCGGCGTCGCCCCACTGCAAGGGCAGCGCGACCTTGATCGCACAGGAAATCCGGCGCCGGATTTTTGACACCGTCGGCATCACCGCGTCGGCCGGCGTGGCGCCGAACAAGTTCGTGGCCAAGATCGCGAGTGACTGGAACAAGCCGGACGGCCTGTTCCTGGTGCGCCCGGACGAGGTCGACGCCTTCGTCGCCGCGCTGCCGGTGAAGAAGCTGTTTGGCGTCGGCAAGGTCACCGCGGCCAAGCTGAACAAGCTGGGCGCCCAGACCTGCGCCGATTTGCGCGGCTGGACGCTGCAGGAACTGCAACACCATTTCGGCAGCTTCGGCGCGCGCCTGCACGACCTGTGCCGCGGCATCGATAACCGCGATGTCAGCAATTCGCGCGAGCGCAAGTCGGTCAGCACCGAGGAGACCTACACGCCCGACCTGCCGGACCTGCCAGCCTGCCTGGCCTTGCTGCCGGACCTGTACCAGCACCTGCTGGGACGCATCAAGCGTGCCGAAGCCGGCAAGCTGGTCAACAAGCTGTTCGTGAAGATCAAGTTCTCGGACTTCCAGCAGACCACGGTCGAGTGCGTCGGCCATGCGCCCAACCTGGCCACCTTTGTCCGCCTGATGGAAACCGGCTGGCAGCGCGCCAGCCGCCCGGTGCGCCTGCTGGGGGTCGGCGTGCGGCTGGGCGACAGCGAGAATATCGAGCAGTTAAGCCTGTTTGACGACGGCGCAACAGATTGAGGCGGCGGCGCAAAATTGCCCTCCGTCACGTGTAGAATGGCGTTCCCCTGAAATGTTGAGACAACCGGAAAAAGCTTATGTGGTTCAAGAATCTTCAGATTTACCGCCTGCCAGCACCGTGGGCCATCACCCCAGAACAACTCGAAGAGGCGCTCAAGCCCCAAAGTTTCGTGCCCGCCACCAGCAACGAGCTGCTGCGCCAGGGTTGGGATTCGCCACGCGGCAACGGCAGCCTGGTCCACGTGGTCAACAAGCAAATGCTGCTGTTGCTGGGCACCGAAAAGAAACTGCTGCCGGGTTCGGTGATCAACCAGGTCGCCAAGGCCAAGGCGGCCGAGCTGGAAGAACAGCAGGGCTTCCCGCCGGGTAAGAAGGCGATGAAAGAACTGAAGGAACGCGTGGCCGACGAACTGCTGCCGCGCGCGTTCTCGATCCGCAGCAACGTGTGGACCTGGATCGACCCGGTCAACGGCTGGCTTGTGGTGGACGCGGCCAGCCCGGCCAAGGCGGACGACGTGATCAAGCTGCTGCTCAAGGCGGTCGACCGCATGCCGCTGGAAAGCCTGCGCGTACAGCGTTCGCCGGTGGCGGTGATGACCGGCTGGCTGGAGTCGGACGAAGCACCGTACGGCTTCACGATCGACCAGGACACCGAACTGCGCGCGACCGGCGAGAGCAAGGCCGCGGTGCGTTACGTGAAGCACACGCTGGAGCCGGACGACATTCGCCGCCACATTGCGGCAGGCAAGCAGTGCACGCGACTGGCGATGACCTGGAACGACCGCATTTCGTTCGTGCTGACCGAATCGCTCGCGATCAAGGGCGTCAAGCCGCTCGACGTGATCAAGGAAAACGATGCCGTCACGAACAGCGACGACGAACGTTTCGACAACGACATCGTGCTGATGACGGGCGAGCTGTCGAAGATGCTGACCGAAGTGGTCGAGGCGCTCGGCGGAGAAGCGAAGGCCTGAACCACGTCGTTCCCGCGCAGGCGGGAACCCATGCTGAGGATGATCAGTTCGCTCTGTATGGATTCGCGCCTACGCGGGAATGACGTTGATTGCCTATTTCGTGGACGCCACTTCGTCGCTGGTCGCCGGCTCTTCCTTCTCGGTCCTGCCATCGCTGTAGGTCGGCCCGCCGCGCGCCTGGTGCGGCGCTGGCGTGCCTGGCAGCGGCGGCAGCGCCCTGGCGCGCTCGAGGTCGATACCCGCCACCTGCGCCACCCGGCGCCCGTAATCCTCGTCGCAATGCCACAAGTGCCACACCATCCTTAGCTGGATCACCTCCGGGCAATTCTTCAGGTCGCCACCGATGTTGTTGACCAAATCGTCCCGCTCCCAGTCCTCGAACCTGCGGTAGCGGTCGCCCGCCTGCTTGTAATCGTCGGCCGTGCGCGAGGTCTGGTAGCGGCCCAGGTGCCCCTCGACGTACTGGTGGTAATCGTGCGCCGGCTGCGGCGCTTCCTGGTAGCCGCCGACCAGGCTCGGCTCGTAATTGATGTGCTTGTCCTCGCCGTCGCCGTCGACGAAATGCGCCATCTGGCCGTCGCGCTGGTTGGTGTGCGGCGTGGCCGCTTCCTGCGGCGCGTTGATCGGCAGCTGTAAATAGTTGGCGCCAACGCGGTAACGCTGCGTGTCCGAATACGACAGCGTCCGTCCCTGCAGCATCTTGTCGTCCGAGAAGTCGATGCCATCCACCAGCACGCCGGTGCCGAACGCCGACTGCTCGGTTTCGGCAAACACGTTGTCGGGATTCTTGTTCAGCACCATGCGGCCGACCGGCAGCAGCGGGAACTGGTCCTCGGGCCAGCGCTTGGTGTCGTCGAGCGGATCGAAGTCGAGTTCCGGATGCTCGCCGTCGGCCATGAGCTGCACGCAGAATTCCCATTCCGGATAGTCGGCGCGCGCGATCGCGTCGTACAGGTCGCGCGTGGCGTGGCCGGTGTCCTGGGCCTGGATCGCGGCCGCCTGTTGCGCGGTCAGGTTGCGCACGCCCGACTTCGGTTCCCAGTGGAACTTGACGAGGTGGGCCACGCCCTGGTCGTTGACCAGCTTGTAGGTGTTCACGCCCGAGCCTTCCATTTCGCGGTAGTTGGCCGGGATACCCCACGGGCTCTTGACCCAGGTGACCATGTGCAGCGCTTCGGGCGAGTTGGCGACGAAGTCGTAAAAGCGCCACGGCTCCTGCTGGTTGGTGACGGGGTCGGGCTTGAAGGCGTGGATCATGTCCGGGAACTTGATCGCGTCGCGGATGAAGAACACTTTCAGGTTGTTGCCGACCAGGTCCCAGTTGCCTTCCACCGTTTTCAGCTTGACCGCGAAGCCGCGCGGGTCGCGCGCGGTCTCGGGCGAATCCTTGCCGCCGATGACGGTCGAGAAACGCACGAACACCGGGGTCTGCACGCCGGTCTCGGCCAGCACCCTGGCGCGCGTGTACTTGCTGGCGGGCTCGTCGCCGATCTTGCCGTAGGCTTCGAAATAGCCGTGCGCGCCGGTCCCGCGCGCGTGCACCACACGCTCGGGGATGCGCTCGCGGTCGAAATGGGTGATCTTTTCAATGAACTGGTAGTTCTCGAGCGTGGCCGGGCCACGTTCGCCAACCGACCGCATCGCCTGGTTGTTGCGGACCGGGTGGCCCTGGCGTGTGGTCAGCGTAGGGCGCTGGTCGTTCATTGCACTCTCCTCTCAATGGCCGATTGGAGGAGGGAGTATAGAAATTCGCACCGAAGGGCAGCGCCATCCTGCCCTTCAGAAATTGAGAAGTCAGAGTTGCTGGAACACACCCGCCGCGCGGTTCTTGGTCACGTTGTCCCACGCGAACACCTGGCCGTTCATCGCCACATACACGCCGGCCGGCAGGGTCTGCGCGACGCCGCAGGCAAAGCCGAGGTTGAACAGCGCGTCCGAGTTCGCGATTTCGTAAGGGATCATCGCGCCGGTCAGCACGATGGCCTGCGGCAGCTGCGCGTTGCCGAGCACGGCCGCCGTGTCGCGCATGGTGTCGGTGCCGTGGATGATCACGATCGCTTTCTCGGTCGCCGCCTGGCACGAAGCCAGCACGCGCTGGCGGTCGGCGTCCTGCATGTCGAGCGAATCGAGCAGCGGCAACACTTCGAGCGCGACCGGAATCGTCATCCGGGTCCGGGCGATAACGGCTGGCAAGTGACTGTCGGCAAAGCCCAGTACGCCGGTCAGTTCATCGTAGTGTTTGTCGAAAGTGCCGCCGGTGGCGATAAGTCGCAAAGTCATGATCGTTTTATAAACTCGCTGAAAAAAGGTGGGTAATGATAGCTGCAAACCATAGTGTATCCACATGTGTCTGCGCTAGAATCGACCGGATCGGATGAGTACACTGGTCTTTTTTTTGGGCATTTACCGGTCTCTTCAATGAAAGCCTTAGCTCCAGGAACAGTCATTTTCCACCGCCACCGCGGCTATGGCGTCATCACGCACGTCAACCTGCTGACTGGCTGGATCTCCGCGCGTTTTGGCAGCGAAGCGCGCACGCTCGACCTCAACCTGTCATCGGACGAAGTACAGCACGCCGACGGCGAACCGATCCTGTTCCGGCGCGCGCCGCCGGACCGCATGCCGCATGCGCGCCTGATGGCGATGGTGCGCGCGCTGCACCAGGCTGGCTACGAAAAGCTGTACCTGTACTCGTGGCCCAAGCCCAGCGGCCTGCACTGGCGCTGGCATTTGTTTACCGGCCAGCGCAACTGGATGCAGCGGCCGTGGCGCGAAGGTTGGTACGGCTCGGGCGCCGATTACAACAACAACCCCGTGATGGGCTGGGGCGATGCGCCGGGCGCCACCACCGACGAGCTGGTCCATGCGCTGGCGAAGTTCGACCCGCAGGGCCTGGCGCAGGCGCTGGGGCGCGACGAAGACCACAGCGCGTGGTTCGCAAGCGTCTGCGACGTGCTGCTGCCGGGTTACATGTACAGCCTCGACATGGAGCGCGCCACCGCGGGCGGGCTGCGCGAGCCGCCGCCGGTGCCGATCGTCGCCGTGCGGGCGGGCTTGCCGTCGTATTCGGGGCCGGCGATCGGCTGGCCACCGGGATGGGCGGGGCTATGGACGCGTACGCATGTGATGCCGGCGCCGCGCGTCAACCTGACGGGCGAGCCCGAGCTGCGCTGATTTCGTAGGGTGGGCACCCCGTGCCCACGCGTGACGTTCGAACCTTAAACCGGGGTCAGAGCACATTATTCGAGCACGGTCTTGTGAGATATTGATTCAAAAATGTGCTCTGACCCCGGTTTTCTATCGCATCAGGCCAGCGCTTCCGGGTTGAGGATATTCGTCGGCTTGCCCTCGGCGAAGTTCACGAGGTTCTGGAACGCTGCCCGGAAATACATTTCGTAACTGTCCTGCTCGACATACCCGAGGTGCGGGGTCGCCAGCACTGTGGGTATCCGCAGCAGCGGCGCGTCGGCCGGCAGCGGCTCGTCGGCGAACACGTCGAGCGCGGCGGCGCGCGGCCGGCCTTTCTTCAGTGCTTCCTCGAGCGCGCCTTCAGCCACCAGCTCGGCGCGGCTGGTGTTGACGAACAGCGCGTCCGGCTTCATGCGCGCCAGGTCGGCAGCCGTCACCAGGCCGCGCGTTGCGTCCGCCAGACGCAAGTGCAGGCTCAGCACGTCGGCCTGCTCGAAGAACGCTTCGCGCGTCGCTGCCGCGGCGTAGCCATCGGCCTGCGCCGCCTGCCGGCTCGCTTCGCTACCCCACACTACTATCTGCATCCCGAACGCCTTGCCGTAGCCGGCCAGCAGGCGGCCGATCTTGCCATAGCCCCAGATCGCCAGCGTGCGCCCCTTGAGCACGCGCCCCAACCCGTTGAGCGCGGGATTGACCGATGCGGTCTGCCACAGCCCGTCCTTGAGGTTGCTGGCGTAGGGCACGAGCTTGCGGCTGGCCGCCATGATCAGCGCCCACGTCAGCTCGGCCGGCGCCACCGGCGAACCGACGCCCTCGGCGATGGCGATGTGCTGCGCGGACGCGGCTGCAACGTCGACGTGGCCGGACACCTTGCCCGTCTGCGAAATCAGCTTCAGGTTCGGCAGCTTGGCCAGCAGCGCGCGCGGGAAAGCGGTGCGTTCGCGGATCAGCACCAGCGCGTCGAACGGGGCCAGCCGGATCGCCAGCTGGCCCAACCCACGGGTCGAATTGGTGAACACTTTGACCTCGTGCCCGTCCAACAAATGAAAACATTTGAGGTGGCGGACGGCATCCTGGTAATCGTCAAGAATTGCAATTTTCATAGAAATTAGCCGAAGTTATCGAAGAGTTCGTAAGGAAGCAACGGGATCGCGAAGATGCGAAATAGCCCACTACATTGCTCAACAATTATTGCTACATTTTTGAATGCTGAGCGGTTGAATCGCCGATTGGCGGGTGTACAATCGGCCAAAAATTGTGGGTTTGATACGCTGTCTTGCAACTCGTCCAACCCCGGCAACAAAGCTCCCAACCTCACCGCGAGGTTGTCGACACGACCGCCGTACCCCGAACCCATCAAAGCATGGATTCCTGCGCTTACCCCGGCCTGACGACGATCTTGCCGTGCCGGGAAGCGACAAGAATTCTTAATTGGCATTGGAGGTACTATGAATCAGCCCGTCATGGGCGGCGTCGCCGCACTGAACGTCCCAGCTTACATCAAACACCAAAAGCTCATCAATTGGGTGGCCGAGATCGCCGCCCTGACCAAGCCCGACAGCGTCTACTGGTGCGACGGCTCCGAGGAAGAGTATGACCGGCTGTGCGCCCAGATGGTCGAGGCCGGCATGATGAAAAAGCTCAACCCGGAAAAGCGCCCGAACTCCTACCTGGCCTGTTCCGACCCGTCCGACGTCGCGCGGGTCGAAGACCGCACTTTCATCTGCGCGGCGACCAAAGAGCAGGCAGGCCCGACCAACAACTGGGTCGACCCGGCCGAGATGCGCACCACGCTGCACGGCCTGTTCGACGGCGCGATGGCCGGTCGCACGCTGTACGTGGTCCCGTTCTCGATGGGCCCGCTAGGCTCGCCGATCGCGCACATCGGCGTCGAGCTGTCCGACTCGCCGTACGTGGTGGTTAACATGCGCATCATGACGCGCATGGGCCGCGCGGTGTACGACGTACTGGGCGAGCAGGGCGAGTTCGTGCCCTGCGTGCACACCGTCGGCATGCCGCTGGCCGCCGGCCAGCAGGACGTGCGGTGGCCGTGCAACCCGACCAAGTACATCGTGCACTATCCGGAAACGCGCGAGATCTGGTCGTTCGGCTCCGGCTACGGCGGCAACGCGCTGCTGGGCAAGAAGTGCCTGGCGCTGCGCATTGCCTCGAACATGGGCTACCAGGATGCGCAGAAAGGCGGCACCGGCTGGCTGGCCGAGCACATGCTGATCCTCGGCGTCGAATCGCCGCAGGGCGACAAGAAATACGTGGCGGCGGCCTTCCCGTCGGCCTGCGGCAAGACCAACTTCGCGATGCTGATCCCGCCAAGCGGCTTCGAAGGCTGGAAGGTGACCACGATCGGCGACGACATCGCCTGGATCAAGCCGGGCGCCGACGGCCGCCTGTACGCGATCAACCCGGAAGCCGGCTACTTCGGCGTGGCGCCGGGCACCAACGAGAAGACCAACTTCAACTGCATGGCTTCGCTGCGCGCCAACACCATCTTCACCAACGTCGCGCTGACCGACGACGGCGACGTGTGGTGGGAAGGCCTGACCAAGCAGCCGCCGGCGCACCTGATCGACTGGCAGGGCAAGGACTGGACGCCGGCGTCCGGCACCAAGGCGGCGCACCCGAACGCGCGCTTTACCGTCGCCGCGACCCAGAACCCGGTGATCGACCAGGCCTGGGACGATCCGGCCGGCGTGCCGATTTCGGCCTTCATCTTTGGCGGCCGCCGCTCGACCACGGTGCCGCTGGTGACCGAGGCGCGCAACTGGACCGAAGGCGTGTACATGGCCGCGACCATGGGCTCGGAGACCACCGCCGCCGCGACCGGCCAGATGGGCGTGGTGCGGCGAGACCCGTATGCGATGCTGCCGTTCATCGGCTACAACATGAGCGACTACTTCCAGCACTGGCTGGACCTGGGCCACAAGGTCGAGGCCAAGAACCCGGCGGCGCTGCCGAAGATCTTCTGCGTGAACTGGTTCCGCACCGACGACCAGGGCAATTTCGTGTGGCCGGGCTACGGCGACAACATGCGGGTGCTGAAGTGGATCCTCGACCGCGTGAAGGGCGAGGCGGGTGGTTCCGAGCACATTTTCGGCACCTCCCCGGGCTACGCGGACCTGAACTGGAACGGCGTGTCGTTCACCGAAGAGCAGTTCGCGCGCATCACGTCGATCGACAAGGATGCCTGGCGCGAAGAGCTCAAGCTGCACACGGAGTTGTTCGACAAGCTGGCGTACCACCTGCCGCAGGAGCTGGCAGCCACGCGCGAACAGCTGTTGAAGCGGCTGGGTGAGTAATTGAGGTGCTTGCGGCCCGGTGTGGGCTGCACATGAAAAAGGGGCAGGGTCTGGCGACCTTGCCCCTTTGTGTTGGCGCTTGCAATTTGTATGGTGGGCACGGGGCACACCTTTGCGCTGTTCGGACGTCCGTTGAACGCGTGGGCAGGAAACCTTGTTTAGCACAGGGACATCGGTAACACCTGTCTAGGGACATGGGTAACACATGTAGATTCATTTTACCCGCCCGGCTTTTAGGTCGATGTCGCGAACTTCTC
>JBJMVW010000093.1:0-5604 GCA_045810465.1 Massilia sp. | reverse complement strand
TGCTCTGGTCGCGGGCGCTTTCCGCGGGAAGGAAGCCGATGAATCCTACCGCGCCCGGCTGAGGGTCGAAATCGGACGGCTGCGCAAGGAGATTCGCCATGTCGGCGCCATCAAGGCGACTGCCGAAGGCTTCGCGTTCATGCCGCATGATGGCCGTGACATGGCGGTGCTGGCGCCCCCGGTGGAAGAACATGGCGAGGTGCTGGCCTTGCTCGCCGACGGCGAAGCCTGGTCCACGTCGGCACTGGCGATCGCGCTTGGCGCCAGCGCGCGAACGATACAACGCGCGCTGGGCGAGCTGGCGGAAGCCGATAAGGTACGGTTCGTCGGACGGGGACCGTCGCGCCGCTGGGTGATGCCATCGGTGCCGGGATTCCCGTCAACTTTGTTACTCCCCGATGCGCTGTCAGACGATTAGGATGGAGACATGAAAAATTATGACGCTCAAATCCTGCGCGAATACGGCCCCTTCGCAGGTGGGGACTCCGTCGGCGGGGTGACATACGACGGCGAACGCATCTGGTTCGCTGCCGGAAAGCTCAACGCCCTCGACCCGGCAACAGGGGAGGTCGAGCGCTCGATCGATGTCGCCTGTCATGCCGGTACCGCCTTTGATGGCCGCTACCTGTACCAGATTGTGGAAGACCGCATCCTGAAAATCGATCCGCGCAGCGGTGAGGTGCTGTCGGCGATTCCGGCACCGGGCAAGGGAGGCGATTCCGGGCTGGCCTGGGCCGAAGGCTCGCTCTGGGTAGGGCAGCATCGTGGCCGCCAGATCCACCAGGTCGATCCGGAGACGGGTGCGATCCTGCACACCATCGAATCCAACCGTTTTGTCACCGGTGTTACCTGGCTCGAGGGCGAGCTGTGGCATGGCACGTGGGAAGGCGAAGAAAGCGACCTGCGCCACATCGATCCGCAAACGGGCGAGGTGTTCGAACGCGTGGCCATGCCGGCCGGCGCAGGAATTTCCGGCCTCGAATCCGATGGCAAGGACCAGTTCTTTTGCGGTGGCGGGAACAGCGGCAAGATCCGCGCAGTGCGGCGTCCCGGCTGAGCGCTACCTACGGTCGGCGCGATGCCCCGGACGCTCGGCCTGGCTGAAATCGACAGCGTGACGTAACATCCCTTATGGCCACAGCCGCCGGTGCAGCGCGAACACCTGCTCCGGCGCCAGCTTCGGTTCGCGGTTGGCAGTGAGTAGCCCATTCTGCTCGTGTTCGACGTCCGTCAGCTGTGTGTAGCAAACCCCGGCCAGGAACGGCAGCGTGGCCAATCCCTCCATCAGCGTGCGGTAGTTCGCTTCCAGCTCGGCCGCATCCTGGACCACGCCGTAATGGTCGTACAAGCGGTCGCGCCGCTTTTCCGGACCGTACTGCTGCGCGCTCAGGTAGCCGCCCACCTCCGACAGCACGATCGGCTGGCCGCGGTACTGCGCACCATTGAGGAACAGCGGCTTCTCCTTCCACCATCCGAATCCGGGCGGCAGCCCGCTGCTCAGCGTGCCGGCATAGCGCGCCAGCAGCTTGTCGACCGGGTGGGTGTAGTCGTGGATGGTGCAGATATCGGTCAGGTCGGTATGCTGCCAGCCGTCGTTGTCGATCACCGGGCGCGTCACGTCGAGCATCCTGGTGTGCTCGACCATGCGTTCGAGGAAGGCGTGCTGGTCCGGGTATTTCTTGATATCCGCCAGGCCCAGGCTTTCGACGATTGGCACCCAGGCCACGATCGACGGATGGTTCACGTCGCGCACGACCGCGCGTTCCCACTCGATCTGCAGGTGCTCCTGCGCTTCGGCCGAGCCCGAGCGCGCATTCGGCATTTCCTCCCACACCAGCAGGCCCAGCTTGTCGCACCAGTACAGCCAGCGTTCGGCCTCGATCTTCTGGTGCTTGCGCGCCCCGTTGAAGCCAAGCCGCTTGGCCCACGACACATCCTCGCGCAAGGCCTCGTCCGACGGCGCCGCCAGCAGCGTATCGGGCCAGTAACCCTGGTCCAGCACCATCAGCAAGAAGGTGCGCTCGCCGTTCAGGTAGAAGTGGCCGTCTTTCAGCTCGACCGAGCGCAGGCCGGCGTACGATTCGACGCTGTCGATCAGCTGGCCGCGCTGGAACAGGCGCACCCGCAGCCCGTACAGGTGCGGCGTGGCCGGCGCCCAGGGCAGCGGCTGCTCGATGTGCGTGTGCAGGGTCAGGCTGGCGCCGCTGGTCACGGCGCGCGCGCGCGCCACCACCTGCGCAGGGTCGAGCGGGTCCAGCACGTCGAGCTCAGCCTCCCACGGGCCGAACGGCGCATGCAGGCCGACCTGCAGCGCCAGCGCACCATCCGGGTCGGCTTCGAGCACACGCAAGCGCTCGATCCGGACCGCCGGGACCGGTTCGAGCCAGACGCTTTGCCAGATCCCGCTGGTGCAGAAGTAATAGATACGGACCGGCTTGCCTGAGGGGGATTGTTTGCCGCGCGGCTGGTACGGATCCTGGCGGTCCTCGACGCGCAGCGTCACCCGGTTTTCGCCGGGCCTCAGGTAAGGCACGATGTCGAACGCAAACGGGACATGGCCGCCGCGGTTGCGCTCGGCCAGCACGCCGTTGATCCAGACCTCGGCGCGATAGTCGACCGCGCCGAAGTGCAGCAGCAGCTCGCCGAACTGCCAGCCGTCCGGGACGTCGAAACTGCGGCTGTACCACATGATTTCGTGGATCTCGCGGCTGCCGATGCCGGAGGCCGCCGCCTGGTACGGAAACGGGACCAGGATCCGCAACGGCAGCGCGGCGCCGCGGTGCCAGCCTTCCAGGCGGCCGGTGTCGTGGTCGTCGAAAGCGAATTCCCACCAGCCGTCCAGGCTCATCCACTCAGGGCGCACGAGCTGGGGGCGGGGATAGACAGGGGAAGTCATAGTATTTCCTGAAAACAGCCGGGGCTCGCCGGCACCCGGAATTTGCGCTGCGCCAAACCACCAACCACACAAGTGGCGAACTTCGCCAGCGCAAACGAACTCAAACGTGAGCTTTATCTCCGGCTCGTGAATGGGAAAGGACCGCCATGCCAAGCAGTCTTGATGCCTTGTCGATTATGCGCTTCCACGACGGTCAATTGCGCCAGCACGACTGGCCGGCGCCGCCGCGCGCCGCGCACCTTCCCGGGGTGTGGCACTGGATCGACACTAACCACCGCTGTAACGGTTTGCTGTGGCGCGAGGAGGACAAAGCGCGCCGGGTCGACGTCGCGGCCAGCGACATTGCGGCCGGCAAGCGCCTGATCGACCAGTACAACCAGCAGCGCAACGACGCGGTCGAGGCCATCGACGAAGCAATCCTTGCCGCGCTGGCGGACGTGCCCATGGCGCCCGAGGCGCGCCTGTCGAGCGAAACCGCGGGGGCAATGGTCGACCGGCTGTCGATCCTGTCGCTCAAGATCCACCACATGCGCGAACAGACCATGCGCCACGACGCTGGCGACGACCATGTCACGGCCTGCGACGCCAAGCTGCAGCGGCTGGTGGTGCAGCGCTACGACCTGGCCGGCTGCTTCGACCAGCTGCTGGCGGAGGCCCGCCACGGGCGCGCCTACTTCAAGCTGTACCGCCAGTTCAAGATGTACAACGATCCGGCGCTCAATCCCTACCTGTACGGCCGGCCGCCGCCGGCGGGGGCGCCCGAAAAGGCGGTCCGGTGAGCGGCGCAGCCATCGACGTGCTGGTGCCAACGTGCGACCGTCCGGCCGCGCTCGCGGTCACGCTCGGCTGCCTGGCTGCGCAAACGTTTGCGCGCATGCGCATCGTCGTCTCCGACCAGTCGGCGGGCGGCAGCGTGTTCGAGCGCGACGCGGTGCCCGCCGTGCTGCGCTACCTGCGGGCCCGCGGGCGGCGGGTGGAAACCTGGCGCCACCTGCCGCGCCGCGGCCTGGCCGAGCAGCGCGCGTTCCTGCTCGAGCAGGCGCGCGCCCCGTACTGCCTGTTCATCGACGACGACGTGATCCTCGAGCCCGACCTGGTCGAGCGGCTGCACGGCAAAATCGTCGAACAGGGTTGCGGTTTCGTCGGCAGTGCCTTGCACGGCCTGAGCTACGTGGGGCAGGAGCGGCCGGAACAGGAAGCCATCGAATTCTGGGACGGCCCGGTGGTGCCGGAAACCATCCGGCCGGGCAGCAGGGCGTTCGAGCGCTACCACCTGCACAGCGCGGCCAACCTGTTTCACCTGCAAGCCAGGCTCGGCATCAGCCGCCAGGCCACGCGCCATTACCGGGTCGCGTGGATCGGCGGCTGCGTGCTGTTCGATACCGCCAAGCTGCGCGCGGCGGGCGGGTTCGACTTCTGGCGCGCGTTGCCGGCCGAGCACTGCGGCGAGGACGTGCAGGCGCAGCTGCAGGTGATGGCGCGCTTCGGCGGCTGCGGCATCATCCCGTCCGGCGCCTATCACATGGAGCTGCCGACCACGGTGACCACGCGCGAGGTCAATGCGCCGATGGTGTTGTTTGCCCAGGCCAAAGGTGGGGACGCTGCGGCGGTCCGGCCATGACCCTTCGCGTGCCGCACGCGTGCGGCTGTACAGTTTGCCGGCTGCCGGCAGCGCACATTGTCGCCAGATGGCAGGTCCGCTTTTGTAGGGTGGGCACTCGTGCCCACGCCGCCACCGCCCCGATGCGCCCGTACTGCATGCGCACCAGCACGCACCCTGGCGACCAGCCGCTCGGTATTGCCCTTGTGCCCAGGCGCGGCGCGTACCGGATCGCGGCGGAGGAGGGCTGATGGGCAGCGGCTCGCCGCTGGCGCTGGAGCGCGTCGCCAGGATTGCCGTGCTGTCGCCCAACCGGATCGGCGACTTCATGTTCATCCTGCCGGCCCTGCACGCGCTGAAACACACTTATTACAGTGCCGAGCTGGTGCTGGTAGGCCGGGACTGGCACGCCGGGTTCCTGCGCGGCCGGCCGGGCCCGGTCGACCGGGTGCTGGCCATGCCGCCGTATCCCGGCGTCGGCGCGCCCCTGCTCGCGCCGCTCGACCCGCGCCCCGCGCAACGCTTCCTGCGCCGGATGCGCGAAGCGCGCTTCGACCTGGCGGTCCAGATGTTCGGCGGCGGCCGCTACTCAAACCCGCTGGTACGCCAGTTTGGCGCCAGGATGGCAATCGGCGCGAAGGCGGACGACGCGCCGCCGCTCGACCGTTGGGTGGCGTTTTCGGAACCCAACAACAGGCGCCTGAAGCTGCTCGAAGTGGCGGCGCTGGCCGGCGCCACCGCGCCGCTGCTCGAGCGCGAGCTGGAGCCGACCGATGCCGATCGCCGCGAAGCGGCTGCGGTGCTGCCATTCCAGCCGGGCGAGCGCCTTGCCATGTTGCAGCCGGGATCGAGCGACCCACGCCGCTGCTGGCCGGTCGCCCATTTCGCCGCCGTCGGCGACGCGCTTGCGCAAGCCGGCGCGCAGGTGCTGATCAATGGCAGCGCGGATGAGGCGCCGCTGGTGCGCGCGGTGATGGGGGCGATGCGGCGCCCGGCCGTCGACCTCGCGGGCAGGTTGACGGTGCGGGGGCTGTGCGGCCTGCTCGAGCGCGTCAGCGTGATGGTGTCGAACGACACCGGGCCGCTGCACCTGGCGCTCGCGGTCGGT
>JBJMVW010000092.1:0-80152 GCA_045810465.1 Massilia sp. | reverse complement strand
TGCCCTGGTCGCGCGCCTGAAGCGCGACATCGACGCGCTGTTCGACGGGCTGGCCGGCGACCTGAACAAGCTGGGCACGCCGCCGGCCGGCGCCGAACCGGCCGTGATCGCGAAGGAATGGGCCACGGCGGTCTGTGGCGATGTCGGCGCCACCTTTGGGCAATGGGAATACGGGACCGTCAACACGATCAAGCAGGTATTCGAGCTGGCGCTCAAGGACGTCAAGGCCCTGCAGGAAGCGGCGCTGCAAGCGGCCGACCAGGCGGCGGCCACCCAGGTCCGCGACGTCGCGCGCGGGCGCCTGCGCTTGCTGGTGCAGCAAACCCAGGCCGGCATCGCGGCGGCCCACGACCTGCTCGATGGCCAGTTCACGCGCCTGGTGCATGGGGCCAGGGCCGACGTCACCGCGGCGCTCGACGCGCTCGAACTGGCCATAAAGGCGCTGCCCGCCGCGCCCGGCAGCGCGGCGTATGCGGAGTTTTCGGCACGCCTGGCCGCGCTGCGCGCCCTGATGGAGAAAGCGCGCCAGGTGCCCGCCCTGGGGCCGGTCGCATCGAAGGCGATCGCGGTGCTCGACCATGCGCGCGAGGTGGCGGCCGAACCGGCGGCCCAGGTCCAGGGCCTGGCCACGACGCTACTAGCGCTGTTGCGCACGACGCCCCAGCCCGGCTCCTTGCGCGCCACGCTCGACAGGGCGTGGGACATGGCCGACAACGTGAGCGCGTCGGTGCACACTGCGATTACCCGCGTCGGCGCCCAGGCCGGCAACTGGGCCGCCGCGGCCGACACGCTGCTGCAAGACCTCGAGGCCGCCACCGAGCCGCAGCAACTGCGCACCGTGTTGCAGGCCTGGGTCCGCGCCATCGAAGCGCGCCTCGGCAGCGCCGCCGACGCGCTGCTCACGCAAGTCAAGGCCGACATCGACACGGTGCGTGGCCACATCGATCGCGAAGCCGCCGCGCTGACCGGCGACCTGGCCGCCCTTGCCGGCGGCGTCGCCGGCCTCGCCCAGGCCGCCCAGGCTGCCGCCGGCACCTGGCTGGCGCAGGCCAGGAGCGACGCCCATGCTTTGGTGGACGTACTCGACTGCGGCGCGCTCGGCACGATGCATGCGCAGCTTGACGCCATGCTCGGCACGGTCGAAGCGAAACTGCGTGACCAGGTGACGGGAGCGCTTGGCGCGCTCACCGACGAGGCGACCCGCCAGCGGCTCGACCAGCTCAAGGGCCTTGCGAGCACGGTCGGCAAAGGCATCAAGCTGGGGAAAGCGCTCGGCGACCTGCCCGCCCTGCCGACCCTGCGTTTCAATGCCGAGCGCGCCGAATACGTGTTCGACGACATCAGGAAACAGATCGACACCTCGCCGTTCGCCGCGCGCCTGCGCGAGATCGATTCCGGGCTCAAGGAACTCGGCCTGGCGGTGCCGACCCGGCAGCTGCTCGACCAGATCGTGCCCGACGCGTGGCGCGACCTCGACTTCAACCGCATCTTCAAGAACCTCGGCGGCCTCGATTTCCAGGATTACTTCAAGCGCTTCCGGCTGCCGCAGCTGTCCGGCGACAAGCTCAAGATCACGCACGGCCTCGACAAGGCGACCCGTTCGGCCTGGGTCAAGACCACCGTCAATGCCGACTTCCCGGAAGAGCACGCATTGTTCGAGTTCTCGGGGATGGCGGTACGGGTGGCCAGGATGCAGTTGCGCGCCAACAGCGACGTCCGCCTGTCGGCCGACGGCCAGAGCCGCGCGGTCACCGACGGGCGCTTCAGCGGCGACTGGGCGCTCGAGTTCGGCGGCGCGCGGATGGCCACGTTCCAGGACGTGACGGTGAGCTTCGACGGCCACGGCTTCGATTTCAACGTGTCGCCGGACAAGGTGCTGCTGCATCCCTCACTCAAGTTCATCCAGGAGTATGCGCGGCAGTTCTCGGACAAGCTGCCGCCCGCGGTGCAGCTCGAAAAGGACGAGCGTGGCGTCCCGGTCGGCGCGCGCGCCAGCTTCTCGACGCTGATCGACAAGCTGCCGCCGATTCCGCCGGTCACCATCGGCCCGATCCTGATCGCGTCAGGGCTCGGACTGCGGATGAGCAAGGCCGGCGTGTTCGAGATTTCGGCCCATGTGGCGCTCGGTTCGCGCAGCGCGCCGATCTTCGTCCAGGTCAGCTACCTCGGTGGCGGTTTCTGGCTCGAGGCGCGCTGCACCGCGCGCGGCGGCCAGATCGTCCCGCAGGCCAGCCTGGGCCTGGCGCTAGGATCGATGCGCGCGTTCTCGCTGGCCGGCGTCGCACGCGGCTCGTATTCGGTGCTGCTGTTCGCCAATGCGGAGATCGACGGCGGCGGCGGCTCGCTGCACGCCGGCCTGTCGATCGCCGGCAGCGCCCGGATCCTCGGCATCGCCAATGCCGCGCTCGACCTGCTGCTCGAGGTCGAGCATCGCAGCGGCGGCGGCACCACCGCGCATGGCTGGCTGCACGTGGAAATCGAAATCTGCTGGTGCTACACGCTGCGCGTCAGCACCGCGGCCGAGCACAAGCTCTGAACGGAGAAAACGATGGCACACATCGGATGGACGATCCAGGTAACCCGCTGCCACTACCTGGACAGCAAGGACAACAAGCTCGAGGCCTATGCCGTCAACCTGGTCATGCCGTGGCCGGGCGAGCTGCCCGCCGGCGGCCGCGGCCCAGCCGCGCCGGTCCCGGCCGACCCACGCCTGCGCAAGCTGCTGCAACCGTGGACCTGGGAAGAGCCGGCCTGGCAGGTGTACGCGCGCGTGCCGCCGGCCGCGTGGCAACCGGTCGGCGCCCCGCAGGCACTCGACACCGGGGTCGCAGGCGGCGCGCTGCCTGCCGACGCGGTCGGCGCCGAGGTGTTCAAGGTGACTGCGGGGTGCGACCACGCCTTCTCGACCAGCCCCGACGACATCGATGCCGAGGGCAACAACACACGCAGCCTGCCGCATGCCCTGGCGCCGCTGACGCACTGGCCCGCCGGGGCATCGAACCATGGGCTGCGCATGGCAGGCTTCCTGCATCTCGACGCCGCCGCCCTTGCCCCCTTCGGCGACAAGGCCGAGATCGTGTGCTTTCCGCAATTCAAGCTGGGCGGCGGTCCGCTGCTGGTTCCGGACATCCCCGTCAACGACCCGAACAACCATTGCGAACTCGCCAGCTACGCGCGCGATCCCGACCTGGTCATGGCGTCCCAGCCCTGCCCGCGCACCGAACCCGGGTGGCAACAGAACCTGGCGCAACCCGATGGCGCGCACGACGACTTGCCGCGCACACTGGTCCGGTTCCAGGCGGCGCGCGAACTGGCGCCCCTTGCACTGCTAAGCCGCGTCGCGGCCGACCTGGCGCTGGACGCCGAGGGCCCGGACGCCCAGCCCGCCGCACGCGCATTCGTCGAAAGCTTTGCGGCGCCCGACGCGATACAGCGCAACAAGTGGACCGAGGCGCTCTGGCGCTTCCTCGGCGACGGCTGGGAACCGCCGTCCAGCGGCGACAACGGCAAGCGGCGCGCCAGTCCGCACCTGCTTGCGCGCCTGATGCCGTCGAGCCAGGCCAGCCGGCTCGCCAGCATCGCGCTCACGCCGTCGGCTGCCGCGCTCGAGCGTTCGATCAGCCTGCTGGCGCAGCGGCCTGCCGGCGCCGCGTGGACGGTCGAAAACCAGCGCCAGTGGCAGCGCATCCGCGACGATTATGCCGGGCTGGGCCAGCCTTTTCCGCCCGCCCTGGCCAGCCCGCTGGCGCAGGGCCTGCACTACCTGCATGCCTGGCTGGAGGTGGCGCGCGCGCTGCAGCGTCCGGACAGCGCGCGCCAGATCCTCGGCCCGTGGCTGCTCGCGCTGGCCGGCGGCGCCTTGCCCCCATGCGATCCGGAACAGCAGGACGCGGCCTTGACCGCGGAAAAGCTGAACAACGCGGTGCTCCCCGAGAGCATGGTGGACCTGGCCGCGCTGGGCTTGCTGTCCAATTTTCCGGTGTGGGACTGGATCCAGCGTCCTCCCGGCGCCAACGCGGCTCCGCTGGCGGCGCTGCTGCTCGCCCCGGCGCCGGCGCCGGGCTCCTCGGTCGCCGACCTGCTCGCCGGCTATCCCGGCACGGCCACGGCGGTCGAAGCGATCGCCAGCCGCTTCATCGACAGCATCACCCGCAGGGCCAACCCTGGCTCGGCCCGGCCGCGCGACGCTGGCCTGGTGCTGAGGTTCGAATCGGGCGATCCGGGCGACGGCTTCGACCAGAGCGTGCGCGGCTACGCGCTGGCCCTGTGCGCCTATGTGCGCGACCGCGACGGTCCCGGCTGGCTGGCCGACCAGGGGCGCGCGCAGTGGATCAGCGACAGCGCGGTGTGGCGCCAGGACAGCGCTAGCTGGCTCGAGACCAACAACGCCGTCTGGTGGGTACACGAAACCATCGGCTCCACGACGCAAAACGGACTTCGCGCCACGCAGGCCGAGTATCTCGGCAAGCCGATCTGCGCCATGAGCGCCGGAGCGGACGGCCAGCTGCACGACAAGGACCCGGTCAACCGCGATCCCGACGGCAGCAACGTGATCGATTTCCGCTGGCACGCGGACGCCGGCGGCCGCGAGTTGCCGCTGCTCGGCTATGGCCTGCACTACAAGGGACTGGTCAGCTGCATCGACAATGCCGGCGGCGTGATCGAGCCCGAGCTGCGCGACCCGGCCTGCTGCGCCCAGTTGAAGCCAGCAACGGAGATCTTTCCGGAACGACTGCTTACGCCCGTCAAGCCGATGCTGCCGGACACGCCGCCACAGTGGCATTACCGTTCCGCGGTGCCGCCCGGCGCCCCGGTGGCGCGCAACGCGCCCTTGCCGGCGGCCTACGCGTTGAGCGACGAGACGCGCGCGCACGCCTGGCACTTGCAGGCGCTGCGCACGGACGAGGAGAAACGCGTCCGCGCGAGCAAGCTGGTCCAGGCCTCCGGCCCGCTGCCGCGCGTCGCCCTGCTGGCGCACGACCAGCAGCTAGGCAGCGAGCCGCTGTACCTGGCGAACGCCGCCCATGCGTACGAGTTCACCCTCGAACCTCCCGGCGCTTCGGCGGACTTCGTCGAACGCTGGCTCAACACCGACATCGTGCTGCGCGAACGGCAACTTGCGACGCCGGCGCAGCGGCCGCTCGGGTCGCTGTCGGACCCGGCGTTCGCCGACGCGGCGCCCGCTGCGCTGCGCGACTTCCGCGACCGCATCGTTGGCGACATCGGCCGCAACGGCGCCGCCTTCGCCTACCACCCGGCGGTGAGCGCGATCGGGGTCGCAGTCTGGGTCGATGGCGCCGCCAATCCGTTCATCCATCGGTTTCCACTCGCGCGCACCAGCAGGGATCCCCATACCGGCGTGGTCAGCCCGTCCCCGCGCGACACTTTGCAGGTGGCCGTCAGGATCTCCTCGTCCGCCGCGCCGGGATTCCAGAAGCCCGAGGTCAGCGCGCCCGGGGACCGTCCGTCGATGCATATCACCGTGCCGGCCGGCAGCTTCATCCGGGTGCGCGGATTTTCGCTGGTCGACGGCGCGCATTTCGTGCCCGCCGAGGCCGGCAGCGCGGACCACCGGTTTTACCCTGGCATCGAGCTCAGCGCGGCCGATGAAGGCGTGCCCGAGTTTCCCGGCACGGGTCCCGAGCCTTACCGCGCCTTCGGCCCGACCGAATTCTGGTTCGAGGCCGCGCCGCGCTGGGATCCATACCAGGCGGCGTTCACGCTCGCCGTGGTGCAGCCCGGCGCCACGCTCACTGCCGGGGACGCGCCGCTGGCGCCCGACCTGCTGGCCCTGAAATGTGACTCGGCGAATCCGGCCACCTGGGTGCGCAGCCTGTTCGTCCAGCGCCATGAGTGGCACTGGACCGGCTATCCGGTCCGCCTGCCGCAGGGCGACGCGCTGGAGGACTGGCTGGCCAGCCTGGCCGGCGTCGAGTCGTACCGCGAAGCGCTCGAGATCAGCCTCGAGACGGGTTTCAAAGGCAACACCTGGAGCTATGGCCCGAACGCCAGCGGCACCGTCGTTTTGCAAAAGCGCACCTTGCAGCAGGGCGCGCGGCCGGCACGCTATGCCGCCTTCACGGCGCGGCCGATGGTCCGGTTCCACCAATGGCTGAACCCGCGCGCCGACGCCGGGCCGCTGGGGTTCGAACGGCAGGTGTTCGCGATCGGCGCCGTGGTGCCCGGGGTCGCCCCGGCCGGCGCCGGCGAGCGTTTGCCCACGCCGCCGCTGCGCTGGGCGGTGCCGTTGACCGCCACCTATGCAGGAACTTCCGCGGCGGCCGGCAAACCGGACCGCATCGAGTCCGGCAACATGCTGGTGTTCGACGATGCCTTGCGCCGCACCGACCAGCTGAGCCGCTTCGGCGGGATCGGCGACACGCTCGAGATCGACCTGCTTGAAACACGCGACCCGGGCTTTCGCGAAATCGGGGTCAACCCGATCTTCCACCCCAACCCGCCCGCCGCCCAGGTCGGACAATTCAAGCTGCGCCAGCATCCGCCGTTTGGCCTCACCAATGACAACAGCAGCAATGCGCTGGTCAGCCAGAGCGCGCTGGTGGTCAGCGTCGAGGGCGCGGGCGGCCATTGGACGATGGCCAGGATCCGCGTGCGCAGGCTGATCCTGCCCGAGACGCTGGCGAACAGCGAGCTGCTGCGCGACGCTGGGCGCGCAATCCTGCCGACCCGGATCGAGGGCGACGATGCGGTTCCGCTCGACTTCGCGCTCGACCTCGACGCGGCGCTGCCGTGGGCCGGTACGGTCGATCCTTCGCTACGCGTTGTCCTCAATCCGGGCGGCGCCACCGAACTCGCCCGGGCCAGCGGCGTGCCGCACGAAGCGGTCCTCGATCCCGGCCAGCAACTGCGCTACCTGTTCAGTTGGCACAAGCGGCGCTGGGACACCGGTGGCCGCCCGACCTGGCGCCTGCAGGTCCTGGCCCAGCAGCGCCAGGCGGCCGACCTCGACTGGACCACGGTGGACAAGCTGTCAGGCTTTAGCAACGTCGCCAGCGAGATTCCGCTCGACTACCAGGTCGGCCAGGTCCGCCTGGTCCAGGCCGATCCGCCGCGCTATCGCATCAAGGCGGTGCGCATGAGCGACTACACCGATCCGATCTGGCTGACCTTCATCGGCTCGTTCGGCCGCGAGCGCACTTGCCACCCCGAGCAATACCGGTGCGACCTGGGCGCCAACGGGCTGCAGTTGAGCGCGCCGGCCGGCGAGCTGCCGGTGCTCAAGGCGCTGCAGGGCGACGATCCATGCTTCCACATCCTGCTCGTCTACCGTCCGCTGGTCGACATCACGCGCGGCGACGTCCGCAACGACACCGGCGCCCTGGTAGGGGTTTATTTCTACTCGACCGGGCACAGCGTCGGTTTCGAAGGCTTCATGCCGATGAGCATCGGCGCCGGCCCGGCCCCAACCGACCTGGGCGGCTGCTTTTCGTACCTCTGCGCCGTCCAGCGCATTACCTCGCCGTCCGACGACGAAAAGAAGATTCTGCGCGATCCCTTGAAGTTGACCCGGTTCGAGCAGTTCGTCGACCAGTTGTTCCCCACCGCCGGCGAAAGCACGATGCGCTTGCTGCCGGAATATCTCGGCCCAATCCCGACCGGCCCGCAAGCAGGCTAGTGGCCGCGCCGTTCACCCACCCCAACGTCCACGAGGAGACCATGCCGCCATCCTTCATCCCCCGCCTGCGCGAACGGCTTGCCTGCCTGCTGCTGTCGCTATTTGCGCTGCCGTGCTGCCTCGCCGCCGACGCCACCGGCCCCGTCGTCGACGCGGTTCTGCCCGCGCAGATGTACTTGTCCTGCAAGCCCGAGGTGGCAAGCGAACTCGACGCCGTGAAACCACTCGGTTCCCGCCTTGTCGCTGCCGGCTGCCTCACCAAAGGCGCCTTGGCCGAGTACCAGGCGGAGCCGACGCTGGTCGGCGCCGGCGATATCGTCGTCGCCGTGACCCGCGACAGCTGGAAGCAACCGACCGCCGACGCCAGGCTGAGGATAAGCTTCAATGGCACCGACGTCAGCGATGATATTTTGCAAGTTTCGGCCGAGCCGCTCGGCCAGCATGTGTTCCTGACCCTGCGCCTGAACCCGGGCAACCGGAGCCGGGCGCTGTGGGCGACGCTGATCCGCGACGCCGGCATGACCGCCGTCGTGCCGCTCTCCGTGGCGCTGGCGTGGTCCGGCACCGAACCGGGCGCCGCCGTGCCCCTGAAATTGCTGCCCAGGCCGACGATCGCCGTCAGCACCCAGGGGCGCCTCGCCGCGGCCATCGTGCTGGTGCTCCTGTTTGGTGTCGCCAGCATTGTGGGCGCGCTCAAGTTTGGGGTGCTGCTCGACGCCGCCCCGGCGGCGGTCGCGGCGATGCTGGCGAAAGCGGCCGCGGTCAGGCGCGCCTGGAAGCCCAGGTTCGGCACCTTCCAGCAGTACCTCCTCGGCTATTACCCGGCCTACGCGCCGAACAAGCCCAAGACGCCGAACTATGTACCCGGCATGCCTGAAGTCGACCTGGAATGCGCCGCGGACGCCGAGCTTGCCCTCAGCACGGAGACGGCCCCGGTTCCCGACACCCCGGCCATCGTCGGCATCATCGAGGGAAAGCGCGGCTGGTCATACAGCCTGGGATCCACCCAACTGTTCGCCTGGTTTGTGTTTACCCTGCTCGCTGGAATTTTCTTCTGGACGGTTTATCGCCAGTTCCCGCCGATCGACAACTCGGTTCTCGAGCTGCTGGGGATCAGCGTTGGCACTGCCGGCGTAGCGTGGGTGATCGACAAGAATCCGCAGCGCAGGGTCGGCGGCCCTTCGCTTGGATTCTTTTCCGACCTGATCACCGATCCCGACAGCAACGGGCGGGTGCACCGGTTCCAGTGCGTGTTTGTGAACGCTGCGCTGCTGCTGGTCGGCACGGCCAACGTGGTGTACGACATCGTCTATCCGACCTTCGAGCCGACCTGGCTGATTTTCCTGGCCATCAGTGGGGTCACCTACACCGCGGGAAAGGGCTTGAGGGAGACGTAACTGGCGGATGCGGGGCGCCGGCCCGGGCGCGCTATCCGCCAGCGCGGCCGCGCAGCAAGGCCGCGCGCGTGACCGGACTGTCGACCTGGCCCAGCCACCACTGCAAGGCCCGTCCCTGCGCCGGCTTTTCGGCGCCTCGCCACGCATAGCAAAACGTCAGTTCGTGTTCGGGCCGCTCGACCCGCCTGGCCAGCAGCCGGCCGCTCTCGATAAAGGGCTGGGCAATGCTTCTTGGGAGGAATCCGATGCCAAGCCCGCGCAGGTGCGCCTCGACCTTCTCGCGCATGTCCGTGACGGTGAATACGTCCTGTCCCGCCAGCACGCCCACCGTCAGCCCGCCGCCGCGTTCCACCGAATCGGCCAGGGCGACGGCGCGATACTGCCGGATGACATCGTCGCTGAGCGGTTCGGGCACCCCGGCAAGTGGATGGTCGGGACTGACCGCGAACACGAATCCCACCGCGCCCAGGGCCTGCCGCTGCAGGCCGATGGTCGTATTGGCATCGAGCACAACGCCAAGCGCGAGGTCGGCCTGGCCCGAGGTCAGCGCCGCCAATGTGCCCGACAAGGTTTCGGTGCGCAGCTTGAGCCGCGTCGGCGGATCGAGCGCAAAGAAGGCTTCGCACAATTCCATCAGCGTGGTCCGGTCGATGATGCTATCCACGGCGATCGTCAGCTGCGACTCCCACCCGGTCGCGACGCGTTTGACACGGTTCGCGACCGCATCGATATCGACCAGCAAGCGGGCGCCTTCGCGCAGCAGTTCGGCGCCGGCTTGCGTGAGCCGGGCCTGGCGCGAACTGCGGTCGAACAGCAGCACGTCGAGCGCGTCTTCGATCGCCCGCACGCGGTAAGTCAGGGCGCTGGGCACCATATTGCTCTCGCGCGCCGCCGCGGCGAAGCTGCCGGTGCGCTCGATCGCCTGCAACAAAGCCAGCGCGGCGGGTGTCAACACATCACGTGGAGTAGGCATCTTGCTTCCGGCTGTTCAAATAATTTGAATGATGCCATCAATTCCACAGCACCCGCAAGCGCCCCTCCGGGCCCACAATGGTGTTTATCAACCAAGGAGACTGCCGATCATGATCACCATTCGCAAATCAGAAGACCGCGGCCACGCCAATCACGGCTGGCTCAACAGCTACCATTCGTTTTCCTTTGCCGACTATTACGATCCGGCGCACATGGGCTGGGGCAACCTGCGCGTCATCAACGAAGACCGCATCGCCCCGGGCTCCGGCTTTGGCAAGCACGGCCACCGCGATATGGAAATCATTTCGTATGTGCTGACCGGCGAACTGGCGCACCAGGACAGCATGGGCAACGTGAAAACGATCCCGCCGGGTGATGTCCAGCGCATGAGCGCCGGCACCGGTGTGGTCCATTCCGAATTCAACCACGCCCCCGACCAGACCACGCACTTCCTGCAGATCTGGATCTTGCCCAATGCCACCGGGATTGCGCCGGGCTACGAACAGAAGACGATTCCGGCCAGCGAGAAGCGCGGCGCATTGCGCCTGGTTGGCTCGCCTGACGGAGCGAACGGGTCGGTCAAGCTCAACGCCGATGCCTTGCTGTATTCGGGACTGTTCGACCGCGGCGAGTCGGCTGAACTGGCGCTCGACCCGGCGCGCAAGGGCTATGTGCACCTGGTGCGCGGCAAGCTGACGGTGAATGGCCAGCCGCTGTCGGGTGGCGATGCGCTGATGCTGGAAAACGAAAGCCGCATCACGCTGGCCGACGGCGCCGATGCCGAGGTGCTGGTGTTCGACCTGGCCGCGTGATCGGCGCTGGCCGGCTCCGCACTACCTCGCCCCCAGCGCCGGCCGATCGAACGTCTGCGACAGGAATTCGACAAACGTCCGGATGCGCGCCGACAGCTGGTGGCGTTGCGGGTAGACCGCGTAGATGTCGGCGTCGGGGGTTTTGTATTGGGGCAGCACCTGCACCAGCCGGCCGCTCTTGAGAAAGCGTTCGATGTCCCACTCCGCGCGCATCAGGATTCCGTGACCGTCCAACGCCCAGTTCACCGCGATCTCGCCGTCGTTGGTCGTCAGGTTTCCGCGCACCTTCACCGCTTGCGCGCCACGCCCACCTTCGCGCGCGGGGACCAGCCGCCATAAGCCGTACGCCTCGTCGCCCTGCCGGATGCTGATGCAGTTGTGCCGCGCCAGGTCGAGCGGGGTTTTGGGTTCCCCGTGGCGGGCCAGGTATTTCGGCGACGCGCACAGCAAGCGCCGGTTGGGCGCCAGCCGCCGGGCGATCACGCGCGCGTCCGCCGGCTCGCCGAACCGGATGCACACGTCGAACTGATCCTCGGTCAGGGGCGGCGGGTCGACCGACAACTGCAGCTGGACATCGACTTCGGGATATTTCAGCACATATTTGGAGATGGCCGGCGCGACATGGAGCCGGCCGAACCCCAGCGTCGCGTTCACGCGCAACTGTCCCTTCGGCATCCCCTTCGAGGCGGTGACCAGCTGGTCGAGGTCGGCGATGTCGCTCAATATCCGCCGCGCATGTTCGAGCAAGACTTCGCCTTCCGGCGTCAGGCTCATACGCCGGGTGGTCCGATTTACCAGCGGCACGCCAAGCCGCGCCTCCATTTGCGCCAGCCGCTTGCTCACGGCCGGCGTGGTGATGCCCAGTTCGCGCGCGGCAGCGCTCAGGCTGCCGCCGGTGGCGAGGGCGACGATGAAACCAAGCTCGGCCGGTTGAATGCCAGTACTCATGGGTGCATTGTTGAATCCAGGTTAACAATGGATTGAGTTTACCCGTAGGGAGCCCGCCAGTCGAGGCTTTACAGTCCGTGGACCACGCACCCATTCCCCACAGGAGACACGCAATGAAGACCTACAAAATCGCAACGATTCCCGGAGACGGCATTGGCAAGGAAGTCGTGCCGGCAGGCCAGGAAGTGTTGGCCGCGCTCGCAGCGGCGAGCGATTCGTTCCGATTCGAGTTCGAAAATTTTGACTGGGGCGGCGACTACTACCGCAAGCACGGCGTGATGATGCCCGCCGACGGCCTGGACGCACTTCGCGGCAAGGACGCAATCCTGTTCGGTTCGGCCGGCGACGCGAATATTCCCGACCACATCACGCTGTGGGGCCTGCGCCTGAAAATTTGCCAGGGTTTCGACCAATACGCCAACGTGCGCCCGACCCGCATCCTGCCCGGCATCGACGGGCCGCTGAAACGCTGCGAGCCGCAGGATTTGAACTGGGTCATCGTGCGTGAAAATTCGGAAGGCGAATATTCCGGCGTCGGCGGCCGCGTGCACCAGGGCCACCCGATCGAAGCTGCCACCGACGTCAGCATGATGACGCGGGCGGGCGTCGAACGCATCATGCGTTTCGCCTTCAGGCTGGCGCAATCGCGTCCACGCAAGCTGCTTACCGTCATCACCAAGAGCAATGCCCAGCGCCATGCGATGGTCATGTGGGACGAAATCGCCGTCGAGGTCTCGCGCGACTTCCCGGACGTGAAGTGGGACAAGGAACTGGTGGACGCCGCAACCGCCCGCATGGTCAATCGCCCTGCCACCCTCGACACCATCGTCGCCACTAACCTGCACGCCGATATTTTGAGCGACCTCGCCGCCACCCTCGCCGGCAGCCTTGGCATCGCCCCTACCGGCAACATCGATCCGGAACGCCGCTACCCGTCGATGTTCGAACCGATCCACGGCTCCGCCTTCGACATCATGGGTAAAGGCTGGGCAAATCCGGTTGGCACTTTCTGGTCGGTGGTGATGCTGCTCGAACACCTCGGCGAACACGACGCCGCACGCCGCGTGATGCAAGCGATCGAGAGCGTCACCGCCACACCGTCATTGCATACGCGCGATCTCGGCGGCACCGCCACGACCGCCGAAGTGACGCGCGCGGTGTGCGACTTCCTGTCGCCGTCGCGGGAACGCGAAGCAGCATAGGACGGCAAATCGACAGGCGCCCAGGCGCCCGGTCGGCCCCTACCAGCCACAAGAGCCTGGAGGAGCCGCCGCCCCGCAGGATTCATAAAGGAGACAACCATGAACAAGCGTTTTTTTGGAAAGCTGTACGTCCAGGTGCTGATCGGGGTCGTCGCCGGCGCCGCACTGGGGCTGGCCTACCCACATTTCGGGGCCGACCTCAAGCCGCTGGGTGATGCATTCATCAAGCTGATCAAGATGGTCTTTGCGCCTGTCATTTTCGCGATGGTCGTACTGGGCATCGCGAAAATGGAAAGCATCAAGGAACTGGGCCGGGTCGGCATACGCGCCCTCATCTATTTCGAGGTCTTGTCGACCTTCGCGCTGCTGCTGGGCCTGATTGTCGTGAATGTGTTCCAGCCCGGCGCAGGCATGAATGTCGACCCGCACGCGCTCGACACCAAGAGCATTTCGAATTACACCGCGGCGGCGGCGAAATCCAGCGGATTCGTCGACTTCCTGCTCAATATGATTCCAACCAGCGTCATCGATGCGCTGTCCAAGAACGACATCCTCCAGATCCTGGTATTCGCCACCGTCTTTGGCGTGGCCTTGTCGCACATGGGCCGCGCGGCGAAACCGGTGGTGGACGTGCTGGAGGCGTTCAGCAACAGCATGTTTGTCGTGGTGGGCATGATCATGCGGCTCGCGCCGATTGCAGCCTTCGGCGCCATCGCCTTCACGGTCGGCAAATACGGCGTGGCGTCGTTGCTGTCGCTCGGGCAGCTGATGGCTTGCATGTACCTGACTTGCATCGCTTTCGTCTTCATCGTGCTCGGAGCAATCGCGCGCATCTCCGGATTCAGCCTGTGGAAATTCCTCCGCTATATCAAGGACGAGATCTTCACGGTGCTCGGCACCAGTTCGTCCGAATCGATCGTGCCGCAGATGATGCGCAAACTCGAGCAGGTCGGCGTTTCGAAACCGGTGGTGGGGCTCGTTATCCCGGCGGGCGTGACGTTCAATCCGGACGGCCAGTGCATTTACTACACGATGGCGGCCATCTTCATCGCACAGGCAACCAATACGCCACTGACACTGACCGATCAACTGGTGGTGCTTGGCGTGCTCATGCTCACGTCGAAAGGCTCGGCCGGCGTGACCGGATCCGGTTTCATCACGCTTGCCGCCACACTGGCATCGATGGGCAAGATCCCGGTGGCCGGCATGGTACTGCTGCTCGGCGTCGATCGCTTCATGTCGGAAGCCCGGGCAATTACCAACACGATCGGCAATGCTGTGGGGACGATGGCGATCGCCCATTGGGTCGGCGCGCTCGATCGTATCCGGATGCAGCGTGTACTCGATGGCGAGGCGACGGTGGAAGACGCGGGCACGGTGACGGAAACGGACCAGGCGCCGGCGTCGAACATCGTCGGGCTGGGCGGCAGCCAGCAGGCATCGGCCTGACGCAGCTTTTTCCGGGGTGGCTCGCCGCGGCTTGCTATAATCGCCGGGCTTGCCACCGAACGTAACGATTCAATTGCCACAAACTGTTACTGCGCCGGCGCCCATTCCCTCTTGCAGCCACCTGGAAGGCCCAATAGCGATGAACGCAATAAATCATGCCGCGACCGCCCTGCTGCTCAAGAAGCGCTGGCCTGATTTACCGATCATTCCTGCATTGATTTCAGTCCAGCTGATCGAGTTTTTTTGGGTGTTCCTCAACCTGGCCGGCATCGAAATTACCACTACCGAACCGGCCGTCCATGCCTTGAACGACATCCACCTTGCGTACATGCCGTACTCGCACTCAATCGCGTCGGTCTGCCTGGTCGCGGCCATGTGCTGGCTGCTGCTTGATAAAGTGGCACACCGCGTCAATTGGGCTGTTCCCATCGCCGTCGGCGTGGTCTCGCATATTGTGCTGGACGTGCTGGTGCATGCACCGGATATCGAGATCATTCCCCGCTTCTTCCCCATGAAAATTGGTTCCGGCCTGTACAACGTACCGGCGCTGGCCCTGGTTGTGGAGACGCTGTACGGCGTATTTTGCTGGCGTGTGTTTGGCGGTTCTCGCGCACTGCTTCTTTCCATCGTTGGCCTGAACCTGGCAGCGCTGCCGTTTTACGTTCCGCAAATTCCCGGCCCCCAGGAACTGCTTGCCGGGCATCCGAAAATATTCGCCGGTGTCATCCTCGTACATATCCTGGTCGGATTGTCGGTCATCGGCTGGTTGACTCGACGCGAGCCTGCGCGCAGCGCGGCAATCTAGCCGCGCAAGGCTGGTCCGCGACCGGCCACCCTCCCCCGGGACCCGTCGTAACTGGTATGCTTCGGAAGCACGCACGCGTGTCGCCGCGGAGCCTTGCCTTCCCGACCAGCGTTGCGCCTCCGCACCCATTATTTCTGGACCCACTTTAACCTCGGCGAGGAACGGGCCAACCGTCCCTTCGTCCATTTATGACGCTGAAAATATCCCGGATCCTTCACGCGGGTTATGTCTTTGAGTGCAGCGGCACGCTGATCGCGTTCGATCCGATCTTTGAAAACCCCTTCAGCCGGAATTGCTACGCGTTTCCGGATGTGAGGTTCGATTACGACCAGGTCAGGCAGTTGAGATTCGACGCCGTTTTCATCTCGCATTTTCACGACGATCATTGCTCGCTCGAGAGCCTGGATTACCTGGACCGGAACACGCCGATCTACATTTACTGCCTGTTTGAGGAACTGTTCTCGATGGTGCGGGAGCTTGGCTTCGTCAATGTCCACCGCTTGTACATCAATGTGCCCGTCGGCGCCGGGCCGTTTGAGGTAACACCGCGCGCCGCACTGGATCCGGAAGTCGATTCCATGTTCCAAATTGCGGCAGGTGGGCTCAATGTGCTCAATGTCGTCGATTCGTGGATCGACCCTGCCGCGCTCACCGTGCTCGCCCGCTACGCGCCCTGGGACATGGTGCTGTGGCCATTTCAAACGATGCGCGAGATTGAAGTGCTGGCGCCATCCAGGGCCGCTGCGGCGCCATCGGAACTGCCGGCTGAATGGATCGAGCAACTCCAGGTCCTCGACCCCAGGTATGTGGTGCCCAGTTCCTGCCAGTTTCGCCAGGAATCGTGGTCCTGGTACAACCACGCCTTGTTCCCAATCACCTACCAGCAGTTTCACCAACAGGTGGAGGCCGCGCTGCCGCATGCGCGGGTTGTGCGGCTCAATCCGTCGGTATCGGTGGTGCTGGACGCCCACTCTCTCCAGCCATCCGCACCGCTGGACTGGGTAGTACCGGTCGGCGAGCAGGACGTCGATTATCGATATGAGGGGCATGCGCAAGCCCCGCGCACGGCGGATATCGCACGCCACTTCCCGCCGCTGAGCGCCGCGCAGAACCAAAGGGTGCTGGACTATTGTCGTTCAGGCCTGCTGGCGAAGTATCGGGACATGGAGCTTCCGGAAGAAAGCTTTTTCGAGAAAGCCCGCGTTTGGCGCTTGACCGTCTATGACAATACGGGAACGGCGACCCATTTCCGCTACCGGCTGCAAGGCGACTGCATCGAACCGCTCACCGACGATGCAGGCCCTTTGTCCTGGACCACCGAAATCCCGGTTTCGAAATTCTATGCCGCGCTGGAGCTGGGCGAGTCCCTCACCTCGATGTATATGCGAATTAACGACGCGGTGTTCGACGCCGGCACCGAACTGGACATCGAATCGGCTGATATCGTCGATGATCCACTGATCCGCTGCCTTTTCAACGATGCCTTCGGCGCTTACCAGGCGGCGCAGTTGCGGCGGCTGAAAGAAAGAACATGACGATCTCCGAACTGCCCTTCCGGGCCACAACCGAGCAGGCTTGCGACTGGCTTGCGCAGCAAACGGGCACGCCGTGGACCCTGGCGCGCCTGATAGAAAACGGCTTGACCCCGTACGTCTGGCTGGACTATGACGCCCGCTACCCGGAGCTCTTCGGCGACGCAAACGGCGGCTATCCTGCGCCGATTTTCTTTGAAGGCGACACGCGCCGGCTGGCGGCCGGCAGCGAGGATGTACTCATCACGATCACGAAAGACGCCTACAAGATCGTCGCGCGGCTCGAAGCGCCAGGCTTCCGGCGCGAGTTGCACGAGTTACGTTTCCTGAAGAAGGACCTGGCGCGTTTGGCCACCGAACTCAAGCGCGAGGCCGAGCCGCAACCGGCACAGGAGTCGCGGGCCGGCATCAGCAAAGAGCAGGTGGTGGAGGCATTCGGCCGCCTGGTAAGAATCGATCTGGCACAGGCACTTGACAGCGGCGGCGGCATATTCGGCGATGACGGCGCGCGGGTAAAAGGTGGCGCCAGGAAGGCGAAGAACAAAGCCATTTGGAATCCGGTCACCCTGGCCCTAGGACTAAACGACGTATATCGGGTGCCGATGCCGCAGCTGAAAAAGGCGTTTGCAGCCCACGATTTCCTGTATGCGTGGGCTGAGGAATGGGACCATTCATTGGCGTTACTGCGTAAATAAAAGTCGCTCTTAGCTTCGCGCTATCGCAGCTGATAAATATCTGGCTCGCGTGTGTCATTAGCCAATTTCCCGTGTTAAATTTGCTGCGCAAGATCAAGATGCGGAGCTGGAATTGTGCACGGGGCTTACCCCAAAGCAAGCCGGTTGGGTTTCGTTCTGTTCTGTTGCGCGCGTTTGCTTCATCAAGCTCCTCATTCCTTAGGTTTGACCACCACAAAGGAGACGTTAATGATGCAAGCCCTGCACTCTTCGTCGATAGCCAGACTGCTATCCTCCCTGGTCCTCGCGTCCTCCGCCTTGCTCGCGGCCCCGCCTGCCTACGCTTACCCGGGCGGTGGCGGCGCCTTCAACGGCAAGGGATTCGATACCTGTACCGCACCCTCGTCGTCGCAAATGCAAGCATGGTGGAGCAACACGCCATGGAGTTTCATCGGCGTGTACATCGGTGGCAGTGTGCGTGGCTGTTCACAGCCCAACCTGACCGCCACCTGGATGAATACCACGCGTACCCAGGGGTGGCGCCACACGCTGATCTGGGTTGGGCCGCAGGCGCCCTGCACCACTTTCTCCAGCCGTATCAGCTACGATACGGCCACTGCATACCAGCAAGGCAAAGACGAAGCGGTCAAGGCATACAATGCATTGATCAACCTGGGCTTCACCAACAACGCCGCAGGCACACCCGTCGTCTATGACATGGAAGGCTACACCAACAGTAGCTCGTGCCGGGCAGCGGTCAAGTCATTCATGCTAGGGTGGGTCGATCAACTGGCTGTGGCGCCGGCGCAGGTATCGGGTGTTTACGGTTCTGCTTGCAATTCTTACCTGAACGACCTGGCCACCATCGCGCGCCCGCCCAATTTCATATGGGCCGCGAATTGGGATGGCAATCCATCGACATCAACCCTCTCCTGCGTCAGTGGCTCCTACTGGACCAACCATCAGCGGCTGAAGCAATATCAAGGCGACCACAACGAAACCTGGGGTGGGGTGACACTCAATATCGACAGCAATTGTGCTAATGGACCGGTGGCGCCAACCGGCGGTTTGAATTCCAGCAGCGTGTGCAATTAGCGCATGTGCGCTTCGCACCTGTTCAATCACGATATCCCGTCATGAATTCTGAATTCGTCCTTAGGAGCCTTAGCTATGTCAACCCGTTCAAATAGTCGTAGTGGCCGGCGAGCCGTGTTATCCGCCCTCGCTCTTTTCATGCTTGCCATGTTGCCCGGTCACCCAGCGCACAGTGCCCCGACCGTTCCCTGGCTAAACCAGCCTGCAGCAGAAAAAGCCGGGGCAATCCAGGCAGCCGCACCTAGCGCGCGTGCTTGCGCGAGCAGTGACCTGCGAATCGCCGCCGGCGCGGCAGGCGCCTATCGCGGCCAGGCAACGCAGGAAATCCGTCTCACCAATATCGGCGCCGATGCTTGCCATCTGGCCGGGTTCCCCAGCGTTCAGTTGTTGGCGGCAAACGAAGCGCCGCAGACTGTCGGCGCGAGCGAAGCGGCGCCGCAATTGGCGAACGAACGCCTTGAGCTTGCACCCGGCGATGAAGTCGTGATGCTGCTTGGCACACCCGGGGTCTGCGAGGCCGCTAACCAACCGCAAAGAAAAATCAGCAACCGGCTGCAGCTGGCCCTGCCCGGCGGTGGAATGAAAGTGCTGGACGGCGTGCATATCGATACGCTGTGCGGCCGGGCGACGGTCGTATCGTTGCAAGCGGTGCAAAGCGAGGCTGCGGTCAATGCCAGGTCGGTAAAGCGTGGCGCGACACTGAGCCAGCTCACTGGAACGCTGAGCGCACCGGACGAGGCTACCCGCGGTAGCACGCTGCGTTACACCGTCACCCTGTCGAACCCGACTGCCAATCCGATTTCCCTGGCATCCTGTCCCGCGTACACGCAATCCCTGTATGTCGATGGCAAGGCAGCCGATAGCACCATGCGTTTGAATTGCGGCGCCGCCGGCGCACAAATCGCGGCAAATTCCAGCGTCAGCTTTGAAATGCAGGCACAAGTGCCGGCGGAGCTTCCGGCCGGCACCCTTAAGCTGAGCTGGAAACTACAGGATGGGCCGGGGGTCGGCAAGATCATCAGCTTGCGCTAGCGTCACGATCATCACCAGGTGCCACCGGGCCGGCCGTTAGCGCGGCCCGGATGGCAGCATGCGGCGCAGGGTCCGGTCGTCGCGCGACGTGGCCGTGGACGTGTTCGCTTGCTTGTCGCGGTGACGGTTATTTGAGCTGGGCTCGCAGCGCGTCGACCGCTTTCTTATGCTTCGTTACCGTCTCGTACTCGGCGCTGGCGAACTTCTTCAGGTCGGGATCGGCGGTCTTTTTCATTTGCTCGCCCTGCTCCTTGATATCGTGGGCGTGGTCCTTCGCCTCGTATTTGAGGTACTCCTTGTCGAAGTCCTTGCCGGACAGCTTACCCAGCTTCTCCGCTTCCTTGCTTTGGTCGTCGTTCAAGGTTTCGGGCAAGGTGACATTCTTTTGGGTGGCCAGTTGCCGGAGGTTTTGCAGGTCCTTGCCGTGCTCGTCCACCATTTGCTTGCCAAAGGCCTTGACCCGTTCGTCCTGGCCGCGCTGCTGGGCCATGTCGCCCAGCTTGACCTCCGACATCAGTCCCTGGGCCGATTCGGTCATGTATTTGCTGTCTTTTTTGCCCGGCTCTGCCGCGCTGGACAAATGAGGAACCGCCGCCGCAGCAGCGATCATCAGTGCAATTTTGGCTTTCATTCCCGTCCTCCCTGAATGTCGACGATTCAGAATATCACGGCGGGGATACAGGCGCTGTTCAATAAGAACGGCTTATCGGCCTTACAGTCCTCCGGCGAAAAAGCGACTTACGAAAAATGCCAGCATGACGATTCCGAACATCACCGGAACCAAATATCCATACTTCAATCCAGGATCGAGCGTGCTCTTTTGCGGCTTCGCAGGGTCGACGAACACGTCGACTTGCTGTCCGGCGGCATACCCGCGCACGAAATTCACGACCTCGTCGCGATCGGAACTGGTCCCGCCAACGCTCTGGCAATTGCGGTGGGGCGCGCCCTCGAACATATACTCGTAGTCCACGCGCGCGGAGAATTGATCTGCCCCGCTCCGTATGTGCTGCTCGATCGCCACCCTGCGCACCGTCCCGCGCACCGGGCGCCAATGCCTGGACGCGGCGCCTTCGATCAACTGGCGGGTAAAGGCAACGATGAATACCAACGCGACGCTGCTACCGATAATCAGGCCGATCGCTTCCATCAGGGTTTCCGGAGCAGCTTGCTGAAGGCATCGCCGGATGGCCTGCCTTCGACCGTATTTTGCGCGTGGCAGCTGTTCGCGCCGATCGCGCCGACGAAGATGAAAGCGAACAGACCCATGCGGGCCCTCCGTGCAGCAAACTCATTCATCAGAAGCTTCCTTTGTGGGACTGCCAAAGACCTTGGGCCTGCAAAAACATCAGGTTTTTATAATTGATGCCTGTTGGAAACTATTGCAATATATCATGAGCAAAGGCGTTGGTCTTTACTTAGCCAAGATGTCTTCGCGATGATCGCCGGGTGGGCGCCCGTCCCGCCCGTCCCAGGCAGCGGGGACCTGGCCGGCCTTTCCAGGGTGGGGTGCTTTCACAACCCGCTCGCTTTTGCACGATATTGATCGATACCGCACGATATCCCCGCGAAAGCGCGCGAAATGGACGCGAAACGGCACGATAGCCTTACGAAACCGGCCGAAAGCCCCACGCTTTCAAACGATATTTGCGGCTCATTGGTCGTCACATATACTAGATATCCGTGCGCCCCTATCGTTCAATTTCGGACTGAAATCGCGCATTATCGTACTCGAATCGTAGGCTATCGTACGGGAATCGTGCCGTTTCGGGAGCTTATCGTGCCGAATCGGGCGAGAACGTGCATTATCGTGATCTCGGCATTCTCGGACGGTGTGAACGCGCTTCGGCGGTCACTGTTACACCTGCTCGCCACGCTGAGCACGATTCGCCTCAGAGCTCGATGACGAGATTTTCGCGGAAGGCCAACTGCTCGCCTTTACTCAAATAACCCAGGGGATTCGCGACGACCCGACATGACCAGGGTTGGCCATTTTCGCTGCCTTGGACAAGGTAATCATTTGAACAATGAAGGTGGCCGTGCATCCAGACGTCCACGCGCGGAAACAGGTCATCAAGGGAGTTGCAAAAGCCGGCTGTGCTCGGTGTGAGTCCGTATCGTGGGTCGGCGCTCAGCAAACTCGGCGCAAAGTGCGTCACCGCGACAGTGCGGCCGTCGAATGGTACGGCCAGCACCTCGCGAAGCCATCGCTGGCATTCCAGCGACATCTCGCGAATACCCTCGGCCAATACAGGCACGCCGGACTTCAAAGTCGTGTTTTTGCTCAAATAATAGTTAGCCGCCCGGTAGGCCTTCGTTCGCAGTTGCAGCTGCTTCGTCATGTCGTCCTCACGGCCGACAAGCGCGTCGAAGTCGCTCCACAAAGTAGTGCCGGCAAACCTTACGTGCCCGATCGTCACCACCTCGCGCTCAAGCCAGATAATGCCGAGACGATCACAGGTCTTGCGCAGGCGCGTGTAGGCCTCGTCGAACTCGAGAGAATCGAATTCGTGGTTGCCCGGGACGTACAGTACCTTCGCGCTCGGTGAGTCCGTCCAAAGTTGCGAAAATCGCTCCAGGCCAAAGTCGTCGGTGTGAAGACGAGAGCCCGACTGATAGGAGCCGATATCTCCCGCGAGTATTACGACGTCAGTGTCAACAGCGACCTTGGGATGAAAGTCCGGATCGCGTTCAAGGTGAAGGTCCGAGAAAAGCTGTATGCGCATAGTCAGCGCAGTATATAGCCTTATTCCAACCCCGATGCTGGCGCCCTTACTGTGGGATCAGATGCCGGAATGTCGGCTCGATATTCTTCGAATGCAGGAACCTGACAATGTCCTCCAGCGTTGCGTCCTTCAGGAGCAGACCGTCCGCCGCGACGGTGCGCTCCAGCGCCGGCACGGTGACCGTCGGCGCGGGACCGTGCGATTGCTGGAGCATAGTCAGGCCGTGCAGGAACTGCTCTTCGCTGATGCTCTGCAACCCCTCCAGAAATGCGGCCTGCCCTGCAAGCGGCGGAGCCATCTCCAGCCCCGACTCGTCGGCGAAGGAAGCGCCCATGCCCGGGTGGATAAACGCGGCCCACTTACCGGTGCCCTGGTTCAGGCAAGGCGGCAACTCGACCGGGGCGCTAACAGCGTCAGGCGGAAGGTACATGTCCGGGAAGTACGCTTGGCGGAGCAGCTCGAGGAATTTTTGCGCCTGAGCCACTGGCACGGGCGCCTCCAGTGACAGCCAGAGCTTATAGCCGTTGGCGCTGGATATGCTCACCGCCGGTGCCGGGAAGCCGAGTTCAGCCTGCAAGGCATTCGCAACAGCACACAACCGGGTCCAGTGCTGCGCTTCCTCACTATCGCCCGTCTTGTTGAAGGGGATGACCAGGGCACGGGTCAGGCCATCGCCTGTTGCCAGGGTAATGGCAAGGGTTGCCTGACCGAGCATGTGTTGCGCAAGCTCTTCCGCCGACAAAGTACCTGCCGGAAGGTATAACCGTGTTAATTCTGAAATTAATTTTTCCATGTGCTTCCTCGAAACCAGAACGGGCGCGTCCGCGGCTTGTACACTAACCTGGCCAGGTGACATTCTGACACAAGGAGAATGGCGAGTAGATCGAGGAGAATTCTTCCGCTACTCCCCCATCACTTGCCTCAACTGCGGCACCAGTTCGCGCGCCATCTGCGCATGCTGCTCGCCGGTCGGGTTCGCAGCAGCAGCGGCCCACGGTTTGTTGTTGATGTCGTTGGCGCCTACGCTGGCCATTGGCGGTTTTCACTTCCCCGCCCGTGTCCCTGTAAAATCGCGCTTTTGCCCAGCGCCCGCCAATGACCACACAACCAAAGCTTCCCGCCACCGAGCCACGAGTCTCGGAGCTGATCCTCGGACTGGAGGATCGCCCCCGCCCCTGGATTGGCATCCTCGCCGCCTTGCAGCATCTGCTGGCGATCATCGTCCCGATCGTCACCCCCGGCCTGCTGATCTGCCAGGCGCTAGGCGTCCCGGCCCGGGATACCAACCTGATTGTCTCGATGTCCTTGGTGATTTCCGGGATTGCCACCTTTGTCCAGTGCCGCCGTTTCGGCCCCTTCGGCGCGGGGCTGCTGATCGTTCAGGGCACCAGTTTCAACTTCGTCGGGCCGCTGATTGCGGGTGGCGCGTTGATGGTCAAGCAGGGCACGCCGGTTGAAAGCGTGATGGCCGCGATTTTCGGCGTCGTGATGGCCGGGTCGTTCGTGGAAATGGGGGTCTCGCGCATCCTGCCCTTCGTCAAGCGCATGATCACGCCGCTGGTCACCGGGATTGTGGTGCTGATGATTGGCCTCACCCTGATCAAGGTCGGCTTGATCAGCATGGGTGGCGGCTTCTCGGCGATGGCCAATGGCTCGTTCGCAAACGGCGAAAACCTTTTGCTATCAGGCGTGGTACTGGCGATTATCGTGGCGCTCAACCGCATTCCGGTCACGTGGCTGCGCAGTTGCGCCATCGTCATCGCACTGGCGGTGGGCTATGCCCTGGCTGGCTACCTGGGTCGCCTGAACTTCACCGGAATGCACGAGGCGCCATGGTTCGAGGTGCCGATGCCACTGCACTTCGGGATCGGCTTCTCCTGGTCGCTGTTTATTCCAATGCTGGTGATTTACCTTGTTACGTCGCTGGAGGCCATCGGTGACGTGACTGCCACCAGCAAGATATCGCGCGAGCCGGTGGAAGGCCCAGTGTGGATGCAACGGATCAAGGGCGGTGTGCTGGTCAATGGTGCAAACTCGCTGCTGGCCGGCGTATTCAACACCTTTCCCAGTTCGATTTTCGCGCAGAACAACGGCGTGATCCAGCTCACCGGCATTGCCAGTCGTCATATCGGGATGTGGATCGCCCTGTTCCTGGTCGTCCTGGGCCTGTTTCCGAGCGTTGCCGGTGTCATCCAGGCGGTACCGGAGCCGGTACTGGGCGGCGCAGCCATGGTGATGTTCGGCGCAGTAGCGGCCGCGGGCATCAATATTTTGGCGAGCGTCCCGCTGGATCGGCGCGCACTGCTGATTATCGCCGTCTCGCTGGCCCTGGGCCTGGGCGTGTCCCAGGTGCCTGAATTCCTGGCCCACATGCCTGCGGCCGTGCGTCACGTGCTCGAATCGGGCGTCGCCACTGGGGGCATCTGTGCCGTGCTGATGAACTGGTTCCTGCCCGCCAGCCCGGAGGTCCGCGCAGTCTAGCTGTGGCCCGGCGGTGAGTCCTCGCTTGACACCTGAGCACGAGGTTGCGACCAGATGGTGAGACTTCGACACGTTGGTTCGATATCGGCGGCGGCCTTCGGGGCGCCAAGCCGTAAAATCCCCCGGTACAGTCGCGCCGCACGCTACGGGCTCGCGCTGTGCCTGGTACTGGGCCCGGGCACGGGGTGCGGCAGCTTGCCGTCGCTGGAAAACCGGGCTGCTTCCACTGCCGATTTGAATACCGGCGCCACCCGGCTCGGGCGGGCCATCGCGCCGCGCGTTGCCGCGCACCCCGGGACCTCGGGCATCTACTCGTTGCCGGATGCCCGGGACGCATTTGCGGCGCGCGCGCTGCTCGCGCAGGCAGCCGAGCGCACCCTGGATGTCCAGTACTACATCTGGCACAACGACATGACGGGAACGTTGCTGTTCGCAGCCCTGGGCAAGGCGGCCGATCGCGGCGTCCGTGTGCGGCTACTGCTCGACGACAATAATACGTCCGGACTCGACCCCACCCTCGCGGCGCTCGACGCGCACCCCAACATCGAAGTTCGCCTGTTCAATCCGTTTGTTATCCGCAGCCCGCGTGCAATCGGCTACATCACGGATTTTTCTCGCGCCAACAGACGCATGCACAACAAGTCGTTTACCGCCGACAGCCAGGCCACGATCATCGGCGGCCGCAATGTCGGCGATGAATACTTTGGCGCCGACGACCAGCTGCTGTTCGCGGACCTCGACGTAATGGCGATCGGGCCGGTCGTGCGGGACGTTTCTGCGGATTTCGACCGGTACTGGAACAGCCAGTCGTCCTACCCCGTCGACCGGCTGCTCCCACCCGCCAATCCCGCCGCGATGGAGGAACTGTCGGCGGCCGCAATGGCGATTGAAAGGAGTCCGGCCGCCACGGCTTACACCGGTGCACTGCGCAATTCGTCTTTCGTGCGTGACCTGCTGCTGGGAAGCCTGGCGCTTGAATGGGCGCCGACCCGCATGGTCAGTGACGACCCAGCCAAAGGCCTGGGTGCAGCCGGGCCCGGCGTCCTCATGCGCGACAAGCTCCGGCAAATCATCGGCGAGCCGGTAGCGGAACTGGACCTGGTGTCGCCCTATTTCGTTCCCACCAGCGCAGGCGTGGACGCATTCGTGGCGTTGGCCGCCAAAGGCGTCAAGATCAGGGTGCTGACCAATGCCCTGGAAGCGACCGATGTCCCCGCCGTTCATGCCGGCTATGCAAAGCGCCGCAAGCCGCTGCTCGAAGCCGGCGTTTCGCTCTTCGAATTACGCCGCTTGTCGCCGGATACCACAAGGAGAATGCGCACCGGCCGCAAGGGCAGCTCCGCTTCAAGCCTGCACGGTAAAACGTTCTCGGTGGATCGTTCGCGGGTCTTTATCGGTTCGTTCAATTTCGATCCGCGCTCGGCCGAGCTGAACACCGAAATGGGTTTCATCATCGACAGCCCGGCCTTAGCCCAGCGCATCGGCGTTGCGTTCGATAGTCGCATTCCAGTCGATGCGTACGAAGTGCACCTGTCGGACACCGGGCAGCTGTACTGGGTGGAGCGGCGCGGACCGGAGGTGTTGCGGCATGACGTTGAACCCGGCACCAGCTTCTGGCAGCGTGCGGGTGTCCGGTTCCTCTCGCTGTTACCCATCGAGTGGCTGTTGTAACCGGCCCTTCGATCACGCCACCAGCAGCCCCAGTTCGAGCATCAGCTCGGCCGCCTGGCGCGTCGAGATGATCGCCCCCTTGAACATTGCGGCGTTACCTATCTTGATCCCGCTGATGTCGGCGCCCCGCAGGTCGGCGCCGTCGAAACGCGTGTCTTTCAGGTGGGCGTTGCGGATGCTGCAGTCCTCGAACACGGCTTCACGGAAGTCGCAGCCGGAAAGGTCGGCGTCCTGGAAATCCAGGCCCACCAGCCGCGCCTTCCGAAACGACAGGCGGCGCAGGTCGGCGCCAACCAGGCGCGAATCGGCGAACGACAGGCCAAGATGCGCCACCTCTTCAAAGTTCGCGCCCGTCAGTTTGCACTCACGGAATGTGGCAGAGGCCAACTTGGCGCGGCGCCAGGTGGCATTGTTGAAGTCGCAGCCGTCGAAGCGCGCGTCGACCGCGTCGGCCGATTCGAAGTCCGCCTGGCCGCCGCGACAGCGCTGCCAACTGCTGCGCGAGAGCTTCGCTGCGTACAACGAGGTCTCGAGCAGCGAACAGTTGCGAAATTGCGCGTCCTGCAGGTCGAGGCGCGACAGGTCGGCGCCGTCAAAGTCGCAGCCGTCGAACACCAGCGGGCCCGTGGCCTGGGCAAGCAGTTCGCTCAGCCGGGCGCGGTCGAGGCTGGTGGCGGATATCGTGATGGCAGGTGATGGCATGAGCGTCATTAAAAGCAGTAATGGCAATAGTGTTTATCAGACGAGACCAGCGGCGCCAGGCTTGCTGCAGTCCTGGCGCCGACCGACAATATACCGGCAGGTCAATGGCCGCCGGCACCCGGTTCGACCGTCCTGGCGGGCCGCGGGGCCAGCCAGATCAGCGAGGCCGCCACGAGGAACATGACACCGACCACCGTCATGATCTGGTTGGTCGACAGCATCACGCTTTGCGAGGTCACCAGGTAGTCGAGCGCCTGGTTGGCTGCATCCGGCGTCATGCCCCCCTCCCCGAGCATGGCGCGTACGCTGCCGTCGCGGTCGGCCAGGCCCACCAGCTCGGCATGGTTGCGCGTGGTCTGGTCGCTCCATACCGAGGTCACCAGCGAGGTGGCGAAGGCGCCTGACAAGGTGCGCAGGAAATTCATCAGGCCGGCCGCCGAGTCCATCTCGCGCTCTTCCACGCTGCCCAGCGCCAGCCCGGTGGTCGGGATGAAGAAGAACGGCAGGCCGATCCCCATCGCCATCAGTGGAAACGCGACGTCCCAGAACCCCATGTCGGTGTTGGCGACCGTGCGCCACAGGGTGATCAGGCCCATCCAGACGACGCCGAAGAACACCAGCATCCGTGGATCGCGCCTGGTGGCCGCCTGCGCCACAATTGGCGCGAGGAACAGCGCGGTCACGCCGCTCCACGCGGTGGCGAGTCCCGCGTCGGTGGCCGTGTAGCCCATGAAGCTCTGCAGCCACAGCGGCGTCAGGACGCTGACGCCGAAGAAGGCGGCGAATGCCAGGCTGATGGTCGTCACGCTGACCGTGAACCCGCGGTGCCGGAACACACGCAGGTCGACGATAGGATTGGGTTCATGCAGCTCCCAGATCAGGAACACGGCGAAACCGACCGCGGCAACGATCGCCAGCACCACGATCTGGGTGGAGGCGAACCAGTCCAGGTTCTTGCCTTCGTCGAGCATCAATTGCAGGGCCGCGACCCAGACCACCAGCAGGCCCAGGCCGACGCGGTCGATCGCACTCTTGCGCGGTGCTTCCTGGTAGCGTTTGAGCAGTTTCCAGGCATACCAGCCGAAACCGATCGCGATCGGCGCGTTGAGCAGGAACACCCACGACCAGCTGTATTCGTCGCACAGGTAGCCGCCCAAGATCGGGCCGGCGACCGGCGCCACCAGCGTGGTCATCGACCACAAGCCGATGGCGGCCGCGACCTTCTCTTTTGGGAAGATCCGCATCAGCAGCGTTTGCGACAGCGGCATCAGCGGCCCGCCGCTCAGCCCCTGGAACACGCGCGCGACGACCAGCAGGCCGAGCGAGTTGGACAGGCCGCAGAGGATCGAAAACAGCCCGAACAGCATCATCGAGCCGACAAACACGCGCACCGAGCCGAAGCGCGCGGCCAGCCAGCCGGTCAGCGGCACGGTAATCGCTTCCCCGACCGCATACGAGGTGATGACCCAGGTGCCCTGGCTGGTTGCGGCGCCCAGCGCACCGGCGATGTTCGGCACGGCGACGTTGGCGATCGTCATGTTCAGGACCGCGATGAAGTTGGCCGCCGCCAGCATCAGTGCCGCGACCCACAGCATGCCGCCGGTGAGCGGCTGCGGCGCGTCAGCCACCGCGGGCGCCGCGGCGATTGTGCTTGATTTCATTCGAATTGTTCCGTTCAGTGCTGACCGACGCGCGTGTCGATTTCGGCGCTCATCGACAGGCCCACACGCAGCGGGTTGGCCTGCATCTCGCCACGATCGAGCTTGATGCGCACCGGCAGGCGCTGCACTACCTTGATCCAGTTACCGGTGGCATTCTGGGCTGGAATGGCGGAAAAAGCCGAGCCGGAGCCGCCCGAGAAGCCTTCGACCGTGCCGCGATAGGTCACACCCTTGCCGTACAGGTCAGAATGCAGGGTGACCGGCTGCCCCGCCCGTACCTTCTGCAGTTGCACCTCCTTGAAGTTGGCGTCGACGTACATGTCGTTGACCGGCACCAGCGCCAGCAGCGGCATGCCGGACTGGACCCGCTGCCCCAGCTGGACCTGGCGCTTGGCCACCACCCCATCCATCGGCGCCCGGATCACGGTGCGCGCCAGGTCGACTTTGGCCTGGTCGCGGCGGGCACGCGCGGCCAGCACTTCCGGGTTGTTGTCGACGCCGGTATCGGTGATCAATGCCGCGTTCGCTTCGCGGGCGGCTGCGGCGGCGCGCAGGTTGGCGCCGGCCTGCACCGCAGCGGCCCTGGCTGCGGCCAGGCCGGCCTCGGCGCCGTCATACGCGTTGCGCGCGCGGGTCAGCTCGTCGCCGGACACCGAGCCGGACTCGACCAGCGCCTGGCGCCGTTTCAGGTCGACCCTGGCGCGTTCGAAATCGGCCTGCGCGGCAGCCAGCTGCGCCGCGGAGCGCGCGCCGTCCGCCTGGCGCGCCTCGATCTGCGCCGCCAGGTTGTCGTTGTTGGCCACATACGCCTTGACGCGCCGGACGGCCCGCTCCAACTCGGCCTCGGCCTGCGCCACAGCCAGCCTGGCGTCGGTGTCATCGATGACGACCAGGATATCGCCCTGCCTGACCGCCTGCGTATCCTTGACCTTCACGTCGGCGACGATGCCGCCGACCGATGGGGTGATTTGTGCGACCTCGACCGCAGTGTAGGCGTTATCGGTCGAGACAAAGTGCGACGCGTGCAAGGTCCAGTAAGCGCCGAACGCGACGCCGCCCGCTGCCAGTACGGCCGCCAATCCCAGCAGGGTCCGGTTGCGTCGCTGCTTGATGATGACTTCTGCTTCGTTTGTTTGATTCATTGCGAAAATCCTTCGTTAAACAGTATCGATTCAGCGGCGCGCGGCCTGATAGCCGCCGCCAAGTGCCCGTTGCAGCGCAATGTCGAGCGTGATGGAGCGCGCGCGCAGGTCGGTCAGCGCGGCCAGCGCGTTCAGGTAGCCGTCTTCCGCCGACAGCACCTCGACATACGCCGCCAGGCCACCTTCGTAGCGGTTGCGGGCCACCGTGTGGGCCTCGGCCGCGGCATCGACCGCTTCCCGCGCCTTGTCCAGGCGCGGGCCGAGCGCCTTCTGGCTGGTGGCGGCGTCCGCCACTTCGCGCAGCGCATGCGCCAGCGCGGCGTCGTAGTTGGCAACGGCCTGCGCATGGTCGGCCTCCGCGCCGCGCAACTGGCCGCGCAGGCGCCCGCTATCGAAGATCGGCAGCGAGACGGCCGGGCCGATGCTGCCGACGCCTGACGCGCCCCTGGCCAGCATGCCCAGGTCCAACGACTGCACGCCGACAAAGGCGCTCAGGTTGAAATTCGGATAGAACGCTGCCCTGCTCTCGTCGATCCGGTGCCCGCGCGCCAGTACCTGCAGGCGCGCAGCCACCACGTCGGGCCGGCGCCCGAGCAGGTCGACCGCCAGGGTTGGCGGCAGGCCAAAACCGCGTTCGAGCTTCAGGGTCGGGGCGCCGATCGCCAGGCCGCGGTCGGGACCTGCCCCGAGCAACGCGGCCAGCCGGTTGCGCTGCAGCGCGATCTGCTCATCGACGGCCAGCAGCGCGCCCTGCGCCGCTGCGTGGCGCGCATCGGCCTCGCGCATGCCGCCGCGCGTTTCCAGGCCATTCACGAAGCGCTGCGTGAACAGCGCCGCGGTCTTGCGCCGCACCTCGACCGACTGCTGCAAGGTGGCGCGGCTGGCGAACAAGCGGCTCAGCTCGGCATAATCGATCGCAATGCCGGCCGCCAGCAGCAAGCGCGCCTGGGCCAGTTCGGCGCGCTCGGCGTCAAGCGCCGAGGTCGCCGCGGCCAGCGCCGCACGGTTCTTGCCCCAGAAATCGAGTTCCCAGGCGAAGTCGAGCGTGGCGCGCCCGTAGTCGTTCCAGCCGGACGGGGTCTGGGCGCGCGGCGTCAGGTAGTTATAGCTGAGCTTGTCTTCGGAAACGACCGCGTTCGCGCCCAGTCGCGGCCCGGTTGCCGCATTGCCCAGCTGTACTGCGGCCTCTGCCCGCCGCACGCGCGCCGCGGCCGCCGCCATGTCCGGCGCCTCGCGCAGCGCTTCTTCGATCAGCGCGTCGAGCTGGACGTCGCCGTAACCGGCCCACCACCCTTCGTTCGGCCAGGCCACGGCCGGGGCGGCGAACGCAGCGTCGGACTGCAAGGCGGAGCTCGCCTTTGGTTGCACCCGTGGTCCCTCTGTCGGCAACTGGGCGCAGCCTGCCAGCAACAGCGCCGCCGCGCCGGCCAGCACGCGCGGGGTATGAAACGTCGATTTATTGCGATGCCGCATGGATACTCCTAACTGAACTGATCGGTTTAGTTTAGGTTGGTTTTTGCGGAAAAGCAAGCTAAACTGAACGAATTGGTTCACTTTAGGAACGGCGATGAAAGCAAAGACGGAACTCCGGCGCCAAGCCATCCTGGACGTCGCAGCACAGGTTTTTCGGGAGATGGGCTATGAGCGCGCGTCGATGGACGTGGTCAGCCAGCGTGGCGGCGGATCCAAGGCGACCATCTACAATTATTTTGCGAACAAGGAGGAGCTGTTTTTCGAGGTCGTGTTCCAGTCGACCGAAGCGGAATTCGAAGCGACGCATGCGGCCCTGAATGTGGATGAGCCGGATCTCACCCGCGCGCTCGAGCAGTTCGGCCAGCGCCTGCTCACGCTGCTCTACTCACCCGAGGTGCAGGCGGTGCGCCGGCTGGTCATTACGGAAGGCGCTCGTGGCGACCTGGGCAAGAAGTGCTACCAGATGGCGCCGGCGCGCAGCGAAGCCATGGTTGCCGCGTTCCTGCAAAAGGCGGTGGACCAAGGCAAGTTGCGCCCGGCGGACACCAGGATCGCCAGCCTGCACCTGAAAGGCCTGTTCGAAGCGGAGTTGCTCGACAAGTTCCTGTTCCATACCTTGCACACCGTCAGCAAGGAGGAAATTGCCGGGATCGCGCAGCGGGCTGTCGCCGTGTTCATGGCGGCGTATGGCCCCGCCGCGGCGCCGGCGCAGCGCGCCTGACGGCGCCTGCAAGCTTAGCGGCAAGCGTTGTTTTGCGCATCGGGCAAGGCCAGGAATGTGATCGTGGCCGGTGCGAACACCTGGCTACCCGCTGGCGTCGGCGCGCCGATGAGGTCCGGTAGCGTATCGCCCTCCCCCAACCTGAGCTCATTGCCGTTCAACTGGACGCGCCTGCTCTCCAGGTCGCCAAGCGCGGCAAGGGTGTAGCGCAGGGCCGGCACAGGCGAGGCGATCGTGCGCGGCGCGACCTTGTCATTGTTAATCACCAGCAGCGCCACCGCGCCCGGGGTGCCTCGCAGGCAGTGCGCGTAGACATGCAAGCCCTGCTGGACAGGAATGCCGGACTCCAGCACCGTGGTTCCCATGAGCCTGCGCCATAGCAGTGCTCCCCAATAATTCGGCTTCGGTTCAAGCGTTTTATCGTCCAGCAGGCCGTAATCGCTCGCAACCAGCGTGTTGTGCGCAACGACTTTGACGTCCTGCCTGGCGAGGCGTCCGAGCTGATCGAGGTAGCGGAAGGTGTCGAGGAATGTGGCCGCCCACGGATTGCCGCCGCACGCGGCATCCGCCGTCTCGGTGTTCCAAAACGATTTGCCGGGCGTGAACTCGTCGCGCAGCCTGCGATAGAACGCGAGGGTTTGATCGGTGCGCCGCAGCCACTGCTCCGAGAGCGCCTCGGCGGCGGTGGTTTGCTTGTCCGTTGCCGCGCAGCGCTTCGACGCCGCGCCATAGTGATGGTAGGAGAAGGCATCGATCCCCGGTCCGGATGCGGCCAGCAGGTCGCGCGTTTTCAGCACCGGCGCACTGCCGTAGCCGTAGGCCACGCCCCATTCGCCGGTGCTTTCGCCGACCGAACCGGGGCCAAGGATGAGCATGTCGGGAACTGCCTGCCTGGCGAACGCCACGAACCGCCTGAAGTCGCGCCCATACGCGCTTGCGTCATAGCCGGCGGGCGCCCCGCCCATCGCGGCCAGGGTTGGCTCGTTCATGAACTCGGCCGCGGCGATGCGGCCGCCTGCCGCCCGCGTGTACTCGATCCGTCGGCGCGCCTGCTCCGGGGTCCAGCCGCCGGCCGCGTCGCGGGTGCCCGCCCCGTTGGAGAACGAGGTGACGATGCGGGCATCGACCGCGTTTGCGAAGTCGATCACCCCCTTCCATTGCGCCCGGGTAAGCACCCCCATGAAGCCGGCGGGCGGCTTTGGCGGCGCCTGGTCCGACTCGGGAAAGTAAGTGGTATTGGCCCAGGTGCCGCTGACGCGCACGTACGCGGGACCGAGCGCGGAGGCTAGCTTGCGCAAGCGCCTGTTGGCCAGGTCGATTGGTGGCCGATATTGATACAGGGCCGGACTCATCCCGCTCGGCGTGTCGCCCGACGCGCTGGGGGGCGGGGGCTGTTTGATGAGCGCCTCGAGTTCCGGCCCGTAAGGCCTCCAGAACTTGCCGCCGGTTACCTCCAGCATCTCGACGTTATAGGACTGGAAGCGTTCATCAATGACGCCCACGCGCGCCATGCTCGATGGCATGAGTACGGTCGGCGCTGTGCTGGACGCCTTACCGGGTTTGCCTGTACGACACGCGGCGATGCCAGCGCTTGCGAGGATCACAATAGCAGCGTAACCCATTGCACTGTCACGGATCATACTGCTCCTCTTTTCGAGCCAGCCGGTCCCGACGCCAAACTGATTTACTCCAGACTTTTAGAACGATCACAGCTAAAAAGTTCGATCATTCCGAGGCGCCATCGGGCCGCCAGCTAGCGACTCAGCACCTGTCGTGCGGCCTCGACGATCTGCCTGGACAGACCCTCGATACGCGGAGACTGGACTTTCCAGGTATGCCAGTAGAGGGCGACGTCAGTCGGATGCCTGGGGGCCAGGTCGACCAGGGCATCATTCTCGTCGCCAGCAGAAGAAAGCAGCCATTCGGGCACCATCGCATAACCCAGGCCGTGACGTACGGCGGTGAAATGGGCCTCGATGCCGGGCACGTAGTGGCAGGGATAGGCGCCTTCGGGCAATCCTAAGTATGAAAGCAAGAAACTGGACTGCAGCGTATCTTTGCGCGTGTACGCGACGACAGGCGCGCGCCGGGCGGCTTCGCGCGTCAATCCCCCCGCAAACCAGCGCTGGCGAAACGACGTGCTGGCCATCAACCGGTAGCGCATCGTTCCAAGGACTTCGGCGGTGCATCCGCGCATTGGTTGCGCCACCGTACTGACGCAACCGGCCACCATTCCGGATTCAAGCAAGGCATAGGTATGGTCCTGATCTTCGACGATCAAGTCCAGGATGATCTGGTTTTGCACCAGCAAGCTTGCCAAGGCGGGGAAAAACCAGGTTCCGAGACTGTCCGAGTTCAACGCCACGGACACCGTCAGCGCGCCGCTTTCCGAATTGAGCAGATCGGCCTCCAGGTCCACCTTCAGCAGGTATGCGCGCCGCAGGTATTGCATCAGCCGCTGGCCCATCTGGGTCGCGCGGCATGGACGGGTGCGCAAAATCAACGCGGCGCCAAGCCTCGTTTCCAACGCGCGCACGCGTTGCGACACCGCCGAGGGCGTGAGGCTCAGCCTGGCGGCGGCGCGTTCAAAACTGCCGGACTCGGCAACCGCCTGAAACGCATCTGTTTGCTTCGGGTCAAGAGTCATCGCGCAACATTAAAAAATTTAATGATATCGCAGAAATCCTTAAGTTCATTTAAAGATGGCGAGCTGGCAAGCAAAATCCCCGTAGCTTCTCCCTCGCGTCCGGCACGTCCAACAGCGTGCCAATTCATCTGAATAAGTCAATGACATTGCTTGATACCATTTACCCTATTGCCATCGCCGCCGAAGCTGCATCCGGGGCGCTCATGGGAACGCGCCGACAAATGGACCTGTTTGGCGTCTCGGTAGTAGGGACCGTTACTGCCCTGGGGGGCGGGTCAATACGCGACGTGCTGTTGGGACACTATCCATTGGGCTGGGTAGCACATCCAAAATATCTGATATTCACCATCGTTGCGGCGGTCGCCGCCGCATTGCTGGCACGTTCACTTCATCACTTGAAACCCGCGTTTCTGCTGATGGACGCGTTGGGGTTGGTGGCGTTTACCGTCATTGGTTGCGATATTGCCGCCTCCACCGGCGCGCATGGCGCCGTGGTCGTCCTGATGGGCATGATAACGGGCGTCTTCGGCGGTTTGCTGCGCGATATTCTGTGCAGCCAGGTGCCGCTCGTGCTACGGCGCGACCTCTACGCCACTGTCTCGTTGGTCACCGGCATGCTGTACGTGGGCCTGCTTCACTTCGGCGTCGGCCCTGACCTTGCCACTGCCGTGGCCATCGGCGTGGGGTTTTCACTTCGCCTGATCGCGATCCGCTTTTCGCTCGCGCTTCCGGTACCCGAGGCCGATACCGGTGCCTTCAACGACACCGCGGATGAACCGAACTGATGGCGAAATTCACTTTAAGGAAGGTACTTGGTTCTGGTTCCCGCGCCGCCACAGGCAAGGGCGTTCAGTTCAGCACCAGCCCGTTACTGGCGCCGCAGCTGCCGGCCTGGCGCTCGCGCCTGGTTCTGTTCGCCATGTTCGCCGCCTTCGCCACACTTGCTGGACGCGCGCTCTGGCTACAGCTCATTTCCAATCAATTCCTGCAGAAGCAGGGCGCGGCGCGCTATGCGCGCACGCTGGAGCTGCCCGCGACCCGCGGCCGCATTACCGACCGCAACGGCCAGGTACTGGCCTTATCGCTGCCAGTCAAGGCGGTCTGGGCGAACCCGGATGAGGTCGCCGGGGCGCCGCCGGAAAAGCTGCGCGAACTGGCACGGCTGCTCGACATGAGCGAGTACGAGTTGGGCAAAAAGCTCAATTCCGACCGCGATCTGGTCTACCTGAAGCGCCAGGTGACGCTGGCGACCGTCGACAACATCATCAAGCTGGGCGTCGACGGCATCGAGACTCGCAAGGAATTCAAGCGCTACTACCCGTATGCGGAGGTAATGGCCCACATCGTCGGCTTCACCAATGTCGAGGACGCCGGACAGGAAGGCATGGAGCTGGCATACCAGGGCAGTTTGGCCGGGGCGAACGGCAGCCGGCGCGTGATCAGGGACCGGCTCGGCCACGTGGTGGAAGACATCGGCGCCACCAGGCTGGCGCGCGACGGCAAGGACGTGGCGCTGTCGATCGACCGCAATATCCAGCACATCGCCTACTCGCACCTGAAGGCAGTGATGGAAAAGCACCAGGCCAAGGCGGCCGGCATCGTGGTGCTTGATGTACGGACCGGCGAAATACTGGCATTGGCCAACCTGCCTGACTACGATCCCAATGACCGCAGCCGCCTCACCGGCGCCCAACTGCGCAACCGCGTGCTGACAGACACCTTCGAACCAGGCTCGGTGATGAAGCCTTTCACCGTTGCGCTGGCTCTGGAGAACAAGCTGGTCACGCCCTCCACCCTCATCGAGACCGCGCCTGGCCGGCTCACCATCGGCCGCGCCACCATCGGCGACTCGAGTCGCCACGGCACGCTGACGGTATCACAGGTGCTCGAAAAATCGTCGAACGTCGGCACTGCCAAGCTGGCGCTGCAAATGCAGCCGCAACAGATGTGGAACCTGCTCACCAGCGTCGGCTTCGGGCAGGCGCCCAGCCTGGGCTTTCCCGGCACGGCTGCCGGCCGGGTGCGGCCTCCGGGCTCGTGGAAACCGATCGAGCAGGCGACAATCAGCTACGGCCACGGTATTTCGACGTCGCTGATCCAGATGGCACAGTCGTACATGATCTTCGCGCGCGACGGCGAAACGATCCCGATTACCCTCTTGAAGACTGGCGAGGATCCCGTTGCGCGTCGTGTGATTTCTAAAAAAACCGCACACGAAGTGCGCGCAATGATGGAACTGGCGGCAGGCCCGCACGGTACTGCGCCGCGGGCGCAGATTCCGGGCTATCGCGTGGCCGGCAAGACCAGTACCGCGCACAAGCCGGTCAACGGCCAGTATACGAAAAACTATGTATCCGGCTTCGTCGGTTTCGCGCCTGCTTCCGATCCGCGGATCATCGTCGCGGTGATGGTCGACGAACCGACAGTCGGCGGGTATTTCGGCGGAAAAGTGGCGGCCCCGGTATTCGCGGCGGTCACGCAGGATGCGCTGCGGACGCTGAACATTGCGCCCGATTCCTCGGTAACCGACATCATCGTCCCGGCCGAAAGCGTCAGCGAGAGTTTCTGATGAATGCCCCAGGTGGTGTCCGCCCTCCTGGTATCGCCGGCCTCCTTGTGGGGCCCAGTTGCGCGGTAACACGGGCCCCGGAAAGCGATCAAACGCGTCGAGCACCACTTAAAGATTCAAGCATAATCGGATAGCGCCCGGCGCCGGGCGGTGCATTGCAAGACTCACGGCAATTTTTGACGGGGGAATTCATCCATGAACGCGCACGCAACGAACGCTTCTGGAAAGGTTCTTGCCGGGTTGCAGACCCTGCTAGCGGATCTGGAGCGCTTTTACACCGACGTGCATGCCCATCCGGAGCTGTCGATGCAGGAATCGCGGACCGCAGGCCTCGCCGCGGACCGGCTTCGCGCGACTGGCTACGACGTGACGACCGGCGTCGGCAAGACCGGTGTCGTGGGACTGCTGCGCAATGGCAACGGGCCAACGGTGATGCTGCGCGCCGACATGGATGCGCTGCCGGTCGAGGAAATGACCGGACTTCCGTATGCCAGCAAGGTCAAGGCCACCGATCGCGACGGCAAGACCGTCCCGGTCATGCACGCTTGCGGCCACGATATGCACGTTGCCTGGCTGGTCGGCGCGACCACGCTGCTGGCGCAGGCGCGCGACGCGTGGCGCGGCACCTTGATGGCCGTGTTCCAGCCAGCCGAAGAAACCGCGGAAGGCGCCAAGGCCATGATCGACGATGGACTATTCGACCGTTTTCCCAAGCCGGATGTCGTGCTTGGCCAACACGTGATGGTCGGACCGGCTGGCAACATCGGTGGCCGTGCCGGAGCCATCACTTCGGCCGCAGACAGCCTGCAGGTCCGCCTGTTCGGGCGTGGCGCGCACGGATCGATGCCGCAGGCAAGCATCGATCCGGTGGTAATGGCCGCCGCAACCGTGATGCGCCTGCAAACCATCGCGTCCCGTGAACTGGCCGCCACGGAGGCCGCCGTCATCACGATCGGCGCGCTGCAGGCGGGCACCAAGGAGAATGTGATCCCAGACGATGCCGTCATCAAGCTGAACGTGCGCACTTTCGATGCAGGCGTGCGCAAGCGCGTGCTTGCCGCCATCGAACGTATCGTCAATGCGGAGGCCCAAGCCTCGGGAGCCCCGCGGCCGCCGGAGATCACGACGCTAGACCAATATCCGCTCGGAGTGAACGATGACGATGCAAGCGCGCGCGTCGCCGATGCCTTCCGCCAGCATTTTCCTGCTGACCGGGTGCGGCAAGTCGGGGCGGCGTCGGCGAGCGAGGATTTCGGATCGTTCGGCACCGCGTGGGGCGTCCCCTCCATGTTCTGGTTCGTCGGCGGCACCGATCCCGGCGTTTACGCAAAAGCCAAGGCTGCGGGTGAAATCAACAAGATTCCAACCAACCACAGTCCCTCTTTTGCACCAGTGCTGCATCCAACCCTCGAGACCGGCGTGGAAACGATGGTCGTTGCCGCGTTGGCCTGGCTTGCCACGAGCGGCGGCGCCGTGGAACCGAGGGCGTAAGGTGGTTGCTCCCGTTTCTTTTGACCTCGCTGCCGCAATGAAGGCCCTCGTGCTGACGCTCGATCTTGTCGGCACCTTTGTTTTCGCGCTGAGCGGAGCGGCGGCAGGTGTCAAGCGCCGGCTTGATCTCTTCGGGGTCCTGGTACTGTCCTTTGCCGCCGCCAATTCCGGAGGGATTGCCCGCGATCTGCTGATCGGCGCAACCCCGCCGGCGGCCATCAGCGACTGGCGCTACCTCGCGGCCTCGCTGCTCGCCGGCGTGCTCATCTTCTTTTGCCATCCCACCATTGATCGGCTGCGCAGCCCGGTACTCATATTCGATGGCGCCGGGCTAGCCCTGTTCTGCGTATCCGGCGCGCAGAAGGCCATCGTCTTCGGTCTCGACCCGGTCATGGCGGCACTGCTTGGCATGCTGACCGGAATCGGCGGCGGCATGGCGCGCGACGTGCTCCTGTCCGAGGTGCCCGTCGTCTTGCGGTCCGATATTTATGCCGTCGCCGCCCTTGCCGGAGCGGCCGTGGTGGTGATTGGCGATGCAATGCATCTTCCGTCCAATGCGACGACATTCGCCGGCGCGGCGCTCTGCTTTGGCCTGCGCATGGCGGCCATCCGGCACGGCTGGCACCTGCCGGTCGCGCGCTCGCCCGAACATCAGGATGCAAAAACCGAGGCTGCGGAATAGGCGCGCGCCGCAATCCAACCCTCGTTTTGCGGCAAGTCGCCGGCTGCCGCCGGCGCCTTCCTCGTCCCCGATGTAACGGGCGGTTTCCAGCTTGGCGCTTCTTCCTACGTGGGGGCGGGATAGACACCCACGTGCTCCTGTGACGGCACGAGCGATACTGTTAGCCAATCCAATGGAGACTTCCAGCAAATTACCTCAGGAGCCAGAAAATGCTGAACGCCATCCTAGAAACCTGGTCTTCCCTCGCGCTGTTCCCCTGGAATGCGGAACCCTTCCGGCGCGCGGTTTCGTTCGAACCCACCAGGGAGGCCGACACCAGCAAGTTTATCTCGAAACGTTTCGACGCCGAGTTCGGATCGTTGCAGTACAAGCTCTTCATCCCCAGCAAATACACTGGGGCGCCACTGCCGCTGATTGTCATGCTGCATGGCTGCGGCCAGGATGCCGACGATTTCGCTTTCGGCACCGGCATGAACGAACTTGCCGAAAAAGTTAACTGCCTGGTCGCCTATCCTGAGCAGTCGGCGGGCGCGAACTGCGGCAAGTGCTGGAACTGGTACGAGCAATCCCACCACCAGCGCGGCCAGGGCGAACCGGCTCTGATTGCTGGCGTGACGCAACAGATTCTGGCCGAATACGCGGTCGACGAGACGCGCGTGTGCGTCGCGGGGCTCTCGTCGGGAGGCGCGATGGCGGTAATTCTCGGACGAACCTATCCCGACCTGTTCACTTCGGTCGGCTGCCACTCCGGCCTCGCGCATGGCAGCGCGACCGATTATTACGGCGCAATGCTGGCAATGCGCCATGGCGCCGACCTGGGCGCGTTGGCGAAAACGGAGCCCGCACCGAGTGTCCCGATCATCGTCTTTCATGGGGATATGGACTCTACCGTGCATTGGAAGAACAGTGTCGGCGTGGTGCAGCAATCGATCGACAGCTATGCCGCGCAGATCCGGAGCGAGCGGGCGAAATTAGAAATAGCACTTTCGGAAGAGACCGGAGAAGCCACCGGGCGCGGTTTTACGCGCAAGGTCGTCCGCGGAACAGCGGGCGAGATCGTGGCCGAGCAGTGGACCGTGCACGGCACCGGCCACGCGTGGTCGGGCGGCAGCTGGCGCGGCAGCTACACGGACACCAACGGTCCCGCCGCCAGCGAGGAGATGCTGCGCTTCTTCATGCGGCGTCAGGCAGTTCACCGGTAAGCGCTTCGCGGCGCGCCCGCACCGGGCGGGCCAGGACGGTGGTTGGGGCGCCGGCCCAGCGCCGGCTGCGCGGTGACCAGGCCCAGGTCGCGCCGCCCCTCTTGCGGACCGTCTATCCGTCCAGGGCTTGCACCGACGGGTCGACATGGAGCGCCAGCGGCATCGCCCTCGACCAGCGATTCGCGGACAGTGAAAACGTCAGTGAACGCACTTGGTGATACCACCCGGCCGGAACATACAGCATGTCGCCGGGATGGACGATGCATTGGATCATCGACGCCTGCCGCGCCAGCGGAAACCTTTCGAAGTCCGGTGCCTCCGGGTCGAATGGGGAGCCGTACAGCAGCGCATTCGCTTCGCGCGGGTAGAGAAATTCGTCGTGGTGCGGCGGCGCCAGGAAGATCCGCTTGGATCCCCAGATCTGCACGAACAGGTTGTCGTCGTAGTCCGCGTGCAGCGGCGTCACCGTTCCCGCCGGGCCGAGCCAGAAGCGCGGCGGGCCCGGCTTCGTAAAATACGCTGGCCAATAACAGAACCGGTTCAGTTCGCGCAGTTCCAGGTTGCCCAGGTAGGGAGGCAGCCCCTCCGTACCAGCCTCGACCAGTTCCAGGTACTCCAGCATCGACATGTCGCGCATGGCGCGATCAGGCGCGAACGCAGTGTTGACGTAGTCGCCGACACGTGCGCGCACCGGCACGTTGCTGAAGCGTTCGCGCAGCGTCTGCGGAGTGAGGGCGGACAGCGGCCAGCGCTTCGCAAGGCCGGGGATCAGGAATGGCAGGCCTTTGGCGGCGTGTTGCTCGAAGGCGCCGTCGAGCGTGCGCAGGCGCGGGACCGCCGAGATGCAAGGCAGGCTCCGCGCAGCGCTTCTGAGCGCGTTGCGCATGGCATCGATGGACGTGACACCCCGGACCTGGGCGTCCCTGCGCTCGCGCGCCTGCTTGCGGGCGAGGGCTTCGTCGACCGAGGTGGAGCCGAGGGTCTGCGGACTCGGCGGCAGGCGCGACGTACCGCGCAGTTGCGCCAGCTCCTGGCCGGGAAGTTCAAGCTTCTGCTTTTTTATTTCAGGTTCTCCACTTGATCATCAATGGCTAAGCTGGCGCGCGCCGAATGCAATTTTCTGTAGCTATCGAGCAAACGGTGGTGCCTGTCGAGACCCTCCAGTTTGATACTCGTTGGCGTTAGGCCAAAGAAGCGCACGCTGCCGTCCACTGAGCCCAGCACCGCGTCCATCCGGGAATCGCCAAACATCCGGCGGAAATTAACGACGTAATCATCCAGTTCCAGTTCGTCATCGAGCAACACCTCCAGCACCACATTCAAAGCCTGATAAAACAATCGGCGCTCGACGGTATTGTCGTTGTACTGCAGGAAGGCGCCCACCAGCTCGTGCGCGTCCTCGAACTGCTGCAAGGCGAGGTTGATCAGCAGCCTCAACTCGAGCACTGTGAGCTGTCCCCATTCCGTATTCTCGTCGAACTCAATGCCGATCAAGGTGGCGATGTCGGAGTACTCGTCCAGCTCATGGTTTTCCAGACGCTCGAGCAGTGCCGCCAGGGCGGCATCGTCCAGACGATGCAGGTTCAGAATATCGTTGCGGAACAGAAGCGATTTGTTTGTGTTATCCCAGATCAGGTCTTCTACCGGGTAGATTTCCGAATAACCGGGCACCAGGATCCGGCAGGCTATCGCACCTAGCTGGTCATACACCGCCATGTACACTTCTTTGCCCATGCCTTCGAGAATGCCGAGCAATGCCGCGGCCTCGTCGGCGTTCGAGTTCTCGCCCTGGCCGGAAAAATCCCACTCGACAAAGTCGAAGTCCGCTTTGGCGCTGAAAAAGCGCCACGACACCACGCCGCTGGAATCGATGAAGTGCTCTACAAAGTTATAGGGTTCAGTGACGGCTTCACTTGCAAAGGTGGGCTGAGGCAGATCGTTCAGGCCTTCAAAACTGCGCCCCTGCAGCAATTCCGTGAGACTTCGTTCCAGCGCCACCTCGAAGCTTGGGTGCGCGCCGAACGAGGCGAAGACACCGCCTGTCTTCGGGTTCATCAAGGTCACGCACATCACCGGGTAGGTCCCGCCCAGCGACGCATCCTTTACCAACACCGGAAAGCCCTGCTCTTCCAACCCCTGAATCCCGGCCAGGATGCCCGGGTATTTCGCCAGCACTTCCTGCGGCACATCGGGCAAGGCGATTTCACCTTCCAGGATTTCGCGCTTCACCGCCCGTTCGAAAATTTCAGAAAGGCATTGCACCTGTGCTTCGGCCAGCGTGTTACCGGCACTCATGCCATTGCTGGCATATAGGTTTTCGATCAGGTTGGACGGAAAATACACCACCTCGCCGTCCGACTTCCGGACGTAGGGCAGCGAACAGATACCGCGCTCCACGTTGCCGGAGTTGGTGTCGACCAGGTGGGAGCCACGTAATTCGCCATCCGGATTGTAGATTGGCAGGCAATACTCATCGAGAATTTCAGCCGGCAGCGCATCAACAGGGCCGGGCTGGAACCAGCACTCATTCGGGTAATGTACAAACGCCGCGTTGGCGATGTCCTCGCCCCAAAACGTACCGGCATAGAAATGGTTGCAACTCAGGCGCTCGATATACTCTCCCAAGGCCGACGCCAACGCGCTTTCTTTGGTCGCTCCCTTGCCGTTGGTAAAACACATCGGCGAGTGCGCATCGCGGATATGCAGTGACCACACATTGGGAACGATATTGCGCCACGAAGCAATTTCAATTTTTATGCCCAAGCCCGCCAACAGGCCCGACATATTGGCGATGGTTTGCTCCAAGGGCAGATCCTTGCCCGCGATATAGGTACTCGATCCAGCAGCAGGCTGCAACGTCAGCAGGGCCTGGGCATCGGCGTCGAGATTCTCCACCTCTTCAATCACAAACTCGGGCCCGGCCTGCACCACTTTCTTGACCGTACAACGGTCGATCGAGCGCAAAATACCTTGGCGGTCCTTGTCGGAAATATCCGGCGGCAATTCAACCTGAATCTTGAAAATCTGCTGGTAACGGTTTTCAGGGTCAACAATATTATTCTGCGACAGGCGAATATTTTCGGTAGGAATATTGCGAGTATCGCAGTACAACTTGACGAAGTAAGCCGCACACAAGGCCGATGAGGCCAGAAAATAATCGAAGGGACCAGGCGCCGAACCGTCACCCTTGTACCGGATGGGCTGGTCGGCGATCACCGTGAAGTCATCGAACTTGGCTTCGAGACGAAGCTTATCGAGAAAGTTGACCTTAATTTCCATGTGAGAATTCCAAATTAGTGCTCAAAATGATGTGTAAAAATATAAAGCCCTGTAGGCACAGGGCTTTATAGGTCAACTAACTACCTTGGAAAACCTCACTCCCACTCGATCGTCGCCGGCGGCTTGCCCGAAATGTCGTACACCACCCGGTTGATCCCGCGCACTTCATTAATGATGCGGTTCGACACCTTGCCCAGCAGGCTGTGCGGCAGGTGCGCCCACTGTGCCGTCATGAAGTCGAGCGTCTGCACCGCGCGCAGCGCAACCACGTACTCGTAGGTACGCCCGTCGCCCATCACGCCCACCGATTTCACCGGCAGGAATACGGCGAACGCCTGGCTGGTCGCCTCGTACCAGTTGATCGGCGCCTTGCCCGCGTCGATGCCCGGCACGAGCGGCGCCTCGAACGCAGTCTTGCGCAGTTCATCGATGAAGATCGCGTCGGCTTCGCGCAGCAGGTCGGCGTATTCCTTCTTCACTTCGCCGAGGATACGCACACCCAGGCCCGGGCCCGGGAACGGATGGCGATACACCATGTCGTGCGGCAGGCCGAGCGCCACGCCCAGCTTGCGCACTTCGTCCTTGAACAACTCGCGCAGCGGCTCGAGCAACTTCAGGTTCAGCGTTTCCGGCAGGCCGCCCACGTTGTGGTGGCTCTTGATGGTCTGGCCCTTCTTGCCCTTGCCTGCCGACTCGATTACGTCCGGGTAAATCGTGCCTTGCGCCAGCCACCGCGCGTTGGTCAGCTTGCCTGCCTCAACCTGGAACACTTCGACAAACTCGCGGCCGATGATCTTGCGCTTTTGCTCGGGGTCGTTCACGCCGGCCAGGTGCCCCATGAACTGCGCTTCGGCATCGATGCGCAGCACCTTGACGCCGAGGTTCTTGGAGAACATGTCCATGACCATCTTGCCTTCGTCCTTGCGCAGCAGGCCGTGGTCGACGAACACGCAGGTCAGCTGGTCGCCGATCGCGCGGTGGATCAGCGCGGCGGCCACGCTCGAGTCGACGCCGCCGGACAGGCCGAGGATCACCTCGTCGGCGCCGACCTGCTCGCGGATTTTGGCGACGGCTTCGCCGATGTAGTCCGGCATGTTCCAGTCGGATTTGCAGCCGCAGATTTCATGCACGAAGCGACCGATGATGGCTTCGCCCTGCGTGGTATGCGTGACTTCCGGGTGGAACTGCAGCGCATAGAATTTGCGTTCTTCGTCGGCCATCGCCGCGATCGGGCACGATTCGGTGCTGCCCATCAGCTTGAAGCCGGACGGCATGTCGAGGACCTTGTCGCCATGGCTCATCCACACCTTGAGCATGCCGTGGCCTTCCTCGGTCACGAAGTCGTTGATGCCGTTCAGCAGTGCGGTATGGCCACGGGCGCGCACTTCAGCGTAGCCGAATTCGCGCACTTTGCCGTTTTCGACCTTGCCGCCGAGCTGGGCGGCCATGGTTTGCATGCCGTAGCAGATGCCGAGCACGGGCACGCCGAGTTCGAACACGGCTTGCGGGGCGCGCGGAGCGTCGCCTTCGAGCGTGGAGTTGTGGCTGCCCGACAGGATCACACCGGCGGCGCCGTAGTTGCGGACGAATTCGTCGCTGACGTCGTAGGGGAAGACTTCGGAAAAGACGCCGGCGTCGCGCACGCGGCGCGCAATCAGCTGGGTTACCTGGGAACCGAAGTCGAGGATGAGGATTTTAGAGTGCATAAAATGCGAAGGGAGAGTGGTCAATTCTGTGACAGGTAGGGTGGGCAGGTGTCCTGCCCACGCGTTCAAACGGCTAATGCAAGCCCGCGGGCCTGCAGGCATCGGGTGCACGCGTGGGCGGGATACCCGCCCACCCTACCGGACGCGCCGCAAGCAGCGCCGCCATTACAAAAAGCGGCGCATTAGCGCCGCAGTCGGGTTTATTCCGAACGGTAGTTCGGCGCTTCCTTGGTGATCTGGACGTCGTGCACGTGCGATTCGCGCATGCCGGCCGACGTGATCTCGACAAATTCGGCTTTCTCGCGTAGCTCGTCGATGGTCGAGCAACCGCAGTAGCCCATCGACTGGCGCACGCCGCCGACCAGCTGGTAGATGATCGCCAGTACGCTGCCCTTGTAGGCGACGCGGCCTTCGATGCCTTCCGGTACGAACTTGTCGGCCTTGGCCTGCGCATCCTGGAAGTAACGGTCGGCCGAGCCTTCCGCCATCGCGCCCAGGCTGCCCATGCCGCGGTACGACTTGTAGCTGCGGCCCTGGTACAGGATCACCTCGCCCGGCGCTTCTTCGGTGCCGGCGAACATGCTGCCCATCATGACAGTCGATGCGCCCGCTGCCAGCGCTTTCGAAATGTCGCCCGAGAAGCGGATGCCGCCGTCGGCGATGCATGGCACGCCAGTGCCGGCCAGCGCTTCGGCCACGTTCGAGATCGCGGTGATCTGCGGCACGCCGACGCCGGCGACGATCCGGGTGGTGCAAATCGAGCCCGGGCCGATGCCGACCTTGACCGCGTCCGCGCCATGCTCGACCAGCGCGAGCGCCGCGGCGGCCGTCGCAATGTTGCCGCCGATGACGTCCACGTGCGGGTAACGGTCCTTGATCCACTTGACACGGTTCAGGATGCCTTGCGAGTGGCCGTGCGCGGTGTCGACCACCAGCACGTCGACGCCCGCGGCAACCAGCAGTTCGATCCGCTCTTCGTCACGCGCGCTCACGCCGACTGCCGCGCCTACCAGCAGCTTGCCTTGCGCGTCCTTCGATGCGAACGGGTGCTCGTGCGACTTCAGGATGTCTTTTACCGTGATCAGGCCGCGCAGTTCGAACTCGTCGTTGACGACCAGCACACGCTCGAGGCGGTACTTGTTCATCAGGCGCTTGGCCTCGGCCGTGTCCGCGTCTTCTTTCACGTACACCAGCTTTTCGCGCGGGGTCATCTTGGTGCGCGTTTCCGCGTCCAGGTCCTCTTCAAAACGCAGGTCGCGGTTGGTGATGATACCCACCACTTGCTTGCCCTCGACAACCGGGAAGCCGCTGAAGCCATGCTGGTGCTGCAGCGCGATGACATCGCGAATCTTCATGGTCGGCGGCACGGTGATCGGGTCGCGCAGGACGCCGGCTTCGAAACGCTTGACGCGTGCTACCTCGCGAGCTTGTTCCTTCGCGCTCAGGTTCTTGTGAACGATGCCGATGCCGCCCTCTTGCGCCATCGCGATCGCGAGACGCGCTTCGGTGACGGTGTCCATTGCAGCCGACAACAGCGGAATATTCAGCGAAATATTGCGGGTCAGCTTGGTACGGAGGGAAGTGTCGGCCGGAAGAACATTGGAGTAAGCCGGAACGAGCAGCACGTCATCGAACGTGAGTGCTTTTTGGAGTAGACGCATAGCATTTTCCTATAGGCGCAAAAGCGAATTATACAGAAAGTGCTCGCCCACGTCTTAAAACGGCAAGAAAAAAGCCCGGGGCCTTACCTATCAATTGACAGGCCCAGCAAATCATGGCGAAATCGATAGCATTACGCAGAGAAAGACCAGCATGAGCCACCCCACCCGTTCGTCCCCGTTGCGCCTGTTTGCCGGCGCTGCCCTGTTGTTCGCTGCCGGCCTCGCCCAGGCGCAATACGCGTGGATCGACGCCAATGGCACCCGCCAGTATTCGGACCGGCCGCCGCCGCCCTCGACACCGGCCGCCAGGATCCTGAAGGCGCCGCAGCCGGCCGCGCTGTTGACCGAGGCGCCCGCGGCGCCGGCGCCTGCCGCAGAGGTAGCAAACAAAAAAGGGCCGCCCAGCCTGGCCGAGCGCGACGCGGACTTCCGCAAGCGCCAGCAAGACCAGGCCCGCCAGGAGCAGAAAGCGGCGGACGATGCGCAGCGCAGGGAAGCCCAGGCGGAAAACTGCGCGTCGGCGCGGCAATACAAGGCGCAGCTGCAATCGGGCATCCGGGTCGCGGACACGGCCGCGAATGGCGAGCGCACGTTCATTTCGGACCAGGATCGCGCGGCGCGCCTGGCGAAGACCAACCGGATCCTCGAGGCTTGCCGCTAAGACGCGCGCGCCGCGTCTTTCTTCGCCGCCCGCTTGCGGCGCGAGTCTTTCGGATCGGCCACCAGCGGCCGGTAGATCTCAATGCGGTCGCGGTCGCGCAGCACGGTGTCGAGGGTCTTCTTTTTGGCGTAGATGCCAACCGGCTGGGTGACCAGGTTGATCTCGGGGAACTCGACCAGCACCCCGCTCTGCTCGATGGCCTGGCCGATCGTCGTGCCCTGCTCCACCTGTAGCGGGTGGATGAACTCACGCTGGGGCGTGGCGTAGCAGACGTAGACCTGCACCAGTTCAGCCATAAACCGCCTCGGCCCGCTTGCAGAACGAATCGACCATGTTATTGGCGATCATGCCGAACACCGGGCCGATCAACTGCTCCAGGATGATGCTCGAGAATTCGTAATGCAGGTCGAAGTCGATCTTGCAGGCGTCGGCGCGCAGCGCTTTGAAGTTCCAGGTTCCCTCGAACAACTTGAACGGGCCGTCGACCAGGTGCATCTTCATCTGGGTCGGCCGCATGTTATGGTTCGCGGTCGTGAAGCTCTGCTTGACGCCGTGGAAGTTGATCGACAGGCAGGCCACCAGCTTGTCGTCGCTCCGCTCGAGCAGCTTGACCCCACTGCACCAGGGCAGGAACTTGGGATAATCTTCGACCTTCGCGACCAGATCGAACATCTGTTCAGCGCTGTAGCCGAGAAAAACTGATTTGTGCACTACTGCCATTGGTCAACCGTTTGTTATGATGTTGGGTACGTTGCATTTTTCGCTCGTTTGCGAGCGGAACAACAGTAGTTTAACCGACCCGCGCATTTTCGCTATTACATGAGCATTGTTGACAATAAGAAAGCCTTTTTCGACTATTTCATCGAGGACCGCTACGAGGCCGGCGTCGTGCTGGAAGGGTGGGAAGTCAAGGCAATCCGCGACGGCCGCGTGCAGATCAAGGAAGCGTACGTGGTCGTGCGCAACGGCGAACTGTTCCTGTTCGGCGCCCACATCAGCGCGCTGAGCACCGCCTCGGCGTTCAGCCATCCGGAAGCGCTGCGCACGCGCAAGCTGCTACTGCATCGGGCCGAGGTCGACAAGCTGATCGGCAAGGTCGAGCGCTCCGGCTACACGCTGCTGCCGCTCAACCTGCACTTCAAGGGCGGCCGTGTGAAATGCGAAATCGGCCTGGCCAAGGGCAAGAAGCAGCACGACAAACGCGCCACCGAGAAAGACCGCGACGCCAAGCGCGAAGTGGCCGCGGCGATGAAGCAGAACAAGCGGTAACAAACGTAGCGTAGGCGGGTTCCCCGCCCACGCGTTCAACCCACGCCCGAACGGCCCGTTCCCTACCCCTCACGCCAGCGCCGCCCTCGGCCTCGACGCCAGGGCGCTCAGGCGCCACGCCGCAAAGCTCAGCACCAGCCCGACAGCCACTCCCCACGCCAGCTTAAGCGCACTGTCGAACAACAGCGGCGCCACCAGTCCCGACACCAGCGCAAACGACATCATCTGGATGAACGCCATCATCGATGACGCCAGTCCCCGGTTGTCGGGAAACAGCGAGAGCGCATTGACCTGGATCGCCGGCATCGCCACCGCCAGGCCGAACGTGTAGATCATCAACGGCAGCACGGCCCACGGCACCTCGGCCGCAAACATTGCGTTGTAGCCGACATTGAACAGCGCCGCCAGCGCCATCAGGCCGTAGCCGGTCCACTTCATGCGCACCGGGCTCCAGCGCGATGCGCGCTTGCCGCCCCACGCCGAGCCGATCACCATCCCGCTGATCAAGGGAATGAACATCCAGCCGAACGCCGTTTCCGGCAGGTGCAAGATTTCCATCACGAAGTTGGCGGCCGAACCGATGTACAGCGACAGCCCGCCGAACGCTAGCCCGACCGACAGCGACAGCAACAGGAACTGTGGGTGGCGCAACACCTTCAGGTAGTTCTTGCCGATCGATACCGGATGGAAGGCATGGCGCTTTTCACGCGGCAGGCTTTCCGGCAGCAGCTTAACGCACAGCACGATCATGACCGCGCCGAACAGTGCCAGGAAAACAAAGGTCGCGCGCCAACCGAAGGTCACGTGCAGCCAGCCGCCCAGCACCGGCGCCACGGCGGGCGCCAGGCCGAACACCATCATGATGTGCGACATCATTTTCTGCGCCTGCGCACCCGCGAACCGGTCCTGCACGATGGCCTGGCCGACCACCGAGCCGGCGCCGGCGGCCAGGCCCTGCAGCGCGCGGAACGCCAGCAGCCAGCCGAAGCTGGGCGCCAGCGCCGCGCCGGACGAGGCCAGCGTGTAGATCGCCAGCGAGCCGAGGATCACCGGGCGCCGCCCGAACGAATCGGACAAGGTGCCATAGAACAGCATCATGAACGCGAAGGTGAACAGGAACACGCTGAGCGTCTGCTGGACCGCCACCGGCCCGACCTCGAAGGCGCGGCCGATCGCCGGCATCGATGGCAGGTAGGTGTCGATCGCAAGCGCGCCCACCATGCCGAGACAAGCCAGCACCACTGTTAATACTCTATGCATCCGCAACGCCTTCTGTGAAATGTCGGCCCTGCAACAAGCGAGCCTCCGAGGGACGCGATTGTACCGGCTTTCCGATTCCATCACCCATGAGCCTGGCTGTTTAGGCAGGCTCAACGTCGCGACAAATGGAACGCGCAAGATGGGACTGTCGTGCTCGATTGATAATCCAGTGGAGGACTTGCATATGAACAGCTTCTACCGCCGCCTGGCGACCGCGCTGGGCATCACCGCGCTGTCGGCAATCGCCGGCTGCGCATCGATGCCGGACGGCTTCTACCGCCAACGCAACCTTGTTTCGGACACCGCTGCGATCCCGGCCGAACACCACGATCCGCAGCTGGTCAACTCCTGGGGCCTGGCCTTCAATCCGTTCGGTGTGGCCTGGGTTGCCGACAACGGCACCGGCGTATCGACCTTGTACGACGGGAACGGGATCAAGCAATCGCTGGTCGTCACGATCCCGGGCGCCGCGCCCGGGGTACAAGGCAGGCCGACCGGCATCGTGTTCTACGGCGGCCCGGGCTTTACCGTGACACAAGGGACCATGACTGGCCCGGCCCGCTTCATCTTCGCTGGCGAGGACGGCGTCATTTCCGCCTGGGCGCCGAACGTGAACCCGACCAACGCGATCCGCGTCTTCCCGCCGATCGGCACGTCGGATTCGATCTACAAGGGCCTGGCGTTAAGCGCGAGCGGAACCAGGCCGCTGCTGTATGCGACCGACTTCCATAACAACCGGGTGGACGTGTTCGACACCAACTTCGACCGGGTCACCCTGCCCGGCACCCCGTTCCGCGACCCGCACCTGCCGAAAGGCTTCGCACCGTTCGGGATCCAGGCGATCAACGGCGACCTCTACGTCACCTACGCCATGCAGGACGAGGAAGCGGAGGACGACGTGCCCGGCCCCGGCCTGGGCTTCGTCAGCGTGTTCGCCCCGAACGGCGAGTTCCAGCGGCGCCTGATTTCGCGCGGCCAATTGAACGCGCCATGGGGCCTGGCGTTCGCGCCGGAAAGTTTCGGCCGCTTCGGCAGCGCCCTGCTGGTCGGCAATTTCGGCGACGGCCGGATCAACGCGTACGACATCGACAGCGGCGCGTTCGTCGGCCAGCTGCGCGGCGCCGACCACAAGCCGATCCAGATCGACGGCTTGTGGGGCATCCAGTTCGGCAATGGCCTGCAGAACCAGCCGACCAATACCCTGTTCTTTGCGTCCGGACCGGATGACGAAACGCACGGCCTGTACGGGCGGCTGGACGTGATCGACGACCACTACGTGGCAGCGACGAGCAAGGAGAAGTGAGGCGCGGGGCGGCGCCGGTTGCGCCGGGGCCGCCTTAACGCAGCGCCATGCCGAAGCGTTCGGTGCGCGGCATCCAGTTGCCCTGATAGTCGGCCGACAGCAGCACCCGCTCGGCGCGGCCGATCAGCAAGTCGCGCGGCACCATGCCGATGAAGCGTGAGTCGGCGCTGTTGTCGCGGTTATCGCCCAGCATCAGGTACTGGTCCTTCGACACGGTGAGCGGTCCGAAGTTACGCCTGGCCTCGACCTGCGGCAGGACCTGGATCTGGCGTGGCTGCCCGCCCATGGTTTCGGTCAGGCGCAGCGCATGCGTGATGCCGCCGCCGAGCGCCTCGAAGGTCTGGTCCTGCAGCGCGTAACTGGCTGCCTGCCCGTTGATGACCAGGCGCTCGTCGCGCATTTCGACCACGTCGCCCGGCAGCGCGACCAGGCGCTTGATCAGGCGCGTGCCATCCTTGGGCGAATTGAAGGTGACCACCTCGCCGCGCTGCGGCTCGCCGAGGCGGGCCAGCACCACGTCGGTCAGCGGCAGCTTGAGGTTGTAGGCCATCCGGTTGACCAGCACCACGTCGCCTTCGAGCAGGTTCGGATGCATCGAGCCGGACGGAATCGGGTTCCACTCGGCCACGGCCGAGCGAAAGATTCCGATCAGGAACAAGAACGCGACAAAGCCTTTGTTCGCACGCAACCAGTTCTTCATGCCAGGACTCCCTGTTGTTTGTTATGGCTGCTGTTATACCCCGGGTTTCTTTACGGATGCTTAAATGGCATGGCCACTCAACACCATGCCGACCGCCGACGCCAGCACCATCAGGAGCGCGAAACCGGCGCAGCGCAGGATCGCGCGCAGGCGCTCGCCGGACGCGCGGCTGCGCACCAGGTAATACGGCATCGCGATCACCGACAGGACCACCATGGCCGTGTTGAGCCAGCGCGAACGCGGGTAATGCCGCACCTCGCTGTCCTGACGGTACCAGGCGAAGCACAGGAAGCTGAAGGTCACGGTCAGCGCCATGCTCCAGCCGAGCGGCTGCTCGCCGCCGCTGTCGGAATAAGTCGCGTCGAGCGCGCCATCGAGCACCATCAGCAGCAGGATGGCGAACAGGATTGGTTTGGAGGTCATGCGGGCGTTCTTGAGCGGTGGAAACTTGCTATCTTACCGGGGTTTCGCCTCGTTGTTGAGGGCCGCCAGCGCGATGCGCTCGACCAGCCCGGGGAAAACCAGCTTCAGGAAGCGGCCAAGCTTGCCTTTGCCGGTCATCACGACTTCGCGGCGGCGCCGGTTCATGCCGTCGATAATCCGGCGCGCGCACTCGGCCACCGGCATCGCCCCCTCCTCCTTCAAGCTGCTCTTGCCGAGCGGCTGACCCTCGGCATTAAAGCCACGGTGGCGGATGCGGGTCGCCACCACGCCCGGATAGGCAATCGTCACGCTGACGCCGGCGCCCTTCAGTTCGGCCCGCAGCGCCTCGAAAAAGCCGCTCATCGCGAACTTGGTGGCGCAGTAGGCAGTGCGGCCGGGTACGCCGACCAGGCCCGCCAGCGACGACACCGCGACGATGCCGCCGCGCGAAGCCTTCAGGTAAGGCAGCGCGGCCTGCGTGCACCAGACGGCGCCCCACAGGTTGACCCGCATCAGCTCTTCGTACCAGGCCAGGTCGGCCACGTCCTCGAACAGCGCGTGCGCCGAGCGGCCGGCGTTGTTGACCAGCACGTCGATGTGGCCGAAGTGTTCTACCGCGGCAGCGACCAGCCGCCGGCAGTCGTCCTGCACCGACACGTCGGTGCGCACCGCCAGCGCCTGCGCACCGAGCGCGGCGCATTCGCGCGCCACCGTCTCCAGCTGCTGCGCGTTGCGCGCCGCCAGCACCAGCGCGACGCCGGCGCCGTCGGTCGCCGCCAACTGGCGCGCCATCGCCGCGCCGATGCCGTCCGAAGCGCCGGTGATGACGACCACGCGGATCATTTTTGCACCTTGACGATCTGCAGCGCGCTGGCGATCAGGCCGCTCATGTCGCCGAGGTTGGCCGGGACGATGATCGAATTGTTGGTCTTGGCGAGGTTGCCGAACTCATTGACGTAATGCTCGGCCACCCGCAAATTGACCGCATCGCTCCCGCCCGGCGCCATGATCGCCGCGCCGACCTGGCGCAGCGCATTGGCGCTGGCATCGGCCAGCGCCACGATCGCGGCGGCCTCGCCCTGGGCGCGGTTGATCGCGGCCTGCTTTTCGCCTTCCGAGCGCGCGATCGACGCCTCGCGCTCGCCGCTGGCGATGTTGATCTGCTCCTGGCGCCGCCCTTCCGAAGCCGCGATCAGCGCGCGCTTTTCGCGCTCGGCGGTGATCTGCGCCTGCATTGCGTGCAGGATCTCGGCGGGCGGGGTCAGGTCCTTGATCTCGTAGCGCAGCACCTTCACGCCCCAGTTCGCGGCCGACTCGTCGATCGCGTTGACGATCGTGGTGTTGATGTGGTCGCGCTCTTCAAACGTCTTGTCCAGCTCCATCTTGCCGATCACCGAGCGCAGCGTGGTCTGCGCCAGCTGCGTGATGGCCTGCACGTAGTTCGACGCGCCGTAGGAGGCGCGCATCGGGTCGGTGACCTGGTAGTACAGGATGCCGTCCACCTGCAACTGCGTGTTGTCCCTGGTAATGCAGACCTGCGGCGGCACGTCCAGCGGGATCTCCTTGAGGATGTGCTTGTAGGCGACGCGGTCGACGAACGGCACCACGATGTTCAGGCCCGGCGCCAGCGTCGCGTGGTACTTGCCGAGCCGCTCGACCACCCACGCATGCTGCTGCGGCACCACGTTGATCGTTTTGACGACAAACACCGCGGCGATGATGAAGATGACGACTGCGACGGTTCCGAAGGACAGTTCCATGGAAATCCTTGTGTGATGAATGAAGGCTTATGAATTCGAGACGATCAGGCGGCTGCCCTGCACCTCGACGATGCGAAAGTCGCCGGCCTCGGGGCGCGCGCCCTGGCCGAGCTCGACGTCCCACAGCGCGCCGCGGTACATCACCCGCGCCTTGCCGTCCTGCCAGGCAGGCACGTTGACGCGCTGGCCAATGTCGAGGTTGACGTTATGGTCGCGCGCCGCGTTGGCCTTGCCGGGCTTGCCCAGGCGGCTGCGGTGCAGCAGCCCGGTGGCCAGCACGCCGACCACGGCAGCGGCGATGGTCTGCAGCGGCACCGCCGCGCCCGCCAGCGCGGCGAGCGCGCCGAACGCCAGGCCGATCGCGATCATCAGCAGGTAAAAAGTACCGGTGAACAGTTCGAGTATCACCAGCGCGCCGGCTGCCACCAGCCAGTTCATCCAATCGGCCATCTCATCCTCCAGGCAAGCCCGATTCAGAATACAAAAACCCCCGCCACCCGCAAGGGGCAACGAGGGCTTTCGCTACGATGGGCTGCGTTTTTAATGGTGTTTTTATATCAAACAACGAATGAGGGAAGTGTAACCAGTTTTGGCTTGGAGTCAACACGTTTGTTGCCTGAATGAATCAGGTACCAAGGATGCGGATTCGGATATAAAAACCCCCGCCGGCCAGGATAGCCGACGGGGGTTTGGGGGCAGAAGCGGGCGCGATTACATCGCAGCGAGCTTCTGCCAGGTCTCGATCACCGAGTCCGGATTGAGCGACAGCGACTCGATCCCTTCCGCCATCAGCCAGGCTGCGAAATCAGGGTGATCGGACGGCCCCTGGCCGCAGATGCCGATGTACTTGCCCTGCGCGCGGCAGGCCTTGATCGCCATCGACAGCAGCGCCTTGACGGCCGGGTCGCGCTCGTCGAAGTCGCGCGCCAGCAGCTCCATGCCGGAGTCGCGGTCCAGGCCCAGGGTCAGCTGGGTCAGGTCGTTCGAACCGATCGAGAAGCCGTCGAAGTGCTGCAGGAACTGCTCGGCCAGGATCGCGTTGGACGGCACTTCGCACATCATGATCAGGCGCAGGCCGTTCTCGCCGCGCTTCAGGCCATTCTTGGCCAGCAGCCCGACCACCTTCTCGGCCTGGCCCAGCGTGCGCACGAACGGCACCATGATCTCGACGTTGGTCAGGCCCATGTCGTTACGCACCCGCTTCATCGCGGCGCACTCCATCTCGAACGACTCGGCAAAGTCCTCGGCCAGGTAGCGCGCGGCGCCGCGGAAGCCCAGCATCGGGTTCTCTTCGTCCGGCTCGTAGCGCGAACCGCCGATCAGCTTCTTGTACTCGTTCGACTTGAAGTCGGACAGGCGCACGATCACCGGCTTGGGCCAGAACGCGGCGGCGATGGTCGCGATGCCTTCGGCCAGCTTATCGACGTAGAACGCGCGCGGCGACGCGTGGCCGCGGGCGACCGACTCGACCGCCTTCTTCAGGTCGGCGTCGATGTTCGGGTACTCGAGGATCGCCTTCGGGTGCACGCCGATGTTGTTATTGATGATGAACTCGAGGCGGGCCAGGCCGACGCCGGCGTTCGGCACCGACTGGAAGTCGAACGCCAGCTGCGGGTTGCCGACGTTGAGCATGATCTTGGTCGCCAGCGCCGGCAGTTCGCCGCGCGAGACCTCGGTCACTTCGGTTTCCAGCAGGCCGTCGTAGATCTTGCCCTCGTCGCCCTCGGCGCAGGACACGGTCACGAAGGTGCCATCCTTGAGCGTCTCGGTCGCATCGCCGCAGCCGACCACCGCCGGCACCCCCAGTTCGCGTGCGATGATCGCCGCGTGGCAGGTGCGCCCGCCGCGGTTGGTGACGATCGCGGCGGCGCGCTTCATCACCGGCTCCCAGTTCGGGTCGGTCATGTCGGCGACCAGCACGTCGCCAGGCTGCACGCGCTCCATCTCGGACGGGTCGTGGATCACGCGCACCGGACCGGCGCCGATCTTCTGGCCGATCGCACGGCCCGACACCAGCACGGTGCCGCTGCCCTTGAGCGAAAAACGCTGCTGGGCGTCGGTCGCCTTCTGCTGCGACTTCACGGTTTCCGGGCGCGCCTGCAGGATGTACAGCTTGCCGTCGCGGCCGTCCTTGCCCCACTCGATGTCCATCGGACGGCCGTAGTGGTTCTCGATGATGACCGCGTATTTGGCCAGCTCGACGACTTCGGTGTCGGTCAGCGAATAGCGGTTGCGCAGCTCGATCGGCACGTCGACCGTCTTGACCGAGCGGCCGGCCTTGGCCTCAGGCGTAAACTCCATCTTGATCAGTTTCGAACCGATATTGCGGCGGATGACCGGGCACTTGCCCTGCTCGAGCATCGGCTTGTGGACGTAGAACTCGTCGGGATTGACCGCGCCCTGCACCACGGTCTCGCCCAGGCCATAGCTCGAGGTGATGAACACCACGTCCTTGAAGCCGGACTCGGTATCGATCGTAAACATCACGCCGGCGGCGCCCAGGTCGGAGCGCACCATGCGCTGCACGCCGGCCGACAGCGCCACCTCGGCGTGCGTGAAGCCCTTGTGCACGCGGTACGAAATCGCGCGGTCGTTGTACAGCGACGCGAACACGTGCTTCATCGCTTCGAGCACGTTATCGATGCCGACCACGTTCAGGAAGGTCTCCTGTTGTCCGGCGAAGGAGGCGTCCGGCAGGTCCTCGGCGGTGGCCGACGAACGTACCGCGAACGACATTTCGGTGGACGAATCGGCCACCAGGCGATCATAGAACGAGTGGATCTCGGCCTCCAGGCGCGGCGGGAACGGGGTCTCGACGATCCACTGGCGGATCTCGGCGCCGGCTGCGGCCAGCGCGCGCACGTCGTCCACGTTCAGCGTCTCGAGGCGGGTGGCGATGCGGTCGCCCAGCGACGGACCGCCGTCGACGCCATGGCCGAGGAAGTCGCGGAAGGCCTGCGCCGTGGTGGCGAAGCCGCCCGGCACGCGCACGCCGGCGCCGGCCAGCTGGCTGATCATCTCGCCGAGCGAGGCATTCTTGCCGCCGACCGATTCGACATCGGTCATGCGCAAGTCCTCGAACGACGCGACGTACGCACCGCTCGCGCCCAGGTCGGGCTCCTTCAAAACTGCGTTAGACAAGTTGGTCATGGTTAAACACCTTCTGATGATGGAAATCTTTACGATGGCCGGGCGACAGGCGTTTTCTTGTTATTCTTGGCGTCGTGCAGCACAATCTACTACCGTCCAGAACATTTTAACCCGTGCGGCTGGGAATTACAGCGCACAATCCCACATCCGACCTCAGCAAAGCATGAGCTACCCGAAACCATGAGCATCGAAACCCACCCTGCCCCGCCCTCATCCGCCCGAACCGTGTTTTTTGTTTCTGATGGAACAGGCATTACCGCAGAAACCTTCGGGCACGCAGTGCTGAGCCAGTTCGAAATGCGGTTCCGCCAGATCAGGCTGCCGTTCATCGACAGCATCGAAAAAGCGCGCGACGCGGCGCGCCGCATCAACGAGACCTACGCGATCGACAACCAGAAGCCGATCGTGTTCTCGACCCTGGTCAAGCACGACCTGTCGGCGGTGATCCGGGCGGCGCACGGCATGCACATGGACCTGTTCCAGACCTTCGTCGCGCCGCTCGAGCAGGAACTGGGCGTCAAGTCGACGCACACGGTCGGGCGCATCCACAACGTGGTCGACAGCGAGGAATACAAGAACCGGGTCGAGGCCATCAACTTCTCGCTGGCGCACGACGACGGGCAATCGCACAAGAACCTGGCGGAGGCGGACGTGATCCTGGTGGGGGTATCGCGCTCGGGCAAGACGCCGACCAGCCTGTACCTGGCCATGCAGTACGGCATCAAAGCGGCCAACTACCCGTTGATCCCGGACGACTTCGAGCGCGGCAAATTGCCTTCGTCGCTGCCGCCGTTCCGGCACAAGCTGTTCGGGCTGACGATCACGCCGGAGCGGCTGTCCGAAATCCGCAACGAGCGGCGGGCCGGCAGCAAATACGCGTCGATCGAGAATTGCCGTTACGAAGTCAACGAAGCGGAACTGATGATGAAACGCGAAGGCATCCGTTGGCTCTCCTCGACCACCAAATCGATCGAAGAAATCGCCACCACCATCCTGCAAGAAATCAAACCCGACCGCCGCGACTAACCCCGCCCGTTCAATTTCCGCCAATCAATGCAAAACAATGAGGGTCAGAGTCAAATTGTTCAGAAACAATGAGGGTCAGAGTTAAATTGTTCAGCAACTTTAGAAGTTTCCAAACAATTCGACTCTGACCCCAATTTTCAAATAGGGTCAGAGTCGAATTAATCGGAAATTGTTAAATGTTCCAAATAATTCTACTCTGACCCCACTTTGATTTAGAAGAAGTGGCGCCAGTCTTCGAGCCAGCCAGGGAAGGATTCGGCTTGCATGGGGTTGGCGATGTGGTAGCCCTGGGCGTAGGTGCAGCCGAGGCCTTGCAGGAAGTCCCAGTCCTGGCGCGTCTCGACACCCACCGCAACCGACATCCGGTCCAGGCTGTGCGCCAGCCCTAGGCAGGAGCGCAGTACCGTGCCCAGCGCGTGCTTTTTCGAGGCGCCGTCGACGAAGCTGCGGTCGATCTTGAGCTCGGAGAACGGTATCCGCGCGAGCAGCTGCAGGTTCGAGCGCCCGGTGCCGTAGTCGTCGATCGCGAGCCCGAAGCCCATCATCCGCAGCCGTAGCAGCCGCTCGATGAAGTTGGGGTCGCTGTTCAGGACCGAGGATTCGGGCATTTCGAACGTGACGTAGTCCGGCATCACGCGGTGACGCCCGACACAGGCGGTGATCTGGCGTATGAAGTTGGGGTGCGCCAGCGTTTCGGGGGCGAGGTTGATCGAGATTGAGATCGGGATGTCCTGGTCGTGGAACCAGCGGCAGCGCTCGACCGCCATGTCGATCATGCTCCAGTCGAGGAAGTCGATCCGGTTGTTCTGCTCAAGCGCGTCGATGAAGGAGGATGGCCCCAGTACCCCGTACTCGGGATGGCGCCAGCGCGCAAAGATCTCGAGGCCCTTGACCTGCCCCGTCGCCAGCTCGATCTTGGGCTGGAAGAAGGGCTCGAACTGGCGTTTCTGCAGGCCGATACCCACCTCGGAGAAGCTGAAGGTCGGCCCTTGCAGTGAGGAGTCGGGCGGGGCAAGCGGCGTGTAGTTGTCGATCAGGGCCTTGAGCCGGGGCGCCGTAAGCGGTTTGGCCAGCGTGCCAAGCAGGTCGACGCCGTAGGCCTGCGCCATGGTCTCGACCGCGAACATCAGGTTGCCCGGCTGCGCGCCGGTCACCACCAGGCGCACGTCGCTGTCGATGCTGGCCAGGTTGCGGATCAGCTCCAGTCCGTCCATACCCGGCAGCGCGAGGTCGACGATCGCGACGTCGACCTTCGGCGTGAAGCCGGCCTGGAACGCGCGCAGCGCCATGTGGCCGTCGGGGACCTCGGTCACCCGGCTCGCGCCAAGTGTGCCCAGCATCTCCACCAGCGCCATGCGCTGGGCCGTGTCTGCTTCCGCTACCAGAAAGTGCAAATGCGCGATGTCCATCTCTACTCCACTAAACTCCAGACCGGAGATTAACCCGAAGGCAAGCCGCCGTCTATGCCTGACGCTGCCGTAGCTGCTCGAAAAAGCACACGGCCGCGCAGGCGGCGACATTGAGCGACTCGACCTGGCCTGCATGCGGGATCACCACACGGTGTGTCGCGAGCGCCAGCAGGTCGTCGGCCACGCCCTGCCCTTCGTGCCCGAGCAGCCACGCCACCGGCTGGCGCAGGTCGACGTCGTACAGCCTTTCCTCGGCATAGCCGCTGGTGGCGAGTACCGCGATCTTCGATGCGCGCACCAGTTCGACCAGGTCGACGTTCTCGAAAATGTCGAGCACGAAGTGGGCGCCCATCGCGGCGCGCAGCACCTTGGGCGACCAGCAGAATGCGGTGCCGGCGCTGCAGTAGACCTGCTTGATGCCGGCCGCCGCCGCGCTCCGCAGGATCGAGCCGACATTGCCCGGGTCCTGAACGCTGTCCAGCAGCACCGTCGACACGGTCAACGCATCGGGCCGCACAGGGCGCGGCGAATCGATCAGGAACATCAGGTTGACGCCATGTTCGACCTGGCTGATCGCACCGTACAGCGCGTCGGGGAATGCGGTGACATGCACATGCGCCGCTTCGCAGCGATGGACGATATCGGCCACTTCGGGATTGGCCAGCGCCCCTTCCGACACCACGCAGTGCACCGGCGCGCCGCGCAGGTCGAGGTAGGCCTGGCACAGGTGCACGCCGTCGAGCAGGCTGCGCCCGGCCTTGCGCCGCGCCTGCGAGCTCCCCGCCAGCTGCTTGAGCTCTTTGTAGAACGGGTTATCGCGCGAGGTAATGGTCTTCATGCCGGCTCGAAGGCATCGCTGCCGAACAGGTCGGGCTCGAGCAGCAGGCGCACCGGCGCGAACGAGCGGCGGTGCACCGGACACGGCCCGTGCGCGCGCAGGCGCTCGAGGTGCAGTGGTGTGGAGTAGCCTTTGTGCTGGTCGAAGCCGTACTGCGGATAGGTGTCGTGCAGCGCCACCAGGGCGGCGTCGCGCGCGGTCTTGGCAAGGATCGAGGCGGCCGAAATCGCGTGCACCTTGTCGTCGCCCTCGACCACCGCATGCGCGCGGATCGCCAGCTGGGGGCAGCGGTTCCCGTCGATCAGCGCGATGGTCGGAATGGTCGCCAGCGCCTCTACCGCGCGGCGCATCGCGAGCATGGTCGCCTGCAGGATGTTGAGCGCGTCGATTTCGAGGTGCGAGCACTCGGCGATCGCCCAGGCGATCGCGTTCGCCTTGATCAGCGGCGCCAGTTCGTCGCGCCGTTCGGCGGTCAGCTTTTTCGAATCGCGCAGGCCTTCGATCGGGCGGCCCGGGTCAAGGATGACGGCGGCAGCGAACACCGGTCCGGCCAGCGGCCCGCGCCCTGCCTCGTCGACGCCGCACACGATGTCCTCCAGCGTGAACGGACGGTCCTTGGGCTTGAGGCCCGGGTAGAAATCGATCTTTTTCTTTCTCATTTTTTCATACCGATGACGCGCAGGACGGCGTCCGCGCTCGCCGCGGCGCTGTCCCTGAGCAGGCTATGATGCATGTCGGTGAAGCGCTGCACCAGGCGCTGGCGGCCGGGCGCGTCTTCGAGTTGCCGCCACACCGCCTCGGCCAGCGCCTGCGGCGTGACGGCGTTCTGCAGGTGTTCCGGCACGAGGAATTCGCGCGCGAGGATGTTGGGCAGTCCGATCCACGGCTGGTAGCCCATGTGGCGCATGATCTCCCACGAGGCGCGCATCACCTTGTAGGCGATGACCATCGGCTTCTTGAACAGCGCCACCTCGAGCGTCGCGGTGCCGGAGGCGACCAGCACTGCGTCGGCGGCGGCGATCGCCGCGTGCGACTGGCCGTCGACCAGCCTCACCGGCACGTCCGCCAGGCCGGCCTTGGCCACCAGCTCGGTGAAGTACGCGCGCTGGCGTTCGCCCGCCATCGGCGCGACGAAGGTCAGCGAGGGGTCGCGCTGCGCCAGCAGCCTGGCGGCGCCGACGAACGGCTCGGACAGGTACTTGAGTTCGGCCATCCGGCTGCCCGGCATGATGGTCACCACCCGCGCGTCCGTGGCGATGCCGAGCGCGCTCCGCGCCGCGGCCTGGTCGGGAACCAGCGGGATCATCTCGGCCAGCGGGTGGCCGATGTAGGTGACCGGTACGCCGGCGTTGCGGTAGATCTCTTCCTCGAACGGGAAGATCACCAGCATGTGCGAGACCGCGCGCTTGATCTTCTTGATGCGCCCACCGCGCCAGGCCCAGATCTGGGGGCTGACAAAATGGACGGTCGGGATGCCTTGCGCGCGCAGCTGCTCTTCCAGGCCCAGGTTAAAGCCGGGGTAGTCGGCGCCGATGAAGGCGGCCGGGCGTTCGGCCAGCAGCCGCTCGCGCAGGCTGTTCTGGATGCCTTTCAGTTCGCGGTAGCGCGGGATGACTTCGAACAGCCCGCGCACCGTGAGCGTATCCATGGCCACGTCGGAGACGAAGCCCTGCTCGGCCATCCTCGGGCCGCCGATACCGTGGAAGCGCGCTTCGGGCAGATGGGGGCGCAGGCCGGCCAGGAGGCGGGCCGCAAGCATGTCGCCGGAGACTTCGCCGGCGACCAGGGCCAGCGAGATGTCAGCGGACGATGCCACGGCTAGCCACGCCGAGGAACTCGCGCATCGAGCGCACCTGCTCGGCCGCGTCAAGCGAACCGGTCTCGATTTCCTTGAGCGCGCCCTTGGCTTCCTCCAGTGTCAGGCCGGAGCGGTACAGCGACTTGTACGCCGCGCGGATGCCGTCGATCTGCTCGCGCGTGAAGCCGCGCCGTTTCAGCCCTTCGATATTGACGCCGCGCGCGCCGGCCGGGTTGCCCGACACGAGCACGAACGGCGGCACGTCCTGGGTCAGGCTGGTGTACATGCCGATGAAGGCGTGCGCGCCGATCTTGCAGAACTGGTGTACGCCGGCATAGCCCGACAGGATCGCCCAGTCGCCAACCTCCACGTGGCCGGCGAGCTGCGCGTTGTTCGAGAAGATCGTGTTGCTGCCGACCTGGCAGTCGTGCGCCAGGTGCACGTAGGCCGAAATCCAGTTGTCGTTGCCGAGCCGGGTGACGCCCTGGTCCTGCACGGTGCCGAGGTTGAAGGTGCAGAATTCGCGCACCGTGTTGCGGTCGCCGACTTCGAGACGGGTCGGTTCGCCGGCCCACTTCTTGTCCTGCGGCGCGGCGCCGATCGAGGAAAACTGGAAGAACTTGTTGTCCTTGCCGATCGTCGTGTGGCCTTCGATGACCACATGCGGCCCGACCACGGTGCCGGCGCCGATGCGCACGTGCGGTCCGATGATCGAGTAGGCGCCGACTTCGACGGAGCTGTCCAGCTCCGCCTTCGGGTCGACGATCGCGCTTGGGTGAACCTTTGTCATTACTGCCCCACTGGCTGGCTGGCGTCGGCCGCGCTGCGAATGGTGCACATCAGCTCCGCCTCGACCGCGACCTTGCCGTCGACGCTCGCCACTGCCTTGTACTTCCAGATGCCGCGCGCCACGCGCAGGATTTCAACGTCCATCTTCAGCTGGTCGCCTGGTTCAACCGGGCGCTTGAAGCGGGCGTTGTCGATACCGACGAAATACACCACCGAATTCTCGTCCGGCTTCACGTTCATGGTCAGGAACGACAGGATCGCGGCGGTCTGCGCCAGCGCTTCGATCATCAGCACGCCCGGCATCACCGGCTTGTGCGGGAAGTGACCGTTGAAGAACTCTTCGTTCACGGTCACGTTCTTGATCGCGGTGATCGTTTTTCCCGACTCCCAGGTCAGGACTCGGTCCACCAGCAGCAGCGGATAACGGTGCGGCAGGTACTGTTTGATCTGGTGGATGTCGAGGGTCTTGTTCTCGGTAGTGGTCATTTGTCTTCGATGAGTGTTTTGATTGTTTTTTCAAGTGCGCGGATCTTCTCGCGCATGCCCGACAGATTGCGCACGATGGCCGCGCTGCGTTCCCATTCGGCGTTACTGGCGAGCGGGTAGAAGCCGGTGTACTGGCCCGGCTCGAGTACCGAGCGCGATACCATGCTGCCCGACGAGATGTGAACGTTGTCGGCGATCTCGAGGTGGCCCAGCACCATCGCGGCGCCGCCGAAGGTGCAGTGCTTGCCGATCTTCGCGCTGCCGGCCACGCCGACGCAGCCTGCCATCGCGGTGTGGGCGCCGATGTGGCAGTTGTGGCCGATCTGGATCTGGTTGTCGAGCTTGACCCCGTCCTCGATGATCGTGTCGGCCAGCGCGCCGCGGTCGATGGTGGTGTTGGCGCCGATCTCGACGTCGTCGCCGATCACCACGCGCCCGGTCTGCGGAATCTTGATGTAGACGCCGGCCTCGTTGGCAAAGCCGAAGCCGTCCGCGCCGATCACCGCGCCCGAATGGACGATCCCGCGCGCGCCGATCACGCAGCGCTTGTGGAAGGTGACGTTCGCGAACAGGTGCGTGCCCTCGCCAACCACCGCCTCGCGTCCGACAAAGCAGCCGGCGTCGACGATGGCGTTGGCGCCGATGCGCGCACCGGCTTCAATGGTCGCGTGGGGGCCGATGCAGGCGGTCGGATCGATGTGCGCGTCCACCGCCACGCTGGCGCTACGGTCGATGCCGGGCGCCGGGCCGACCTCGTCGAGCGCGGCGAAGTACTGCGCCGCGCGCGCGAAGTACGCATACGGGTTGGTGGTGATGATGCGCGCGCCGGCATAGGTGGCGGCCACGGTCGGGTCGTCCAGCGGCGACAGGATCAGCGCGGCAGCGCCGCTCTGCGCGGCCAGCGCGCGCAGCTTGCTATTGCTGAGAAAACTGATGTGCGAAGCGCCTGCATCGGTCAATGGCGCGATTCCGGTGACCTCGATGTCCGGGTCACCCGCCAATTGTCCACCGAAGCGTTCGACCAATTCGGCTAGTCGAGTGCCCATCCTGGTTGTTCCAAAGTTCTGTAAAGCGCTATTAAAAAGCGAAAATATCTAAAGTGTCGAGGTCAGAGCCAACCGTCAAAACCGTATTAAAGTGTCGAGGTCAGAGCCCACCCGTCAAAACCGGGCTCTGACCCGCGATTTGCGAAATTGATCGATTTGTTATTTATCCAGCAGCCGCAGGACTTTGTCGGTGATGTCGATCTTCGGGCTCGACCAGACCGATTCCTGCAGCACCACGTCGAGCTTTTCCTGCTCGGCGATCTGTTCGATCAGCTTGTAGGCTTTCTGCGCGATCGCGGCGCGTTCCTCGTTGGTGCGCTGCAGCAGGTCTTCCTGGTATTCGCGCTGCATGCGCTGCACGTCCTTCTCCTTGTCGAACAGCTCGCGCGCACGCTTGGTGCGTTCGAGGTCCGACAGGCGCGGCGCGTCGGCGTCGAACTTCTCCGACATCTGCTTGAACCTGGCCAGCATCTCCTCGTTGGCCTTCTGGCGCTTGGAGAATTCGGACTGGATCTTGGCGTCGGCCGCCTTCGCCATCTTCGACTCGGACATCAGGCGTTCGGTGAACACGAAGCCGATCCGGCCGGTGACGTTTTGCGCCTGCGCCTGCGCCACTGCGCCCACGCACAGGGCCACCACGACCAGGCTTCGGGGCAGCGAGGCAAACAGATTTTTCAACATAGTTCTCCGCTATTCAATAGGAGTAAGACGCTCGAGGCGAATCAGAATCCGGTCCCCATCTGGAACTGGAAGCGCTCGAGGCGGTCGCCCGGCTTCGCATTCAGGGGCTTAGCATAACTCAACTTGAGCGGTCCCACCGGGGAAATCCACGACAGGCCGATACCGGCCGAGGTACGCAGTTCGGAAGCGCGGATCTTCTGGCCTTCCGCGTACACCTGGCCGGCATCCATGAAGGTGAACCAGCGCAGGCTGCGGTCGGTGCCGCTGCCCGGGAACGGGAACTGCAGTTCGGCGTTGCCGATCAGGCGCTTGGCGCCGCCGAGGGCGTCGTAGTACTGCGGGTCGACCATGCCCAGCGAGGAGCTCTGGTAGCCGCGCACCGAGCCGATACCGCCGGCGTAGAAGTTCTTGAAGACCGGGTACTGCTTGCCGCCGATGCCATGGCCGAAGTCCGCCTCGCCCTTGAGGGCCAGCGTCATCCAGCGCGTGATCGGACGATACCACTGCTGCTCGTAGATCGCGCGGTAGTACTTGGAGTCGCCGATCACGTCCAGCTCCAGGTTGGCGCGCTGGTAGCGGCCAATGGTCGGCGTGACCGCGCTGTCGCGGGTGTCCCGGCCCCACGCCACCGTCAGCGGGATGGCGTTGGTGCGCGCGGTGCCGATACCGTCGGACGGGCCGCCGTTGTTGGCGACGAAGGTGCGGTACAGGATCGGGCTGGTCTGGTCGGTCGAGATCAGCGTGCTTTCCAGGCCGGCGCCGAAGTACACGGTGTCGTTCTCGGAGAACGGCACGCCGAAGGTCATGTTGCCGCCGGTCTGCTTGACGGTGAACGCGCCGATGTTGAGCAGCGGCGGACGCGTGGTGCGCAGGTAGAGCTGGAACGCGCGCGACACGCCGTCGTCGGTAAAGTACGGGTTGGTCTGCGAGAAGGCGATCGTGCGGCTGTATTTGCTGGTATTGAGCTCGATGCCCACCGTGTTGCCGCTGCCTGCGAAGTTGGCCTGCTGGATCGACGCGGTAAAGGTGAACTTCTCGGCTTGCGAGAACGCGCCGCCGATCATGAAGTTACCGGTCGGTTTTTCCTCGACCTTGATGTTGACGTCGACCTGGTCCGAGGTGCCCTGCGACTCCGGCGTCTCGACCGTCACTTCCTTGAAGTAGCCGAGGCGGTCGACACGGTCGCGCGAGAGCTTGACCAGGTTGGCGTTGTACCAGGAGCTTTCGAACTGGCGGAATTCGCGGCGGATCACTTCGTCGCGGGTCACCGTGTTACCGGCGATGTTCATGTGGCGCACGTAGGCGCGCTTGCCCGGGTCGACGAAGAAGGTGAACGCGACCTCGCGCTTGGCACGATCGATTTCAGGATTGGCGTTGACGTTGGCGAAGGCGTAGCCGAAGGTGGCCAGGCGCTCGGCGATGCGCTTGTTGCTGGCCTCCTGCGCCGCGCCCGAATAGATCTGGCCGGGTTTGAGCAGGATCAGCTGGCGCAGCTCCTGCTCGCGCCCGAACATCTCGCCATCGAGCTTGACCGCCGAGACGGTGTACTTCTCGCCTTCGGTGATGTTGACGGTCAGGTAGATGTCCTTCTTGTCCGGCGTGATCGCGACCTGGGTCGACTCGACGTTCGCCTCCAGGTAGCCATGGTCGAGGTACCACGATTTGATCGCCTCGATGTCGCCGGTCAGCTTGGTCTTGGAATACTGGTCGGCCTTCGAGTACCAGGTGAACCAGCCGGATGGGCGCAGCTGCAGCAGTTCGCGCAGCTGCTTGTCCGAGAACGCCTTGTTGCCGACGATGTTGATCTGCCGGATGCGCGCGATCTCGCCTTCGTCGACGTTGAACATGATCGTGACGCGGTTACGCTCGATCGGCGTGACGGTGGTCGTGATCTTCACGCCATACAGGCCGTGCGACAGGTACTGGCGCTTGAGCTCCTGCTCGGCGCGGTCGACCGATGCCTTGTCGAAGATCTTGGTGTCGCCGACGCCGATTTCCTTGAGCGCCTTGACCAGCATGTCCTTTTCGAATTCCTTGGTGCCGGTGAAATCGACCGTGGCGATCGCCGGGCGCTCCTCGACCATCACCACCAGCACGCCATTCTCTTCTTCCAGGCGCACGTCCTTGAAGAAGCCGGTCGCATACAGGGCCTTGATTGCGCTGGTGGCCTTGTCGTCGTCGAAGGTTTCGCCTACGCGCACCGGCAAGTAGCTGAAGACGGTGCCCGCTTCCGTGCGCTGGATGCCTTCGACCCGGATGTCCTTGACGACGAACGGGCTGACCGCAAGCGCCTGGCCGGAACACAGGGCCAGTACGGCTGCACCAATGAGACTGCGACGGATGAACGGCAAGGCAAAACGATTCGATTGTAATTTCATTGGCTAAATCAGTGGATCAGTCATTGGACAAACGTACGTATTCTCAGCCTGCGCGGTACCGCTAATCAAAGCAGCCGCGCCAGGTCATTGAAGACGGCGAGCGCCATCAGCATGAACAGCAGGCCCACCCCCGCGCGCTGCGCGATCTCGCCGACTCGCTCGGGCAGGGGCCGCCCGGTCAAAACTTCCAGCGAATAATACAGCAAAAGCCAACCATCCAGAACCGGAATTGGTAACAGATTCATTACACCGAGACTGATGCTGATGAAGGCGATGAACTGCAAATAGCTGACCGCGCCCACCCGCGCGGTCTGCCCGGCCACGTCGGCGATCGTGATCGGGCCGGTCACGTTCTTCCACGAGACCTCGCCGACGATCATCTTGCCGATCATTTTGACCGTCAGCGCCGAGGTCTCCCAGGTCTTGCGCGCGCCCTGTGCGAGCGCATCGAGCGGTCCGGCGCTCACCGTCACCATGACCGGGTCGCGGGCCGGCACCACCTTGATGACGCCGCGTCCCGACGGGTCGCGTGCCGGCGTCACCGCCAGCGGGAAGCTGCGCGCGCCACGCTGCACCTCGAACTCGAGGGTGCGTCCGGCCGACCTGCTGATGGTTTCGATCAGGTCGATGGCGTCGGCCACCGGCTTGCCGTTGACCGCGGTGACCAGGTCACCCTTGCGCAGGCCAGCCAGGGCGCCGGCGCCGCCGGGAAGCACCTCTTCGACGACCGGCTTCGGGCGCCACAGGGCCATCCCGAGTTCGGCCAGCACGTCGCTGTCGACGTCCAGCTTGCCGACCACCGCCGCCGGTATGGTCGCGCGGTAGGTGCCGCCGTTTGCCGCGCGCACCTCGAGCTGGGCGTCGTTCTTGTCGATCGCGGCGCGCACGATCTCCCAGCGCAGCGCCGGCCACGAGGCCACCGAGGCGCCGTTGACCGCCGCGATGGTGTCGCCGCCGCGCAGGCCAGCCTTGTAGGCCGCGCTGGCCTCGGGCAGTGCGCGCAGGCGCGCGGCCGGCTCGTCGACGCCATGCATGAACAGGCCGGCCAGCAGCGCGATCGCGAGCACGAAGTTGGCGATCGGGCCGGCGGCCACGATCGCAATGCGCTTCCAGGCTTTCTGGCCGGTGAACTCGCGCGCCCGCTCCTCGTCGTTGCGGGGCGCGGTGGACGGGTCGCGCGCGTCGAGCATCTTGACGTAGCCGCCGATCGGCAGCATGGACACGGCCCATTCGGTCTGGTCGGGGCCGACCCGGCGCGACCAGACGACCTTGCCCATGCCGATCGAAAAGCGCAGCACCTTCACGCCGCACAGGCGCGCGACGCAGTAGTGCCCCAGCTCGTGGAAGATGATCAGGGGTCCCAGGGCGAGCAGGAACGCCAGTATCGTGTGTATCAGGTTCATCGCGGTTTGCTCCAGGCGGGCCGGCTCAGGCCAGCGCCGCCACAATGTGTTCGGCGGCGCGGCGCGCGCGCGCATCCTGCGCCATCACGGCCTCGATGCTGGAAGCCGCGCCATGCGGGTTCTCGTGCATCACGCGCTCGATCACGCGGTCGATGTCGCGGAAGCCGATGCGGCGCTCGAGGAAGGCCTGCACCGCCACCTCGTTGGCCGCGTTGAGCAGCGCCGGGGCGGTGCCGCCTTCGCGCAGTGCGTCGAACGCGAGCCGCAGGCACGGGAAGCGCTGGTAGTCGGGCCGCTGGAACTGCAGCGCCGCCATCTGGGTGAGGTCGAGCTGCCCTACTCCCGACTCGATCCGCTCCGGGAACGCGAGCGCGTGCGCGATCGGGGTGCGCATGTCGGGGTTGCCCAGCTGGGCCAGCACCGAGCCGTCGACGTAGGACACCATCGAGTGGATCACGCTTTGCGGGTGGATCACGACTTCGATCTTGTCGGCCGGCGCGCCGAACAGCCAGTGCGCCTCGATCACCTCGAGGCCCTTGTTCATCATGGTGGCCGAATCGACCGAGATCTTGCGGCCCATGACCCAGTTCGGGTGCTTGCAGGCCTCCTCGGGCGTGACGCCGGAGAGCGTCTCGACGGCGCGGTTCAGGAACGGGCCGCCGGAAGCGGTCAGCAGGATCCGGGCCACGCCGGCCGCCTGCGGCTGGCGTGCATACGAATGCGGCAGCGACTGGAAGATCGCATTGTGTTCGCTGTCGATCGGCAGCAGGGTCGCCTTGTGCTCCTTGACCGCGTCCATGAACAGCTGGCCCGACATGACCAGCGCTTCTTTATTCGCGAGCAGGACCTTTTTGCCGGCGCGCGCCGCGGCCAGCGTCGGCGCCAGCCCAGCGGCGCCGACGATGGCGGCCATCACGGTGTCGGTGTCGCGGCTGGAGGCGATATCGCATAGGGCTGCTTCGCCGTATTCGACCTGGATCGACAGGCCCTGGACCAGTTGCGCCAGCCGTTCGGCGGCGGCGGCAGAGCCGACCACCGCGCGCGCGGGACGGAAGCGGCGGCATTGTTCGGCCAGTTCCTCGACCCGGCTGTGGGCCGACAGCGCGTGGACGGTGTATTTTTCGGGGTGACGCGCAAGCACGTCGAGGGTCGAGGCGCCGATCGAGCCGGTGGCGCCGAGGATGGTGATGCGTTGCATGTGAAGCTCCTTCTAGAGCCAGGCGCCGATCAACGCCGCCAATGGCAATACCGGGATCAGGGCGTCGATCCGGTCCAGCACCCCGCCGTGGCCGGGCAGCAAACTGCTGCTGTCCTTGACGCCGGCGCGGCGCTTGAGCTGCGATTCGAACAGGTCGCCGACCACGCTGGCCGCGACGATGACGACCAGGATCGCCAGCAGCGCGCCCCAGCCCAGCCGCGACTGGGTGCGCACCGCGAAGGTGTCGGCGAACCCGTCGCCGCCGAACAGGACCGTGGCCGAGGCGATGACCAGCACCGCGATGGCGCCGCCGATTGCGCCTTCCCACGACTTGCCCGGCGAAATCGAAGGCGCCAGCTTGCGCCTGCCGAACGCCTTGCCGGCAAAGTACGCGCCGATGTCGGCGATCCAGACCAGGGCCATGACCGACAGCAGGTAGACCGGCGAATGGCGGAATAATTCGACGATCGCGGCGAAGCAGCCGACGATCGCAATTGCATAAATGAGACTCAGCAAGGTATTGCCGGTGCTTTGCAGCGGCGGCAGGCCGATTTTCAGCGACGGCACAAAGCGCAGCAGCCAGACCAGCACGCTGATCGGGAACCAGAACGCGGGCGTGGCGCTGCCGGCGACAAAAAACGACCAGGCGAAGGCCGCGGTCCAGAACAGCGCAATGATGAGCGCGTTGGCCGACCCCGGGTTGAACAGGCGGAAACACTCCCAGATCGCGGCGCCGAAAGCCACCGTGGCCACCACTGCGAATGCCGTGAAGTTATTCAGATAGAGAACTGGCAACAGCACTGCCAGCAGCACGACCGCCGTGATGACCCGGGTTTTCAGCATCAGTTTTTCTTCTTCGCGACTTGGTCGCCGGTCTGGCCGAAGCGCCGTTCCCGGTTCTGGTACGACGCGATCGCCGCGTCCAGCGACTGGCTGGAAAAATCGGGCCAGAAGGTGTCGGTAAAGTACAGCTCCGAATAGGCCAGCTGCCACAGCAGGAAGTTGGAGATGCGTTCTTCGCCGCCGGTGCGGATGAACAGGTCGGGCTCGGGCGCATAGGCCATCGCCAGGTGCGGGGCCAGCATTTCTTCGGTGTAGTCGGTGACGCCCGGGTTGGCCGCCACCATCTTGCTGGTCGCCTGCATGATGTCCCAGCGCCCGCCGTAGTTGGCGCAGACCGTGACGGTCAGGCGCGTGTTGTTGGCGGTCTTGCGCTCGGCGTTGGCGATCATTTCCTGCAGCTTCGGGTCGAAGCGCGACAGGTCGCCGACGACCTTCAGGCGGATGTTATTGGCGTGCATCTTCGACACTTCGCGCTCGAGCGCGGTGACGAACAGGCGCATCAGCAGCGAGACTTCTTCTTCGGGGCGGCGCCAGTTTTCGGACGAAAACGCGAACAGGGTCACGAACTCGATCCCGCGTTCGACGCAGGCTTCGACGACCCCGCGCACGGCTTCCACTCCCTTGACGTGGCCGGCCACCCGCGGCAGCAGCCGCTTGGTGGCCCAGCGGCCATTGCCATCCATGATGATGGCAACGTGGCGCGGTACGGCCGGCGTTTCGGGAACAGCGGTGGTCGAACTTTTAAAAATCATAAATCCAGGGCCAGAAATGGCGAATACGTAAGGTGGACGGACCGGCCGCGGCAATTGCCGGGGCCGGTCCGCAAGGGCATGGGACGTGCGTTGCCGCGCCGTCGTCATACGCCGTTGTTACACGCCGTATTACACGGTCAGGACTTCTTTTTCTTTTTCGGCAACCAGTTTATCGATATCGGCAACGAACTTGTCGGTCAGCTTCTGGATCTCGTCCGAAGCGCGGCGCTCCTCGTCTTCCGACGCGGTCTTGTCCTTGACCATTTTCTTCAGTTGCTCGTTGGCATCGCGGCGGATGTTGCGCACCGCGATCTTGGCGTCTTCCGCCTCGCCCTTGACCAGCTTGACCATCTCCTTGCGGCGCTCTTCGGTCAGCGGTGGGGTCGGCACGCGGATCAGGTCGCCCTGCGACGACGGGTTCAGGCCGAGGTCGGAGTCGCGGATCGCCTTTTCGATGACGTTCAGCATCTTCTTTTCCCACGGCTGCACGCCGATCGTGCGCGCGTCGATCAGCGTCACGTTGGCGACCTGGGTCAGCGCGGTCGGCGAGCCGTAGTAATCGACCTGGATGTGGTCGAGGATGCCGGTGTGGGCGCGGCCGGTACGGACCTTCGCCAGGTCGGCCCTCAGGGTCTCGATGGACTTGACCATCCGGTCCTGGGCGCTCTTTTTAACGTCAGCTAAGGACATGCTGCTCTCCTGATTCTTAGAGTGTCGCGGTCAGCACACCCATGAAAAGCGTGCCCTGACCCGCGAGATTTTAAAATAATTAAACGTGTACCAGTGTACCCTCGTCTTCACCCATGATCACGCGCTTGAGCGCGCCCGGCTTGACGATCGAAAACACCTTGATCGGCAGCTTCTGGTCGCGGCACAGGGCGAACGCGGTGGCGTCCATCACCTGCAGGTGCTTGGCGATCGCTTCGTCGAACGAGATCGACTCATAGCGGGTAGCATGCGGATCCTTCTTCGGATCGGCAGTATATACGCCATCGACCTTGGTTGCCTTCAAAACGATCTGGGCCGAGATTTCCGAGCCACGCAGCGCGGCCGCGGTATCGGTGGTGAAGAATGGGTTGCCGGTGCCGGCCGCGAACACCACGACCTTGCCTTCTTCCAGGTACTGCAGCGCTTTCGGGCGCACGTAGGGCTCGACCACCTGCTCGATGGCGATCGCCGACATCACGCGCGCGGTGATGCCGACATGGCGCATCGCGTCGGCCAGGGCCAGTGCGTTCATCACCGTGGCCAGCATGCCCATGTAGTCGGCGGTGGCACGGTCCATGCCCTGCGCGCCCGGCGCGACACCACGGAAGATGTTGCCGCCGCCAATCACCACTGCCAACTCGACCCCCAGCTTCGCCACTTCCGCGACGTCGGCGACCATGCGCTCGATCGTCGCGCGGTTGATGCCGAACGGATCGTCGCCCATCAGCGCTTCACCAGACAGTTTGAGGAGTACACGTTGGTAGGCGGGTTTGGTCATGATGAAGCGGCTCCTATTTGATGTTCGAATTCGGGTCTGACCGCCGGGGCGGTCTCATCGGGCCGAGGCCAGATGGGGGCACTGCAAGATTCCACTACCGACCGTCAAGCCGTCGTCCTCGCGCACGCGGGGACACATGCCGAGTATGCCTGACACGCGAGTTGCGCAACTTAATCAGCTCAGCATGGGTTCCCGCCTGCGCGGGAACGACGTTTTACCGTTGACGCAAACAAAACGTTAACCCGGCGCGCAGGCGAACCTTAAAAAAACGGGCCTTGCGGCCCGCTTTCCAACCTTACTGCTTGTTTGCAGCCATTTGCGCTGCAACTTCGGCGGCAAAGTCGTCGACTTTCTTTTCGATGCCTTCGCCCACCACGTACATCGTGAAGGCCTTCACGCTGGTGTTGGCGGCTTTCAGCATCTGCTCGACCGACTGCTTGTCGTTCTTCACGAATGCCTGGTTCAGCAGCGACACTTCCTTCAGGTACTTCTGGACCGAGCCGTCGATGCGCTTGGCAACGATTTCGGCCGATTGCGGCTGCTTGCCTTCGGCGACGGCCTTGTCGGCGTCTTCCTGGGCCTTCAGCTGGGCAACCGAACGCTCTTTCTCGATCAGTTCGGCAGGTACCTGGTCCGACGACAGCGAGACTGGCTTCATGGCAGCGATGTGCATCGCGATGTCCTTGCCGACCTGCTCGTCCCCGCCTTCGAACTCGACCATGACGCCGATACGGGCGCCGTGCAGGTACGATGCCAGCTTGCCGGTCGTTTCGAAACGCTGGAAACGGCGCACGGTCATATTCTCACCGATTTTACCGATCAGTGCCGTACGCACGTCGTCGAAGGTCTTGCCGTCGACCGGCAGCGCGGCCAGGGCAGCGACGTCGGCCGGGTTCTTCTCGGCGACCAGGCGGGCAGCCAGGTTGGCCATGGCCATGAACTCTTCGTTCTTGGCAACGAAGTCGGTTTCGCTGTTGATTTCAACCAGCGCGCCAATGTTGCCGCTGATGTAAGCCGATACCACGCCTTCGGCGGTGATACGCGACGATGCCTTCGATGCCTTGCCGCCCAGCTTGACGCGCAGGATCTCTTCCGCACGGGCCAGGTCACCCTCGGCTTCGGTCAGTGCCTTTTTGCATTCCATCATCGGTGCGTCGGTCTTGGCACGCAGTTCGCCAACCATCGCTGCAGTAATCGCTGCCATGTTGTTTTCTCCTAAATTAAATCCAGGGTGCGGATCGCCGGGAAGCCTGCCATCCGCTGTTATTCTGCTTGAAAAAAGGGGCGCTCGATTCCAGGCTCGGCGCCCCTTCCGCTACGTCGGCAGGCCTGAAGCCTGCCCGTGACTTATGCTTGCTCGGAAACTTCGACGAAGTCGTCGCCGCCAGCCTTGACCATCTCAACGATTTCGTTGGTGGCGTTGGCGCGGCCTTCCAGGATCGCATCGGCAACGCCGCGTGCGTACAGGGTGATTGCCTTCGACGAGTCGTCGTTACCCGGGATGATGTGGGTAACGCCTTCCGGCGAGTGGTTGGTGTCGACCACGCCGATGACCGGGATGCCCAGCTTGCCCGCTTCGGTGATCGCGCCCTTGTGGTAGCCAACGTCGACCACGAAGATCGCGTCCGGCACGCCGCCCAGGTCCTTGATGCCGCCGATCGATTTCTGCAGCTTGATCATTTCGCGCGAGAACATCAGCGCTTCTTTCTTCGACATCTTCTCGACCGAACCGTCTTCGACCGCGACTTCCATGTCCTTCAGGCGCTTGATCGAGGTCTTGATGGTCTTGAAGTTGGTCAGCATGCCGCCCAGCCAGCGCTGGTCGACGAACGGCACACCTGCGCGCTGGGCTTCAGCGGCGATGATGTCGCGCGCCTGGCGCTTGGTGCCGACCATCAGGATGGTGCCGCGGTTGGCAGCGATCTGCTTGATGGTCTTCATCGCTTCCTGGTACATCCCCATCGTCTTTTCGAGGTTGATGATGTGGATCTTGTTGCGATGGCCGAAGATGAACGGCGCCATCTTTGGGTTCCAGAAACGGGTTTGGTGGCCGAAGTGGACGCCGGCTTCCAGCATTTCACGCATTGTTACAGACATGTAATTCTCCAGGGTTAAGTCTTGAATAACGGTCAGTCACCTGTTCGGCACCCTTGTCGACCGCATTCGCGATTTCAATAAAAAATGAACTGCTTTTACAGCTTGCTCGAAGCGAATTCAAGCAACCTGCGATTCTAGCCGGATTTGGGGGTTTTTTCAAGTGCGGGCGGGGCTGCAATAACTCGCAGGGTGCGCACCGGGTTTGCGCCACCCCGGCGCCGTCATTCTACCCGCCATGGGTCAGCCGCGCAGCCCCGCCCTATGACGACATCCCTTATAATGAACGAAATATTCGCACAGCGCGGCGCATCCGCACGCCTGTGTCTACTGACCGTTTTCTGCTGATTGGACCCAATAATGTCCTCCATCTCGATCAAAACCCCGGAAGAAATCGAAGGCATGCGCGTCGCTGGCCGCCTCGGCGCCGAGGTGCTCGACTACATCACGCCCTTTGTCAAAGCCGGCGTGACCACTGGCGAACTGGATCGCCTGTGCCATGAATATATGGTGAAAGTGCAAGGCACGATTCCCGCCCCGCTGAACTACGCCCCGCCGGGCTACACCCCGTATCCGAAAGCGGTTTGCACTTCTGTCAACGATGTCATCTGCCACGGCATCCCCGGCGACAAGGTCCTCAAGAACGGCGACGTGCTCAATATCGACGTCACCGTCATCAAGGATGGTTTCCATGGCGACAACAGCCGCATGTTCTTCGTCGGCGAGCCGTCGATCCTGGCGCGCCGCCTGTCCGAAGTCACCTACGAGTGCATGTGGCTCGGCATCGCCAAGGTCAGGCCGGGCGCCCACCTGGGCGACATCGGCTATGTGATCCAGCAGCACGCCGAAAAGGCCGGCTACAGCGTGGTGCGCGAATTCTGCGGCCACGGCATCGGCCGCGTGTTCCACGAAGAGCCGCAGGTGCTGCACTATGGCCGCCCCGGCACGCTCGAAAAGCTCGAAGCCGGCATGATCTTCACGATCGAACCGATGATCAACGCCGGCCGCCGCGAGATCCGCGAAATGGGCGACGGCTGGACCATCAAGACCAAGGACCGCAGCCTGTCGGCGCAGTGGGAGCACACCGTGCTCGTCACCGAGACCGGCTTCGAGATCCTGACGATGTCGGAAGGGACGCCGCCGCCGCCGGCGATCGTCCTGCCGCAACTTGCCGTGCCGGCCTGAGATGCCGCTCGCCGCGCCCATCGACCTGGCGCGCACGCTCAAGCAAAGGCTGAAGGCTGAGCGCCAGCTGGTGATTGCCGCCTTCCGCGAGGACGGCAAGCCAGAGAAGCTGCTGCGCGGCCTGCGCCGCAGCGTCGACGCCGTGCTGTCCGAAGCCTGGCGCGCCGCCGGCCTGCCGTCCAATACCGCACTGGTTGGCGTCGGCGGCTACGGCCGCGGCGAACTGTTCCCGTATTCCGACGTCGACCTGCTGATCCTGCTGGGCAGCCGGCCCGACGCGATCACCCAGGCCAAGCTCGAGAACCTGGTCCAGCTGCTGTGGGACCTGGGGCTCGAGATCGGCCACAGCATCCGCACCGTCGATGAATGCATGGTCGAGTCGGAGGCCGACATCACCGTCCAAACCAGCCTGCTCGAAGCGCGCCTCGTGACCGGCGACGGCGCCCTGTTCGCGCAGCTGCAGCGGCGCTACCGCGACGCGATGGACCCGCAGGCCTTCTTCCAGGCGAAAACCGCGGAGATGCGGCTGCGCCACGCCAAGTACGAATACACCGCCTTCGCGCTCGAGCCGAACTGCAAGGAGAGCCCGGGCGCGCTGCGCGACCTGCAGGTGATCCTTTGGGTGGCCAAGGCCGCGGGCCTCGCCAACTCGTGGGGCCAGTTCGCGATGCGCGACCTGATCACGCGCGAAGAAGCGCGCCAGCTGATGGAGAAGGAACGCGCGTTCAAGGACATCCGCATCCGCCTGCACCTGCAGACCGGCCGGCGCGAAGACCGCCTGCTGTTCGACGTGCAGACCGCGATCGCCGAGAGCTTCGGCCTGGCCGGCACCGGCGCGGGACTGGACGCGCGGCGCGCCAGCGAATACCTGATGCAGCGCTACTACTGGGCCGCGAAAACGGTCACCCAGCTCAATACCATCCTGCTGCAGAATATCGAGGCGCGCCTGTTCCCGCAGCCGACCGTGCCGGTGCCGATCAACCCGCACTTCAACGAGGTCAACGGCTTCATCGACATCACCGCCGACGACACCTTCGACGCGGCGCCCTCCTCCGTGCTCGAAATCTTCGTCGTCATGACCGAGCGGCCGGACATCAAGGGCATGACCGCGCGCACCACGCGCGCGCTGTGGCACGCGCGCGACTGCATCGACGACGCATTTCGCGCCAACCCTGCCAACAAGGCGCTGTTCCTGCGCATCCTGCAGGCGCCGGCCGGCCTGGTGCACGCGCTGCGCCGCATGAACGACATGGGCATCCTGGGGCGCTACCTGCCGACCTTCCGCCGCATCGTCGGCCAGATGCAGCACGACCTGTTCCACGTCTACACGGTCGACCAGCACATCCTGATGGTGGTGCGCAACCTGCGCCGTTTCACGATGACCGAACATGCGCACGAATACCCGTTCTGCAGCCAGCTGATCGCCAACTTCCGCGACCGCTGGCTGCTGTACGTGGCGGCGCTGTTCCACGACATCGCCAAGGGCCGCGGCGGCGACCATTCCAAGCTCGGCACCGAAGACGCGGAGCAGTTCTGCCGCGAGCACTCGCTGTCGGAACAGGACACCGAACTGGTGCTGTTCCTGGTCGAGCAGCACCTGACCATGTCGCAGGTCGCGCAAAAACAGGACCTGTCCGACCCCGACGTGATCCAGGCCTTCGCCGCGCTGGTCAAGGACGAGCGCCACCTGAGCGCGCTGTACCTGCTGACGGTGGCCGACATCCGCGGCACCAGCCCGAAGGTGTGGAACGCGTGGAAGGCCAAGCTGCTGGAAGACCTGTACCGGATCACGCTGCGCGTGCTGGGCGGCGAGCCGCATTCGGCCGACCGCGAACTGCGCATGCGCCAGCAGGAAGCGCTGGCCACGCTGCGCCTGTTCGGCCTCCCGGCCGACGCCCACCAAAAGCTGTGGGACCAGCTCGACATGGCCTACTTCCTGCGCCACGACGCCTCCGACATCGCGTGGCAGACGCGGGTCCTGCACGACAAGCTGGGCGCCGGCAGCCCGGTGGTCAAGTCGCGCCTGGCGCCGATCGGCGAAGGCCTGCAGGTGACCGTGTACGTGAAGGACCAGCCCGACCTGTTCGCGCGCATCTGCAGCTACTTCGACCGCAAGAACTTCTCGATCCTGGACGCCAAGATCCACACCACCCGCGACGGTTATGCACTCGACACCTTCCTGGTGACCGACGAGCACTTCGCGAAGAACTACCGCGACATCATCAACCTGATCGAGCACGACCTGACCGGGCAGCTGATGTCGCAGGCGCCGCTGCCGCCGCCCACGCGCGGGCGCCTGTCGCGCATGTCGCGCACCTTCCCGATCACGCCGACGGTCGACCTGCGGCCCGACGAGCGCGGCCAGTTCTACCTGTTGTCGATCGCCGCCAACGACCGCATGGGCCTGTTGTACGCGATCGCCAACGTCCTCACGCGCTACCGCATCAACCTGCACACGGCAAAGATCATGACGCTCGGCGAGCGCGTGGAAGACGTGTTCCTGGTCGACGGCGCGGTGCTGAACAATCCGCGCGCCCAGGTGCAGCTCGAGACCGAACTGCTCGACGCGCTCAAAGTCTGATTTTCCACTTTTCTCTTTTTCCCTTTTTGCCTCATGACTGAACCGCTACGCCTGTCCAAACGAATGTCCGAACTCGGCCTGTGTTCGCGCCGCGAAGCCGACGAATGGATCGCGCGCGGCTGGGTGCGGGTGGACGGCAAGGTCGTCTCGGAACTGGGCAGCAAGGTGCTGCCGTCGCAGCGCATCACGGTCGAGCGCCAGGCTGCGGCCGAGCAGTCCAAGCGCGTCACGGTCCTGGTCAACAAGCCGGTCGGCTATGTGAGCG
>JBJMVW010000091.1:0-38439 GCA_045810465.1 Massilia sp. | reverse complement strand
TCGGCTTGTGCTCGCGCGCCAGGCGCTCCATCTGCTCGTAGTCGATGTCTTCCTGCTCGGTCAGGCCGTACGAGATCACGTTGAACCACTTGCCCGACATGTTCAGCGCCATGCCGTGGGTCAGGTGGCCGCCTTCGGCCAGCGACATGCCCATGATGGTGTCGCCCGGCTTGAGCATCGCGAAGAACACGCCCTGGTTGGCCTGCGAGCCCGAGTTCGGCTGCACGTTGGCCGCCTCCGCGCCGAACAGCTGCTTGACGCGGTCGATCGCCAGCTGCTCGGCGACGTCGACGTATTCGCAGCCGCCGTAGTAGCGCTTGCCCGGATAGCCCTCGGCATACTTATTGGTCAGTTGCGAGCCCTGGGCCTGCATCACCGCCGGCGACGTGTAGTTTTCGGATGCGATCAGCTCGATGTGGTCTTGCTGGCGGGTGTTTTCCTTCTGGATTGCGTCCCACAGTTCCGGGTCGACATTGGCCAGCGTGTGATCTTTTGCAAACATGAAAAAAACTCCAATCGATAAGAAACCAGGCAACGGGCGGTGTTGGATCGGGGCTGCCGGGGCCGAAGGGGGAACCGGCGAGCAGGCAGCCGCGACACAACGCGTACCAGATGGTGGCTGCCCAGGCGAACGGCGGGTGAAATCTCACGTTCCCCGGTGGGTACCCACCTTTACCCCGCGCTGGCCAATCGGGCGGCGCGCGGTGTTTCGCCAGTTACGTGAGACATAGTGACCCCAGATTGTAAGTCAGCTGACTGTTTAGGGCAAGGAAGCGGCCGCAGGGGTGGCCGGGCCGCGCCGCGATACCAATTGGGCTACAATCTTGCAGCTTATTCATCTGCGGGGGACTCAACATGATCGTATTTATCACCGGCGCCTCGGCCGGCTTCGGCGCCGAAATGGCGCGCACCTTCGTCCGCAACGGCCACCAGGTCGTGCTGGCGGCGCGCCGCAAGGAACGGCTCGACGCGCTGGCGGCCGAACTGGGCGACTCGGCGCTGCCGATCGAGATGGACGTCACCAGCAAGGCCTCGATCGACGAAGCGCTGTCGATGCTGCCGCAATCGTGGCGCCAGATCGACGTGCTCATCAACAATGCCGGGCTCGCGCTGAACACCTTGCCGGCGCACCAGGTGCCGCTCGAGGACTGGGAAACCATGATCGCGACCAACTGCCAGGGGCTGGTCACGATGACGCGGGCGGTGCTGCCGGCGATGGTCGAGCGTGGTAGCGGGCTGGTCATCAACCTCGGCTCGGTGGCGGGGCGCTACCCCTACCCGGGCGGCAACGTCTACGGCGCCACCAAGGCGTTTGTCGAGCAATTCACGCTCAACCTGCGGGCCGACCTGGTCGGCACCGGGGTGCGCGCGACCAACCTGGCGCCGGGGCTGTGCGGCGGCACCGAATTTTCGAACGTGCGCTTCAAAGGCGACGACGCCAAGGCCGCCAAGGTCTACGAAGGCACCGCGCCGCTGACCGCCGGCGACATCGCCGAGACCGCCTACTGGATCGCCACCCTGCCGCCGCACATCAACATCAACCTCATCGAGATGATGCCGACCTGCCAAGGCTTCTCGCCCTTCACCATCAAGCGCGGCTAACGGCAACAGAAAACCGGGGTCAGAGCACATTTTAGAAAACCGGGGTCAGAGCACATTTTTGGATCAATTTCTCATGAGACCGTGCTCGGAAAATGTGCTCTGACCCCGGTTTTTGGGAATTGTTTTGGGTTTGTAACAACCCGGATACTGAATGTGAGAAAGTGTTACAGTTGTTGGCTCGACGGCGCGGCGCGCGTCTACTACCGCACGTTTTCAGCGGCCCCGGCCGTGAGGCGGCGGCGCCCGACGCGGCGCGGATGTTCGCCAGGATACATATGATGCGATAAATGGCGTAAAATGTTTCCCAATATCATTAATGGCAATTGAAATGCCTTCAGTATTTACTTGGGCAGTACGGGTCTACTACGAGGATACCGACGCCGGCGGCATCGTGTTTTACGCCAACTACCTGAAGTTTTTCGAACGCGCGCGCACCGAGTGGCTGCGCGCCGCCGGTATTGGCCAGCAGCAATTGCTGGAGCAGCAAGGCGCGGTTTTTGTCGTCAAGAGCGCCAGCCTCGACTATCATGCGCCTGCCCGCCTCGATGACGAACTGACCCTGACGCTGGCCGTCGACAAGCTCGGCCGCGCCTCGGTCCAGTTCTCGCAGCAGGCCTGGCGCGGCGACCAGTTGCTGACCAGCGCCAGCGTCAAGGTCGGCTGTGTCGACGCCGAAACAATGCGCCCCCGTTCCCTCCCTGACGAGACCGCTGCTAAAATGCGTGCAGCCTGACAACCACATTTGAACAAATTCAATCCATGAACGCTGCGCAAGACCTCTCCTTTATCGCCCTGATCAGCCATGCCCACGTGATCGTGCAATTGATCATGGCGCTGCTGTTCCTGGTCTCGCTGACCAGCTGGAGCTATATCTTCCGCAAGCTGTTCGCGATCCGCGCCGCCCGTCGCCAGACCGAACAGTTCGAGCGCAGTTTCTGGGCCGGCGGCAACCTGCACACGCTGCACCAGAGCGCCAGCAGCCAGCGCGACCAGAGCGGCGCCCTGGCGCGCATCTTCGAGGCCGGCATGGGCGAGTTCATCAAGGGCAAGCAGGCCTCGTCGCGCGAGGCGCTGGACATGGGCGCGGTACTCGACGGCGCCCGCCGTGCGATGCGCGCCGCCTTCCAGCGCGAGCTCGATGCGCTCGACCTGCACCTGAATTTCCTGGCCTCGGTCGGCTCGGTGTCGCCCTACATCGGCCTGCTCGGCACCGTGTGGGGCATCATGAATGCGTTCCGCGGCCTTGCCAGCGTGCAGCAAGCCACCTTGGCGGTCGTCGCGCCGGGTATTGCCGAGGCGCTGATTGCGACCGCGATCGGCCTGTTTGCCGCGATTCCGGCGGTGGTGGCCTATAACCGTTTCACCCACGACATCGACCGCCTGGCGATCCGCTTCGAGTCTTTCGTCGAGGAATTCTCGAACATCCTGCAGCGCCAGTCGCGCTAAGCGGAACGGGAGAACCAGATGGCCTTTTCCAGCAGCCTGCGCAGCGGACGCCGCCGCAAGTTCAAGTCCGAGATCAACGTCGTGCCGTATATCGACGTGATGCTGGTGCTGCTCATCATTTTCATGGCCGTGCCGCAGAACGAGAGCCCGAGCGTGATCAACCTGCCGAAGGCCGACAAGTCGGCGTTGCCGCCGGACACCTACATCAAGGTCGAGATCAAGCCGAACGCGGTGCTGTCGATCGGTGTCGGCGGCAAGCAGCCGGTCGCGTCCGAGGACGTGGCGGGCCGCAGCGCCTTGCTGCAGCGCCTGCGCGCGCTGCACGAGGAAAATCCGGACTACCCGGTCTTGATCGCGGGCGACCGCGACAGCAAATATGACGAAGTGATCCAACTGATTTCGGAAGCGAAGAAGATGGGCATTAACCGGGTCGGACTGGCTACCAAGTGATAGACGAGCAATGCCAGCGATGAAGCCTGCCACCGCCGGCGCCCAGTACCGGGTGCCGCCTGAACCGAGCCGCTGGCCAGCGATCATGCTGGCCGTGGCGGTGCACGCCCTGTTGCTGGCGTTCCTGTGGTTCGGCATCAGCTGGCAGAACAACGAGCCGGTGGCCGTCGAGGCCGAAGTGTGGGACATGAAAACCCAGGCCGCCGCCCCGGTCGCGCCGCCGCCGCAGGAAGCCGAGCCCGAGCCGCAACCGGCGCCGGAACCACCGCCGCCGGCGCCGAAGGTCGTCGAGCCGCCGGTCGAACAGCCGGTGGCCCCGCCCGACATCAAGCTCGAGCGCGAGAAACAGCGCAAGGCCGAACAGCTGAAGAAAGAACAGCAGGAGCGCGAGCGCGAGCAGGAACTGGCCGAGAAGAAGGCGCGCGACGAAGCCAAAGCCAAGGACCTGGCCGAGAAGAAAGCCGCCGAGAAGAAGAAGGCCGACGAGCTGGCGAAGAAGGAAGCCGAGAAGAAAGAGGCCGAGAAGAAGGACGCCGAGAAGAAGGCGAAGGAACTGGCCGACAAGAAGAAAGCCGACAAGGAAGCCAAGGCCAAGCAGGCCGCGGAAGACGCCAAGCTGGCCAAGCTGCACGATGCCGAGATGAAGCACATGATGGCGCTCGCCGGCTCGGGCGGCGCCGGTAGCGCGGCCAAGTCGACCGCGCCGCGCAGCGACAGCGGCTACCAGGCCGCGATCCGGGCCAAGATCCAGAGCGCGACTACCTACGGCGGCAGCACCGACTTGCCGGGCAATCCGAAGGCCACTTTCCGCGTCGAGCAATTGCCGACCGGCGAGATTATTTCGGTGAAAATGACGAAGAGCAGCGGCGTGCCGTCGTTCGATGATGCGGTCGAGAAAGGCATTATCAAATCGTCACCGCTACCCAAGAAAAAAGATGGTACGGTAGAGCGTTCCATTGTGGTCGAGTTCGAAATGAAAGACCTGAACTGACCGCGATCAGACCTCAACCTTAGCTGAGAGACTCATGAAGAAACTACATACCCTGCTGTTTAGTGCGTCGCTGCTGATGGGCGCGGCCGCCCATGCCCAACTGCGCGTCGAGATCGCCGGCGTCGGCAGCAACCAGATCCCGGTGGCGGTCGCCGCTTTCGGCGATGAATCGGTGGCGCCGGAACAGGTGTCCGCGATTATCAGGGCCGACCTCGAGCGCAGTGGCGTATTCAAGGTCATCGATGCCGGCCAGGCAATTGCCGACAACGTCGGCGTCGACTATAGCGCCTGGAAATCGCGCGGCGCCGACGCGCTCGTGATCGGCAGCGTCCAGCGCATGCCCGACGGCCGCCTGGCGGTGCGCTACAAGCTGCTCGACACCATCAAGTCGGCCCAGCTGTCGTCGCTGTCCGATGCGGTCCAGCCGAAGAATACCCGCCTGCAGGCCCACCGCATCGCCGACGACGTCTACGAAAAGCTGACCGGGGTGCGCGGCGCGTTCGCGACCCGTATCGCTTACGTCAGCGAAAACCGCGCGGCCAAGGACTACCGCCTCGAAGTGGCCGATGCCGACGGTGTCGGCGTGCACGTGGCGGTGCGCTCGAACGAGCCGATCATCTCGCCGGCCTGGTCGCCGGACGGCACCAAGGTCGCCTACGTTTCCTTCGAGCAGCGCAAGCCGGTCATCTACGTGCAGGACCTGATCACCGGCCAGCGCCGCGTGGTGTCGAACCAGAAAGGCAGCAACTCGGCGCCGAGCTGGTCGCCGGACGGCAGCAAGCTGGCGATCGCGCTGTCGAAGGACGGCCACTACCAGGTGTACTCGGTCAACGCCGACGGCGGCGGCCTGCGCCGGCTGTCGAACAGCAATGGCATCGATACCGAACCGCAATTCTCGGCCGACGGCCAGACGATCTATTTCACCAGCGACCGCAGCGGCGGTCCGCAAATCTACAAGATGAGCGCAGCGGGCGGCAATGCCACCCGCGTGACGTTCAATGGCAGTTATAACATCAGCCCGCGCGTGTCCCCGGATGGCAAGACCCTGGCATGGATTTCACAGCGCGACGGCGGTTTCTCCTTATATGCGATGGACCTGGCCAGCGGCCAGGAGCTGCGCCTGGCCGATGCGGCCACCGAACCGAGTTTTTCGCCTAACGGCAAGTACATCATGTATGCGACCAAAGGCGGCGGGCGAACCTCGCTGGCCGTGGTCTCGGTGGATGGACGGGTCAAGCAACGCTTAACCACCCAAGCGGGAAACATCAGGGAGCCCAGTTGGGGTCCCTTTATGAAGTAAACTTTTTAAACCAGGAGAAAAACCATGCGCAACATTAAAAGTGTAGCCCTTCTCGCGATGGCTGCGGCCGTTCTGTCGGCTTGCAGCTCGACGAAGCTGAACGAAACCCCGGTGGTCGAGAAGAACCCGACTGCGGTTGCACCGGTGGCTGACAGCCGCGACATCCGTCCAGTCGAGACCGGCTCGGTCGATCCGCTGAACGATCCGAAGGGCGTTCTGGCGAACCGCAGCGTCTACTTCGACTTCGACAGCTACACTGTGCGCGATGATGGCAAGCCAGTCGTCGAGAACCACTCGGCTTACCTGAACAAAAACAAGCAGCGCAAGGTCCTGATCCAAGGCAACACCGACGAGCGCGGCGGCACCGAGTACAACCTGGCCCTGGGCCAGAAGCGCGCCGAAGCTGTGCGCAAGTCGATGGTTGCGCTGGGCGTGGCCGACGGCCAGATGGAAGCCGTGTCGCTGGGCGAAGAAAAGCCGAAAGCCACCGGCAGCAACGAATCGGCATGGGCTGAAAACCGCCGCGCCGACATCGTTTACCAATAATCTGCCGTCTGCCGGACACGGCCGATTGACAGCGGGGCGGGAGGCAGTGCAGACTGCAACCCGCCCCTTTTCCATTTTCGAAACCGGTTTTGAAAGATAGCCCTATGAAACTGTCCCAGACCCGCCTCGCCGCCGCCTGCCTCGCCCTGGCTGCGTGGCTGCCCCTGCAAGCGAACGCCGGCCTGCTCGACGACGACGAAGCGCGCCGCGCCATCATCGACCTGCGCGCCAAGGTCGACGCGCTGTCGCGGGATGTCAATGCGAAGATCGACAACAAATCGGACAAGGCCGCCGCGCTCGACATGCTGAACCAGCACGAGCAGACCATGCAGGAAATCGCGCGCCTGCGCGGCCAGGTCGAAGTGCTGGCGAACCAGGTGGCGAACGCGGAAAAACACCAGAAAGACTACTACGCCGACCTCGACGCGCGCCTGAAGAAAGTCGAGCCGCGCCAGGAGACGATCGACGGCCGCCAGAGCGAGGTGCTGCCGAGCGAGAAGACCTCGTACGACACCGCGATGGAGCTGTTCAAATCGGGCGATTACAAGGCTGCCGCCGGCGCGTTGCAGGACTTCGTGAAACGCTATCCGCAGTCGGCCTACGCCGCCAACGCGCAATACTGGCTGGGCAACGCCTATTACGCGCAACACGACTTCAAGAACGCGATCGCGGCCCAGGAAGTGGTGGTCTCGACCTACCGCGACAGCCCGAAGGCGCCGGACGCGATGCTCAACATCGGCAGCAGCTACACCGAGCTGAAGGACAAGAAGAACGCGAAGAAGGCGTTCCTGCAGCTGGTCTCCAGGTTCCCGGACTCGTCCGCCGCGCAAGCCGCAAAAGACCGGCTCGCCGCCCTCAAGTAGTAGATCCCTCGGCCACTATCTCCGCACGCCGTCCTCGCGCAAGCGGGGACCCATGCCGAGCGTGGGGCCCTTCGCCCCCACGAGGCGCCCAAGCGTACGTGAACATTTGACAGAATTGCGCCCGCCCCATATAATTTCGCTTCTTTCGGGTCGTTAGCTCAGCTGGTAGAGCAGCGGACTTTTAATCCGTTGGTCGCAGGTTCGAATCCCGCACGGCCTACCACGAATAAACAAGAAGCCCACGAATTCAGGTTCGTGGGCTTTTTGCTTTCCGGGTTACAACCACGGAAATTTGCTGCTAAAGTGCTAAGCTGTTCATGACTGCAAAGTGCGCACATGCAAATTGAATTCGATCTCGCAACTCCGGTTGCACTCCCCGCGCTGTCCGGCGTCACCCACGTCTACAAATCGGTGAATCTCGCGGATGCATTTGCGATTCGGCTCCCTTCGAACGCATCCAGCGACCCGGAATTGTTGGCCCGATTCATCTTCTCGCATCAACCACCCTGGATCGGGAAACTTATGAGGGTCCGCGACATGATCGTCGTCTGCTTTGGCCTGAAGACCGCCAGGCATTTGGCAACACTCGCCAGCGATGCGAAGGCCAGGCGTGTTGGGATCTTCAAGATCTACAGCACGAACGAGACTGAAATCGTGGTGGGTGAGGACGACAGGCACCTCGATTTCAGGGTTTCGGTTTTATGCTCTCGCGGGCCAGCGCCGGAAAGCAGTCGCCAACTGACCCTCACAACGGTGGTCCACTGCCACAACCTGCTGGGGCGGGCCTATCTGCTTGCGATTGCTCCCTTTCACCGCATGGTCGTGAAAGCAAGCCTGCGCCGTGCAGCACGTATCGGTTGGCCCCGGGTTGTTGCGCACGACAGAACTTGATCGTGCGCCGGTGCTCATGCACCTCGCGTTAGGATGACGAGAACTGGTTTTCGGACTCCCCGCCTGTCCTGGGGCGGGCTCGACCTTCCTGCCAAGCGCTGATGAGCACCAGAACCGGCAACTGGATTCCCGTCCTGCACACGGCGCGCCTGCAATTGGTCGCGCCACAGCCCCGCCACATCGAAGCGTTTGCCGAGCTTCACGCCGACCCTGCAACAATGCGCTACATCGGCCAGGGCCAGCCGTTCGACCGTGTCGAGGCCTGGCTGCACCTGGCCATGCTGATCGGCCATTGGGAGCTGCGGGGCTATGGGGTGTGGGCCATCGAGGAACTCGGCAAGCACCAACTGATCGGGCGCACCGGCCTGTTTCATCCCGATGGCTGGGACGAGCCAGAACTGAACTGGATGATCTCGCCGTCGCTGCGCGGTCAAGGTTTGGCGGTGGAGGCAGCGCAGGCGGCGCGCGATTTCGCGTTCGACGTGCTGGGCCTTGCTTCCCTGATCAGCCTGGTCAGGCCGGGCAACATCGCCTCAAGCCGGGTCGCCCTCAAGCTCGGCGCCATACCGTCCGAAACCATCCATTTCCTCGGCAACCCGATACAGGTGTATCGCTATTACTCGCGCAATACATAAAGACCAACATCATGGACAACATCCTGTCGCTCGACGCCACTGCCCTGGTCAGCGCCTACCGCCGGCGCACGCTATCGCCACGCGAGGCCATCGATGCGGTGCTGGACGCCATCGCCCGCCACAACCCCGTGGTCAATGCGTTTTCCGAAGTCGATGCGGACGGTGCGCGCCAGGCGGCCGCCGCTTCCGAGGGCCGCTGGATGCGCGGCGCACCGCTAGGCCTGCTTGACGGGGTGCCGGTCACGATCAAGGATGCGATCATGTGGGCCGGCCACCCGAACCGCGGCGGCTCGCGAACCTCGCCACCCGATCCCGCACCGGAGAGCGCACCGGCGACCGAGGACCTGCTCGAAGCCGGCGCCATCCCGGTCGGCAAGACGACGCTGCCGGAATTCGGCTGGAAAGCGGTCGGCGACAGTCCGCTATATGGCATTACCCGCAATCCCTGGGACACCAGGATGACTACCGGCGGCTCGTCGGCAGGCGCCGGTGCCGCTGCCGCTCTCAACCTGGGCATGCTCCACCTCGGCATGGATTCGGCCGGATCGATCCGCATCCCGTCCTCGTTTTGCGGCGTCTTCGGATTCAAGCCGAGCCATGGACGGGTGCCCTCCTATCCACCGCTGCCGTTTGCGCTGATTTCCGATACCGGTCCGATGACGCGTTCGGTGCGCGACGCCGCCCTGATGCTCACGGTGATCGCGAATCCCGACCCGCGCGATATCTGGGCAATAAAAACACCTGCCCCCGATTACCGCGTAGGCCTGGACGACGGCGTGCGCGGCATGCGCATCGCCTGGAGTCCGCGGCTGGGATTCGTCGACCGGCTCGACGAGGAAATCGACGCGATCACCGCGCGGGCGGCGCGGGTGTTCGAAGAACTCGGCGCCACCGTCGTGGAGGCTGATCCCGAATGGCAGGACCCGATCGAGGTGATCCGCATGCTGTGGCAGGTAGGCAGCTGGAGCGAGCTGTCGGGCGCCTCCAGGGATCGCTGGGGCGAGTGCGACCAGGACCTGGTCGCGTTTGCCCAGCCGGGGCAGGACATCCGCGCGGCCGACTTCCTGAGCCGCGCCAACGGGCGCACGCCGCTGTTTCGCGCAATGTCGGAATTCCACCGCCACTACGACCTGCTGCTGGCACCGGCGGTTGCCACCAGCGCATTCGAGGTCGGCCACAATACCCCGCCGGATGGGCGTTTTGGCAATGATTGGTTCAATTGGTCCAAGTACAGCTACCCGTTCGACCTGACCCTGCAACCGGCCGCCAGCGTTCCCTGTGGGCAGACCAGGGACGGCCTGCCGGTCGGACTGCAGATCGTCGCGCCCTTCCTGCGCGACGACCTGGTGCTCAAGGCGGCCCGTGCCTTCGAGAGCGCACGGCCATGGCCGATGCTCGATGCGCCACGCGTACGGCACAAGGACTGAAAAGCCAGGTCGACGCCTGGCTTGCCGGCCCTGTCCCTACTCCGCAAACAAGTCCGGCCCAAACACCTCGTAATGCACGCGCGGCTCCCTGATGCCGCGCGCGATCAACGCATCGTGCTGTATCCGCATGAATGGGATCGGCCCGCAAATATAGTAATCGGCGTCCGGCAGCAGCACCTGGTCCGCAATCACGTCGATGTCCACCAAGCCTGGGTAGTCGAAATCCCTGCCCTGCTGGTCCTGCGGCAGCGGCTCGTTGTAAAAAATGAAGGTCCTGAAATTCGGATGCTGCGCCGCCGTTTGCCGCAGGTGGTCCTTCATCGCATGCACCGCGCTGTTGCGCGCGCCGTGCACGAACATGATCCGGCGGCCCGGCGACTGCAGCACGCGGTTGAGCATGCTGATCATCGGCGTCAGGCCCACCCCGCCGCTGATCAGCACCACCGGCGTCGTCGCGTTCACGTCGATGAAGAAATTCCCGTACGGCGCCGCCAGCCTGACCTTGTCGCCCACCTGCACCTGCTCGTGCAGCAGCGTCGACACATAGCCTGCCTGCGCCGGATCCGGACCGCCCTCGCGCTTGACCGCAATGCGGTAACTGCGCCCGTTCGGCGCGTCCGACAGGCTGTATTGCCGGATCTGCTGCAGCCCCAGCCGCGGAACCTCGATCGCCAGGCTGATGTATTGCCCCGGCTCGAAATTGACGACCGGCTGCCCGTCGGCCGGCTCCAGCACGAACGAGGTGATGACATCGCTTTCCGGCTGCTTGCTCAGCACCACGAATTCGCGCCAGCCAACCCAGCCACCCTGCTCGCTCGCCGTCTCCTCGCGCAACTCACTCTCGCGCCCCATCAGGATATCGGCCAGGTTGCCGTACGCCTGCGCCCACGCCGAGATGATGTCCTCACTCGCGGCATCGCCGAGCACGGCCTTGATCGAGCCCAGCAGGTGCTCGCCGACGATCGGGTACTGTTCGGGACGCACGCCCAGGCTGGCATGCTTGTTCGCGATGCCCTCGAGCACCGCCTGCAGGCTGCCCGGATCCTCGATATTGGCCGCGTACGCGTACACCGCCCGCGCCAGCGCTTCCTGCTGCTGGCCGCGCTCCTGGTGCCGCATGTTGAAAACGTTCTTGAGTTCCGGATGGGTGCCGAGCAGGCTACGGTAAAAATGCTTGATGATGTCGTAGCCGTGCTCCGCCAGAACAGGCGCAGTCGCCTGCACAATCGCCTTGGTTTGCCGCGTCAGCATGTCCGCCTCCCGTCAACGCCGAACTTGATGCCGGGCCGCCATCACTTCCGGCGCTGGTACTGGAATGGCGGCAAGCCCTTCAGCGCGTCCTTGGTCGCCCCGGGCAGCATCAGGTCGTTCCCCTGCATTTTGAATTGCTCCGCCGGGATCGCGACGTCCTTGGTGCCGACGCCAAGGAATCCGCCGACGCCGACAATCGCAAACGAGGCGAACGGGCCGTTCGGGTTGTCGCTGGGGGTGATGATCAGGTCATCGATCTTCCCGATCCGCTCTTTCCGGTCGTTCAGGACGGTCTTACCCATCAGGTCGCGCTTCGCACTCCAGCCGACGACCACAGCTTCCATCGACACCACGCCGAGCGGCGACCTGCCCACCACCGGTGGCGCGGACGACTGCGGCTGCGCCGGCGCCTGGGCGGCAGCCACACCCGCCGAAACGGCTGCCAGCGCCATTGCCAGGACCATCGTTACGCGCTTCATGGGACACCTCCTCGACGGCTGGATTAGCCGTTCCAAATATCGGAAGTGTCGGCATCGCAGGCGGCGTCGGTTTGATATGGATCAAACCGCCCCGTCAACCGACGCCCCGTTGCCGATCCGCCGGGAGGTGTTGACGTTCCCGAGCGCACGCAGTGCAAACGCGGGGCGAGCGCCTTGCGCGCGGCTCAGGCGGCCCTTTTCATAACTCTTCCCAGTCCTCGCCGGCCGTGGCCGCGGTACTTGGCGCTGTGCGGCGCGCGCTGCCTCGGCACGAGGCGCCCTGGCCGGCCGGGCCTTTGCGCGCGGCAATGCACATTTGCCTATAAAATGCGGCGCTGCATTTCTGCAGTGCATCTTGTGTCTATCCCGAGGAACCCATGACCATCCACCTGATCGTTAACCTGACCATCGCGCTGCTTGCCTGCGTCCTGCTCTACCGCCTGCAGGGACGCCACGTATCGTTCACCGAACGGGTGTTCACCGGCCTCGGCCTGGGCATCGCGGTGGGTGCGGGCTTCCAGGCGCTGTACGGCGCCGCGTCGCCGCTGGTCGCACAGACCAACGCCTACCTCGACATCGTGGGCGAGGGCTACGTCAAGCTGCTGCAGATGATCATCATGCCGCTCATCATGGTCTCGATCATCCAGGCCATCCTGAAGCTGCGCACGGCTTCCTCGCTCGGCAAGATCAGTGTGCTGACGATCGGCACCCTGATGGCGACCACCGCGGTCGCGGCGGCGATCGGGATCCTGATGGCCAAGCTGTTCGGCCTGTCCGCGGTCGGCCTGACCTCGTCGGCGGCCGAGGCCGCGCGCGGCGCCTACCTCGAGGGCAAGCTCGCGAAGGCGCAGGACATCTCGCTGCCGTCGATGCTCCTGTCGTTCATCCCGGCCAACCCCTTCCTCGACCTGACCGGGGCGCGCAAGACCTCGACCATCGCGGTTGTGCTGTTCTCGGTGTTCATCGGCGTATCGGCCACCGGCATCGCCGGCAAGAAACCGGAAGTGTTCGAAGCGTTCAGCCAGTTCGTGCACGTGGCGCACGTGATCGTGATGCGGATGGTGACGCTGGTGTTGCGCCTGACCCCGTTCGGCGTGTTCGCGCTGATGGCCCGGGTGGTCGCCAGCTCGAGCCTGCAGGACATCCTCAACCTGATCAGCTTCGTGCTGGCGTCGTACAGCGCGCTGATCCTGATGTTCGGCGTGCACCTGCTGCTGATTGCCGGAACCGGCCTCGACCCGCGCCGTTACGTCAGGAAGATCTTCCCGGTGCTTGCCTTCGCGTTCAGTTCACGCACCTCGGCCGGTTCGATCCCGATGAGCGTGCAGACCCAGACCGCGCGCCTCGGCACGCCCGAAGGCATCGCCAACTTCGCGGCCAGCTTCGGGTCGACCATCGGCCAGAACGGCTGTGCCGGCATCTACCCGGCGATGCTGGCGGTGATGATTGCGCCGACCGTCGGCATCGATCCGTTCACGGCGCAGTTCCTGCTGCCGCTGCTGGCGGTGATCACGTTCGGATCGGTCGGCGTGGCCGGCGTCGGTGGCGGCGCTACCTTCGCCGCCCTGATCGTGCTGTCGGCAATGAACCTGCCGGTGGCGCTGGCCGGGCTGCTGATTTCGATCGAGCCGCTGATCGACATGGGCCGCACCGCGCTCAACGTCAGCGGCTCGATTACCGCCGGCACGCTGGCCAGCCGGGTGCTCGGCGAGACCGACCTGCAAGTGTTCAACAGCGATGCCGAGGCCGACCTCGACGGTGACGAACAGGTGGCTTGACGCAGCCGCAGGTGCACGGTTTTTGCCCGCGCCGTCGGCGCGCTGACGCACATTAGCCGCCCTATTTCTGCGTTAACTATCGCGCGAGAAATGAAACAAATGGCCCCCGGAAAATCCTTTTGCGGCGGGCCGAAATCCGCACAAATCGTGCGCTGACATGCAGCCGAATCCGTCTAAGATGACGCCTTATCAATATTGAACGGCGGACGGACGATGGAACAAAAGTGGCCGCAAGAAATCTGGCTGGTCCGGCATGGACAAAGCGCGGGCAACGTCGCGCGCGACGTCGCGGAAGCGGCGGCCGGGCTGCACATCGAGATCGCCGAACGCGACGTCGACGTGCCGCTGTCCGAGCTCGGCGTGCGCCAGTCGCAGGCGCTGGCGGCCTGGTTTTCCGCCCTGCCCGCCAAACACCGTCCAAACGTGGTGCTGCATTCGCCCTACCGGCGCGCGGCCGAAACCGCGCGCATTGTCATGGAACGCATCGAACCCGATTCGCTGGTCGCGGTGCAGTCCGACGAACGCCTGCGCGAAAAGGAATTCGGCATCCTCGACCGCCTCACCACGCACGGCATCGCCCATAAATATCCGGAGCTGTACGAGCAGCGCCAGCACGTCGGCAAGTTCTACTTCCGCCCACCGGGCGGCGAGAGCTGGTGCGATGTCATCCTGCGCCTGCGCAGCGTGCTCGACACCCTGACCCGCGAGTACTGCCGCGAGCGCGTGCTGATCGTCGCGCACCAGGTGATCGTCAACTGCTTCCGCTACCTGCTCGAGCGCCTCGACGAACAGGCGATCCTCGAGGCCGACCGTGCCGGCGACGTGCCCAACTGCTCGGTCACCTCGTACGCGTTCGATCCAATGCTCGGCAAGCGCGGCAAGCTCGCGCTCAGGCTGGTCAATTTCGTCGCTCCGCTCGAAGCCACGGGCACCCCCGTCACCGCCGGCAAGGACCTGCCGGCCGCACCGAAAGCCTGAGCCGCCGCAATGGACCCGCTTGCCCACAATTCCCGCCCGCGCGACGTCGACATTGCCCTGCTGCGCGGCTGGCCGCTGCCGCTGCCGACCATGGATGCCGACAAGGAAGAACGCGGCCACGTGCTGGTACTGGGCGGCTCGCGCGAAATGCCGGGCGCGGTGATCCTGGCCGCCACTGCCGCACTGCGCGCAGGAGCCGGCAAGCTGACCATCGCCACCGGCCGCAGCGTGGCCCAGCTGGTCGCGCTGGCAATCCCGGAGGCGCGCGTGCTCGGCCTGGCCGAAACCGAGGCCGGCGGCTTCACCCGCGATGCGGCCGGGCCACTCGATCCGCTGGCCGAGCGCATCAACGCGATCCTGGTCGGCCCCGGCATGCAGGACGAGGCCGCCACTGCGGCGCTGGTGCACGCGCTGCTGCCGCGCCTCGAAGGCAGCAGCACCAGTGTCGTGCTCGACGCTTGCGCCATGGGTGCGCTGCTGTATCCGCCGGCCGGCGCACCGCCGTACTGCTTTGCGCAGCCGCCGGTGCTGACCCCGCACGCGGGCGAGATGGCGCACCTGACCGGCATTCCCAAGGAAGAGGTGGCGGCGGCGCCGGACCGCATCGCGGCGGCCGCCGCCGACCGCTGGAACGCGGTGGTGGCGCTCAAAGGTGCGCGCACCGTGGTCGCGGCGCCGGGCGGCGCGCGCTGGCAGCACGAAGGCGGCAATGTCGGGCTGGCCACGTCCGGCTCGGGCGACGTGCTGGCCGGCATCATTGCCGGGCTGGCGGCGCGCGGCGCCGAGCTGGCCCAGGCCACCTGCTGGGGCGTCGCGCTGCACGCCCAGGCCGGCGAACGGCTGGCGGCGCGCCTCGGCATGCTGGGTTACCTGGCGCGCGAACTGGCGGACGAGATACCCGCGTTGTTAGAAAATGCCGCCGGCCACCAGGCCGGGGGCGCCACGACCATCCGGCGGACGCCGGGGGGCTAGGGATCAGACATTATCAGGTTTGATCTTTATCAAATTCCGCAGACTGTATCGCGGATTAAAGCACGATGTGCGCGATTCGACGAACTGGCAGAGCACTCGCCAGTCTAATTTTTACAGTCGAATTCGTGCACTGAAACGGGGCCGCGTATTGCGTCGGTTCCCTGATGGTCCCTTCAATGGGCCACGATCAGGCTCATGGCGGGATCGACCTGGCGCCGTTGCGCCTCCAGCGCCTCACCTGGAGACAGCGGCACAAGATAGACGTGAACGAGGAGAACTTAACAATGAAAGCACTTACCAACGCACCAAAAATCCTGTTGATCGCCGCCCTGATGGCAGGTTCGCTGGCGGCTTGCAAGAAGAGCGACCAAGCCGGCACCACCGGCGGCGGCGACACCTCGGCGACCACGCCGAGCAGCACGTCGGGCACCAGCGGCACCACCGGCGGCACGACCGGCAGTACCGGCACCACGGGTGACACCGGCACCGGCGCAACCGGCACCGGCGCCACGGGCACTGGCGCAACCGGCACCACCGGCGGCACCAGCGGCGCGACCGGCGGCAGTGGCGGCGCTGGCGACACGTCGGGTGCGGGCGGTACCAGCGGCGGTACCAGCGGTGGCACCAGTGGCGGCACCAGTGGCGGCACCTCCGGCAGCTCCGGCACCTCGGGTTCGTCGGGTTCGTCGGGTTCGTCGGGGACTTCGGGGACCGGTTCGTCCGGCACCTCGGGCGGCGGCACCTCGCCGCGCAGCGGTTCGTAAGCGCGCAGCCGGTCCCGCAAAAGCACAGAGCCCGCTGGGCGGGCTCTGCGTGGCCGGTGTGGCCGGCTATCTATATTGGGCGGGCAGCGATCGTACAGTCCGTCCCCGCTTCGATTGCCAGCCCGGCAGGGCTGGCGTTGTTGCGTCTGCGCGCAGACACTCCCGCACGTAACGCGCCTGCGCGTGGCGCGCCTGTGCGTCCGGAATCGCGCATCGCCAGCGCCTTGCGCGGCTGCACAAGCTGGCTGGCGCGGCGGCGTGGGCGCCGCGTGCCGTTTGCTGTTACGCCGCCGCCGCGCGCCCGCGCCCGCTCGCGAAGCGCCCTGCCTTCACCAGCAGCCGGAACACCAGGCGCACGAAGGTCAGCGCCAGGATCGCCTCGACCAGGGTCATCACGAACGCCGGCAGCGCATGGAAGCGCACCGCGCGGCGCTGGAACTTGGCCGCCATGCGATCGCGCGCGATCTCGATGCTGTCATAGAAAGTCGGCACCACCAGCAAGGTCAGCAGCGTCGAGGTGATCGTGCCGCCGATGATCGCGATCGCCAGCGGCTGGTAGAACTGGCCGGTGTCGCCCAGCGCCAGCGCAACCGGGAACATGCCGGCGATCAGCGCGAAGGTGGTCATCAGGATCGGGCGCAGGCGCGCACGGCCGGCGGACATCAGCGCATCCTCGCGGCCGAAGCCTTCGGCCTCGCGCGCCCGCGCCGCGTCGAGCAGCAGGATCGCGTTCTTCGCCACCAGGCCCATCAGCATGATGATGCCGATCAGACTCATCAGGTTGATCGTGCTCTTGGTCAGCAGCAGCGCCAGCACCACGCCGATCAACGACAGCGGCAGCGACAACATCACCGCCAGCGGCGCCGTGAACGAGCCGAACTGCATCACCAAAATCAGGTACATCAGGCCGATGCCCGACAGCAGCGCAATCACCATTTCGGTGAACAGTTCCTGCTGGTCCTTGCCGGCGCCGCCCAGCGACAGGCCGTAGCCCGGCGGGAAGTCCATCGACTTGGCCAGCTTCATCGCGTCAGCCGTCACCTCGCCGTTCGAACGGCCCTGGGCGTTGGCCGACACCGTGATCACGCGGCGGCCGTCCTTGTGCTCGATGCCGGACGGGCCCTTGCCCATCGTGATCTTGGCGATCTGGTCGAGCGGCACCATCATCGTGCTGCCGTTGACGGCGATCGGCAGGCGCTCGATGTTCTCGGTGTTGACCCGGTCCTCGGGGTGCAGGCGCACCGCGACGTCGCGCGTCTCGCCGGTCGGGTCGACCCAGTCGCCGACCTCGATGCCGGCGAACGCCACCCGCAGCGCCTGCGCCGCGTCGCCCACCGAAATGCCCATCGAGTTGGCCAGCGCGCGGTTCATCTCGATCTGCAGTTCGTCCTTCGGGTCCTGCTGCGACAGGCCGACGTCGACCGCGCCCGGCACCTGGCGCAGCTTGTCCATATAGACGGTGGTCAGCTCCATCAGCTTGCGCGAATCCGGGCCGCTGAATTCGATCTGGACCGGCTTGTTGCCGCCGTTGTTCAGGTCGTCCAGCACCACGTACTCGGCGCCCACCAGCCGCCCGATCTTCTCGCGCAGCTCGGCCGCGACCTCGGCGGCGGTACGCTTGCGCTCGCCACGCTTGCCGATGTCGACATACACCCGGCCGCCACCGGCGTTGATGTAGCTGTTGGTCTCCTTGGTTTCCGGCAGCGTGCGCGCAATCTCGGCCGCCTTTTCCATCTTCAGGCGTGCGTATTCCACCGACGACGAGGCCGGCGTGCGTACGTCGATTGCCACGTTGCCGCCATCGAACTTCGGCAGGAAGCTGGAGCCGCCGAATTTGACGTGCAGGCCGATCGCGGCCACCATCGTGGCCAGTGCCATCACGCTCATCCAGCGGCGGTGGTGCAGCGCCCACGCGATCACGTGGCCGTAGCGGTCGGCCTGGTGGTCGAACCAGGTATTGAAGCGCGCCAGCGCCTTGCCGAAGCCCTTCCGCGGCGCGTGGTGATGGCCCGGCGGGTCGCCCCAGAAGGCCGACAACATCGGGTCGAGCGTGAACGAGATGAACAGCGACACCATCACCGAGCAGGTCACGGTCAGCGCGAACGGACGGAACCATTCGCCGGCCATGCCCGGCATGAACGCGACCGGGATGAACACGGCCATGATCGAGAACGTGGTCGAGGCCACCGCCATGCCGATTTCGGCGGTGCCGTTCAGCGCCGCGGTGCGCCGGTCCTCGCCATTTTCCATGTGGCGCACGATGTTTTCCCGCACCACGATCGCATCGTCGATCAGCACCCCGATCGCCAGCGACAGGCCGAGCAGGGTCATGAAGTTCAGGGTGAAGCCGCACAGCCAGACCGCGATGAACGCCGCCAGCACCGAGGTCGGCAGCGACAGCGCGGTGATCATGGTCGAACGCCACGAATTGAGGAACGCGTACACCACGAAGATGGTCAGCACCGCGCCGAATATCAGCGATTCGATGACGTTGTTCAGGCTATTTTGCGCGTCCTCGCCGCCGTCGCGGTTTACTTCCAGCTTGGTCCCAGCAGGCAATTCCTTCTGGATTTCATCGACCAGCTTGCGTACCTTGTTGGCCACCGCGACCGTGGAAGCGTCACGCGAGCGGGCAACCTGGATGCCGACGTTCGACTTGCCGCTGCGGATCGACAGGCTGTCGATATCGGAGAAGCCGTCCTTGATCTCGGCCACCTGGTTCAGGCGCACGATGGTGTCGCCGTTGCGCTTGACCACCACCTGCTGGAAGTCCTCGGGACGCTCGATGCGGCCGACCAGCCGGATGCTCTTCTCGTCCAGCGAGCCGCGCACCTTGCCGACCGGCGCATTGGTGTTCTGGTTGCGCAGCGCGGCGACCACCTCGCCGACCGACACGTTGTACTCGCGCAGCTTTTCCGCGCGCAGCAGCACCGATAGTTCACGCTTGAGCGAGCCGTTGACCTTCACCGTCGACACGCCGTCGATGCCGCGGAAGCGGTCGGCCAGCACGTCCTCGGCCAGGCGCGAGATTTCCGCGTGCGACTGGCTCGACGACGACAGCGCGAGGCCCATGATCGGCTGGGCCGCCGGGTCGATCCGGCGCAGGATCGGCTCGCGCATCTCGAGCGGCAGCTTGTAGCGCACCGAGGCGATCGCGTTACGCACGTCGTCCGAGGCCTCGATCAGGTTGCGCTTGAAGTCGAACTTCATGAAGATCGTCGCCATGCCCTCGTCGGCGCTCGAATTGACTTCGGTCACGCCGGGAATGCTTTGCATCGACTTCTCGAGGCGGTTGACGATTTCGCGCTCGACGGTATCGGGCGAGGCGCCCGGATACGGCACGTTGACCAGGATGAACGGCACCTCGACGTCCGGGTTCTGGTTCACGCGCAGCTTCTTGAGCGCGAGCAGGCCCAGGCACATCATGGCCAGGATCAGCACGATCGTCGCGATCGGCTTCTTGACGCTGAAATTGGACAGGAACATGGTTTATTTCCCCTGGACCTGGGTGGTCGCGCTGGCCACCCGGGCCGCCGCCATCTCCACCTTCTGGCCGTCCTGCAGGCTCGAATTCGGGTTGCGCAGCACCGTGTCGCCGGCCGCCAGGCCCGCCTTGATCTCGACGTTGCCGGTGCGCTGGTCGCGGCGGCCGACCACCAGGTCGGTCCTGGCCAGCGCCTTGTCCTTCAGGCGCCAGGTGTAGGCCTTGTCGCCGGCCTTGACCAGCGCGCTTTCCGGCAGCATCAGGGCGGCGTTGGTTTCGGCATCGATGCGGCCCTCGGCATACAGCCCGGACACGCGCGGCTGGGCCGCGCCGTTGGCGAACTCGACCAGCACCTCGACCTGGCGCGTGACGTCGTTGGCCGACGGGTCGATGCGCTTGACGCGGCCGGCGAACTGCTGGTCGCCGTAGCCATTGATGCGGAACGAAACCGGCTGGCCGACCTTCACCGCGCTGATCTTGTCGGCCGACACCTTGCCCTCGAGACGCATGCTGGTCGGGTCGATCACTTTCAGCAGCTCCTTGCCGATCGCGGCGGTGTCGCCGGCCGACACCTTGCGGTCGCTCACAATGCCGTCGAACGGCGCCCGCACGACCGTGCGCGCGAGCTGCTGGCGCGCCTGCACCGCACGCGCGCGCGCGGCCGACAGCTCGCTCTGGGCGCTGTTGCGGCGCACCTCGGCGTCGTCGAGCGCCTGGACGCTGGTCATGCCCGACGCGCGCAGCGTCTTGAGCCGCTCCAGCGTGCGGTTCGACTGGTCCAGCGCCTGGGTCGAGGCGCGCAGCGCTTCCTCGGCCGAGGTCAGGCTGTCGCGGATCGCGGTTTCGTCGAGCTTGGCCAGCACGTCGCCGCGCTTGACCGCCTCGCCATTCTCCTTGAGTACCTGCAGCACCACCGCCGACACCTCGGCGCGCAGGTCGGCGCGGCGCTCGGGCTGGACCGAACCGGTGATGACCGGGCCCGAGGCCAACGCGTTGCTCTGCACTGTGAGCAAATCTTCCGGAGACACGAGCAATGACTTTTTCGCGTCCTTTTGAGCGGCCTGGGGAGCGCCCGCTTCCGGCTTGGCCGGATCCTTGGGCCCCTTGCCGCAAGCAGCAAGCGCCGAGGCGATAGCGAGGACGAGAAGAGTTTTGCGCAACATTGTGTTCTCCGGAGAATGGACTCTGACTACTTATAAAAATTAGAATAAATACAGCCAGCGCGCAGTATCCTAGAGGTCGGATGTGCCGTCAATTGATGACTTTGCATACTGCGGGTTTATATGGATGAACTGCGTTTTGGTGCGATGAACGGCATTTTTGGGGGGTGAAATGCCGGTTGGGGGGCGATTTGGCGCGCGGCGCCGAACGCGTGGGCGGGAAACCCGCCCACCCGGCCTGTGGCTTTTCCGCATCGCGCGGGTGCGGCCACGTGTGACGCGATCACAACACGTCGGGCGCGCCCAACACGGCGTTGATCAGGAAACCCATCGCGATGCCGGTGCAGATCCCGCCGCCGATCTCGACCAGCGTGTGGCCCATGCGCTCGCGCAGCCGTTTGTGGCCGCCATCGGCGCCGGCCAGCCGGTTGATCGCGGCCGCCTGGCGCCCGACGTGCTGGCGCAGGCTGTTGGCGTCGATCATCACGACAAACGCCAGCGTCACCGCCACCCCGAACGCCGGGTGCCCCATCCCCTCGCGCAAGGCAATCAGGGTCGCCATGCTGGTGACCACCGCGCTGTGGTTGCTCGGGAAGCCACCATTGCCGACCAGGTTGAACGCCCAGCGCCGCTGGCGCGCGCTATTGATCAGGAATTTGATCGGCCCGACAACCGTCCAGGTCAGCACCGGCGTGACCAGATAAATAAGTTCCATGTAAGTTCCAGTAAGTTGATGCCCTGCGGAATTATCGCAGAAGGCCGGGCCGCGGGACACCTCCGTTGCGCCGCGCAATAGCGGGAAGCAGGTACTATTCCTTCCGTCTGTGGCAATTTGATCAAGAGGAAGCTCATGCGACATTTCACGCTGTCTTTTGCAGTGACCGTGGTCTTGCTGGCCCTGGCCGGCTGGTGGGGTTACGCCCACCATGGCACGCCGGGCCTGCTCTCGGCGCTCTGGATCACGGCGGTGCTGGGCGTGCTCGAAGTGTCGCTGTCGTTCGACAACGCAGTCGTCAACGCGACCGTCCTGCGCAACTGGAATGACTTCTGGCAAAAGCTGTTCCTGACCGCCGGCATCCTGGTCGCGGTGTTCGGCATGCGCCTGCTGTTTCCGCTGGTGATCGTGTCGGCCGCGACCGGCCTCGGCCTGGTCGACGTCTGGCACATGGCGCTCGACACCCCGGCCGAGTATTCGCGCCACCTGACCGAGCGCCATGCCGAGGTCGCGTCCTTCGGCGGCGCCTTCCTGCTGCTGGTGTTCCTCAATTTCCTGTTCGACGACGAAAAGGAACTGCACTGGCTCGGCTGGATCGAGGAAAAAGTCGGCCATTACGGCACCGAGGGCCTCGCCGTCCTGCTGGCGCTGCTCGCCGTGTTCGCCGCGATGGGCCTGATGCCCGAGGGCCGCAAGCTGCCGGTGCTCATTTCCGGCGTGGTCGGCGTGCTGGTCTACGTCGGGGTCGACTGGATCAGCGGCCTGCTCGAGGAAGAGGAGCACGATCCGTCGATCGGCAAGATGATCTCGCAGGGCAGCATCGGCGGCTTCCTGTATCTTGAGGTGCTCGACGCGTCGTTCAGCTTCGACGGCGTGATCGGCTCGTTCGCGATCACCAACGACGTCGTCATCATCATGCTGGGGCTGGCGATCGGCGCCATGTTCGTGCGCTCGCTGACCGTGTTCCTGGTGCACCAGGGCACGCTCGAACAATTCGTCTTCCTCGAGCACGGCGCCCACTACGCGATCGGCATCCTGGCGCTGATCATGTTCGCCAGCGTCCAGTACGAAATTCCCGAATGGTTCACCGGGCTCTCCGGCGTGGCCTTCATCCTGGTCTCGCTGTGGTCCTCGGTACGCTACCGCAAGCGCCTCCAGCACGAGCAGGGGGCGAAGCCCGAACTGGTCTGATCAAAGAAAGGATTGAAACCATGGCTATCAGTCTGCAAAAAGGCGGCAACGTCAACCTGTCGAAAGAATCGCCGGGCCTGAAAAAAGTGATCGTCGGCCTCGGCTGGGATCCGCGCGCCACCGACGGCGCGACCTTCGACCTGGACGGCAGCGCGTTCCTGCTGCGCGCCGACGGCAAGGTGCGCGGCGATCAAGACTTCATCTTCTACAACAACCTGACCTCGTCCGACGGCTCGGTCGAGCATACCGGCGACAACCGCACCGGCCAGGGCGAAGGCGACGACGAGCGGCTGGTGATCGACCTCGCGCGCGTGCCGCCGGACGTCGACAAGATCGCGGTCGCGGTCACGATTCACGAGGCCGAGCAGCGGCGCCAGAACTTCGGCATGGTCGCGCGCGCCTTCATCCGTTGCCTGAATGCGGACGGCGAACGCGAAATCGCGCGCTACGACCTGTCCGAGGACAGCTCGACCGAGACCGCGATGATTTTCGGCGAACTGTACCGGGCGGGCAGCGAATGGAAATTCCGCGCCGTCGGCCAGGGCTACAAGGGCGGACTCGGACCGCTGGCGCGCTCGTACGGCGTCAACGCTTGAGCATTTGACAATTCGCGCAGCCGTGGCAGAATGGGCGCGCGCCGCCCGTGCCGCGGCGCGCCCGTCACCTGACAGAGAACCTGACCACGACCATGCCGCTACCCCTGCCGAAACGCGCCTCCGCCATCATCCTTTCCCTGGTCATTGCGGCGCTCGCGCTGTTCGCGCTCTACACCTGGGTTTCGCTGAGCTGGTCGTATTCGGAGGGTGAACGCGCCGGCTACCTGCAAAAGTTCTCGCGCAAGGGCTGGCTGTGCAAGACCTGGGAAGGCGAAATCCTGCTCTCGTCGATGCCTGGCGCAATTCCCGAGCGTTTTGCCTTCACCGTTCGCGATAACGCGGTGGTCGGCCAGCTGCAAAAGGCGATGGGCCAGCGCGTGCAGATCACCTACGCGCAGCACAAGGGCGTGCCGACCAGCTGCTTCGGCGAGACCGAATACTTCGTCGATAAAGTAGCGATCACGCCGGACCGCCCGACCCCTCCCTGACCGCTACGCACGCCTGAGCCGGATCAATGGCCGGCTTTGCGGCGGCGGCTACCCTGCACTCTCATGACCGCAGTGTCCCCTCGGGAGAGCGCACATGGACCGCCGGCGTTTCATCGGCAGCGCACTGTACTTCACGGTCGCCAGCGCGGGCTTCGGCCTGGGCGCGTGCAGCGGCGGCAACGACAATGACGGCGCGCCGCCGCCGGGCAGCTTCAGCTTCCCGCTCGGGGTTGCCAGCGGCGACCCGCGCGAATCGAGCATTGTGTTCTGGACCCGGTGCCTCGGTCCGGGTCCGGCCCCGGTCGACCTCAGGCTCGAAGTCGCGGCCAGTCCCGCCTTCGACAGCATCGTCGCCAGCGTCAACCTCACGGCCATACCCGCCTACGACTTCACCGTACGCGCCAAGGTCGCCGGCCTGGCCCCTGCCACCACCTACCACTACCGTTTCGTCGCCGGCCGCGACGCCAGCGCGATCGGCCAGTCGCGCACCGCGCCCGCAGCCACCGCCACCCCAACCCAGCTGCGCTTCGCCTGGATCACTTGCCAGGACTGGAGCGTGAACCACTGGGCCGCGTTCGACCTGCTGGCTGCCGAAGAGCTCGACTTCGTGGTGCACGTGGGCGACTACGTGTACGAGACCATCGGCGCGGCATTCCAGTCCGGGCAGGCCGAACCGGCCCACCCGCGCATCACGCTGCCCAATGGCGTTGCCGGCGGCGGCTCCGAAGGCGGGATCCACGCCGCCACGCTCGAGGATTACCGCACGCTGTACCGCACCTACCGGGGCGACAAGCGGCTGCAGGAAGTCCACCGCAAGTTCCCAATGATCGCCATCTGGGACGACCACGAATTCTCGAACGACTGCTGGCAGGAGCACCAGACCTACGACAATTCGAACGCCCCTGAACCGGGCCGGCGGCGCAGCGCCAACCAGGCCTGGGCCGAATACATGCCGGTCGACTTCGGCGATGTCTCGTTCGACCTCGGCAATCCCGGCTGGGACAACATCCGCATCTACCGCGACTTCCGTTTCGGCACCCTGCTGCACCTGGTCATGACCGACGAACGGCTGTACCGCGACGACCACGTGATCAGCGAAAAGGCGCTGGCCAGCCTGCTCGGGCACGACACCGAACATGGCGACGACCGTATCGGCGCGCGCATCGTGGTGCTGCAGTCGCTGCTGCGCGAATTCGAGCGCATCGACACGCGCACGCTCGGGCATGTGCCATCGATCCTGGGCCAGGCCCAGAGCCAATGGTGGAAGGACACGATGAAAAATTCGGGGGCGCGCTGGAAGGCGTGGGGCAACGAGGTCACCCTCAACCGCCTGTGGCTGGACCTGCGCAACAAAGTGCCACCGCCGCTCGACCAGCAGTACGTGCTCGATGCCGACGCCTGGGACGGCTATCCAAGCCACCGGGGCGACCTGATCGGCTACCTGAAGGCGCAGGGCATCGCCAACGTGGTCGCGCTGACCGGCGACCTGCACGCGTTCCAGTGTGGCGTCATCCGCGACAACCCCGATCCGACGGTCGGCACTGCGGTGGCGGTGGATTTCGTCGCGGCGGGCGTCAGCAGCTCGTCACTCTATGCCTCCCTGCGGCAAGGGATCGGCGGTTCGGCGCTGGAGACACTGCTCGGCTCGCCGGCGGAGTTCGACGCCCTGCTGCGCGGGCAGAATCCCGACCTGGCGTATGCCGACCACGATGCGCAAGGCTACGCGCTGGCGAGCGTGACGGCGGATGCGTTCACGGTCACGTTCAACAAGGTCAAGCCGCTCGATGCAGGCGGCGTGGCGCCGGCCGCGCCGCTCGCCAAACGCACGCGGATCACGCTGGCGGCGGGGTCCACCACGCCGGTGGTGGAAGACAACGTCTGACCTGGCCTGGGCCGGTAGGGTGCGCACTTGTGCGCACGCTGCTACGAGCTGTAACGAATGCCGGGGGCTCGTCCTGCAGAACGGCCCGGTTCAAACAAGGGTGCGCCAACAACCAGCCGATCAGCTGCGCCGCTGGTTGAGGATCACTTCCGCCAGCCGCGACGCCGCCTGCGCCGCCGACGGCTGCCCTGCCGACGGCTGCGTCAGCCGGCCCAGCACTTCGCGCGCGATGTCTTCCGATGCCGCCCGCTGCTTGGCCTCGGCCTTGTGCCCCCCGATCGTCGCGCGCGCCGCTGCCAGCTCGGTTGCCTGCACCTCGTGGCGCCCGGTTTCCAGCGCCAGCAATTCGCGCCGCGCGTCGGCCATCGCCTGCGTCGTCCCGGCCGTCTTGCGCTGCATCTCGGCGTGCGCCTGGGCGGTGTCGAGCAGCGCCCGCTGGGCGTCGCGCTTCTCGATCGCCGCCTGCGCCGCCGCCTGCTCGGCCAGCTCGCGCTGGCGCGCCAGGCTGGCCTGTTCCTCTTCGGCCGCAGCGCGCGCCAGCGCCGCCGCTGCCGCGGCCTGCTCCGCCGCGACCCGCGCCGCCGCCGCGTGGGTAGCGCGCGCCTCGGCCTCGGCCTGCTGGCGTTCGGCCGCGAGCTTTTGTTCCGCCAGCGCCAGCGCGTCGCGCGCCGCCTCTGCGCTTGCGCGCTCGGCCGCCATTGTCGCGTCGATGCGGGCCAGCTTCTGCTGCTCGGCCGCCATCGCTTCTTCGGTCATCGCCAGCTTGCGCTGCTCGCCCGCGGCGCGATCGGCCTGGACCTGCGCCAGTTCGGCTTCGCGGCGCAGGTGCTCGCGCGCCGCGTCGGCTGCCGCTTCCTCGTGCGCAGCTTGTTCGAACACCTTGGCCGCCGCCGCGCGCTCGGCCGCCAGCGCGTCCTGCGTCGCCGCGGCGATGCGGCGTTCGGCCTCGGCCTGCTCGCGCACCAGCATCGCTTGCGCCTGCTCGGCGTCGGCGCGCGCCTGGGCCGCGGTGGCCAGTTCGCGCTCGGCGTCCAGCTTGTCCTGCTGCCGTGCCAGCGCGGCTTCCTCGGCCTGGGCGCGCTCGCGCTCGGCCTGCGCCAGCCGCTCGGCCTGTTCGGCGCGGCGCGCCGCCATGCCCGCGGCCTGGCGCTGCAGCTCGACCTGCTCGGCGACCGCCGCCAGCGCCGCCTGCTCGGCCGCGTTTTCGGAAGCGCGCGCGTCGGCGCCAGCCTGCGCCAGCGCGGCGCGTTCCTCGGCCAGTTCGCGTTCGCGCTGCTGCTGTCCGGCTTCGCGTGCGGCCGCCACTGCCGCCGCCTGGTCGGCCGCGGCACGTTCTTTCGCATGCTCGGCCGCCACCGCCTCGGCCTGCAGGCGCGCCTCGACCTGCATGCCCGCTTCTTCCTCGGCGCGGGCGCGTTCGAGCGCGACCTCGCGCAGCTTGCGGTCCGCCTCGATGCGCGCCTCGGTCGCGGCCAGGATGCGCGCTTCGGCTTCGCGCCGCGCCTCGGCGGCGGAAGCGGCCATCTGCTCCAGCCGCTCGCGGTGGATCGCCGCGTCGCGCAGCTCTTTCTCGGTCTGCATGCGCATGCGCAGCGACTGCGCCGCCACCCGTTGCGACTCGGCCTGCGCCAGCGCGATCGCCTCGCGCTCCTGTTCGATGTGGGCCAGCGCGCGGGCTTCCTCGAGCGCGCGTGCTTCGGCGGCCACGCGCGCAAAGCTCGACGCCAGCGCGACCTGGTCGGCACGCTCGCGCTGCACCGACAGTTCCAACGCCACGGCTTCAGTCTGGGCCAGCATCTCGGCGGTCTGGCGCGCGGCCTTCTCGGCGCGCTCGCGTTCGCGCGCCAGGATCGCGACGCGCGCATCGGCGCTCGCGCTGTGCAGCACTTCTTCCCTGGCCGCGTTGACCGCGGCGACGCGCTCGGCGGCCTGGCGGCGCGCCTGCTCGGTCTGCACGACCAGGTCGTCGGCGGCACGCGCCGCCTCGGCAGCCAGCGCGGCTTCGGCTTCGATCTGCTCGACCGCGCGCCGGCGCGCCTCTTCCTCCGATTTGCTGCGCGCCTCCGCGGCCAGCCGGATCTTTGTGTCCGCCTCGACGCGGGCGCGCAGCTCCGTGGTTTCGTGGCGCACCGCTTCCAGCCGCTCGGCCGCTGCCACTGCCGCCGCGCGCAGCGTCTCGAGCCGGTCGCGGTTCGCTTCGATCGCTTGTTCCGACGCCTGCGCGTTGGCCAGTGCCGCCGCTGCCGCCGCCGCATCCATCGCGGCCCGCTCCTCCGCCAGTGAGCGCGCGCGCCTCGGCGTGAGCACGGCTTTCGGCGGCGCAGTTGGCCTTGGCCTCGGCCTCGACCCGCGCGATCGCTTCCTTCACCGCGCGCATCTCGGTCTGCGCGCGGTCGGGTTCAGGCGCCGGCGGCGCATGCTGGTGCGCTGCGGGAGGCAGGTCGATCGTGAAGTCGGCGTTGTCGTGTTGGGCAGGCTGGGATTGCATCGTACTCTCGGTTGGGTGGGCGCTGGCGGTTCAGTCGCCCCGACGATTATCGGGCAGGCCGGCGCGCGCTGTCGCGCCGAGGAAGCCCGGTAAACACAGTCAATTCAGCCGTTCGCTACACGGCCGGGGCGCGTAGCCCACGAGCACACTATACCGGCCACAGCGGTGGCTCGTCCATCAGCGCGACTTGCTCGCGCAGCTCGAGGATGCGATCCTGCCAATAACGTTGTGTGTTAAACCACGGGAATGCGGCCGGAAAGGCCGGGTCGTCCCAGCGCATCGCCAGCCAGGCCGCGTAATGGATCAGGCGCAGCGTGCGCAGCGCCTCCACCAGGTACAGCTGGCGCGGCTCGAACTCGCAGAAATCCTCGTAGCCGGCCAGGATGTCGCCCATCTGGCGCACCATCTCGGCGCGCTCGCCCGACAGCAGCATCCACAGGTCCTGCACCGCCGGGCCCATGCGGCTGTCGTCGAAATCGACGAAATGCGGACCGTCGTTGGTCCACAACACATTGCCGGAGTGACAATCACCATGCAGGCGCAGCAGGGGCACCTCGCCGGCCCGCTCAAAGCAGCGCGCCACGCCGTCCAGCGCCTGGTCGACCACGCTGGTGTAGGCCGCCAGCAGCTCGCGCGGAATGAAGTCGTGCGCCAGCAGCCAGTTGCGCGGCTCGCGGCCAAAGGTCTGCAGGTTCAGCGCCGGGCGCTGGGCATAACTGGCGGTCGCGCCGACCGCATGGATGCGCCCGATGAAGCGGCCGATCCATTCAAGCGTCCTGGGGTCGTCCAGCTCCGGGGCGCGCCCGCCGCGGCTGGGAAACACAGCAAAGCGAAAACCGGCGAACTCATGCAGCGTGCGGCCCTCGAGCACGCGCGCCGGCACCACCGGCACCTCGCGCTCGGCCAGTTCGGCCACGAACGCGTGCTCCTCGAGGATTGCCGCCGGGCTCCAGCGGTGGGGCCGGTAAAACTTGACGATCACCGGCGAACCATCGTCGCGGCCGACGCGGTAGACCCGGTTCTCGTAGCTGTTCAGCGCCAGCAGGCGGCCATCGCCATGCAGGCCGACGCTCTCGACCGCCTCCAGCACGCGTTGCGGATCGAGCGCGGCAAACGGATGAAGCTGGGATGATTCTTGAGCCAATGACAGGTTATCCATAAGCCTCATTGTAAGGCGGCGCGCTTTTTTTCGTGCGCCCGCTAGCCCGCAGGCGTTAAACTGGCGGCTTCACCGCCACAAGAGCCAACAATGCAACTCGACCAGCCCCTGACCGACAAAGAATTTGACGAACTCGACCGCTTCCTCCTGTCCGAGCGCAGCCCCGAGGACTCGATGACCATGGACCACCTGCACGGCTACCTGACCGCGATTGCGATCGGGCCGGAAACGATCATGCCGGCCGAGTGGCTGCCGCGGGTGTGGGGCGAGGACGGCAAGGCCGCGCCGAAGTGGAAAAATGACAAGGAAGAAGAACGCATCATCAACCTGATCATGCGCTTCATGAACGAAGTGCTGATCACGTTCGAAGTCGCGCCGAAGGACTTCGAACCGCTCTACGTCGAGCACGAGCACGAAGGGCAAACGCTGATCGACGCCGAAGCCTGGTGCTGGGGCTTCTGGGAAGGCATGGAATTGCGCCCGGGCTCGTGGGACGCGATCTGGGACGACGCCGAAGCCGCGCCGCTGATGCGCCCGATCTACCTGCTGGGCGCCGACGAGATCGACGAAAGCGAGCTGCCGGAAGTGCAAGACCCGGTCAAAGCGCACCAGCTGGCGCTCGCGATCGAAGCCAACCTGCCGGCGATCCACCGCTTCTGGCTACCGCGCCGCAAAGCAGCGGTCGAGACCATCAAGCGCGACGACCCGAAAATCGGCCGCAACGACGACTGCCCCTGCGGCAGCGGCAAGAAATACAAAAAGTGCTGCGGCGCCGAAACCAGCTGACCGCTAAACCGGGGTCAGAGCACATTTTTATTCGGCGCTCAGGCCCATTTCCCCAATTTCAAACTGCTCTGACCCCGGTTTTGCATAAACCGGGGTCAGAGCACATTTTTATTTGGCGTTGGGGCGTATTTTGCAAATTTAAACGTGCTCTGACCCCGGTTTTGGGGAAAGAGTTTGCGGGCAAAATCGGGCTGGTTTTGCAGGGTCAGGCCGCGGCCGCCAAGCGGCTTTCGTACAGCGCGGCCAGCAGGTCCGACTGGCTCACGATTCCCACGAATACCCCGTCGTCGTCGACTACCGGGATGTGATGCAGCCCGCTGTTGCTCATCAAGGGCACCAGTTCCACGATCGCCTCGGCGGCACGAATGGTGGTCACGTTCGCGGTCATGATCGCGCCAACGGTGGCGCGCGTGCCCGCCTTCCTCTTGTACTCGTCCAGCCCGGCATCATGCAGGAAGTCGCCCTGCCCGACGATGCCGACCACGCGCCGCGCCCGGTCCAGCACCGGCAGCGCGTGCACCCGGTGCCTGCGCAACAGGCGCCAGGCCTCGGCCGGCGCCGTGTCCGGCGTGATCGTCACCACGTCCTTCGACATGATTTCGCGGCAGGTGATCACGCCGAAGCGCCGCCCGTAGGCCTGCATCTCGGTTTCGAAGATGATCCCTTCCAGGTCGTCGCGGCTGACGTCCAGCACCTGCCCGTAGCGCGCCAGCGCCGCGTCCAGGTCTTCCTTCGTGAAGCCAACCCGCGCGGTCGGCACCGGGTCGCGCGTCGCGTGCGCGTTCTGCAGCGCCGACTGCTGCGCATGGGGGTAGCGGCGCCCGGTCAGGTTGTTGAAGACCAGCGCCACCAGCGCGAGCAGCAGCGAATTGAGCCCCACCGGCCACAGCGCGAAATGGTAGCCGGCCGCGTGCACCGCCGGCCCGCCCAGCACGGCCGTCAGCGCCACCGCCCCGCCCGGCGGATGCAGGCAGCGCAGGTAGAACATGGCCCCGATCGCAAGGCCGCCCGCCAGCGGCGCCGCCAGCATCGGTTGGTTGATCCATTGGGCGCAGGTGACGCCGACCAGCGCCGATACCAGGTTGCCGCCGAGGATAGACCACGGCTGCGCCAGCGGACTGGCCGGCAGGCAGAACAGCAGCACCGCGGACGCCCCCATCGGTGCGATCAGGTAAGCGGCCGCCTCGGCGCCGAGCGCCAGGTGGCTCACCGCCGCGGTCAGCAGCAGGCCCACCAGCGCGCCCGCCACCGCCCGCCCGCGCTCGGTGGCGCTGGCCGTTTGCGGCTGCGGCAGGAAGCTGCGCAGCCATTCGATTCGTTTTTCCGCCATCAACAAGACTTGCCAAGAGTGTGAACCCGCAATTACACCACAGGCCGAGCCAGCTTGCAGGGGCCAGCAGCGCTGCGGATGTTCATGTACGATATGAAATAGTGCGCGAAGGACATCGCGCCAGGCCAACAACTGCGCACGCAGACAGACCGCTTTCTGAGGATTCGACACCATGACCAAACGACTGAAACAGTACGCCCTCGCCGCCAGCGTCGCGGCTGCCTTCTTCGCGGCCCCGAGCCAGGCCGCCGCGCCGATGGCCAAGACCCCGGCTCCCGGCTACTTCCGGATGATGCTGGGCGACTTCGAGGTCACGCCGGTCAGCGATGGCACCGTCGACCTGCCGATGAACCAGCTACTCCACCAGAAAACCGAAAAGACTGACGCCACGCTGGCCAAGTCCTTCCTGAAGAGCCCGCTCGAAACGTCGGACAATGCCTTCCTGATCAACACCGGCAGCAAACTGGTGCTGGTCGACAGCGGCGCCGGCGCGCTGTTCGGGCCGACGCTGGGCAAATTGGTCGCCAACCTGAAGGCGGCCGGCTACCAGCCCGAGCAGATCGACGAAATCTACCTGACCCACTTCCACGGCGACCACGTCGGCGGCCTGGTCAACAACGGCCAGCTGGTATTCCCGAACGCGACCATCCGGGCCGACCAGCATGAAGCCGGGTTCTGGCTCAGCCAGGCCAACCTCGACAAGGCGCCGGCCGACAAGAAGGGCTACTTCCAGGGCGCGATGGCGTCGCTGAATCCGTACGTGAAAGCAGGCAAGTTCAAGCCCTTCGACGGCGACACCGAACTGGTGCCGGGCGTCTCGGCGCACTCGGGCAAGGGCCACACCCCGGGTCATACGACCTACGTGGTGGAAAGCCGTGGCCAGAAGCTGGTGCTGATCGGCGACCTGATCCACGTGGCGGCGGTGCAGATGGAGGATCCGGCGGTCACCATCGGCTTCGACAGCGACACCCAGGCGGCCGCGGCGGCCCGCAAGAAGGCGTTCGATGCGGCGGCCAAGGCTGGCTACCTGGTCGGCGGCGCGCACCTGCAATTCCCGGGCCTCGGCCACCTGCGCAGCGAAGGCAAGGGCTACCGCTGGGTTCCGGTGAATTACACCCAAATGCGCTGAAATCGGGAAGTGTTTCGCAGTTCGTAGGGTGGGCACGCCGTGCCCACGCGCAAGCTAGCGGCTTGCAAACGTTACGCGTGGGCACGGGGTGCCCACCCTACGGTGACCGGACGGGACGGCTCTTACAGCTTGATGAAGTGCTGGCGGTAGTACTTCAGTTCCTCGACCGATTCGATGATGTCGGCCAGCGCGGTGTGCTTCTGGTGCTTCTTGAAGCCCGACGCCAGTTCCGGCTTCCAGCGGCGGCACAGTTCCTTCAGCGTCGACACGTCCAGGTTCCGGTAATGGAAGAATGCTTCCAGTTTCGGCATGCCGCGCGCCATGAACCGGCGGTCCTGGCAGATGGTGTTGCCGCACATCGGCGATTTGCCGGCCGGAACGAAGTTCTTCAGGAAGGCAATCAGCGCCGCTTCAGCATCGGCCTCGGTCACGGTCGAGGCCTTGACGCGTTCGATCAGGCCCGAGCGGCCGTGCGTGCCCTTGTTCCACGAATCCATCTTGTCGAGCGTCTCGTCGGACTGGTGGATCGCGAACACCGGCCCCTCGGCCAGCACGTTCAGGTGCGGGTCGGTGACCACCACCGCGACCTCGATGATGCGGTCGTTGTCCGGGTCCAGGCCGGTCATTTCCATATCGACCCACACCAGGTTGAATTCATTCGGACGCTGGGCAGCACCTGCTGCTTCGAAACCAGTGGCTTGTGACATAATTCTCTCTTTGCCTAATCAATCCTGCATTTTCTCACAGGCACACAATGTCTTCACTCGCGTTTTCGGTTTTGTTCGTGACTTTTTTCGTGCTGACGCTCGCGCTGCGCTTCTGGCTGGCCAGCCGCCACATCCGTCACATCGCGCAGCACCGCGCGCTAGTGCCGGCCGAATTCGCAGAGAAGATCCCGCTGTACGCGCACCAGAAGGCGGCTGACTACACGGTGGCCAAGACCCGCTTCGGACTGGCCACGCTGCTGTGGGGCGGCGCGGTGCTGGTCGGCTTTACGCTGCTCGGCGGCCTGCAGGCGGTGTCCACCGCGCTGCTGCACGCGACCGGTCCGGGGATGCTACACCAGATGGCGCTGGTGGTCGCGTTCGCCGTCATCTCCGGTGTGCTGGACCTGCCCTTCGATTACTACCGCCAGTTCGTGCTCGAACAGCGCTATGGCTTCAACAAGATGAGCGTGAAGCTGTGGCTGGCCGACGGCGTCAAGGGCGCGCTGGTGGGCGCCGCGATCGGCCTGCCGCTGTTGTGGGTCGTGCTGGCGCTGATGGAGAAAACCGGCGCGCTGTGGTGGCTCTACGCCTGGCTGGTCTGGAGCGGCTTCCAGCTGTTGATGATGGTGCTGTACCCGACCGTCATCGCCCCGCTCTTCAACAAGTTCACGCCGCTGTCGGACGACAGCCTCAAGTCGCGCATCGAAGGCCTGATGGCGCGCGTCGGCTTCGCGTCCAAAGGCCTGTTCGTGATGGACGGCTCCAAGCGCAGCGCCCACGGCAACGCCTACTTCTCGGGCTTCGGCGCCAACAAGCGGATCGTGTTCTTCGACACCCTGCTGCAGCGCCTCGCGCCGCAGGAGATCGAGGCGGTGCTGGCGCACGAACTGGGCCACTTCAAGCTCAAACACATCATCAAGCGCATCGCGCTGATGTTCGCGCTGTCGCTCGGGTTCCTCGCCCTGCTCGGCTACCTCAAGGGCCAGGCCTGGTTCTACACCGGACTCGGGGTCCAGCCGCTGATGGGCGCGTCGAACGATGCGATGGCGCTGATCCTGTTCGTGCTGGTGCTGCCGAGTTTTACCTTCGTGCTGTCGCCGCTGTCGTCGATCGCCTCGCGCAAGCACGAGTTCGAGGCCGACGCCTTCGCCGCCCGCCATACCGATTCGCGCGACCTGGTCTCGGCACTGGTCAAGATGTACGAGGATAACGCCTCGACCCTGACGCCCGATCCGTTGCACTCGGCCTTCTACGATTCGCACCCGCCGGCCTCGGTACGGATCCGGCACCTGAACCTGGCGGCGGCAGCATGAACCTGCTCGACAAGCACTGCACCCACGGCGCCGCGGCGCTCGACACCAACGACATCAACGCCCTGCTGCCCGAGGTCCCGGGCTGGCAGCTCGAGAACGGCAAGCTGCAGCGCAGCTTCGAGTTCCGCAACTACCACGAGACGATCGAATTCGTGAACGCACTGGCGTGGATGATCCACGCCCAGGACCACCACCCGGACCTGACGGTGCGCTACCGCCACTGCATCGCCGCCTGGACGACGCACTCGGCCGGCAACGCGGTTTCGGAGAATGACTTCATCTGCGCGGCCAAAGCCAACGCGATCTACGCACAGCGGGCCGCCGCATGAAGGAACTGACCGGCACCATCATCGCGGCCCACGGCCGCCACTATCTTGCGGACGCGCGCGGCCAAAAACTCCAGTGCGTCACGCGCGGCAAAAAGACCAACGTCGCGGTGGGCGACATCGTCCACCTCAAAATGACCTCGGAGGACCAGGCGGTGATCGAAAAGATCGCCGAGCGCTCCACCCTGCTGTACCGCTCCGACCAGTACAAATCGAAGCTGCTGGCTGCCAACCTCACGCGCCTGTTCATCGTCATCGCGACCGAACCGGGCTTCGCCGACGACCTGGTCTCGCGCTCGCTGGTCGCGGCCGAGGCAGCGGGCATCGAGGCCCACCTGATCCTCAACAAGACCGACGTCGAGGAGCTGCTGCCGCGCGCGCGCGAACGCGCCTCGGCCTACACGGCGCTCGGCTACCCGCTGCACGAACTGTCGGCGCGGGCGCATCCCGAGCACGCGGTGGCTACCTTGTCTCCACTGCTCGAGGGCCAGTCGTCGATCTTCATCGGCCAGTCGGGCATGGGCAAGTCCTCGCTGATCAACCTGCTGGTGCCGGACGCCGACATCGCGGTGCGCGAAATCTCGGCCGCGCTCGACACCGGCAAGCACACCACCACCTTCACGCGCCTGTACCACTTGCCGAATGGGGCCTCGCTCATCGACTCGCCGGGCTTCCAGGAGTTCGGCCTGTACCACCTCAGCGAAGGGATGCTCGAGCGCGCCTTCGTCGAGTTCCAGCCCTACCTCGGCGGCTGCAAGTACTACAACTGCCGCCACCTGCAGGAGCCGCAGTGCGCGGTGCTCGCCGCGGTCGAGGATGGGAAGATCGCGCGCATGCGCCACGAACTGTACGCGCAGCTGCTGCACGAGTCGTCGCAGACGCTGTACTGATTAGTGGTATATACAAGCAAAGCGTGTGGCTTTCGCTAACGCAAAGCAAAACCCCTTATAATCGAAGGGATCCCCGCATCCCATTCCACGATATGCCTGGCACCAAACCGATCAAGCACTTCCTGCAGTTCTCCGACTTTATGCGCGACGAGTTCGAGTACGTGATCGAACGCGCCAAGGTCATCAAGCGCAAGTTCAAGAGCTACGAGGTCTACCATCCGCTGGTCGACCGCACCCTGGTGATGGTGTTCGAGAAGAGCTCGACCCGCACCCGCCTCTCGTTCGAGGCCGGCATGCACCAGCTGGGCGGCGCCGCGATCTACCTGAACACCCGCGACAGCCAGCTGGGGCGCGGCGAACCGGTGGAAGACGCGGGCCAGGTCATGAGCCGCATGTGCGACATCATCATGGTGCGCACCTTCGGCCAGGACATCATCGAGCGTTTCGCGGCCCACTCGCGGGTCCCGGTGATCAACGGCCTGACCAACGAACACCATCCGTGCCAGGTACTGGCCGATATCTTCACCTTTTACGAGCACCGCGGCCCGATCGCCGGCAAGACGGTGGCCTGGGTCGGCGACGCCAACAACATGCTGTACTCGTGGCTGCAGGCTGCCGAAGTGTTCGGCTTCCACCTGAACGTCGCGACCCCGAAGGGCTACGACCTCGACCCGACCCTGGTATCGACCAAACGCTACACGCTGTTCGACAATCCGTCGGACGCGTGCGCCGGCGCCCACCTGGTGAACACCGACGTCTGGACCAGCATGGGCTACGAGAAGGAAAACGCGGAACGCCTGAAGGCTTTCGACGGCTTCATGGTGGACGCGGCCAAGATGGCGCGCGCGGCACCGGACGCACTGTTCATGCACTGCCTGCCGGCGCACCGCGGCGAGGAAGTCGCGGCCGAAGTCATCGACGGCCCGCAGTCGGTGGTGTGGGACGAGGCCGAGAACCGGCTGCACGTGCAGAAGGCCCTGATCGAATACCTGCTGCTGGGCCGCATCGAAGACAAGTAAAATCGAAGAGTAATCCACCAACCCATTGTTTTATCGTTGGCCCGTCGTCCCTGTTTGCAGGGGCGACGTTCGCAAGGGCCAGCTGACCATTCAATCCCTACCATCCCCTCCATCACTGGAACTCCCATGAGCGACATTAAAAAAGTAGTTCTCGCCTACTCCGGCGGCCTCGATACCTCCGTCATCCTGAAATGGCTGCAGGATAACTACGGCTGCGAGATCGTCACCTTCACGGCCGACCTCGGCCAGGGCGAAGAACTTGAGCCGGCACGCGCCAAGGCGATCAAGTTCGGCATCAAGCCGGAGAACATCTACATCGACGACGTGCGCGAAGAATTCGTGCGCGACTTCGTGTTCCCGATGTTCCGCGCGAATACCGTCTACGAAGGCGAATACCTGCTCGGCACCTCGATCGCGCGGCCGCTGATCGCCAAGCGCCTGATCGAGATCGCCAACGAAACCGGCGCCGACGCCGTCTCGCACGGCGCGACCGGCAAGGGCAACGACCAGGTGCGTTTCGAACTGGGCGCGTACGCGCTCAAACCGGACGTCAAGATCATCGCCCCGTGGCGCGAGTGGGACCTGCTGTCGCGCGAGAAGCTGCTCCAGTACGCGCAGGACGCCGGCATCGAGATCGACATGAAGCACAAGAACGGCGGCGCGCCGTACTCGATGGACGCCAACCTGCTGCACATCTCGTTCGAAGGCCGCCACCTCGAGAACCCGAGCGCCGAAGCCGAGGAATCGATGTGGCGCTGGACCGTGAGCCCGGAACAGGCGCCGGACCAGGCGGAATACCTCGACCTCGAATACGAGAAAGGCGACATCGTCGCGCTGAACGGCAAGCGCATGTCGCCGGCCGAAGTGCTGACCGAGCTCAATCGCCTCGGCGGCAAGCACGGCATCGGCCGCCTCGACCTGGTCGAGAACCGCTACGTCGGCATGAAGTCGCGCGGCTGCTATGAAACGCCGGGCGGCACCATCATGCTCAAGGGGCACCGCGCGATCGAGTCGATCACGCTCGACCGCGAAGTGGCGCACCTGAAGGACGACCTGATGCCGCGCTACGCCTCGCTGATTTACAACGGCTACTGGTGGGCGCCGGAGCGCGTCGCGCTGCAGACCCTGATCGACCACACCCAGCAGAGCGTCAACGGACAGGTGCGCGTCAAGCTCTACAAGGGCAACGTGATCGTGGTCTCGCGCGATTCGAAGACCGATTCGCTGTTCGACATGAACATCGCGACCTTCGATGAAGACGGTGGCGCGTACAACCAGGCCGATGCGGGCGGGTTCATCAAGTTGAACGCGCTGCGGATGCGGATTGCAGCCAAGGCACGCGCCAAGCGCGGGCAGTAAGCCGCGCTGCTGACCGCACAAGGTCGGCTTCGACATGGATGCCG
>JBJMVW010000090.1:0-2637 GCA_045810465.1 Massilia sp. | reverse complement strand
TCAGGAAGTACACCGGCTGGCCCAGCATGCCGGCTTCGGCCTCGATGCCGCCCACGCCCCAGCCCACCACGCCGATACCGTTGATCATGGTGGTGAGCGAGTCGGTGCCGACCAGCGTGTCGGGGTAGAAGGTGCCGTTGGCGTTGTGCACGCCGCGCGCCAGGTACTCGAGGTTGACCTGGTGCACGATGCCGAAGCCCGGAGGAACCACGCCGAAGGTGTCGAATGCCTGCATGCCCCACTTCATGAACTGGTAGCGCTCGTTGTTGCGCTGGAATTCCAGTTTCATGTTCAGGTCCAGCGCGCCCGGCTCGCGGAAGTGGTCGATGGTCACCGAGTGGTCGACCACCAGGTCGACCGGCACCAGCGGCTCGATCTTCTTCGGGTCGGCGCCGGTCTTGGCGGCGACGTTGCGCATCGCGGCCAGGTCGGCCAGCAGCGGCACGCCGGTAAAGTCCTGCAGCACGACGCGCGCCACGACGAACGGGATCTCGTCGGTGCGTTCCGCGGTCGGGCCCCAGTTGGCCAGTTGCCTGACGTGCTCTTCGGTGACCTTCTTGCCGTCGCAGTTACGCAGCACGGATTCGAGGACGATACGGATCGACACCGGCAGGCGCGACAGGTTCACGCCCAGGGATTCGCCCAGTGCCGGCAGCGAGTAGAACTGGCCGGACTGGCCCGCCGACAGCGGGAAGTCCTTGACGGTGTTCAGAGTGTTGCGAGACATAACCTCTCCTTCAATGGGATATTTTGTTATTGCTTCAATGCTAACTGTGCAACAGGGCGATGCGTGGGGCGGCGGCGCCGCCGCGCATCAGCTTTTCTTCTCGAGCGCCACGCCAGCCACGACCGGCTGGGATTGCGCCGCGCTCTTGCATTCATTGGCCAGCTGGCGGTTCAGCTTGGAGTCCAGCAGGATGCCTTTCGACGGGATGCCGATCCAGACCAGGCCGAAGGCCGGGTTCTCGAACCGCAGCGCGCCGGTGGTGGTGCCGACCCGGGTCAGCCGGTGCACGCGCTTCTTCCAGCGCAGCGCGATGTGGGCGTCATCCTTTTCGTTGGTGTAGATCGTGATCTTGTTGCCCAGCTCGCAGCTGTAGTCGGTGCTGACCGTGTCGGTCAGGTCCGGTTCCGGGTCGTCCGCCAGCGACGGCGCAGCCGCCTCGGCTTTGTCGGCCTTCTTCGACTTGGCCTTCTTGGCCTTCAGGACCGCAGTGGCCTTCGGGTGTTTTTCGTGGACCTGCGCCGACGCGGGAGCAGCGCACAGCGCGGATGCCGCCAGCGCGAACGAGCAGGCGGAGAGGAGTTGTTTGATTGTGGTGGCCATCAGAGTGTTTCCGGTTGATTGACGATTGCCGCCGCGGCATCCGGCAGCGCCAGGCCAGCCAGCTTTGCGCGCTGCAACACCGTCCAATAATATCGGTAGCTGGCGCGGTCGTGCAAGCGCCCATGTTGTGCGATTGGACCCCAGTTCGCGGCGATGGCTTCAGTCAGGATGTTGGTCGCTTCGTTCACCTCCGACACGCGCGGCGTGAAGGCCTTGATGATCGGCTTGATCTGGTCCGGATGAATGCTCCACATGCGCGTGAAGCCGAATTCGCTGGCGGCGCGCTGGGCGTCGTTGGCGACCACCGCGCTGTCCTTGATATCGGTGGTCACATTATGCGAGGCGACCTTGCCGTGCGCATGACATGCCGCAACCATCTCCAGCTTGGCGCGGACAACCAGCGGATGGGTAAATTGTCCCGGGGTGCGCATCGCGGCGGCCGGAATCGCGCCGTAGTGCGACGAGACGAAATCCATGATCCCGAACGACAGGCATTCGACCTGGGGCAGGGCGGCGATGTCGTACGCGTCGTGCAGCGCGCCGTGGGTTTCGACCAGCACGTGCAGCGGCAGCGCCGCGCGCCCGGCGGGCACGGCATGGCGGTTGATGATGTCGAGCGCCTGGCGCACGTCGTCGACGCCGTTCGGCTTGGGCAGCACCACGTAGGCGAGCTTGGCGGCGGCGGCGCCGACGATGCTTGCCACGTCCTGCCCGAAGTGGGGACTGCCCACGTCGTGCAGGCGGGCGCCGATGCGGTTGAAGCGGTTGTCTTCGCTGTTGACGAGGCTGGCCACCAGCTGCGCGTGCGCCAGCTCGTTGCCGGCCGAGGCGCCGTCCTCGCAGTCGAAGGTGATGTCGAACAGGGGGCCAAGCTCTTGTTGCAGGGCCATCGACTTGCGCATCAGCTTCTCGGAACCGGCGTAGTGGTCGCAGGCGGGAAGCAGCAGCGGCTGGCGTTTACCCTGGAATAAAACCTCGGAAGGATGCATGTTCGTGTGTGCAGACGTGGAAGCGCGCGTGCCGCCGGATGGGGCGGCACGGCGCGGGCGGCGTGCCGGTGGCCGAATTTCTGACCGAATTTGTAACTTGTCCTGCTCCACTGGCCGCCGCGGTTTCTTATTTATTTCAGCAAGTGGGCGACGCCGGCGCGCTCTTCTTCCAGTTCCTTGAGCGTCAGGTTGATGCGCTCCCGCGAGAACTCGTCGATCGCCAGGCCCTGGACCATCTTGTATTCGCCGTTTTCGGTGGTGACCGGGAAGCCGAACATCACGCCTTCAGGGATGCCGTACGAACCGTCCGAAGCAATGCCC
>JBJMVW010000089.1:0-5030 GCA_045810465.1 Massilia sp. | reverse complement strand
GTGTGCAGCACGTAGGATTCACCCATCAGCGCGCCCATCTGGCCGTACAGGCCCTGGTGGCGGCGCGGGATCTGCTGCATGTTGTAGCCTTCGCCGTGGGTGGTCTCGTCGCCGTAGATGTGGTACACGCCGACGCCGTTCGAGGCCGCGGCCAGCGAACCGGCCATCGCCTGCAGGCCGCCGGGGCCGATCGAGGTGACCACTGCCGGCGTTTCGCCGTACTGCCACGCCAGCGCGGTGGCGGCGTGCGCCATCGCCACTTCGTTGCGGAAGTTGAAGGTGCGGGTGACACCCGCTTCGTCGTACTGGCGCAGCACCTCGCCCAGGTGGGTCGAACCGTGGCCGAAGATGGCGAGGTACTTGGTCACGCCCTGTTTGAGCAGGCCCAGGACCAGCCCCTCGGCCAGGGTCACGTTCACGGTCGACGGCAGGGCGCCGATCGCGATTGCCGCTTCCAGTCCGCCGGCGGCGGCGATCGCCTGGGCGCGTTCGAGCGTGGCGCCAATCTCGGCCAGCCGTTCGGCGCCGGCGCCGCTTACGCTAAATGGCTTGTTCATGCTGGTACGGGCTCCGTAGGCTGGGGTTGCTGGGTCGGCTGCGCGGCCTGCTGCGCCTGGTCGCGTTCGCGCTTGGCGCGCAGCGCTTCGAGCACGCGCTCGGGCGTGGCGGGCAGCGTGGTGATGCGCACCCCGACCGCGTCGTAGATCGCGTTGATGATGGCCGGGGCGGTCGGCACCATGGCCGGCTCGCCGATCCCCTTCACGCCGAGCGGGTTGTTGGGGTCGATGTCCTGCACCAGCACCGAGGTCACGTATGGCACGTCGAGCGCGGTCGGCAGGATGTACTTGGCAAAGCTCGGCGTGGTGGTGACGCCTTTGTTCTGGTGGTACTCCTCCATCAGCGCGTGGCCGACCGCCATCACGACCGCGCCCTCGATCTGGCCCTCCACGCCGCGCGGGTTGATCACGCGGCCGACGTCGTGCGCGGCCCAGATGCCGAGCACCTGCACCTCGCCCGAATCGGTGTCGACCTCGACCTCGGCGACCTGGGTGCCCCAGACGTAGGAGCGCCACGGTGTCGCATGGCCGTCGTTCGGGTCGAGCGCGGTGTGGCTCGAGGTGTAAGTGCCGCTGCCGACGATCACCACGCCATGCTGGTGCTTGAGCGTGTTGACCGCGGCCGACATGGTCGCCTTGTGCGTGTGGTGCTTGTCCTCGACCCAGCAGCAGCCGTTCTTGGCGCGAATCGTGTCCGGCGCCACCTTCCAGTGCTTGCCCATCGCCTCGCGGAACCTGGTCATCGCGTCGCGGCAGGCGATCGCCACCGCGTTCGAGATCATGTAGGTCTGGCGGGTGGCGCCGGCGTGCGCCGCTTCCGGTACGCGCGCGGTGTCGTTGTCGCCCAGCGTCACGTCCTCGGGCGTGACGCCCATTTCCTCGGCGGCGACCTGGCACAGCACCGTCAGGATGCCCTCGCCCAGTTCGGTCACGCCGGTCATCACCTTGACCGTGCCGCCGTCATCCAGTTCGACCCAGGCCGCGGCCCGGTCCATCGCCGCCGTGCGGGCGATGCCGTACCAGCTGCAGGCCACTCCACGTCCACGCTGTTTCATGGTGCTACCTCCTGAGGTTGTTGTTGCTGCGCCTGCGCTTCGGCCGGCTGCGCTTCGTGCAGCGGCAGGCGGGCGCCCAGTTCGACCGGGGCGCGGGTGCCGGCCAGGCCGAGGTCCTCGCGCTGCTTGCCCAGCTGCTGGCGGTGCGGGATGCCCGGGTCCCACTGCGAGGCCTCGGCCGCGCCCTCGATGCACTGCACCAGCGCGACCGAACCGAGCGTCTGCTGGGTGTGGGTATTGGCGCCGTCGCGCATCGCGTTAATGAGGCGCAGCTGCAGCGGGTCCATGCGCAGGCTCTCGGCCACCACGTCGAGCAGCGACTCGGTCGCGAACTCGGACTGGAACGCGCCAAAGCTGCGGAACGCGCCACTCGGCGTGTTGTTGGTGTAGACCGCGATCGCATCGACCCACACGTTCGGGATATCGTACGGACCCGGACCGAGGATCGAGGCCTTGTTCATCACGGCCGGGCTGGACATCGCATAGGCGCCGCCGTCGGCCAGCATCTTCATTTCGGTGGCGACGATGCGTCCGCTCTTCATTACGCCCATCCGGTAGCGGATCGTGAACGGGTGGCGCTTGGCCGACACCGCCAGCGATTCCTCGCGCGTGAACACCAGCTTGACCGGGCGCCGGGTCTTGATCGCGGCGATCGCCAGCATGCCCTGGTAGATCATGTCTTCCTTGCCGCCGAAGCCGCCGCCGACGGTGCTCATCACCATCCGCACCTTGTTGATCGGCCGGCCGAGGATCGAGGCCAGCATGTGGCGGTGGTGGGTGATGTTCTGGCTCGGCGAGTGGACCACCACGGTGCCGTCCGGGTCGAGGTAAGCGACGCCGGCTTCGGGCTCGAGGTAGGCGTGCTCGATGGCCTGGGTGCGGTACACCTCTTCAAAGACGTAGTCGGCCTGGGCGAAGCCCTGCGCCACGTCGCCTTTGCGGATTTTGGTGTGCTTGCACATGTTGCCGGCGTATTCCGCGTGCAGCTGCGGCGCGCCCGGCTTGATTGCTTCCTCCGGATCGAACACGCCAGGCAGCGGCGTGATCTCGAGGCGGATCTTCTTGAGCGCTTCGCGTGCGATGTACGGGGTCTCGGCGATCACCGCGCAGATTTGCTCACCGGTGTAGCGCACCACGCCGCGCGCCATCACCGGCTGGTCGTGGTAGAACACGCCGAAGCCGTCCTTGCCCGGCACGTCGTCGCAGGTGATCACGGCCTCCACGCCCGGCATCGCGCGCGCTTCCGACACGTCCAGCAGGTCGATGCGGCCGTACGGCACGGGGCTCCTCAGCACCTGCATGTGCAGCATATTGGTCAGCGCCATGTCGGCCGCGTAGCCAAGGCGTCCCGTCACTTTCGACGGCGCGTCGAGGCGCCGGTAGCTGGTGCCGATGAAGCTGTCGTTAACCTTTTGCTCTTCGTCGAGCGCGGTCACCGGCAGCGTGCCGTTCATTACGTCGCGCGCCAGCTCGATCGCCTCGAAGATCTTCTGGTAGCCGGTGCAGCGGCAGATGTTCCCGGACAGGCCTTCCTTGATCTCGTCCAGGCTCGCATTCGGATTGCGGCGCAGCGTCGACGTGGCGGCCATCACCATCCCCGGGATGCAGAAGCCGCACTGCGAGGCGCCGGTGCGGTGGAAGGCCTTCTGCAGCACGGTCAGTTCGCCGTCCTGCTGGTCGGCCAGGCCGTCGACCGTCTCCACCTTGCAGCCCTGGGCCTTGGCGGCCGGCGTCAGGCAGCTCTTGACCAGCGTGCCGTCGACGAACATCGAGCAGGTGCCGCATTCGCCGGCGCCGCAGCCTTCCTTGTTCCCGGTCAGGTGCAGCTCGTCACGTACGAAGTCGAGCAGGCGCAGGTGCGGCTCGCAGCTGCGTTCGACCAGGCGGCCATTGACCGTCATACTGATTTTTGCTTCATGCATGGGACACCTCCAGACGCTCGGCATCGCGGTCGACCGCGAGGCCGCACTCCCGCAGGGCATTGACGATGCCCCGCTCGACAAAATTGACCAGCACTTCGCGCCGGTACTCGACGCGGCTGCGCGAACGCACGTGGTGTTCGGCCATCTGCGCGGCAGCGGCGATCAGCTCGGCGCTGACCTGGCGGCCGACCAACAGGCGCTCGACGTCCGGCAGCCGTTCCGGCACCGGGCCGACCGCGCCGATCGCGATGCGCACGTCGTGGAACCGGGTCCGCGTCGCGTCGAGCCGCGCCAGCACGGCCAGGCAGATCGTCGAGATCACCAGCGAGCGGCGGTGGCCGCACTTCTCGAACGCGGTGCCGTAGGCGCCGGCCGGCTCGACCTCGATGTGGCCCAGCAGCTCGCCCGGCTGCAGGGCGGTCCGCGTGGGGCCGGTGATGAACTCCGACAGCGGCAGCGTGCGCGCAACCGGCACGCCGCCCTCCAGGCGCCACGAGGTGATCGTCGCGTCCTGCGTCATCAGTGGCGGCATCGCATCGCCAGCCGGCGACGCGTTGACGATATTGCCGCCAATGGTGGCCTGCTCGCGGATCTGGTCGTCCGCGAACCAGACCGCGCAGCGGCGCAGGACCGGCGCATGCTGCAGCAGCAGCGGATGGCGCACGAACTCGGCGATCGTCGTGTTGGCGCCGATGCGCAGGCGGCCCTGTTCCAGGCTCACGCCCGACAGCTGCGGGATCTTCGTGACATCGACCATCGCGTCGAAATGCACGTCGCCGGCGCGGCCTTCGCGCGCCCAGGTGAACAGGTCGGTCCCGCCGGCAATCACCCTGGCGCGCTCGCCGTACTGCGCCAGCTGCGCCAAGGCGTCGTCCAGGCTTGCCGCCGATATGTAGTTATCCCAAGTTAACATGGTCTCCGCCATCCTCTCCGTTACGCTGTGCTTAATGGTTCATCTTGACCACGACCTTGATCGCGTCGTCGATGCGCTCGCGGGCGTATTTCAGCGCGGTCGGCACCTCTTCGAGCGGGAAGGTGTGGGTGTGGATCAGCTTGGCCGGGAAGCGGTTCTGGCCCATCAGCGACGAGGCGCGGTGGGTCGCGCTCTTGCCCTCGCCGCGGATGCCGAAGACGTAAATGTTGTTGCGCACCAGGTAGGCGACATCGACCGGCACCGGCTCCTGCGGGAACGCCGCCAGGCAGATGCGCCCGCCGCGCTTGAGCATGCGCGCCGCCTCGTTGAAGCCGTTCGGCGCGCCCGAGCATTCGAGCACGTAGTGGGCGCCGCCGTTGGTGATCTCGCGCACGCGCTCGACCGCGTCTTCGTTCTTCACGTTGATGGTGTAGTCGGCGCCTAACTTCTTACCCAGCTCGAGGCGGTTGTCGCGGGTGCCGGTCAGGATCACCTGGTCGGCGCCGAGCGCCTTGGCCACGCCGACGCCCATCAGGCCGATCGGGCCGGGGCCGGTGACGACGATCGACTGGCCGGCGATCAG
>JBJMVW010000088.1:0-1926 GCA_045810465.1 Massilia sp. | reverse complement strand
GCCGGTCGGGCAGGGCACGATGGCCGTGATCCTGGGCCTGTCGGCCGATGACGTGCGCGCCGTCTGTGCCGAGGCCGCGCAAGGCGAAGTGGTCGAGGCCGTCAACTTCAACGAGCCGACCCAGATCGTCATCGCCGGTCATGCGGCCGCTATCGATCGCGCCTGCGAACTGGCCAAGGCCAAGGGCGCCAAGCGCGCGATGAAACTGGCGGTCTCGGCGCCGTTCCACTCGTCGCTGCTCAAGCCGGCCTCGGACCGCCTGCGCGCCTATATGGCGGGCATCGAATTCTCCGCGCCGCAGATCGACTTGATCAACAATGTCGACGTCGCTATCCTGAACGATCCGGCCGCAATCAAGGACGCGCTGGTGCGCCAGGCTGCGGGCCCCGTGCGCTGGGTCGAGGCGATGCAAAAAATGGCGGCCATTGGTGTCACCCAGGTGATCGAATGCGCGCCGAGCAAGGTGCTCATTGGCATGGCCAAGCGCATCGACCCGGTGCTGGCGGGCGAGGCGCTGGTCGACCAGGCGTCGCTCGAACGTGTGCTGGCCCAAATCAACCGGGCCTGAGTGCCTTTGACCCGAATCGTAAACAAGAGGACATCAATGAATCTGGATAACCAAGTCGCGCTCGTCACGGGCGCCTCGCGCGGCATCGGCAAGGCCATCGCCCTCGAACTGGCGCGCCAGGGTGCGAAAGTGGTCGGCACCGCCACCACCGAATCCGGCGCCGAGGCGATCAGCGGCTACCTGGCCGAGTTCGGCGGCAAGGGTGTCGTGCTCAACGTCACCGACGCCGAGCGCTGCGGCGCCGTCATCGACGAGGTGCAAAAGAGCTTCGGCAGCCTGTCGATCCTGGTCAACAACGCCGGCATCACGCAGGACCAGCTGGCGATGCGCATGAAGGACGAGGAGTGGGACAGCGTGATCGCCACCAACCTGACCGCGGTCGGGCGCCTGTCGCGCGCGGTGCTGCGCGGGATGATGAAGGCAAAACACGGGCGTATCATCAACATCACCTCGGTGGTCGGATCGAGCGGCAACCCGGGCCAGATGAACTACGCGGCCGCCAAGGCCGGCGTGGCCGGCATGAGCCGGGCGCTGGCGCGCGAGATCGGTAGCCGCAACATCACCGTCAACTGCGTGGCGCCCGGTTTCATCGATACCGACATGACCAAGGTATTGGGCGAAGGCCAGCACGAAGCGCTGCTGGCGCAAATTCCGCTGGGCCGCCTCGGCCAGCCGGAAGATATCGCGCATGCGGTGGCCTTCCTGGCCGGGCCGCAGGCTGCCTACGTCACCGGCACCACGCTGCATGTAAACGGCGGCATGTACATGAATTGATGCGCAAAGTGCCGGAATCGGGCATATTGGGCGCTACGCTTCGCTCGCTTTCCGGCAAATTCTCATCTTTTAGCAGCACTTTCGGCCGAGTTGAACGCAGACGCTGAAAATAGTTTTTCAACGCGCAAACCTGATAAAATGCGCGCACTTTCCGCAACACATACCTAATGGAGCCATAACATGTCGGATATCGAACAACGCGTTAAAAAAATCGTCGCTGAGCAACTGGGCGTTGCAGAAGCAGACATCAAAATCGAATCCTCGTTCGTTGACGACCTCGGCGCTGATTCCCTCGACACCGTCGAACTGGTGATGGCACTGGAAGACGAGTTCGAAATGGAAATCCCTGACGAGCAGGCTGAGAAGATCACCACCGTCAAGCAGGCAATCGACTACGCTACGGCGCACGTCAAGGCCTAAGCTGTCTGAGTTTTTCGGGAGAATCGCTTGAGTTCACGCAACCGTCGCGTCGTTGTTACCGGCCTGGGCTGCGTTTCACCGATCGGCAACACGATTGCCGAGGCGTGGAGTGCGGCGCTGGCAGGCAAGTCGGGCATTGCCAACATCACCAAGTTTGATGCGTC
>JBJMVW010000087.1:0-7975 GCA_045810465.1 Massilia sp. | reverse complement strand
CGTTGTCGCTCGCCGACTTCATCGCCACCATGCGTGCCGACTGCTCGGACGCGAGGTTCTCGGCGACTGCCTGGTAGATCAGCGCTTCAACGTAGCGCACCAGCAGTTCATCGATCACGGTTGCCGCTTCCGGCTCATAGATGTAATCCCATCCATGGTGGCCCTTGTCGGCTTCGAGCTGCCTGGCCGGCAGCGGCAGCAGCTGCTCGACGACCGGCTCTTGCCTCATCGTGTTGATGAACCTGGTGTAGCACAGGTAGACAACGTCCAGCTTGCCGTCCTGGTAAGCGTCGAGCATCACCTTGACCGGGCCGATCAGCTTTTCCAGGTGCGGCGTGTCGCCGATCTGGGTGGCGTGCGACACCAGGTGCACGCCAACCCGGTTCAGGAAACCCAGACCCTTGTTGCCGATAGCGACCGCTTCGATCTTGTTGCCAGCCTGTTCCAGCTCGCGCGTCTTCTGCGTTACCTGGCGCAGGACGTTGGTGTTCATGCCGCCGCACAGACCCTTGTCGGTCGTGACGACGATGAAACCCACGGCCTTTGCTTGCGTACCCTTGGCTTGCGCCATGAACGGGTGCGTGTACTCCGGATTTGCAGTCGCAAGATTGGCGGTGATGTTACGAATCTTTTCACTGTAGGGACGGGCGGCGCGCATCCGATCCTGCGCCTTGCGCATTTTCGATGCGGCGACCATTTCCATCGCCTTGGTGATCTTCTTCGTATTCTCTACGCTCTTGATCTTGCCACGTATCTCTTTGCCTACTGCCATGAGTCCTTACTCCTTATGACTACTCTGATGTCAGTCATATAATGTTGGGGACAGAGCGAGCAACGTTTGCTACCGCTGCGCTTAACTCTGTCCCACTAGCAAATAGAACGATTAGAACGACTTTTTAAAATCAGCAACGGCCGCGGCAAGTGCTGCTTCGCCATCCTTGTCCAGTTGCTTGGTTTCTTCGATCTTCGACAGGAGCGCAGCCTGCTTGGTCTTCAGGTAGGCGTGCATGCCGGCTTCGAATGGCAACACTTGCTTGACTTCGATGTCGTCGAGGAAGCCCTTGTTGACCGCAAACAGCGAGGCCGCCATCAGCGAGATCGGCAGCGGCGAGTATTGCGGCTGCTTCAGCAGCTCGGTCACGCGCGCGCCACGGTCCAGCTGCTTGCGGGTCGATTCGTCCAGGTCCGATGCGAACTGCGCGAACGCAGCCAGCTCACGGTACTGTGCCAGGTCGGTACGGATACCGCCCGACAGGTTCTTGATGACCTTGGTCTGTGCGGCGCCACCGACGCGCGACACCGAGATACCGGCGTTAATCGCAGGACGGATACCGGCGTTGAACAGCGAGGTCTCCAGGAAGATCTGGCCGTCGGTAATCGAAATCACGTTGGTCGGAACGAATGCCGAGACGTCGCCGGCCTGGGTTTCGATGATCGGCAGTGCGGTCAGCGAACCGGTCTTGCCGGTGACGGCGCCGTTGGTGAACTTCTCGACGTAGTCGGCGTTCACGCGTGCGGCGCGCTCGAGCAGGCGGCTGTGCAGGTAGAACACGTCGCCCGGATACGCTTCACGACCCGGCGGACGGCGCAGCAGCAGCGAGATCTGGCGGTATGCAACGGCCTGCTTCGACAGGTCGTCATACACGATCAGCGCGTCTTCGCCGCGGTCGCGGAAGTATTCGCCCATCGCGCAGCCCGAGTAGGCGGCGATGTATTGCATTGCAGCCGATTCGGAAGCCGAAGCGGCGACCACGATCGTGTACTCCATCGCGCCGTGCTGTTCCAGCGAACGCACGATGTTCTTGATGGTCGATGCTTTCTGGCCGATCGCAACGTACACGCAGGTCATGTTCTGACCCTTCTGGTTGATGATCGCGTCGACAGCCACGGCCGACTTGCCGGTCTGGCGGTCGCCAATGATCAGCTCACGCTGGCCACGGCCGATCGGCACCATCGAGTCGATCGCCTTGAGGCCGGTCTGCATCGGCTGCGACACCGATTCACGCGCGATCACGCCCGGCGCGATCTTTTCGATCGGCGCGGTCAGGGTGGTGGCGATCGGACCTTTGCCGTCGATCGGCTGGCCCAGGGCGTTGACCACACGGCCACGCAGTTCCGGACCGATCGGCACTTCCAGGATGCGGCCGGTGGTCTTGACGATGTCGCCTTCCGAGATGTGCTCGTAGGCGCCCAGCACCACGGAACCGACCGAGTCGCGCTCGAGGTTCATGGCCAGGCCGAAGGTGTTACCCGGGAATTCCAGCATCTCGCCTTGCATCACGTCCGACAGACCGTGGATGCGGCAGATACCGTCGGCGACGGAAATCACCGTGCCTTGATTGCGAACCTCAGCGGAACCTTCGAGGCCCTGGATCCGGCTCTTGATCAGTTCGCTGATTTCAGATGGGTTAAGTTGCATACTAACTCCTAATAGTTTCTTGATGCGTAGGGCAAGGGCGATAGACGCCGGCGAGCGGTGCGAGTTCCTTACGCCACCAGCGCAACGTGCATCTGTTGCAGCTTGGCGCGTACCGAGGTATCGAGCACTTCGTCACCAACGACCACGCGCACACCACCGATCAGCGAGGGATCCACTGTTACCGTTGGGTTCAGCTTGCGGCCAAATTTCTTTTCCAGCGTGGCAACCAGCTGCGACAGCTGGCCGGCCGCGATCTCGAACGCGCTGTAGATCTGCGCGTCGGCTGCACCCTGCTGAGCATTGACGAGCTCGTGGAACTGGGTGCCGATCTCCGGCAACAAGTTGATGCGGCCATTCTGGGCCAGCATCAAGATAAAGTTCTTCGCTTCAGCGTTCAGCGGCGACTTGACCAGGGACGCAATCGTGTCGGCCAGCTGTTCGTGCGTGACGTTCGGGTTGCTGGCGAACGACTGCAGGTCCGGGTTGGCGCCGATCTGGGCCAGTTCCGACACGATGGCCGACCAGGCGTTGATGTCCTCGGATTGGGCGACGCGGAACAGTGCTTCAGCGTAAGGGCGAGCGACGGTTGCGAGTTCTGCCATGATCAGAGCTCGGTCGACAGTTGCGACAGCAGGTCGGCGTGGGCCGCTGCGTTCACTTCGCGCTTGAGGATCTGCTCGGCGCCCTTGACGGCCAGCGAGGCGACCTGGCCGCGCAGTTCTTCGCGCGCCTTGGTCACTTGCTGCTCGGCTTCGGCACGGGCCTGGGCCACGATACGGTTCGCTTCTGCCTGGGCATTGGCCTTGATTTCGTCGGCAACCAGTTGGGCACGCTTTTCGGCGTCGGCGACGCGCTTGGCGCCTTCGTCGCGGGCGCTGGCCAGTTCGACCTGCACACGCTTTTCGGCAGCGGCCATGGCCAGCTTGCCCTGGTCGGCCGCGGCCAGACCTTCAGCGATTTTCTTTGCGCGCGCATCCAGCGCTCCCATCACCGGCGGCCACACGAATTTCGCGACGACCCATGCCAGGATGAGGAACACAATGGACTGCACGAACATTGTAGCGTTTAAGTTCACAGCTTTTTCCTTCTCAGAATGAAGTACGCCGGGCCGGCGTTTGGTCGCTGGCCCGGCTATTCAAGAATCCGGGGATTAGGCGCCGAACGGGTTTGCGAAGGCAAACATCATCGCGATACCGACGCCGATCAGGAATGCGGCGTCGATCAGACCGGCCAGCAGGAACATTTTGGTCTGCAGGGTGTTCATCAGCTCAGGCTGACGAGCCGAAGCTTCGATGTACTTACCGCCCATGACACCGATACCGATACATGCACCGATAGCACCCAAACCAATGATCAGACCGCAAGCCAGTGCTACGAACGCGACGTTAGTCATCAAAAACTCCTTAGATAATCAAAAAATGAAAAGTTAAAAACGTATTACTCAATACTGCTAAAACTACGATGCCGCTTTTTAGTGACCTTCATGGGCCTGGCCGATGTACACCAGCGTCAGCATCATGAAAATGAAAGCCTGCAACAACACGATCAGGATGTGGAAGACTGCCCAGATCGAACCGGCAAAGATTCCCAAGCCGGACAACAGGACGCTCTGAGTCGTGAAGCCAACCCACTGCGCGCCGAGCAGCGCGATCAGCAGGAAGATCAGTTCGCCGGCAAACATGTTGCCGAAAAGTCGCATTGCGAGCGAAACGGTTTTTGCAGCGAATTCGATCAGGTTCAGGCCAAAGTTGAAGATCCACAGCGCCGGGTGGGCGCCGAACGGCGCACAGAACAGCTCATGGACGAAGCCGCCCAGGCCCTTGATCTTGACGTTGTAGTAAAGCATGCACAGCAGCACGACCAGCGACATGCCCAGCGTGCCGTTCAGGTCGGCGGTCGGGACCGCGCGGAAGAACGGTTCGTGGCCTTCGGCGTTGTGGATGCCCACCCAGCGGAACACGGTGGCGAACAGGTCGACCGGCAGGAAGTCCATCGAGTTCATCAGCACGACCCAGACGAACACGGTCAGGGCCAGCGGCGCGATGAAGCTGCGGTTGCCGTGCACGATAGCCTTCGACTGGTCTTCAACGAGTTCGACGACCATCTCGACAAAGGCCTGGAAACGGCCCGGGATACCGGCCGTGGCACGGCGCGCGGCAAGGATCAGGAAGATGGCGGCGACAGTTGCCAGCAGGACCGACCACAGGATCGTGTCGTAGTGGATGACCGAAAAGTCGATCGGCGAGGTCTGCGTTCCCGATGCGTTGTGACGAAGGTGGTGCTTGATGTATTCACCAGCGGTGAGGCCATGCTCACCCGCCGCTTGTACTGCTCCCGCCGCGATTTCAGTTGTCATTTCTGGTGCCTAAACAATAAGATGATGTAACTTTTGAGTGCCACGATGAAGCCGCAGATGAGCGCGAGCCAGTTCAAATCGCGGTACAGCCAGGCGGTGGCGCCAAGGAAGCCCACCGTCAATGCAATCTTTATAAATTCACCGATGAAAAACGTCATCGGGTTGGCCCCGCCCGGCTTCTGCGCGTTGGCAAACAGGCGCAGCGCAAACAGCGCGTTGGGCACGACACAACACAAGCCACCGAGAACCGCGGAAATCATCGCAGGCCGCCCCCCCAGCAGTCCGGCGACAAGGCCAGTGACTACTGATGCCATCAATTGCAGGGAGACTATGCGCAGCATTTTTTGTTCTTCGCGCTAGCCATATGAAACCGAGTTACGGTGCGGTAATTACATGAATCCTCGGGATTATAAGTGGTTATACGGAGGGTCGTCAAACGATTCTGGACGTTGGGAAGGGGCGTAGCCGATGTCAGCGAGGCAATAAATGTGTTATACCGCGACACATTTTCGGCAGGCACGGTAGGGCGGATTCAACGAAAAGGATCTCCCGATCGGAGCCCTTCTTTTAGGGTCGCGTTCGCACTCGTGCGCACGCGGTACCCGTTTGTAGGGTGGGCACCCGGTGCCCACGCAGATGCCAGCATCGCGCAAACGTCCGCGTGGGCACGGAGTGCCCACCCTACGATTCTTGCTACGCCCGCAGGCGCGCCAACACCCCGTCGAGCACATCGAGGTCGGCAAAGTCGATGATCATCTGCCCGCGTCCCTTCGCACCCATCTTGAACACGACCGGCGTTGCGAGCCGGTCCGACAGTTCCTCCTCGAGCCGCACGATATCGCCCGACTTTTCCTTCTGGCGCGCGGCGTTGACCGGGTTGGCCTGCTCCTCGAGCGAACGCGCCACCAGCTTCTCGGTCTCGCGTACCGACAGGCGCCTGGCGATGACCTGGTTGGCCAAGCCGATCTGGCTCGCGCCGTCGACCGCCAGCAGCGCGCGCGCGTGGCCCATGTCGATGTCGCCGGCCATCAGCATGGTCTGCACCGGCTCGGCCAGGTTCACCAGCCGCAGCAGGTTCGACACCGCGCTGCGCGAGCGGCCGACCGCGTGCGCGGCCTGCTCGTGGGTGAAGTTGAAGTCCGAGATCAGGCGCGCAATGCCCTGCGCTTCTTCCAGCGGGTTCAGGTCTTCGCGCTGGATGTTCTCGATCAGGGCCATCGCGGCGGCCGACTGGTCGTCCACTTCGCGCACCAGCACCGGGATCTCTTCCAGCCCGGCCAGCTGGGCCGCGCGGAAGCGCCGTTCGCCGGCGATGATCTCGTAGCGCGTCTCGGCGCCATTGGCGAGCGGGCGCACCAGCACCGGCTGCATCACGCCCTGGCTCTTGATCGACGCCGCCAGCTCGTTCAGCGCGCCCTCGTCCATGCGGGTGCGCGGCTGGTATTTACCGGCCTGGAGCTGCGACACCGGCAGCGACGACGGCGCCCCGGCGGGAGGCGCCGCGATTTCGCTGTCGCCGCCGAGCAGCGCGTCGAGGCCGCGGCCGAGGCCCTTGAGTTTTTTGGTTGCCATGTTCTGTTGCTCTCTCTGATTACATAGTCTTGATGCGCTTGACCATCTCGGCGCCGAATGCGATGTATGCCTGCGCGCCCTTGGAGGCGGGATCGAACACCACGCCGGGCACGCCGTACGACGGCGCTTCGGCCAGGCGCACGTTGCGCGGGATGATGGTCTTGAATACCTTGTCGCCGAAGTGCTGCTCGAGCTGGGCCGATACCTGCTGCGACAGCGTCATGCGCGGATCGAACATCACGCGCAGCAGGCCGATGATCTTCAGGTCATGGTTCAGGTTCGCGTGCACCTTCTTGATCGTGTTGACCAGGTCGGACAGCCCTTCCAGCGCGTAGTACTCGCATTGCATCGGGATGATCACGCCGTGCGCCGCGCACAAACCGTTCAGGGTCAGCATCGACAGCGCGGGCGGGCAGTCGACCAGGATGAAGTCGTACTCGCCATCGACCGCCGCCAGCGCGTCCTTGAGGCGGCGCTCGCGGTTGTCCAGTTCGACCATCTCGACTTCGGCGCCGGCCAGCTCGCGGTTGGCGGGCAGCACGTCGAAGCGGCCCGACTCGGAGCGCTGGCGGGCCGCGTTCACTTCGGCTTCGCCCAGCAGCACCTGGTAGGTCGACGCCGCCAGGCTGGCCTTGTTGATGCCGGCACCCATTGTCGCGTTGCCCTGCGGGTCAAGGTCGACCAGCAGCACGCGCTGGTCCAGCCTGGCGAGCCCCGCCGCGAGGTTGACGCTGGTGGTCGTCTTGCCGACGCCGCCCTTTTGGTTTGCAACGCAAAATATTTTCGCCATCTATCTCTTTTCCCCAGGACGCACAACTTCAGGTCATACCGTTTATACCAACAAAATCGTTTATACGATTTATATGATAATTCGGTATAAACCGTTTATATCGTTTATTTCGTTACGCCGATCTTTCGATAAATACGAGATGCCGCTCGGCTCCAAGCCGTGGCACCTGCAGCGCCCGCAGTTCCTTCACTTTCCACTCGCCAGGCAGCCGCTGCTGTTCGTCCATCGGGGCCACCCCTTTCAATGCGATGAAGCGCCCGCCGTCCGCCAGCAGGTGCCCTGACCAGTTGACGAAATCGGACAGGTCGGCAAAGGCGCGCGAGGTGATGACGTCGAATTTTTGCGGCGCCTCGAGCTGCTCGACGCGCGCCGTGTACACGGTGACGTTGGCCAGCCCCAGTTCCGCCTTCACCTGGGTCAGGAAAGCCGTCTTCTTGTGCACGGTGTCGACCAGGCTCACTTTCATGCCGGGCCGCGCGATCGCCAGCACGATGCCGGGCAGTCCGCCCCCTGCCCCGACGTCCAGCACATTGGCCGCGCCCTCGAAGGCCGGCACCGCCGCGAGCGAGTCGAGCAGGTGGTGCGTGACCATCTGCATCGGGTCACGCAGCGAAGTCAGGTTGTAGACCCCGTTCCACTTCGCGAGCAGTGCCAGGTAATCCATCAGCTGTCCCTGCTGGGCATCGGACAGGGCGAGCTTCATCTCCTTGACGCCTTCGGCCAGGACTTGCGCCAGCGCGGCGCGGTCGAAAGCCTTCATCAAGCCGCCTCCTCGCCGGCCTGGGCAAACCCCTTGGCGCCGCGTTTTTTCAGGTGCACGAGCAGCAGCGAGATCGCG
>JBJMVW010000086.1:0-4167 GCA_045810465.1 Massilia sp. | reverse complement strand
GATATGTTCACCAAGACCATCGGGTTCACCCCAAATATGTTGGCGACCTTCGCGGCGAGCCCGATCGCGTTCAACGCATGGGCCACCCTGCTCGGCTCCTTGAGCAAGGCGCTCGACGTGAAGACGCGTGACAGCATCGGCCTCGCAGTCTCCGAAGTCAATGGCTGCGACTACTGCCTGACGGTTCACAGCTTCACGGCTGAACATATGGCCAAGCTGCCGGCCGATGAAATCATTCTCGCCCGGAAGGGCCATGCCAGCGACCCGAAGCGTGACGCCGCCGTCCAGTTTGCGCACAAAGTCATCGAGGCCCGCGGCAACGTCAGCGACGCCGATCTGAACGCCGTCCGCGATGCCGGCTACACGGACGCGAACGTCATGGAGATCGTCGCGCTGGTGGCCATGTACTCCCTGACGAACTTTTTCAATAACGTGTTCGATCCCGAGAAGGACTTTCCCGCCGTTACGCCGGCTGGCGCGATCTGAACGCTATCCGGTCGCATCGACCCTCTTCAGGGATCCCGGAAGGTGTCATCTGATGCGAACGTAACGCCAAAGCCAGACGCACCCAGGAAAGAGTCTTGGGAACGCGTCCGGGCTTTGCATATAAGCCGACAAATCCAGAAGGAAGAAAGTGAAATTCAATCATCCAATTTTTACGCGCTGGCCGGTGCAATACGCCGTGATTGGCTTCGCAAAGCGGTTGGGGTCGTTCGCATGAACATCCTCCATATTGATTGCAGCCCGCGTCCGGAATCACACAGCCGCCAGCTTTCGGCGGCGATCGTCAAAAAGCTCCTTGAGCTCGCACCCGACGCGAGCGTCAGCCGGCGAGACTTCGCCGCTGCCTCGCTGCCGCACGCCGCGCCCGACTACGCGACTACCCTCGCGTCGCCGACCACGTTGGCCGCGCCGCTGAGGGGCGCGCTGGATCTTTCCGAAGCGCTTATTCAGGAAGTCGAGGCGGCCGATGCGATCGTCATCGGAACGCCCATGTACAACCTTACCGTTCCCTCGGTCCTCAAGGCGTGGATCGACCAGGTCCTGCGCGCCGGTCGCACCTTCAAGTCGACGCCGGGCGGGAAGGTGGGAATGCTCCGGGATCGTCCGGTGTTTATAGGCATCGCTTCCGGAGGCGTCTTTACCGGCGAGCGAGCCAACCAGCCCGATTTTCTCACGCCGTATCTGTCGGTGGTGCTGGGCTCCATTGGGCTGAAGACCCTGCAATTCCTCCCCGTGCAGGCCACCGCGTTTCTCGACGGGGATCAGGGCGCATTAGCGAGGGAGAAAGCGCTCGCGGCGATCGACCTGACGGTCTTGGGAGAGGCTCCATGCACGATCGAGTGACCTGTCGATCACGTTGTCAAAATCGAAACCAATTCGATCACCCCGTTGCTTTTTCCAGCCCATGTCTTTGCCCACCCTCCTCGAAGTCAGGACGAAATCAGGAGCACCTACTATCAAAAGTACGGTGTGAAACCCATCGGTGAATAGGTGCAGGGTCCGCGAAGAACGAAGACCAACCGGCCACGTCCGCGCCCGTCCACATACAGCAGCAAAGCGGCCATCCGAATTTCAGGAGCATTCTATGTAATCATTCGAAATCAAAGCCATTGATAACAACGATTTTGATATTTGGCTTTCGCTGTGGAAAGGCTATCAGCGATTTTACGAAGTGGATATCCCCGAGTCCGTGACGCTCAAGACCTGGGCGCGCTTCCTGGACCCAGTCGAGCCGATGCATGCAGCGCTTGCCATGGTGGGCGAACAAGCATCGGGGCTGGTGCATTCGATCGACCATCCCGCTTGAGCGTTTCAAGTTCGCGAGGTCCTATGTCCCAAGTCGACTGGCTGAGCCATCTCCTGCAAATGATCACCATCACTGGCCAGCTGGAGGTCCGCAGCGCCTACGGTGCGCCATGGCGCGTGACCTGGGCCAAGTCCGCGGCGCACGAGATTCCCTACCACGTCGTACTCAAGGGCCGGGCCATTATCGAGGAACCGGAGACGGAGACGGCCAGGGAGCTGGTGGGCGGAGATATCGTGCTGTTGCCTCACGGGTCGGCGCACGTGCTGCACGATGGCAGCGGACATGCGCCAGGTCTTACCTACAGTCGCCAAAGTTCTGCAGGATGGACGTTCAGAGAGAATGATGGCCAGGGCGAGCATCTGGACATGTTGTGCGGGCGATTTTTCATCGGGCCGCCCCATGATCGGCTGATTCGCGATTATCTACCCACGAATCTGGTGGTACGGGCCACGGACGGCCATGCTGAAGAGGGCATCGGGTCCGCGTCGAAGCACCTGGCCAGCCTCGTGGAGCTGATGCGTATGGAGTCCGCCAGCGACAAACTAGGCGGATACGCCATGCTCAACGCGCTTAGCTCGGCGCTGTTCACACTGGCACTGCGCGCGGCGAGCGAATCCGAGCAAGCCCCGGCAGGCTTGTTGGCGCTGGCCGGCCATCCGCGACTGTCCCCGGCCATTTCAGCCATGTTCGCCGATCCGGCGCGACTTTGGAACCTGTCTGATCTGGCCGACTTGTGCAGCATGTCACGTGCCACCTTCATGCGGCACTTCCAGGACAAGCTGGGGCGCTCGGCCGTCGAACTGCTGACCGATATCCGGATGAACCTGGCCGCCAACGAGCTGAAGAAGCCGGCGATGACCACCGAGGCCGTGGCCGAGTCGGTCGGATACCAATCGGTATCGGCATTCCGGCGTGTGTTCGCCGACAGGATGGGGATGACGCCGGGGCAATGGCGCCGCCTGGCGCGCGAAGGCGAGTAATGCGCTCGACGTCCTTCAAGAGAGCGTCGGCATCGTTGTGGCCGAGGGTCAGGCAGAGGTCCTGGAAGCGCGACACGTCGATCAACATCAGCGCCAGGGGCGCGAAGTCCGGAGCGTCGATCAATGTGGCACGCTCGAGCGGCGCAGCGCCACCCGGTTCGGCGGGCCGGTCACCTCGTCGTGGTAGGCCTGCCTCTGGATTTCCTGTTCGGCCAACTTGGCCTCGGTGATGTCGCGCGTGCAGCCGACCATGCGCACGGCCTTGCCCGATGCATCCGTCTGCATCTCAGGCCCAGCCAACAAGACGCTCCGCGTCATCACGGCAAACAGCCCGCACGCCTGCCTCCTCGGCACTGGACGGACCCCGTCCACGAGCCAGCCGGCCAGGAGTTGGTCACGAAACGCTGGCTCCGGTGCGGGCACCCTGATGCGTGAAGCGACTCGGGCGTACCAGTGCGCCCGAGCGGCATTTGGGGGCTCTCATGCACGATGTCACCCGCCAGTTTTTCAGTTTCAGGCTTGCGGGATGGATTGCCTTGTTGTTTTGATCCTTTTAGGCATTTTATTGAGAAAACCCAGTCTCGAAATCGGTAGCGGGTAGCCCTAAAGTAGAGGCTCCTGACCACCTGATGAAAGAGTCACACCATGAGCCTGCAGGCGCTCGGCGAAATCGGCAGCTTCATCGCGGGCCTGGATGGCCCGCCAGCGCCGCCGGCCTGACCGGCACCGTTCGAACCAATTGCCCGTCGTCCTGACAACGTGCCCGTGCGGCACGGCGGGTACCTTTTTGTCCGCGCTTTTCGTCGAAAAAGCGCTGTTGGCCTTGTATTGCTATTTTTAACACTAGAAGGAATAAGAATGAAAAATTTGTATCCACTAATGACGGGGGCGCGGCCGTTGATGGTCGCATTGGCCATGGCGGGCCTGGCAGCGGCGACGCTGGCCGGTTGCAACGACGCCATCGGCAAGGCGGCGCCGGCGGCGGCCGCTGCGGAAGGGCCGCCGGTCTCGGCGGCGACCGTGGTCGAGAAGGCGATCGCTGAAACCCAGGAATTTTCTGGTCGCCTCGAGGCGATCGACGTCGTCGCGATCCGTCCTCGCGTCAGCGGTTTCATCACGGCCGTGAACTTCAAGCCCGGCAGCGAAGTGAAGAAGGGCGACGTGCTGTTCGAGATCGATCCCCGTCCGTTCCGGGCCGAGGCCGACCGCGCCGAAGCGGCCGCAAACGCCGCGCGCGCCAAGGCCGACCTGGCGCGGCTGGAACTGGCGCGCGCCGAGAAGCTGCTGGGCGATAAGGCCATCGCCCAGCGCGAATTCGACGAGCGCGCCGCCGGCCAGAAGGAACTGGAGGCCGGCGCACGCGCGGCCAGGGCGCAG
>JBJMVW010000085.1:0-27178 GCA_045810465.1 Massilia sp. | reverse complement strand
GCTTCCTCGGCGAGGTCGGTGATCAGGCCGGCGCCGACGATCGCCTCGATGCCGGCCGCCTTCAGCTCCTTGATCCCGGCGCGCGCGTCTTCCTCGGTCACGTAGGTGCGCTGCGCCACCGCGATGCCGAAGGTGCCGCTGAATTCGGCCAGCTCAGGCAATGGTTCCTGGTACGAGATCACGCCGATCCGCGCCGAGACGCGCCGCGCGCGCGCCAGGGCCTGCATCAGGTCGAAGCCGCTGGCCCTGGCGACGACCACCGGGGCCGACACCCGTCCCTTCAGGTAGGCCGCGTTCGAGCCGGCCGCGACCACGACGTCGCAGCGCTCGGTGGCCATCCGCTCGCGGATGTGGCGTGCGGCGTCGTCGAACCCGAGGTGGATCGGTTCGATCAAAGCTAAGTGGTCGTATTCAAGCGTGATGTCGCGGAACAGGTCGGACAGGCGGGATACGGAGACGGTCCAGATCACCGGCTTGTCGGCCGTGTCCGCCGGATTGCGCGGGGGTTGGCTCATGTTTCAAGTGTAGTTCATTTTCACGATTGTGTTTCATCTGAAACAGCAACTGGCGGCCGCCGGGCCGCCGACCAGGCCCGCAGGCTGGCCCAGCCCCTGCGGCTCGACTTTTAAAAATCAGGAGACAAAAGTGGAACACGACGTTGCTCACATTATCAAATCGGACCCCAGTTACACGAAGCTCGTGAAAGAGCGCTCGCGTTTCGGCTGGACCCTTACCTGGTGCATGATGGTCGTGTATTACGGGTTTATCCTGCTGCTCGCTTTCAACAAGGAGCTGATGAGCACCAGGATCGGAAACGGCGTGATGACCTGGGCCATGCCGGTCGGGCTGGCGGTCATCCTGTTCACCGTCATCATCACCGGGATTTACGTCAGGCGCGCCAATAGCCAGTTCGATGCACTGACGGCCGCCATTCGCGAACGGGTGCAAGCATGAGTACCGCGGCCATGCGCGCCTGGCGCCGCGCCCGTGCCTGTGCGGCGCTCGCATTGCTGGGCGCGGCGGGCAGCCTGTCCGCCGCGCCCGTCATCGAGGCGGCCACCAAACAGCCGACCAACTGGACCGCGATCTCGATGTTCGCGGTGTTCGTGATCCTGACGCTGTTCATCACCAAGTGGGCGGCCGCCCGGACCAAATCGGTGGCCGACTTCTACACGGCCGGCGGCGGCATTTCGGGCTTCCAGAATGGCCTGGCGATTGCCGGCGACTACATGTCGGCCGCCTCCTTCCTCGGGATCTCGGCTGCCGTTTTCCTCGACGGTTATGACGGTCTCATCTACGCGATCGGCTTCCTGGTGGGCTGGCCGGTGATCACGTTCCTGATGGCCGAGCGGCTGCGCAACCTGGGCCGCTACACCTTTGCCGACGTCGCCGCCTACCGCTTCCAGCAGACTCCGATCCGGATTTTCGCCGCCTCCGGCACGCTGGTTGTGGTCCTGTTCTACCTGATCGCGCAAATGGTCGGCGCCGGCCAGTTGATCAAGCTGCTGTTCGGGCTGGATTACTGGATCGCGGTGGTGCTGGTGGGCATCTTGATGATGGTGTATGTGCTGTTCGGCGGCATGACCGCCACCACCTGGGTGCAGATCATCAAGGCCGTGATGCTGCTCGCCGGCGCCTCGTTCATGGCCTTCACCGTTCTCGCCGATTTCCGCTTCAGCCCGGAAGCCCTGTTCGCCAAGGCCGTCCAGGTCCATCCGAAAGGCCAGGCCATCATGGGGCCAGGCACCTTCATCAAGGATCCGATCTCGGCCATCTCGTTCGGCATGGCGCTCATGTTCGGCACCGCCGGCTTGCCGCACATCCTGATGCGCTTCTTCACTGTCCCGAGCGCGAAGGAGGCGCGCAAGTCGGTGCTCTGGGCCACCACCTGGATCGGGTATTTTTATATCCTGACCTTCATCATCGGCTTCGGCGCGATCGTGATGGTCGGCACCAATCCCGGCTTCAAGGACGCCGCCGGCAAGCTGTTAGGCGGTAACAACATGGCCGCTGTCCACCTGGCCAAGGCGGTCGGCGGCGACATCTTCCTCGGCTTCATTTCGGCAGTCGCGTTCGCGACGATCCTTGCGGTTGTGGCGGGCCTGACCTTGTCCGGCGCATCGGCCGTCTCGCACGACCTGTACGCAACCGTGATCAAGAAAAACAAGATCGGCAGTACCAACGAACTGCGCGTGTCGCGGATCACCACCGTCGTGCTGGGCATCATCGCGGTGCTGTTGGGGATCACGTTCGAGAAGCAGAACGTCGCGTTCATGGTCTCGCTGGCCTTTGCGATCGCGGCCTCGGCCAACTTCCCGGTCCTGTTCATGTCGGTGCTGTGGAAGGATTGCACGACCCGCGGCGCCACGATCGGCGGTTTCCTTGGCTTGATCACCGCAGTCGTGCTGACGGTGTTGTCGAAATCGGTGTGGGTCGACGTGCTCGGTCACGGCAAAGCGATATTCCCTTACACGTCGCCGGCCTTGTTCTCGATGATCGCCGGATTTGCCGGCACCTGGCTGTTTTCCATCCTCGACAAAAGCCCGCGCGCAGCCATTGACCGGGCTGGCTACGAAGCGCAGGAACTGCGTTCGGAAACCGGTATCGGCGCCGCGGTGGCTTCGGCACACTGAACAACCCGGCGTCATAACCCGCGTCCTGCGGCGCGGGTTTTTTGTTTAAGATTGTTTCACGTTGCAAGTCGTGTTTCATGGTGAAACGGCATGTGGGGAGGCATGGCACTGGAATTCGTAGCCGAACCGCATAAGCCAGGCGGGCAGGGCGCGCAAGTGCTTGAATTTAAACGGTCGGGCAGCTTGCGCAGCTGGCTGGCATGCTGCTTGCATTAACTCAGGCATTCTGACAACGTAACACCCGAAAGGTAAGGACATGAGTCAACAATCCGCAGGCGCCGCGTTCCGCAAGGCCGTCCAGGAAGAATCCCCGCTCCAGGTTGTGGGCGCAATCAATGCCAACCATGCGCTGCTGGCCAGGCGCGCCGGTTTCAGGGCCATCTACCTGTCGGGCGGCGGTGTCGCGGCCGGCTCGCTGGGCCTGCCGGACCTGGGCATCTCGAGCCTCGACGACGTGCTCACCGACGTGCGCCGCATCACCGACGTGTGCGACCTGCCGCTGCTGGTCGACGTCGACACCGGCTTCGGCGCGTCCGCGTTCAACGTCGCGCGCACCATCAAGTCGCTGATCAAGTTCGGCGCCGCCGCCTGCCACATCGAAGACCAGGTCGGCGCCAAGCGCTGCGGCCACCGCCCGGGCAAGGAAATCGTCGGCAAGGCCGAGATGGTCGACCGCATCAAGGCCGCGGTCGATGCGCGCACCGACGAGAACTTCGTGATCATGGCGCGCACCGACGCGCTGGCCGTCGAAGGCCTGGAAGCGGCGGTCGAGCGCGCGGTCGCGTGCGTCGAAGCCGGCGCCGACATGATCTTCCCGGAGGCGATCACCAGCCTCGACATGTACGCCCAATTCAAGAAGGCGGTCAAGGTGCCGATCCTTGCCAACATCACCGAGTTCGGCGCGACGCCGCTGTTCACCGTCGAGGAACTCAAGGGCGCGAACGTCGACATCGTGCTGTACCCGCTGTCGGCATTTCGCGCGATGAACAAGGCGGCCGAAAACGTCTACAACGCGATCCGCCGCGACGGCACCCAGCAGGGCGTCGTCGACACCATGCAGACCCGCGCCGAACTGTACGAGCGCATCGATTACCACAGCTACGAACAGAAGCTCGACGCGCTGTTCGCGCAAGGCAAAGCCAAATAAATCAACGGAGACCCGAGCATGACGGAACAAGCCAGCACCCAGCCCGACACCCCTGCCTTCAAGCCGAAGAAATCGGTCGCCCTGTCCGGCGTCACGGCCGGTAACACCGCACTTTGCTCGGTCGGCAAAACCGGCAACGACCTGCACTACCGCGGCTACGACATCCTGGACATCGCCGACTGCAGCGAGTTCGAGGAGATCGCCTACCTGCTGGTGCACGGCAAGCTGCCGACCATTGCGGAACTGAAGGGCTACAAGGCCAAGCTGAAAGCGCTGCGCGGCGTGCCGCAGGCGGTCAAGGCCGCGCTCGAAGCGCTGCCTGCGTCCTCGCACCCGATGGACGTGATGCGCACCGGCGCCTCGACGCTGGGCTGCGTGCTGCCCGAAAAGGACGACCACAACGTACCGGGCGCGCGCGACATCGCCGACCGCCTGATGGCATCGTTCGGCTCGATGCTGCTGTACTGGTACCACTTCAGCCACAACGGCAAGCGCATCGACGTCGAAACCGACGACGACTCGATCGGCGGCCACTTCCTGCACCTGCTGCACGGCCAGAAGCCGTCGCAGGAGTGGGTCAAGGCGATGCACACCTCGCTGATCCTGTACGCCGAACACGAGTTCAACGCCTCGACCTTCACCGCGCGCGTGGTGGCCGGCACCGGTTCCGACATCTATTCGGCGATCACCGGCGCGATCGGCGCGCTGCGCGGCCCGAAGCACGGCGGCGCCAACGAAGTCGCGCTCGAAATCCAGGAGCGTTACGAAAACGCCGACGAAGCCGAAGCGGACATCCGCAACCGCGTCGCCAACAAGGAAGTGGTGATCGGCTTCGGCCACCCGGTGTACACGGTGTCGGACCCGCGCAACAAGGTGATCAAGGAAGTCGCGCGCACGCTGTCGCACAGCGCCGGCTCGATGAAGATGTTCGACATCGCCGAGCGCCTGGAGTCGGTGATGTGGGAAGTGAAGAAGATGTTCCCGAACCTCGACTGGTTCTCGGCCGTGTCGTACCACATGATGGGGGTGCCGACGGCGATGTTCACGCCGCTGTTCGTCATCTCGCGCACCTCGGGCTGGGCCGCGCACATCATCGAGCAGCGCATCGACAACAAGATCATCCGCCCGAGCGCCAACTACGTCGGTCCGGAAGACCTGAAGTTCGTGCCGATCGCGGAACGTCGATGAAACCTGGCCTTCCCGCCGAGCGCTGGGTCGTTCGCCAGCTCGGCGCCGCCGACGCGCCGGGCTACCGCGCCTTGCGGCTGGAAGGATTGCGTGCGTTCCCGCATGCGTTCCGTCCCGATTACGAGGAGGCGCTGGCCCAGCCGTTGTCGTGGGCCGAACAACGCCTGGCCGCACCTGGCGAATACTGGTTTGGCGCTTTCGATGGCGATGAACTGGTTGGCGCGATCGGCTTGCGCACGCAGGAAGGCAGGAAGCTACGGCACGCCGCCACCCTGAGCGCCCTGGTGGTCGACCCCAGGCGGCAGGCCCAGGGCATCGGCGGCACGCTGGTCGCGTACCTGATCGGGTTCGCCCGTTCGCTTGGCCACATCCGCCAGGTCGGGCTCACGGTCCACGAAGGGAACACGCGCGCGGAGCGCCTGTACGATGGCTTTGGCTTCGAACAGTTCGGGCTCGAGCGCGATGCTTTTCTCCTGGACGGCAAGTACTACGCCAAGCAGCACCGTCAATTATTTTTACTACCAAATCCATGAACAGCAATTACCGCAAGCCCTTGCACGGCACCAGCCTGCATTACTTCGACGCCCGCGCGGCGGTCGACGAGATCCAGCCCGGCGCCTGGGACAAGCTGCCGTACACCTCGCGGGTACTGGCCGAGAACCTGGTGCGCCGCTGCGAGCCGCAGGCGCTGGTTGCCTCGCTCAGGCAGCTCATCGAGCGCAAGCGCGACCTCGACTTCCCGTGGTTCCCGGCGCGCGTGGTCTGCCACGACATCCTCGGCCAGACCGCGCTGGTCGACCTGGCCGGCCTGCGCGACGCCATCGCGCAAGAGGGCGGCAATCCGGCGCTGGTCAACCCGGTCGTGCCGACGCAGCTGGTGGTCGACCACTCGCTGGCCGTCGAGTGCGGCGGTTTCGATCCCGACGCGTTCGACAAGAACCGGGCGATCGAGGACCGCCGCAACGAAGACCGCTTCCATTTCATCGACTGGACCAAGAAGGCGTTCAAGAACGTCGACGTGATCCCGCCCGGGAACGGCATCCTGCACCAGATTAACCTCGAGCGCATGAGCCCCGTGGTCCAGGTGAAGGACGGCGTCGCCTTCCCGGATACGCTGGTCGGCACCGACTCGCACACGCCGATGGTCGACGCGCTGGGCGTGATCGCGATCGGCGTCGGCGGCCTGGAAGCCGAGAGCGTGATGCTGGGGCGCGCGTCGTACATGCGGCTGCCGGACATCGTCGGTGTCGAGCTGGCCGGCAAACCGCAGCCGGGCATCACCGCCACCGACGTGGTGCTGGCGCTGACCGAGTTCCTGCGCAAGGAGAAGGTGGTCTCGGCCTACCTCGAGTTCTACGGCGAAGGCGCGGCCAAGCTGACGCTGGGCGACCGGGCGACGATCTCGAACATGGCGCCGGAATTCGGTGCGACCGCCGCGATGTTCTACATTGACGAGCAGACCATCAAGTACCTCAAGCTGACTGGCCGCGACGACGAACTGGTCAGGCTGGTCGAGCTGTACGCGAAGGAGACCGGATTGTGGGCCGCCAGCCTGGCGAACGCCGAGTACGAGCGGGTACTGAGGTTCGACCTGTCGACCGTGGTGCGCAACATCGCCGGCCCGTCCAACCCGCACAGGCGTGTGCCGACGTCCGAACTGGCCGCGCGCGGCATCGCCGGCGTTGTCGAAAACGAGCCGGGGCTGATGCCCGACGGCGCCGTGATCATCGCCGCCATCACCAGCTGCACTAACACCAACAACCCGCGCAACATGATTGCCGCCGGCCTGCTGGCGCGTAACGCCAACCAGCGCGGCCTGCAGCGCAAGCCGTGGGTCAAGAGTTCGCTGGCGCCGGGCTCCAAGACCGTGGCGCTGTACCTGGACGAGGCAGGGCTGATGCCCGAGCTGGAACAGTTAGGCTTTGGCGTGGTCGCCTTCGCCTGCACCACCTGCAACGGCATGTCGGGCGCGCTCGACCCCGTGATCCAGAAGGAGATCGTGGAGCGCGACCTGTACGCCACGGCCGTCCTGTCGGGCAACCGCAATTTCGACGGCCGCATCCACCCCTATGCGAAGCAGGCCTTCCTGGCTTCGCCGCCGCTGGTGGTCGCCTACGCGATCGCCGGCACCATCCGCTTCGACATCGAAAAGGACGTGCTGGGCGTCGACGCGCAGGGCAAGCCAGTGACTTTGAAGGACATCTGGCCGTCGGACGAAGAGATCGACGTCGTGATCGAGGCGAGCGTGAAACCGGAGCAGTTCCGCAAGGTCTACACGCCGATGTTCGCGCGCCAGCAGGACGATGGCCAAGCCGTGAGCCCGCTGTACGACTGGCGTCCCATGAGCACCTACATCCGGCGCCCGCCGTACTGGGAAGGCGCGCTGGCGGGCGAGCGCTCGCTCAAGGGCATGCGTCCGCTCGCGGTCCTGGGCGACAACATCACCACCGACCACCTGTCGCCATCGAACGCGATCATGCTCGATAGCGCGGCTGGCGAGTACCTAACCAGGATGGGCCTGCCGGAAGAGGACTTCAACTCGTACGCGACGCACCGCGGCGACCACCTGACGGCGCAGCGCGCGACCTTCGCCAACCCGACCCTGGCCAATGAAATGGCGGTGGTCGACGGTGTCGTGAAAAGAGGCTCGCTGGCGCGCGTCGAACCGGAAGGCAAAGTGACCCGCATGTGGGAAGCGATCGAAACCTACATGGAGCGCAAGCAGCCGCTGATCGTGGTTGCCGGCGCCGATTACGGCCAGGGCTCGTCGCGCGACTGGGCGGCCAAGGGCGTGCGCCTGGCGGGCGTGGAAGCGATCGTCGCCGAAGGCTTCGAGCGCATCCACCGTACCAACCTGGTTGGCATGGGCGTGCTGCCGCTCGAATTCAAGCCGGGCGTCAATCGCCTCACGCTGGGCATCGACGGCACCGAAACCTTCGACGTCATCGGCGAGCGCACGCCGCGCGCCACGCTGGCGCTGGTGATCAACCGGAGCAACGGCGAGCGCGTCGAAGTGCCGGTCACCTGCCGCCTCGATACGGCCGAAGAGGTGTCGATCTACGAGGCGGGCGGGGTGCTGCAGCGGTTTGCGCAGGACTTCCTGGCGTCGTCGAAAGTGGCGGCTTGATCGGCAGCCGTCGTCCCCGCGCAGGCGGGGACCCCATTTGCTCGGGTGGGCCACTACAATCAAACGTGGTGGCGCATAATGAGAAATTGGGTTCCCGCCTCCGCGGGAACGACGGTTCATGGACTGACTAATATGGCTCATCTACCCCAAATCAAAATCCCCGCCACCTACATGCGTGGCGGTACGAGCAAAGGCGTGTTCTTCCGCCTGCAGGACCTGCCCGAACCCGCGCAGGCGCCCGGCGCGGCGCGCGACGCGCTGCTGATGCGCGTGATCGGCAGCCCGGACCCGTACGGCAAGCAGATCGACGGCATGGGCGGCGCGACCTCGAGCACCAGCAAGGCGGTCATCGTCGCGAAGAGCGAGCGGGCCGGCCACGACGTCGATTACCTGTTCGGCCAGGTCTCGATCGACAAAGCCTTTGTCGACTGGAGCGGCAACTGCGGCAACCTGTCGTCGGCGGTCGGCCCGTTCGCGATCAGTAACGGCCTGCTCGACCCCGAGCGCATACCGCAAAACGGCATGGCCACGGTGCGCATCTGGCAGGCCAACATCGGCAAAACCATCATCGCGCACGTGCCGATGACCGGCGGCGCGGTGCAGGAAACCGGCGACTTCGAGCTCGATGGCGTGACCTTCCCGGCTGCCGAAGTCCAGCTCGAATTCATGGACCCGGCCGCGGAAGAGGACGGGGCAGGGGGCTCGATGTTCCCGACCGGGCAACTGGTCGACGCACTCGAGGTTCCCGGCGTCGGGACCCTGGCGGCGACCATGATCAACGCCGGTATCCCGACCATCTTCGTCAACGCGCAAGACATCGGCTACACCGGCGCCGAGCTGCAGGACGCGATCAATGGCGACCCGAAAGCGCTGGCGATGTTCGAGGCGATCCGCGCCCACGGCGCCGTGCGCATGGGGCTGGTCAAGCATATCGACCAGGCCGCGCAAAGGCAGCACACGCCCAAGGTGGCGTTCGTCGCGCCGCCGTGCGACTACGTGGCCTCGAGCGGCAAGCCGGTTGCGGCGGGCGACGTCGACCTGCTGGTGCGCGCCATGTCGATGGGGAAGCTGCACCATGCGATGATGGGCACCGCGGCGGTGGCGATCGGCACCGCGGCGGCGATCCCGGGCACGCTGGTGAACCAGGCGGCCGGTGGCGGCCACCGCCAGGCGGTACGCTTCGGGCACCCGTCGGGCACCTTGCGGGTCGGGGCCGAAGCCAGCCAGGCCGGTGGCGATTGGAGCGTGACCAAGGCCATCATGAGCCGCAGCGCTCGGGTGCTGATGGAAGGCTTGGTGCGCGTGCCGGGCGACGCATTGCGAGGAAGCGGCGGCTGATTCGGCATTCCCGTAGGGTGCGCTCCCGAGCGCACGAGCAAGCAAACTTGACGCGAACGCAGCGTGCGCTCGAGAGCGCACCCTACAACTGGAGGAGCCATGCCTGCCGCCCCAGCCCAATTCGACAAGGAACTGGTTGACATCGTCGACTACGTCCTGGACTACGACATCACCTCCGCGCTGGCGTTCGAGACCGCGCGCCACTGCCTGGTCGACACCCTTGGCTGCGGCCTCGAGGCGCTCACCTACCCGGCCTGCAAAAAGCTGCTCGGCCCGATCGTGCCTGGCACCGTGGTCCCGCACGGCGCGCGCGTGCCCGGCACCCAGTTCCAGCTCGACCCGGTGCAGGCCGCCTTCAACATCGGCGCGATGATCCGCTGGCTCGATTTCAACGACACCTGGCTCGCCGCGGAATGGGGCCACCCTTCGGACAACCTGGGCGGCATCCTCGCCACCGCCGACTGGCTTTCGCGCACCGCGGTCGCTGCCGGCAAGCCGCCGCTGGCGATGCGCGCCGTGCTGGCCGCGATGATCAAGGCGCACGAGATCCAGGGCTGCCTCGCGCTCGAAAATTCGTTCAACAAGGTCGGGCTCGACCACGTGGTGCTGGTCAAGGTCGCGTCGACCGCCGTCGTGGCGCGGATGCTGGGCCTGTCGCGCGACGAAATGCTCAATGCCGTGTCGCTGGCCTGGATCGACGGCCAGCCGCTGCGCACTTACCGCCACGCGCCCAACACCGGCTCGCGCAAATCGTGGGCGGCGGGCGACGCCACCAGCCGCGCGGTGCGCCTTGCCCTGATCGCGCGCACCGGCGAGATGGGCTACCCGAGCGCGCTGAGCGCGAAAACCTGGGGCTTCTACGACGTGCTGTTCAAGGGCCAGCCCTTCAGCTACCAAAGGCCATATGGTTCGTACGTGATGGAGAACGTGCTCTTCAAGATCTCGTTCCCGGCCGAGTTCCATGCGCAGACCGCGGTGGAGGCGGCGATGACGCTGCGCGCGGCGCTGGCCCGTGCCGGCAAGTCGAGCGACGACATCCGCAAAATCACGATCCGCACCCACGAGGCCTGCCTGCGCATCATCGACAAGAAGGGACCGTTGCACAATCCCGCCGACCGCGACCACTGTATCCAGTACATGGTGGCGCTGCCGCTGATCCACGGCCGCCTGACCGCCGCCGACTACGAGGACGAGATCGCGGCCGACCCGCGCATCGACCGCCTGCGCGAGAAGATCGTGTGCGCCGAAGACCCGGTCTTCACTGCCGACTACCTCGATCCGGGCAAGCGCTCGATCGCCAACGGCATCGCGGTCGAGTTCAACGACGGCAGCCGGTTCGACGAGGTGGTGGTCGAGTACCCGCTCGGCCACGCGCGCCGGCGCGCGGAGGGTATCCCCCTGCTGCTCGCCAAGTTCCAGGCCAACCTGGCGCGCGTGTTCCCGGCCAGGCAGCAGCAGGCGATCCTCGCCGTGTCGCTGGACCAGCAACGGCTCGAGGCGATGCCGGTCCACGAGTACCTGGACCTGTACGTGATCTGACCCGGCCGCGCCGTGCCGGACCCCGTGGCTGGCATGTCGCTTCCCAAGCTTCTTTTTTGGCGATTTCGTAGAATTTGAACAATAGTACGATATGATCCTGCCTCGAATGGGCGCGCGCGACGCCACTGTACGGGGAACTGTTGGAGCATGGATCGAGTATCGAGCAAAGCTTTCGTGGCCGACGCGCTGCGCCTGGCCGCTGCCCCGGCCTGCGCCTGCGACGAGGCGGGCGTCGTGTTTGCGGCCAACGCCGAGTTGGCCGAACTGCTCGGCATCCGGCTCGAAGGCCGCGCGCTGCTCGAACTGTTCCGCGGCCGCGCCGCGCAGGCCGCTGCACGGGTCCAGGCCGCGTTCCAGGGCGAGAGCCGCTGGGACAGTGTGCTGACGATCGGTTCCACCGAACTGCTGGTGCAGGTGCGCGCCAAACCGCTGCCGTCGACGGCCGGCATGCGCGGCGCGACCTTCGTGTTCACCGATATCGGCAGCTTCGAGCGTCACCGCGGCCCGGCCTTGCATACGGCGCTGATCGAACAGCGCGCGATCTTCGAGAACGCGCCGGTCGGTATCGCCTTCACCCAGCCAGGCCTGCTCAAATCCTGCAACCCCCGCATTGCCGAGATGTTCGGCTACACCCCGCAAGAACTGGCGGGGCGTAACGCCGCCGAAGTGTTCGCGTCGCGCGAACGGTACGATAGCTTCGTGGCCGAGGCGACCGAGGCGCTGATGGCCGGGCGCCTGTTCGAGAAGGCCGAGCACCAGTTCCAGCGCCGCGACGGTTCGCCGTTCTGGGGCCGGGTGCGCGCCAAGGCGCTCGATCAGAACTCGCGCGAAGCCGGCACGATCTGGATGATCGAGGACGTGACCGAGGCGCGCCAGGCGCTGATCGAAGTCCAGGCGATCATGACCAACGCGTCGATCAGCATCCTGTTCACCAAGAACCGCGTGGTCACGCGCTACAACCGCGGCTTTGCCGAGATGTTCGGTTACGGCAGCCAGGAATTCCTGGGCGTGCCGGCGCGCGCGCTGTACGCGAGCGATGACGAGTACCTCGAGGTGGGCGCGGCCGCCGACGCGCTGCTGGACCAGGGCAAGCCGTTCCAGGCCGAGACCGGGATGGTGCGCAAGGACGGCAGCCTGATGTGGGTGCAGCTGATCGGCTATGTGGTCAACCCGGACGACCCGGGGCAGGGCACGATCTGGATCATCGAAGACCGCACCCGCCACAAGCGCGACGAGGAGTCGCTGCGCAACGCGCTGCTCGAGAACCAGGCGATCCTCGACAGCGCGGTGCTCGGCATCGCGGTGGTCGAAAAGGGCCGCACGCTGCGCTGCAACCGCAAGATGGAAGAGCTGTTCGGGCACGAACCGGGCGGCGTCGGCGGCGGCACCGTGCGCTCGCTGTATCCCGACATCGGCAGCTTCCAGGTGGCGCGGCGCGAGACCGCGCGCGACTTTGCCGCCGGCCGGGTGCACATGGCCGAGTACCAGCTCAAGCGCAGCGACGGCAGCAGCTTCTGGGCGCGCCTGTCGGGGCGGCCGTTCGACCTGGCCGACATGAGCGGGCGCAGCGTGTGGCTGGTCGACGACGTGACGGCGCGGCGCGAGGCCGCCGACGCGGTGCGCCGGGCCCGCGACGAACTCGAAGTGCGGGTGCGCGAACGCACCGCCGAACTGGCCGGCGCCAATGCGCTGCTGCAGGAAGAGATCGTCGAGCGGCGCCAGGCCGAGGCGCGGGTGCACCACATGGCCTACCACGACAGCCTGACCGGGCTGCCCAACCGCGCGCTGCTGTCCGACCGGCTGGAACGGGCGATGCTGGCCGCGCAGCGCGGCGGGTCCCGGCTGGCCGTGATGTTCATCGACCTCGACCGCTTCAAGACGATCAACGACTCGCTCGGCCACCTGACCGGCGACCACCTGCTGCGCGAGGTGGCGAGCCGGCTGTGCCGCGCGGTGCGCGTCAGCGACACCGTGGCGCGCCTGGGCGGCGACGAGTTCGTGGTGCTGGTGCCGGGCGTGCACGAAGCGGCCGAATGCAGCCTGGTCGGCGACAAGATCATCGAGGTGCTGGCGGCGCCGTTCCCGTTCGAAGGGCGCAGCCTGCACATCTCGCCGTCGATCGGCATCTGCCTGTACCCGGACGACGGCGCCGACGTCGAGACCCTGATGCGCCACGCGGACGCGGCGATGTACCACGCCAAGGCGGCTGGCCGCAACAACTACCAGTTCTTCGCCCAGCGCATGAACCTGGCCGCGGCGCGCCATTTCGAGCTCGAGACCAGCCTGCGCAGCGCGCTCGCGAACGCCGAATTCGCACTGTTCTACCAGCCGGTGATGGAGACCGCCACGCGCCGCGTGAGCGGGCTGGAAGTGCTGCTGCGCTGGCGCCGTCCGGGCCACGGGCTGGCGCTGCCCGACGATTTCATCCCGATCCTCGAGGAGACCGGGCTGATCGTACCGGTCGGCGAGTGGGTGCTGCGCGCGGCCTGCGAGCAGGCGGTCGCGTGGCAGCGCCAGGGACTGCCGGCGGTGCCGCTGGCGATCAACCTGTCGGCGCGCCAGTTCATGCACGCCGGTCTGGTCGACACCATCCGCCGCATCGTCGACGAAACCGGGATCGACCCGGCCCTGATCGAATTCGAGATCACCGAGACCGCGCTGATGCAGCACGGCGGGCAGACGCTCGACCTGCTCGGCCAGATCAACCGGATGGGCATGCGGCTGTCGATCGACGACTTCGGCACCGGCTATTCGAGCCTGGCCTACCTGAAGCGCTTCCCGGTCCGGAAGATCAAGATCGACCGCGCGTTCATCAGGGAGCTGGAGGCGAGCAGCGAGGACCAGGCGATCGTGGCGGCGGTAATGGCGCTGTCGAACAGCCTGCAGCTGGCGGTGGTGGCGGAGGGCGTCGAGACCGAAGGCCAGCTGGCGCTGCTGCGCGAGCACGGCTGCCAGTACGCCCAAGGCTACCTGTTCGCGCGCCCGCTGGAGGCGGCGCAGGCGGGGGCGTTACTGGCCCACCAAGGCTAGCTTAGCGTCGCGATCACCGGCGTATGGTCCGACGGCTGGTCCCACTTGCGCGGATTGCGGTCGATAGCGCAGGCGACGCAGCGCTTCGCCAGCGTGGGCGAGAGCAGGATGTGGTCGATGCGCAGGCCGCGGTTGCGGCGGAACGCGAGCTGGCGGTAGTCCCACCAGCTGTATGACTTCTCGGGCTGCTCGAACAGGCGGAACGAATCGCACAGCCCCAGGTCGACCAGCGCTGCCAGCGCGGCGCGCTCCCGGTCCGAACAGTGGATCTGGCCGGCCCACTCGACCGGATCGTGGACGTCGCGGTCTTCCGGGGCGATATTGTAGTCGCCGAGGATGGCCAGGTGCTCGTGCGCGCCCATCTCCTCGCGCAGCCACTCGCGCAGCGATGCCAGCCAGGCCAGCTTGTAGCCGTACTTGTCGGAGTCGACCATCTGGCCATTCGGTACATACGCACAGATGATGCGGATGCCTTCGACGGTCGCGGCGATGATGCGCTGCTGCTCGTCCTCGAAGCGCGGATTGTTCCGGACCACGTCGAGGAGCGGGTGCTTCGACAGGATCGCCACCCCGTTGTAGGTCTTCTGGCCGGTAAATACAGCCTGGTAGCCGGCGGCATTGATTTCCGCCAGCGGGAATTTGTCGTCGGTCAGCTTGGTCTCCTGGATGCAGAGCACGTCAACCGGGTTCTCGGCCAGCCATTGGAGCAGGTGCGGCAGGCGCACTTTGAGTGAGTTGACGTTCCAGGTCGCTATTTTCATCAGGTATACCTTTACGATTTTCCCCGGCGCAGGCAAACGGCTGGAGTTGGCGCCATTATAAAGGGCGCGCCGCGGGCCTGAAACGACAAATGGGAGCCGGCGGCTCCCATTCGCGGTGGCGTCAAGACTGGATTTACTGTTTCTTGCGGCGGACCAGGCCCAGCGCGGCGAGGGCCAGCCCGGCCAGTGCCAGCGATCCGGGCTCGGGAACCGGGGCCGGCGGATCTTGCTGGTCGAGCCGCAGGTTGTCGAACTGGTGGAAGTTGTATTCCTGGTGCCAGGTCACCGAGTCGAGGCCGGTGAAACCATTCAAGGCGTAGGTCTGGAACGCGAATCCGTCGTGGATTTTAACAGTCGCGTTGACCGTGCCGCCGCCGTGGAGGTTGCCGACAAAACTGACGGGGGCGCCCCCGCCCAGCAGCCTGGTCAGCGGCGCCAGGTCGATCGACAGCAGGCTGAACGTGCCACCGTTCAGGCGCTGCAGCGTGATCAGGTCGTGTTCATCGTTGGCGAACAACGCCGCCGAGCCCATGTAGAAATTGAAGTTGTCGTGCTGGGCAGAAGCAAGATCATTCCGGGACGACGTGAACAGGTAGCCGCTTTCCTGATAAAAAGGAACAAGGGTAAAGCCGGGACCAGGGCTTTCGAGCGAGTTGAAAGTAATCGTGGTGGCACCTGCGGCGCAGGATAACGCGAACAGGCCGGAAGCGATGATCGTTGAAATGCTCTTTTTCATGGTGGCCTTCCTGGCATGGTGGAGTTCTAATCGCTGCGAACCCATGCAATCTTCATGCCTAGTGGTAAAATCAGCGCGGAATCAACGGCTTAGCTCGCCACTGCGCTTGCTGCCACAAGGTGTTGTAAGAAATCTCGACACCATAGGAAGGCCGAGTTCCTGAACATCGTGTCAGTTTGTTCAAATAACAACAAGCGTGCTGAAAAACCGATATTCAAATAATAAAATATATTGTCAAAGTTGCTCTTTCGACCTATAACTGTAGCAAAGTGTAACAATAGAAGCGATCTCGGCAACAAGTCCCTATTGTTACTGATAGGGAACAAAAAATTGCATTCTAATAACTTAGCTTGTATCATCACGACATTGTTCTGGTGAAACAGTTTTCTTGGGCTTGATGGGGACCATGGACAATCCGGTCCCATCGAAGAGAGCAGTGCCCGACCGTTTGACGTTAATTCCGAAACGAGAAATCCGAACCAGATTTTGAAAAGGACTGAGATGCGCAGTGCATTTGAAGCATGGGCCCAGCGCGATGGCCATATCGTTCGCCGGCGTGAAGACAAGCCGGACGAATACCTGGTGTACGAAACCCAGCGCCGCTGGGTGATCTGGCAGGCTGCCCTGGCGCATGGCGCCAGGACGGCCGCCGAGCAGCCGTCGAAGTTCGCCGGCCAGCAGGAAGGCAAGAAGACCCCGATTGCCCCCGACGAAGCCTCGGTGCGTAACCGCGTGCTCAACGAGGTGCTCGACGCGTTCAGCGAACTTGACGAAAGCGCCGGTATGGAAGGCGTGCTGAAGGTCATCCAGGGCCTGAAGAAAAAGCAGAAGGCGCTGGCCGAAAGCCAGGGTTGATGAAGTACCGCCACTACAAGGGTGGCGTGTACGAGCTGGTCTGCGAGGCCACGCTCGAAGCCGATCACACGCCCCTGGTTGTGTATCGCGGCGCGGACGGGACCGTCTGGGCGCGGCCCAGGGCGGAGTTCTTCGAAGAGGTCGAAGCCGGCGGCGAGCGCCTGCCGCGCTTCGCGCCGCTCGCCTGAAGCCGCGCGCGGCTCATGTTATCCACCCTTCCTGCCGTTAATGGCATGGTAGCGTTTTCCGGGTGGAGCAAATGTCGAGTATCCGTACATATCTGTTGGCAGGGAGCGTAGCCGCATTGGCCGGCTGCGCGACCCTGGCCGACTCGAACCAGCAGCTGTTGGAGGTGCATGCGATCGCGGACAACCGCGAGGTCGCCGGCGTCGGCTGCGTGCTGTCCAACGATGCGGGCCGCTGGTTCCTGGTCGCGCCGGGACGCGTGACCATCACACGCAGCGCCGGGCCGCTGGCGGTCGACTGTGCCCGGCAGGGCGTGGGCAGCTCGCGCGAACTGGTCGGCTCGCGCTACGAGACCGGCAAGCTGATCGGGAACGTGATGGTCAGTGGGGGACTGGGCTACCTGGTCGACCGCCACTCGGGAGCGGGGTTCGCCTACCCGGCCACGCTGACGGTGATGATGCAAAGGGAAGGGGACCCGACGGCCCTGGCCGAGCAGGGCTGGGCGCCGGACAATAAGGTGTTTTGAGGTAGGGTGGGCGGGTTTCCCGCCCACGCGTTCAAACAGGCTTCGTGCAGCCACGCGGAATGAGCTGGCACCGGCTGAACGCGTGGGCGGGAGACCCGCCCACCCTACGTGATGCGACGCCGGCGTTGGCCGCGCCGCAGCTCCCTCTTACACGCGGTTCAGCAGGAAGGTCGTCAGCAGCGGCACCGGGCGGCCGGTCGCGCCCTTCGCCGAGCCGCTCTTCCATGCGGTGCCGGCGATGTCGAGGTGCGCCCAGGTGTACTTGCGGGTGAAGTTCTCGAGGAAGCAGGCGGCCGTGACGCTGGCGCCGCCCGGGGTGCCGATGTTGGCCAGGTCGGCGAAGTTCGACTTCAGCTGCTCGTTGTAGGCGTCGCCGACCGGCAGGCGCCATGCGCCGTCGCTGGCTTGCTTGCCTGCGGCCAGCAGCTCGTCCGCGAGCTGGTCGTGGGCGTCGTCGTGGCGCGTGAACAGGCCCGAGTTATGGTGGCCCAGCGCGACGATGCAGGCGCCGGTCAGGGTCGCGATATCGACCACCGCGGCCGGGTTGAAGCGCTCGGCGTAGGTCAGCGCATCGGCCAGCACCAGGCGGCCTTCGGCGTCGGTGTTGAGGATCTCGATGGTGGTGCCGTTCATCGCGGTGACGATGTCGCCCGGCTTGGTGGCGCGGCCCGACGGCATGTTCTCGCAGGCGGCGACGATGCCGATCACATTGAGCTTGAGGCCCATCTCGCCGATCGCGCGGAAGGTGCCCAGCACCGAACCGGCGCCGCACATGTCGTACTTCATCTCGTCCATCTGCGGGCCCGGCTTGATCGAGATGCCGCCGCTGTCGAAGGTGATGCCTTTGCCGACCAGGACCACCGGCGCGTCCTTCGGTTTGCCGCCCATGTGCTTGAGGACGATGAACTTCGGCGCCTCGTCGCTGCCCTTGGCCACGGCCAGGAAGCTGCCCATCTTCAGCGCTTCGAGCTGCTTGCGCTCGAGGACCTCGACCTCGAAGCCGAAGTCGGTCGCCAGCTTCCTGGCAGTGTTGGCCAGGTAGGTCGGGGTGCAGACGTTGGGCGACAGGTTGCCCAGTTCCTTGGTCAGGTTCATGCCGTTGGCGATCGCGATCGCCTGTGCCAGCACGGCCTTGAGCTGCGGCGCGGCCTGGGGGGCGGCGATGGTCAGCTTGCGCACGCCGGCCGGCAGCGCTTCCTTCTTGCTCTTCTGGGCGTCGGTGCGGAATTCGGCCTCGTTCGAGGCGATGACGATCGCCTGCACCGCCCAGTCGAGGTCGCGCTCTTTCACGTCGAGCAGCGGGAATGCGATAATGCCATCCGCGGCGCCCAGCGTCGTGAACGCCTTGAGCGCGGCATTGACGCCGGCGACGAAATTCTTTTCGCTGATGGCGTCGTCAGCGCCCATGCCGACCAGCAGCACGCGTGGGGCGGAAACGCCGCTGACGCCGCGCAGCAGCAAGGTGGAGCCGGCCTTGCCGGTGATGTCGCCCGACTTGAGCGCCGCGGTGATGTCACCGTTTTGATCGAGGGCTTTCGCTGCCGCCGACAGTTTTTTGTTTTCGAACACCGCCACCGCGACGCAGCCTGATTTTGCCGCGGCCAGGGTGTTTTTTGTGTCGAATGCTTTTATGCTAAAGTCCATTGAATTCTCCGTTCGTGTTTGATACGCGCACTGCTTAACCTGCAATTATAACTATCCAATGATTTTCCAACGCGCCCTGCATCGTGAATTGGCCAGCGCGGCCGGGGCCACCTTCACGGTGCTGTTTACAATTATCGTCACCTGGACGCTGATCTCGATCCTCGGCAAGGCAGCCGGTGGCAAAGTCGCGTCCAGCGACGTGCTGGCGCTGATCGCGTTTGCAGTCCTGAATTATCTGCCAACTATCCTGATCCTCACCAGCTTTATTTCAGTGCTGGCGGCGGTCACCCGCAGCTATCGCGATTCCGAGATGGTGGTCTGGTTCGCATCGGGCCAGTCGCTGGCGCGCTGGATCCGCCCGGTCATGACCTTCGGGCTGCCGCTGGTGGTGCTGGTGGGCGTGCTGTCGTTCGTGGCCCGGCCCTGGGCCAACCTCAAGAGCTCCGAGTTCGTCCAGCGCTTCGAAAAGCGCGAAGACCTGAAACGCGTTTCGCCCGGCCAGTTCAAGGAATCGACGTCGAGTAACCGGGTCTTCTTTGTCGAAGGCTCGACCGGCGGCTCCAGCGTGGTCCAGAACGTGTTCGTCAACAGCATCGAGGACGGCGCGAACTCGATTGTGGTGGCCAAGGAAGGCGTGATCGAATCGGACGGCAAGGGCGGCCAGTACCTGGTGCTCAAGAACGGCCGCCGCTACCAGGGCGTGCCGGGACGGCCCGATTTCCGCTCGATGGAGTTCGAGCGCTACAGCATGCGCGTGGCGACCAAGGTGCCGGTGCTCGGGACCGACCTGCCGGTCGATGCGATGTCGACCCCGGCGCTGCTGGCGGTGCCGAACCAGCTGACGCTGGCCGAGCTGCTGTACCGGATCTCGGCGCCGCTCATGGCGGTGGTGCTGATGCTGCTGGCGATTCCGCTGGGGTTCGTCAATCCGCGCGCCGGCAGTTCGGCCAACCTGATCCTGGCCCTGCTGATCTTCTTCACCTACAGTAACCTGACCAAGCTGGCCGAGGCCAGCGTCAAGCAGAGCAAGCTCACGTTCGGCATGGCCTGGTGGCCGCTGCACCTGCTCGCGCTGTTGACGGTGCTGGGGCTGTTCGCCTGGCGCCTGAACGTCAACCACCGCTACCATCCGCTGGTGCTGTGGAGCGCCTGGAAGCGCCGCCGCCTGCTGCGCGCCGGCGCACGCGGCGCGGCCGTCAAGGCGGAGGTGAAATGAAGATCCTGCAGCGCTACTTCTTCGTCAATATCACGCAGGCGGTCGCCTTCGTGCTGGCCGCGTTCCTCGCGCTGATCTCGTTCATGGACCTGACCGGCGAGCTGCCTTCGGTCGGCAAGGGCGGCTACATGATCCAGCACGCGCTGCTGTATGTCGTGATGCTGGTCCCCGGGCATATTTACGAGGTCATGCCGGTGGCGGCCCTGATCGGCACCATCTACACGATGGCGCAGTTCGCGTCGAGTTCCGAATTCACGATCATGCGGGCGTCGTCGATGTCGACCGCGATGGCGGCCGGGATCCTGTTCAGGATCGGCATCGTGTTCGTGCTCATTACCTTCGTGTTCGGCGAGCTGATCACGCCGCGCACCGCCCCGCTGGCCGAGCGCATCCGCCTGTCGGCCAAGGGCGGGACGGTATCGGCCGAGTTCCGCTCGGGGATGTGGACCAAGGACATCGTGCACGCCGACGGCGGCCGCGGGCGGGTGGTCGGCTCGCGCTTTTTCAACGTGCGCCAGATCCGCCCGGACGGGCAGCTGGTCGACCTGCGCCTGTACGAGTTCGACACCAGCCTGCGCATGCGTTCGCTGATCACCGCCGCCAGCGCGACCTTCAGCGGGAACAACACCTGGCGCCTGCAGGACGTGACCGAGACCGTGTTCGCCAACAGCCGCGTGCTGCCGGAACCGGGCGCGCCACTGCCGGCCGGGACCTCGATCCAGAGCACCTTCGGGCAGGAGACCGCCTCGGTGGCGACGCGCAAGCTGGCGTCGATGGACCTGGTATCGGAGATCACGCCCAAGCTCCTGTCGGTCTCGCGTTCGGACCCGGATCGCATGTCGGCCAACGAACTGGCGGTCTATACGCGCCACCTGGCCGAGAACCGGCAGGAGACCGAACGCTTCCAGATCGCGTTCTGGAAGAAGCTGATCGGCCCGCTGTCGATCTTCGTGCTGATGGCGCTGGCGCTGCCGTTCGGCTACCTGCACACGCGCAGCGGCGGCGTCAGCCTGAAGATCTTCATTGGCATCATGATCGGGGTGAGCTTCATCCTGATCGATTCGCTGTTCTCTCACCTCGGGCTGCTCTCGACCTGGCCGGCGTTCGTCACCGCCGCCGCGCCCAGCCTGCTGTTCCTGCTGCTCGCGCTGTTTGCGCTGCGGTGGGTGGAGCGACACTGATGAAGCGCGCGCTGGTCCTGTTCGCGCACGGCGCCCGCGCCGCCGGCTGGGCCGCGCCGTTCCAGCGCCTGCGCGAGCTGGCGCAGGCGCGCTTGCCCGACTGCGAGGTCGCGCTGGCCTTCCTCGAACTGATGGAGCCGCGCCTGCCGGACGAGGTTGCGCGGCTGGCCGCGTGTGGCGTCACCAGGATCACCATCGTGCCGGTATTCTTGGGGCAGGGGGGGCACCTGCTGCGCGACCTTCCGCTGCTGGTCGAACGCCTGCGCGCGGCGCATCCCGGGCTCGACCTGGACGTGGCCGGGGCGGTCGGCGAAGACCCGGGCGTGCTCGCCGCGATGGCCGACTACTGCATCGGCGCGCTGCGCTAGCGGGCTCCCGGCATCGACTCCCGGCCGGTGGCGCCTGCCCACCAGGCCGTCCTATCTTGCGCGCCAGCGCATTCGATTCCCGCCTGCCGTTAATCAATCGCGCTCACGTCGCTGCGCAAGCAGTTTCTGTTGCGAATTCGCCCGTTCAATTGCTTCGTTGATATTTCTCTAGATCGCATTGCTAGAACGTTCGATAACGGATGTTGGATTTTCGAGCAATTTCAGATAATCAAGCAATTTCCGCTTTGCATTAGGTGTTGATGGACGGCATTATATTTGGGAAGAGAACGGCCCACGACTGCCCCGCTAGCCCACCCGAAAGACCATCGCAATGACGACCCCTTCCACCAATATCTACGTCCGCCCGGGCTGGAACAGCTACACCTGGACCTATGGCGGCACGACCAGCGCATCCGGCGCGGCGATCGCGGCCGTCGCTTTCGACCTCTCCAGCGCCGACGGCCAGCAGGTGGCGCGCGGCGACTTCCAGTACAGCGTCGACAATGGGCGCAGCTGGACCACGTACACGCTGCCGTTCGACCAGCAGGGCGCCTTCGTCCCGACGGCCGGCGCCGTGTGGCGCTTCGCCGACCACGCCGCTGCCGACAACACCAGCCTGGGCAGCTTCACGATGCGCTGGAAGCTGGCCGACGGCACCGTGGCGAGCACGCCAGCCGCAGTGGTGGTCGACCTCGAGCCGGTGGGCATCGTGGACGACCACGACACCATCTTCACGACGATGCAGGCCGGCGCCGCCGTGGCTACGCTGAGCCCGATCGACACCGGCGCCCCAAGCGGCGGACGCTGGGTGATCGACAGCCAGTCGCAACCCGGCCTGTTCGCGATCACCCCGGCGTCGTCCGCCGACGGCACCGCCACGCTCACCATCGCCGACAGCGCCGCGATGCCGGCCAGCGGGCTGGCGGCGAGCGTCACCGTGCATTACTACGACCGCTACCAGCTCGACACCGGCGGCAATCCGATCGCGGGCGCCGGCGTGAGCCAGATCCTGACCTATACGGCGGTGGACGGCGCGGTGCAGGACCTGGCCGGCTTTGGCGCCGACCTCACGCTCGGTGCGTCGACCGGCGCCTACCAGGCCAGCCCGGCGATGGCGACCCTGTCCGGTGGCGGCTTCGTCACCGTGTGGCAGGGGCCCGACCAGGGCGGGGCCGGCGTCTGGGCGCAGCTGCGCGACGCCGGCGGGACGGCGCTCGGCGCGCCGTTTGCGGTCGCGGCCGCAGCCGGCGCGACCGAAGGCCAGCCTGCGGTGGCGGCCCTGGCCGGCGGCCGCTTCGTGGTCGCCTACAGCATCGGCGAAGGCGGCGCGAACCGCATCGCCTACCGCATCGTCGAGGCGAACGGCGCGGCGGGGACAGAGCTGATTGCCGATGCGGGCGCGGCCGGCGACGCCGCGATGCCGGCCGTGGCGACGCTGGCGGACGGCTCGTTCGTGATCGGCTGGCGCAGCGGCGGGGCGGTGCACACGCTGCAGGCCAGCGCCGCAACCGGCGCGCCGCTCGGCGCCGAGCATGTGAGCGCCGCACTCGGTTCGGCGTTCAGCCCCGGCCTCGCCGCGCTGCACGGCGGCGGCTACGTGCTGGCTTGGGGCGAGATCGCCGACGGTAACGTCTACGCATCGATCGCGAACGGCGCGCCGGTCCAGGTCAGCACCGACGGTGCAGCCGCCAGCATCTCCACCGCGGCGCCGCTGCCGCACGTGGCGGCGCTGGCCGGCGGCGGCTTCGTGGTCGCATGGGACAGCTACAGCAACGACACGCGCGGCTTCACGATCAGCGACATTTTCGTGCAACGCTACGACGACGCCGGCAACAAGCTCGGTGACCTGATCCAGGCCGACGTCGACAGCGGCACCGGCCGGTTCGACGCCGCCGTCGCGGCGCTGTCCGATGGCGGCTTCGTGGTCGCGTGGCAGTCGCAGATGGGCGACTTCGACGGCAATGGCGTGTACGGCCGCCGCTTCGGCGCGGACGGCAGCGCGATCGACCTGCACGAGTTCGAGGTCAACCAGCTGCGCCAGGGCGACCAGGCCAGCCCCGCGCTCACCGCGCTGGCCGGCGGCGGCTTCGTGGCGGCCTGGGTCGACACCCAGGGCGGCGCGTCGAGCGTCGAGGCCCGCGTGCTGCCCGGGATCGCAGCCGCACCGACAGTGACGGCCAGCCAGGCAGGGCAGGGAGCGACCGCCGCTGCGGCCGCGCCGGCGTCTTCGGGCACGACCACGGTGAGCGCCGCCAGCGCCCCTGCGGCATCGGCCGCGCCGGCGCCAGCCGTCACGGCGCCGCAAGCCGCGGTCCCGGCCAAGGTGCTCGGCGGCGCGGGCGACAATGCCTTCGTGCTCGGTGGCGGCAGCCATGTGGTCGATGGCCAGGGCGGCATCGACACCGTGCTGCTGCAAGCGACCCGCGCCAGCGTCGCACTGGCGCACGGCGCGAACGGCGTGACGCTGACCGACAGCGCGGGCGTCACGAACACGCTGCTCAACGTCGAACGCATCAAGTTCAGCGACGCGTCGGTGGCGCTCGATATCGACGGCGTCGCCGGCCAGGCCTACCGGCTGTACCAGGCCGCGTTCGACCGCAAGCCGGACCTGGCGGGGCTGGGCTTCTGGATCGATGCGATGGACCACGGCGCCACGCTGGAGCAGGTGGCGGCGCAGTTCGAGGGCAGCAAGGAGTTCGCCGGCATGTACGGGGCACAAGCCACCAACGCCCAGTTTGTCGGCCTGTTGTACCAGAACGTGCTGCACCGCCCGGCCGAGGGCGCGGGCTACGATTACTGGATGGACGCGCTGGCGAACCATAACCTGCCGCGCGCGCAAATGCTTGGCTATTTCAGCGAAAGCAACGAAAACCAGGCGCAGGTGATCGGCAGCATCCAGGACGGCATCACCTTCACCCCGTGGGGCTGAGGCCCGCCCGGATGCGGCGGCCGTAAATCTGCAGCGGCCTTGTTCCGCGTCATGCGCAAGCACGGCGCGGACGTTTGACACTCATTCCGAACGCGCCCACACTGCTCCAACCGCTCGCGCTCGTCCGGCCTCGCCAGCCGGAGCCGCGGTTTTCCAATCCATTCCAATCCATTCCAATCTTGCCCGCGTCATGCTGACAGCAACCCTCAAGCAGATTGTTGCCACCGCGTTGCAATCGATTCGCCAGTCGAAGACGCTGGCGTCGTGGCGGCGCTCGCTATCGCCGTCGGCACTGTTCGTCGAGCTACGCTGCGCGCGCCGGATCGACGCCTTGTCGCGCCGCCTGGTCGGCATGCAAGGCAAGATCGGCACCCTGTCGGCCCACCTGCTGGCGGGGAACATGACCGCCGTGGTCGACTCCGACCGCAGCCTGCGGCGCATGCTGAGCGAGCTCAAGACCGACCTGAACGCGATCCGGCGCGACGTCGCGCTGTGGCACGTCAAGGAATGCCGCGGGCGCACCGGCCCCCGGCTAGGCGCGTCGATCGCGCAGCTGAACCGGATCGCGTCCGATACCTATGCCGCCGCCGACCGGCTGGAGTGGGAGATCGCGGAGCATGACCGGCTCTTCGGGTTCTGAGGCGGCGTTTCGAGGGTGACGAGTGGTAGGGTGGGCACCCCGTGCCCACGCGTTGGGGCGCCACCGGAGTCGATACCAGTCTGGCTAATCAGGTTTGCGCGTGGGCACGGGGTGCCCACCCTACGGTCACTGCTTACGCCGCGCCGTCGTCAGCGTCTTTCGGCTGATGCTCGCGCATCCTGAGCGCTTCGCCCATCATCACCAGCACCGGGCCGTGCGCCGCGTCCAGGCCGTGCGCCAGCGTGGCAAGCGTCAGGCGCCGCACGCGCTGGTCCGGCCGGCTGCAGTTTTCGATGGCCACCACCGGCATGTCGGGGCTGCGCCCCTGCGCCAGCAGCCGTCCGGCGGTGGCGCTAGCCTCGCGCCCGCCCATGTATTGAACCAGCGTGTCGGTATGCGGCAAGGCGACGTCGTCACCGGAATGTTCGGGCGCCGTGCTGGAGGTGAAGAAGGCGACGCTGCGGGCCACGCCGCGCTTGGTCAGGGGTTGTCTGGTTGCCGCTGCCGCGGCGACTGCCGTGGTAATGCCCGGCACGACCTCGACCGCGATGCCCGCCGCCTCGAGCGCGCGCAGCTCCTCGTCCGCGCGGCCGAACAGCATCGGGTCGCCGCCTTTGAGGCGCACCACAAGCCCGTAGCGGGCGGCGCAGTCAACCAGTTGTTTATTGATGAAGGCTTGCGCCGTCGAGCGCTGTCCGGAGCGTTTGCCAACCGAGATTTTCTCGGCCTGCGGGCACAGTTCCAGCATCTCCGGCGTCACCAGCGCATCGTACAGCACCACGTCGGCCTGGCCGAGCAGGCGCGCGCCGCGCACGGTGATCAGGTCGGCCGCGCCCGGGCCGGCCCCGATCAGGTAGACCTTCCCGGAAGCTGCCATCGTCCCGCTCCTGTTATTCGCCAAGGCGAATCATGCCTGCCGCGACGGTCTGGTGGGTGACTTCGTCGATCAGGATGAACGCGCCGGTGGCGCGGATATCGGAGTACGCATCGGCGGCCAGCGGTTGCTGCACCGTCAGGTTGATGCGCGCGATGTCGTTCAGCTTCAGCCCTTCGGCCGGCGCGCGCTGCTGGGTGTTCACGTCGAGCAGGGTATCCACTTTGGTGACCTTGGCCGCGCTCTGGCGGGTGCCGTGCTTGATCCAGTACTTGCGGCGCAGGTCGAGCGGCTCGTCCGACATCCAGCACACGTCGGCCACCACCTGCTTGAGCAGCGTCGCAGGCTGGTCGGCGCCGGCCAGCAGGTCGCCGCGCGAAATGTCGACGTACTCGTTGAGCAGCAGCGTGACCGACTGGCCCGCGCTTGCCGTCTTGAGCGAACCGTCGAAGGTGACGATTTCCTTGACGGTCGCGCTGTGGCCCGACGGCTGCACCACCAGCTGGTCGCCGACCGAGACCTTGCCCGATTCGATGCGGCCCATGTAGCCGCGGAAGTCGTTCGCCTCGTGGCCGTTGTGGCGCGCCACCAGCTGCACCGGGAAGCGGAAGGGCGCATCGTGCGCTTCGTCGTACACCGACAGCGATTCGAGCAGTTCGATCAAGGTCGGGCCCTGGTACCACGACAGCTTGGCGCCGCGCTCGACGACGTTGTCGCCGGCCAGCGCCGACAGCGGGATCGCGGTGATGTCCTTGAGGCCGAGCGAGGCCGCGAATTCGCGGTAGGCCGCGACGATGCGCTCGTACACGGCCTGGTCGTAGTCCACCAGGTCCATCTTGTTGACCGCGACGATCACGTGCTCGATCTGCAGCAGGTGCGCAATGGTCGAGTGGCGCTTGGTCTGGGTCAGCAGCTCAACGCCGCCGTCCTCGCCCAGCTTCACCTTCGACACGTCGACCAGGATGATCACCGCGTCGGCGGTCGAGGCGCCGGTCACCATGTTGCGGGTGTACTGCTCGTGGCCGGGCGTGTCGGCAATGATGAACTTGCGCTTGGGCGTGGCGAAGTAGCGATACGCCACGTCGATGGTGATGCCTTGCTCGCGCTCGGCTTCGAGGCCGATCGAGGCGCCGAGCTCGATCACGGAGCGCACGACCTCGTCGAACGCCGCCTCGGAGTAGTCGACGAGGTCCATCTTGTTGACCGCGACGATCACGTGCTTGATCCGCAGCAGGGCGGCGATCGCGGCGTGGCGGCGGC
>JBJMVW010000084.1:0-17530 GCA_045810465.1 Massilia sp. | reverse complement strand
GAGTACCAGCCTTGCTCGGCGATGGTGGCCGGATTGGTCAGCGTGCTGGCGCCGACATAGCTGGTGCCGGTGGTGGTCTGGTCGGCCGCGAAGAACATGAACAGCTTGTCCTTGATGATCGGGCCTCCGAAATAGCCACCATACTGGCGGCCGATCTGCGAACGGTTGTCGCGGCGGTAATCCATGGTGCCGTCGGTTTCGGCGTTGTCGACATACCCGGTGTTCGGGTAGTACACGTTCTGCTGCCTGGCGCGGGTGCTGTTCGGCTCGATGCTGTACATCGCGCCCGCTTCCCAGGTATTGGTACCGCTCTTCGAGTTGATGCTCAGCACGCCGCCGATCGACCGGCCGAACTCGGCGCCGAAGCCGCCGGTCAGCACGTTGGCCGACTGGATCGCGCCGAACGGCAGTTCCATCCCGCCCAGCTGGCTCAGCGGGTTGGTGATCGGGAAGCCGTTCAGGTAGAACGAGTTCTCGGACACGCCGCTGCCGCCGAACGAGGAGGTGTTGCCGAAGGCGGAGTCGCCCTTGGTGGTGTTCGGCGCCAGCAGCACGATCGCATTCAGGGTCGGCTGGACCGGCAGCTTGGCCAGGTCCTTGGCGGTGAACACCGCGCCGTTGGAGGCATTCGACACGTCGATGCGGGTGCGGCGGCCGGTGACCTGGACGCTGGCGACGCTGGCAAACGACGATTCGACACCCTGCCCCAGCACCACGTCCACGTCATTGGCGCCGGCCACGCTGCCATTGCGCTGCAGCTCCACCTTGTAATGGCCGACCGGCAGCGCCGTGGCGCGGTAGCTGCCGCCGGCGTCGATCGCCACGGTACGCCTGAAACCGGTCTCGGTATTGGTCAGTGTGACCGTCGCGCCCGCCGGAGCGTCGACATGGCCATAGATGACGCCGGTTGCGTTCGATTGTGCCATCACCGACGGGGTCACCGCCATGGTCAGGGCGGCGCTGCTGAATGCGATCGCCAACGCGCGTACAAGTACAGTTTTATTAAACATTGTGATTTCCTATTATTCTCAGCCTCTCTTGCGATTGGCTTGTTCAAGTTTTACTTCCGAATCACCTGCCTGGTTTCACTATTTTTCGCTGACGCGTTCCACTTCAAAATCCCGCGCGAATTAACAGGATTTGAAGTTATTAATAAGATCACGAACAAATAAATGCTGTCAACGAAAGGAAAAGGGGATATGCATAGAAACAACGTTTATACAAAGATGGGACTGCCTGCCCTACGGCGCGGGGGGCCAGCTCCCGTTGGCGGTGCGCGCACGCGCATTCCCGGTGCGCCAAGGCGGACTGGTTATGTATTGACGGACTGAATGTAATTACGCGGATTAAATTGGATTGGATATGTATTGACGGGCTGCATGTAATTACGTGGATTAAATCGGACAAGTTATGTATTGACGGGCTGAATGTCTTTACGTGAAGTAAATCGTCGCTGTATTTACTTTTACCAACGATGAAGTAATGCAAATCATATTCAGCGCGGATAAATTGGCGTATTTCTGAAACAGGCGGCCAATTCCGGGAACACAAAAAGGGAACGCTATTTGGCGCCGGCCGCCGCCGCCGCCGGCGCCCCCCCAACTTTGGAGCCAAGGGCATAAGCGGGGTCAGCGCGCGACGATCCCACGCCACTGCGCGCAGCCCAAAAAAAAAGGCGCTGTCACCGTTAAGTGTGGAATTCGTTCGAACTGCTGAGGTCAAAAGAACTTACTGACCAGCGGCGGAGGGAGCGATGAATGCATCAGGCTTCAAACGGTTGCTCGAGGAATTGAGAACGCTGAGCAAGCGGCAACGCGTGCAGCTTTTGGAAGTGTTGCGTCCGACAGTTGGTTTGGACAGGGTCGCTGATGTTATCGAGCAGCAAGACCAGGCTCCTCGAGATTGCCCCGCCTGTCACGAGGCGCGGATACATCGTCACGGTCACGTCCACGGGTTGCAGCGCTTTCGCTGCGCCGCCTGCGGGGTGACCTTCAATGCGCTAACCGGGACTCCCTTAGCCCGATTGCGACTCAAATCGCGCTGGCTTGAGTATCTCGATTGCGTTCTCAATTCGACCACCGTACGCGGCGCGGCCCGTGTAGTCAGGGTTCATCGCAACACCAGCTTTCGCTGGCGCCATCGATTTCTGAACCTTGCCAAGCACGACCGACCGCAGAAGCTGACAGGGATTGCGGAAGCCGATGAGCTGTATTTGCTGGAATCTCAGAAAGGCGCTCGAAAGATGGATCGTGCGCCGCGGCGGCACGGAGGAGCAGCGACCAAGCGCGGGATCTCTGACGAGCAGGTTTGTGTCCTGGTAGCGCGCGACCGGACCGGGCAAACCAGAGATTTTGTCACCGGCAAAGGCCCGGTGGCAAAACGTCATCTGCATGAGCACCTCTTGCCAGTCCTCGACAGCGACGTCTTGCTCGTGAGCGACTCGAACGCTGCATACCGCTACTTCGCGAAGGAGGCAGGCATCACGCATGAGGCGGTCAATCTGCGTTCGGGCGAACGCGTGCGCGGTGCGATCCACGTACAAAACGTGAATGCATATCACCGCCGGTTCCGCGAATGGCTCGCCCGTTTTCACGGTGTCGCTACACGTTACCTCCCCAACTATCTCGGCTGGCGTTGGGCGCTCGATCTCAATCGGATTGATTCATCTGACAGACTGTTGGCAGCGGCACTAGGCAAACCCCACACTTAACGATGACAGCGCCAAAAAAAACCGCAGGCGCGAGGCCTGCGGTTTTCAGGGCGCCACCGAGGCGGCGCAAGTCCCGGACGTCAGAACTTGTGGTTGTACTCGGCCGACAGGCGCAGGTAACGCGGCGCGGTCAGGGCGATCTGCGACTCGTACGCGGCGGCGCGGGCGTTACGCGAGTTGTAACGCTCGTCCACTTTGGCAGTGACCTGGTTGTTGAACACGTTGAACAGGTCGGCCTTCAGCGCGAGGCCGTTGGCGAATGCCGGCTTGTAGACCAGGTTCAGGTCGAGCTGCTTGTCCCACGGCAGCCGGCCAACCGAACCGCGCGGCGACGGCACGTTCTTCGTAGCGTCCGCGCCGAAGCAGTAGTGCGCGCTCGAGTTGTAGGTGTACACGTCATCCTTCAGCGGGCTGGTACCCAGGCACGAGCGTGGGCGGCCCGACGCGATCAACAGGTTCGCACCAACGGTCCATTCCGGGGTCACGTCGTAGAAGCCGAAGGCCTTGATCTGGTGCTTGCGATCGTTCGGCAGCAGGCCGTTCGCGTAGTACATGATCTCCTTGTAGTCCCAGGTCTGGGTGATCGACACGTCGGCCTGCGCGGTCGCGGTATCGGACAAGGTCTGGCCCTCGGTGTTGCCGGTGCTACGGCCAAGCGTGTAGTTGATGCGGCCATACCAGCCGTTGCGGTACGGGTGTTCGGCAAACAGGTCGAGCGCCTCGTACACCCGCTTCGGCTTCTCGAAGCCCATGTCGGCCGCGCTCACCTTCACCTTGGTATAGGTCCCGTTGCCGGCGAAGTCGACCCAGAACTCATTGTCCTCGCCCGGGTTGATCAGGCCGCCGCCAAATCCGGCCCAGTTCGAGGTATCGATGTTGTGGGCCTTGGCGTAGGCGTCGAACGGACGTTGGTCGCCCCAGTCGTCGATGGTCGACTTCAGGGTGCGGTAGGTCACCTTGGCGCCGAAATTCAGGTCAGGCGACCACGACTTTTCGAAGCCGACGGTCAGCTCGTCCTGGTAGGCCGGCTTCAGGGTGGTCGATGCCAGCGTCTTCGGGTCCTTGGCCTGGCCGAACTCATTGTTGGCCGACTGCGGTCCGGTGACCTTGGTCAGGCCAGTCGGGAAGCCATTCGCGTCGGTGCCGGTGTAGACGTAGTTCTCGAGCGTGTTGAGCGAGCCGTTGGCCACACGCAGCGCGATTACCGACGGCATCTGGATCGTGTAGCGGCCGGCGCTGCCGAACACCTTGAACGAGGCGTCGCCGTTCACGTCCCAGGCCGCGTTCACGCGCGGCGCCCACTGGTTCTTCTGTTCGACGAACTTGACCTGGTCCTGGTTCGAGTTCGAGAAGCCTTCGTTACGGATACCGGCCGTGAGCAGCAGGTTCTGGGTCAGCTGCCAGCGGTCTTCCAGGTACCAGGCGTTCTGTTCCGCGTAGGCGTTCGACACGGTCGAGCTCAGGTTCTTCTGGACGTAGTAGCCCTGCGCCGCGAAGCCGCCGTACGGGGTCAGGGCCGGCAGCACGCCGGCCGACAGCTGGGTCGGCTGGCTCGGGGTCGGGGTGCGCTGGTAGATCCACTGGCCGCCGCCGCCCAGTTCGGTGCCAGCGCCGAGGCCGCTGATCTTGTTCTTGTCCACTCCGGTGCGCAGGGTATGCGCGCCGAGCTTGTACTCGAGGTCGAGGCGGTACGATTCCATGTCGTCGCTCGCGCCGGAACGGTTTTGCAGTCCGGAGAAGTTCTGCGGATTGTTGTAGTTCAAACCATTCACGCGCGCTTCGGGGATCGCGTTGACCGAGAACAGGTTCGGGTTGTAGCCGGCCGGTTCGTAGATGTGGCGCGACTGGCTCTTGCCCGCCATTGCGGTCAGGGTCAGGTCGTCGGTCAGGTTGCCGACGTAGCGCAGGATCTGGTCCTCGCCGCCGTTCGGCGCATAGGTGCCGTTGAGCTCTTCATGCTGCGACGACAGCACGGTACTGCCGGCCTGGCGGGTCGTGTAATTGTACGAGCGGAACTGCGAGTCGACGGTCGGCAGGTCGCCGATCAGGGTCAGTTCGAGGCGATGGGCGTCGGTCAGGTTCAGGTCGAACTTGGTGTAGTAGCGGGTGGTCTTGACCGCGCGGTCGACCCAGCCGCTCGAGCCCAGCGCGGTCGAGGTGCGGGCCAGGTTGACCATGTTGTAGTCGGACTCGTTCTGCTCGATCGCGGCGAACATGAACAGCGTGTCCTTGACGATCGGACCGCCGACAAAGGCCGACAGCTGCGTCTGGCGCAATTTGTTGTCTTCGCGCCGCACGCGGATCGTGTCATCGGTCGTGTTGTTCGCCACGCCGCTGTGGGAGTACATGTAATTATGGTACTTGGCGCGCGCCGAGGCCGGGGCCAGCGAGGCAAAGCCGCCGACTTCCCAGTTATTGGTACCGCTCTTGGTGGTGATGTTGATCACGCCACCGGTCGAGCGGCCGAATTCGACGCCATAACCGCCAGTCATGATCTGCGCCTGCGCGATCGCGCCGTACGGCAGCTCCGAGCCGCCCAGCTGGCTCAGCGGGTTGGTGACAGGGAAACCGTTGATGTAGTAGGCGTTTTCGGACGCCGCGCCGCCGCCCAGGCTGGAGCCGGCCACATAGGTCGGGTCGCCGCGGGTGGTGTTCGGAGCCAGCTGGACGATCGCGTCGACGGTCTTGGCGATCGGCAGGCGCGCCAGTTCACGCGCGGTGAAGGTGGCGCCGTTTTCCGCGCGCGACACGTCGATCCGGGTGCGGCGGCCAGTCACTTCGACCGACTGCACCGCGCCGTTCGCCGGGAACACCGCCTCGACACCCTGGCCGGCCAGCACGTCGAGCTCGACGCTTGCGCCGGCGCTTGCCCCCTTCATCAGCGTCGCACGGTAGTGGCCGATCGGCAGCGCGGTCGCCTGGAAATTGCCGCGCGCATCAACCGTGGCCGTACGGGTCAGGTTGGTATCGAGGTTCTTCAGCACGACGGCCGAGGCCGAACCTGCGGGTACGGCGCCGAACACCGTACCTGCGGTCGTGGACTGTGCGAATGCGGCTGGCACAACCGCGGCTGTCAACGCCGCGGTGCTGAACGCGACCGCCAACGCTCGTGCGATTACAGTTTTTCTCAACATGTGATTCCCTAATTAGTATTGTCGGAACAGTCCCCGGAAGGAGCGCCCCCTTTGGTTATGAGCTAAATCACCGAGTACTGCGTACAGCAATTACGAACAATGCAACTCGCCCGGCCGGACAAATTTCTTCAAATAGGTTTGTGCGATACGTCAAACATTATTTGAGTGAAGGTATGGAAACATAGCAAAAGAGAAAGTGTCAATCGAAGCTGACCGAACATATGCACATATACAACAGATAGTTGCTCACCCTTACCCACCGTGGGTAAGTCACCAGTTCTGGGTGGCCCGCGGACCCAAAAAAGCAAAAAAAAACCGCAGGCCGAAGCCTGCGGTTTTCTGGGGGCGCCGGCGAACCGGCGCCAGTTCCAAACGATCAGAACTTGTGGTTGTACTCGACGCCCAGGCGCACCGTGCGCGGCTCGGTGTAGCTGATGACCTGGTTGTAGGTCGGGCTCACCACCGTCGTGGTGCTGACGTTGTAGGTCTCGTCGATCGTCTGCACGGTCTGCTTGTTGGCCACGTTGAACACGTCAACCTTGAACGCCAGGCCCTTCACGAGCGCCGGACGGTAGGTCAGGTTCAGGTCGAGGCGCACGTCCCATGGCAGCGTGCCCATCGTGCCGCGCGGGACGTCCTTGCCGTTGCAGTAGAAGAACACCGAGCCGTAGCCGGAAGCGTCACCGGTGTCCGGGTTCCAGCCGAAGCAGCTGCGCGGACGGCCCGAGGCGGCCAGGAAGTTACCGCCGATGGTCCACTCCGGGGTCAGGTCATAGAAACCGAAGGCCTTGACCTGGTGTTCACGATCGTTCGGCAGGCGGCCGTACGCGTTCACCATCAGCTCAGGCATGTCCCAGGTCGAGGTCGCCGCGACGTCGGTCTGCGCGTTGTCCGAGCGGGTCTGGCCTTCGGTGTTGCCCTTGCTGCGCGACCAGGTGTAGTTCACGCGGCCATACCAGCCGTTGCGGTACGGGTGCTCGGCAAACAGGTCGACCGCCGCATAGGTACGCTTCGGCTCGTCGAAGCCCATCTGCGCCTTGGTCAGGTGGACCGCGGTGTAGTTCGAGCCGGTGCCGGCGTAGTCGACCAGGAAAGTCGAGTCCTTGCCCGGGTTGAACGATGCGCAGCTGAAGCCGGAGTAGTTGTCGGTATTGATGTTGTGGTCGACAGCGTACTGGTCGAACGGACGCGCATCGCAGTAGTCGTCGATGGTCGCACCCAGCTTGCGGTAGGTGAACTTGGCGCCGAAGTTCAGGTTCGGGCTCCAGGCTTTTTCCAGGCCCAGGGTGATCTCGTCCTGGTAGGTGGCCTTGATGTCCTGGGCGGTCACGGTCTTCGCGTCCTTGGCCTGGCCCAGTTCGTTGTTGACCGAGTACACGCCCGACAGCGGCACCAGGCCGGTCGGCAGGCCGTAGGCGTCGGTGCCGGTGTAGGTGAAGGCCTGGCGGGTCAGGGTCGAACGGCTGGCGCCGCGCACCGCGAGGTGGGTCGGGATCTGCAGCGTGTAGCGACCGGCGCTGCCGTACACCTTCAGGCTGGCGTCGCCGTTCACGTCCCAGCTGGCCGCGAAGCGTGGCGACAGCGCGTTTTTCGCTTCCAGGAAAGTCTCGCCTTCGCCGTTGATGTTCTTGAAGCTTTCGTTACGCAGGCCGAAGGTCAGCATCAGGTTCTTGGTGGCTTGCCACTTGTCCTCGATGTACTGGGCCGACTGCTCGGAACCGGCGTCGGTCACCGAGTCGAACAGGCGCTTGCTGACGTAGTAGCCCTGGGTGCCCAGGCCGCCGCCGCTGGCCGTGGTCGCCGACGTATTGCCGAACGAGATAGGCTTGTTCGGGGTTGCGGTCTTCGCATACACCCAGATACCGCCACCGCCATAGGTCTGGCCGATCTTCGACGATTCCAGCGTGTTGTTGTCGAAGCCGGCGCGGATCGTGTGGTCGCCCAGCTTGTACTCGAGGTCCATCCGTTGCGACTTGATCTTGCTGAGCGACTGGCCGTTATTGACCGAGCCCGACAGCACCTGGGGGCTGTAGTAGTTCAGGCCGGGCGCCTGTGCGTTGAGCGGTGCGGTGACCTGGAACAGCTGGGCCGGGACATTGCCGACCTGGTCGTAGACGGAGGACGCCGGCGCGCGGCTTTCGCCCAGCAGCGCGGTCACGGTGAGGTCGTCGGTCAGGTTGCCGGTGTAGCGCAGGATCGACATTTCGCCGCCGACGGAAGGCGAGAAGTTCTCGTTGTTCTTGTAGTGCTGCGACGCGGTCAGGGCGCCGACCTTGCCGGGCGCGCCTGCGGTCGGGTAGGTGTAGGCGTACAGCTGGCGGTTTTCGTAGCCGACGTCGCCGATGAACGTGGCTTCGAGGCGATGGTTGTCGGTGATATTCCAGTCGAACTTGGCCAGGTAACGGTCGATCTTGTCCTGGGTCTTCTCGAAGCCGGTCGCCGCCAGCTGGGTCGAGGTGCTGGCGCCGTTGACCCGTTCCTGGTCGTTGCGGCGGCCTTCGACGGCCGCGAACATGAACAGTTTGTCCTGGATGATCGGGCCGCCGGCGTAGGCGCCGACGATCTTCTCGGTGCGCGTCATGTTGTCACGCTGCAGGTACAGGGTGCCGTCGGTCGCCGCGTTTTCCGGGGCGCCGGTCATCCCGTGGTAGCGGTTCTGGGCCTTGGCGCGCAGGGCGTTCGGGGTCACGCTGGCGTTGGCGCCGACTTCCCAGTTGTTGGTACCGCTCTTGGTGGTGATGTTGACCACGCCACCGACCGAACGGCCGAATTCGGCGCCGAAGCCGCCGGTCAGCACCTGGGCCTGGGCGATCGCGCCGAACGGCAGTTCGGTGGCGCCCAGCTGGGTCACCGGGTTGGTGACAGGGAAACCGTTGATGTAGTACGAGTTCTCGGAAGCGCCGCCGCCGCCGAACGACGCGCCGCCGGAGTAGCGCGAGTCGGCGCGGGTGGTGTTCGGGGCCAGCTGGATGATCGCCGCGACGTTCTGCGCGGTCGGCAGGCGGGCCAGTTCCTTGGCGGTAAACACGGCGCCATTGTTGGTGTTCGAGACGTCGATGCGGGTGCGGCGGCCGGTCACCTGGACCGACTGTACGCCGCTGGCGCTGGCGAAGGAGGCGTCCACGCCCTGGCCGACGATGACGTCGACTTCGATCGTGTTGACGACCGACCCGCTACGCACCAGCTCGACCTTGTAGTGGCCCGGCGCCATCGCGGTGGCGGTATAGCGGCCGCTGGCGTCCGGGGTCACCGTGCGGCGCGCGCCGGTATCGGTATTGAGCATGTTGACGGTGGCGCCGGCAGGGGCGTCGACGCGGCCGTAGATGTTGCCGGCGGCGTTCGACTGTGCCATCGCCGGAGGGACCACCGCCGCGCCCAGGGCGGCGACGCCGAAGGCGATCGAGAGCGCGCGTACTAATACTGTTTTCTTCAACATTGCTGTGATTTCCTATTTCTTTGGGCGTCGTTTCGAGACTCGGCCTGTTGGGTTTATGCTTTTTGGATCACGTACAGTCGATTTTTTACTACTAGTTACCCTTTTTTTTCGACCATATTTTCCTCCCCCTCCCCGTATTTACGGAAAGAGCATTCTGAAATAACGTTCAATTGAGATTAAACATCTTTCATGACAACCATAGAACCATAGCAAAAGAATCACTGTCAATGATGCGTGGCGCATAGCGTGCATATAAACAACAGTTACCGAAAAAGGAGGCTGGCACGCACCACGCCGGCGCGGAACGTGCACCAAATCAACACCGCAAAGCACCAACCCAGTGCGCCAAAAACCGGCGCCAAAAACCGGGGTCAGAGCACATTTTTGGATCAATTGATCCAAAAATGTGCTCTGACCCCGGTTTGTCATTTGGTTGGAGCGCGCTCGAACCGCGCCGGCCGCTCCGGTTAAAATAGCGGATTGAAACAATGCTTCCCGAGCGGGACAAATCAGTCGACATGTTGCGAATTAATGAACTTAAACTGCCCCTGAACCACCCCGAGCCGGCGCTGCGCGCGGCCCTGCTCGCGCGCCTGGGGATCGACAGCGGCGACCTGCTCGGCTTCACGGTGTTCAAGCGCGGCTACGATGCGCGCAAGAAAAGCGCGATCGTGCTGATCTACGCGCTCGACGTCGAAGTGAAGGACGAAGCGGCGGTGCTGGCCCGCTTCCACGGCGACCCGCACGTGATCCGGTCGCCCGATACCAGCTACAAGTTCGTCGCCGACGCCAGCCAGCTCACGCCGGGAGCCGAACGTCCGGTGGTGATCGGCCTGGGCCCGTGCGGCCTGTTCGCGGCGCTGCTGCTGGCGCAGATGGGCCTGCGTCCGATCGTGCTCGAGCGCGGCAAGGTGGTGCGCGAGCGCACCGTCGACACCTTCGGCTTCTGGCGCAAGCGCAAGCTCGATCCGGAGTCGAACGTGCAGTTCGGCGAAGGCGGCGCCGGTACCTTTTCGGACGGCAAGCTGCACAGCCAGATCAAGGATCCGAAACACTACGGGCGCAAGGTGCTGACCGAGTTCGTCAAGGCCGGCGCGCCGGAAGAGATCATGTATGTCAGCAAGCCGCACATCGGCACCTTCCGGCTGGTCAAGATGGTCGAGCAGATGCGCCAGAACATCCTCGACCTGGGCGGCGAAATCCGCTTCCAGGCCCGGGTCACCGACATCGTGGTCGAAGGCGAAGGCAACGCGCGCCAGCTGCGCGGGGTGGTCCTCGACAGCGGCGAGGAGCTGCGCACGCGCCACCTGGTGGTGGCGATCGGCCACAGCGCGCGCGACACCTTCGAGATGCTGTACCAGCGCGGCGTGTACATCGAAGCCAAGCCATTCTCGATCGGCTTCCGGGTCGAGCACCCGCAGTCGCTGATCGACGTCTGCCGCTTCGGCCCCAACGCCGGCAACGAGATCCTCGGCGCGGCCGACTACAAGATCGTGCACCACGCCTCCAACGGGCGCTCGGTGTACAGCTTCTGCATGTGCCCGGGCGGCACGGTGGTGGCCGCGTCGTCCGAGGAAGGCCGGGTGGTCACCAACGGCATGAGCCAGTACTCGCGCAACGAGCGCAACGCCAACAGCGCGATCGTGGTGGGCATCACTCCGGCCGACTACCCGGGCCACCCGCTGGCCGGCGTCGCGTTCCAGCGCGAGCTCGAGTCGCGCGCCTTCGTCCTCGGCGGCAGCAACTACGACGCGCCTGGCCAGCTGATGGGCGACTTCGTGCGCGGCGTGCCGTCAACGCAATTCGGCACGGTGGTCCCGTCGTTCAAGCCGGCGGTGCACCTGACCGACCTGGCGCCCGCGCTGCCCGGGTACGCGATTGCCGCGATGCGCGAAGCCTTCGTCGCGTTCGACAAGCAGATCAAGGGCTACTACAAGGAGGACGCGGTGCTGACCGGGGTCGAGACCCGCACCTCGTCGCCGATCCGCATCAAGCGCAACGACGACGACCTGCAAAGCCTGAATACGCGCGGCCTGTTCCCGGCCGGCGAAGGCGCGGGCTACGCCGGCGGGATCCTGTCGGCCGGGGTGGACGGCATCCGGGTCGCCGAGGCGGTTGCGCTGTCGATGGTGGGAGCCCGAGGTTAACGCCAGCGCGGCGCCACCGAACCAGCTGCTGCCGCCGCTGGCCGTCGCTGCCGCGCTGGTCTCGCAAAACATCGGCGCGGCCTTCGCCAAGCACCTGTTCCCGCTGGTCGGCAGCGAGGGCGTGACCGCGCTGCGGGTCGGCCTGTCGGCCTGCCTGCTGCTATGCGCCTGGCGCCCCTGGCGCACCCCGCTGGCCCGCCTCGATGCGCTCAACCTGCTCGTCTACGGCCTGGTGTTGGGCTGCATGAACCTGCTGATCTACCGCGCGTTCGCGCTGATCCCGATCGGGGTCGCGATCGCAATCGAGGTCACCGGCCCGATCGCCGTGGTGCTGCTGGCCTCGCGCCGGCCGGGCGATTTCGCCTGGGTCGCCTGCGCCGTGGCGGGCCTGGCCCTGCTGCTGCCGCTGGGCGCCGGCGGCCCCGCGCTCGACCTCGAGGGCGTCGCGTACGCGATCGGCGCCGCCTTTTGCTGGGCGCTGTACATTGTGTTCGGCAAGCGCGCCTCGCGCCTGCAAGGCGGCCAGGCGGTGGCCTGGGGTATGCTGGCGGCGGCGGTGTTCACAGTGCCGGTTGGCGTCGCCCATGCGGGGGCCGCCCTGCTCGCGCCCGGCGTGCTGCTGGGCGGGCTGGCGGTGGCGGTGCTGTCCTCCGCCCTGCCCTACTCGCTCGAGATGGTGGCGCTGTCACGCCTGCCGCGGCGCGTGTTCGGCATGATGGTCAGCTCCGCGCCGGCGGTCGGCGCGCTGGCCGGCTTCCTGGTGCTGGGCGAACGCCTTGCCCCGATCCAGTGGATCGCGATCGCGCTGGTGATCCTGGCCTCGGCCGGCAGCGCAAGCAGCGCCGCCGCGCAGGACTAGCTACAGCCAGCCGGCCTTCTTGAAGCGCCGGTACAGGTAAAGGCAGACGCCGACCATGGTCGCGATCGCCATCGGATAGCCGTACTTCCACTTCAGTTCGGGCATGAGTTCGAAGTTCATGCCCCACACGCCGGCAAACGCGGTGACGATCGCGAAGATCGCCGCCCACGCCGCCAGCCGCTTGTTCACTTCGCTCTCGTCGATCGCCACCATCGACAGGTTGACCTGGATCGCCGTGCTGATGGTGTCGCGGATCGTATCCAGGCGCCCGGCGATGCGGAACAGGTGGTCGTGCACGTCGCGGAAGTAGTCCTGGCAGTTGTCGGCGAGCCGCGGGACGCGCCCGCCGTGCAGGCGCCCGACCGCTTCGGTCAGCGGCAGCACCGCGTGGCGCAGCACCAGCGACTTGCGCTTCAACTCATACAGCCGTTCGATGTTGATGCGCTGCGCGCCCTGGGTGAAGATGCGTTCCTCGATCGTCTCGAGTTCCGATTCGAGCATGTCGACCACGGGGAAGTAGCGGTCGACCACGGCGTCCATCAGCGCGTACAGCACGAAGGCCGAGCCGATCTTGAGCAGGTGCGGATCGCGCTCGGCGCGCGCGCGCACGCCGAGGAAGCCCTGCGACGCGTCGCGCCGCACCGACAGCACGTAATTGGCGCCGACGAACACTGCGACCTCGCCGCAGGACAGCTCGTCGCCGCTCAGCTCCACGGTCTGCATCACCACGAACAGCGAGTCGCCGTACTCCTCGATCTTGGGGCGCTGCTGGCCGCGCGCGGCGTCTTCGACGGCCAGTTCGTGCAGGTTGAATTCGCCCTGCATCTGCGCGATCTCGGCCGAATCGGCGTCGCGCAGCGCGACCCAGACGAAGCAGCCGGGCAGTTTCAGGTATTCGCTGATGTCCTCGACGGAGATGTCGGACAGCTTTTTGCCTTCCTGGTAGGCGACACAGTTAATCAGCATGTTGGTTCAATGAGCTCTGGCGTGAAGACGATGCCAGAGCTTACTATATAGCGCCCGAGTGCGGCGGCTCGTCATGCGGCCCACGTCCCTCGCACGTCGTTCCCGTGAAAACGGGAGCCCATGCCGGCTATGCAGGCTCGCGGCGTTTGCAGGGCCCGCTCTCCCTCAGCATGGATTCCCGCTTTCGCGTCGCTTTCGCGGGAACGAGGTGGCGGCTATTCGTCCTTCGCCCCATCGATCCCCAGCTCGGCGATCTTGCGCGTGATCGTGTTGCGCCCGATGCCGAGCCGGATCGCGGCGTCGTTCTTGCGCCCGTGCGTATGCTTGAGCGCGGTCTTGATCAGGGCCGATTCGAACTGCTTGCCGAGCACCTCCATCACCTCGAGCTGGCCGGCCGACAGCATGCTGGCCGCCTGCAGCTCGAGCATGCCGATCCAGCCGTCGGGCGCCGGCGGCGCCGCCAACGCTCCCGCCGGCAGTGGCGCCGACGACGCCGTATGCACCGCGGTGCCGTCGGCCGGCGCCACCGCCTCCACCGGCGAGCCCTGGGTCAGGTCGCGCGGCAGGTCCTTGACCTCGACCGTCTGGCCGGGCGCCATCACGGTGATCCAGTTGCACAGGTTTTCGAGCTGGCGCACGTTGCCCGGCAATTCGAGTCCGCTCAAAAACCGCATCGCGGCTTCGGACATGCGCTTCGGTTCGACGCCCAACTGGTGTGCGCTCTGCACCAGGAAGTGGCGCGCCAGTAGCGGGATGTCGTCGCGCCGTTCGCGCAGGCTGGGCAGGCGCAGGCGGATCACGTTGAGGCGGTGGTACAGGTCTTCGCGGAACAGCCCGTCGCGCACGCGCTGCTCGAGGTTCTGGTGGGTGGCCGCGATCACGCGCACGTTGGCCTTGACCGGCTGGTGCCCGCCGACCCGGTAGAAGTGCCCGTCCGACAGCACCCGCAGCAGGCGCGTCTGCAGGTCGAACGGCATGTCGCCGATCTCGTCGAGGAACAGGGTGCCGCCCTCGGCCTGTTCGAAGCGGCCGCGCCGCATCGCCTGCGCGCCGGTGAAGGCGCCGCGCTCGTGGCCGAACAGTTCGGATTCGAGCAGGTCCTTCGGGATCGCCGCCGTGTTGAGCGCGATGAACGGCTGGTCCGAGCGCGGGCTGTGCTTGTGCAGCGCGCGCGCCACCAGCTCCTTGCCGGTGCCCGATTCGCCGGTGATCAGCACCGTCACGTTCGACTGCGACAGGCGCCCGATCGCGCGGAACACTTCCTGCATCGCCGGCGCGTGGCCGAGGATCTCGGGGGTCTCGGCCGGCGCCGCCTCGACGCTGGCCTCGCGCAGGCTCTCCTCGAGCGCGCGCCGGATCAGCGCCACCGCCTTGTCGATGTCGAACGGCTTGGCGAGGTAGTCGAAGGCGCCGCCCTGGAACGAGGCGACCGCCGAATCGAGGTCCGAGAACGCGGTGATGATGATCACCGGCAGGCCGGGATGGCGCGCCTTGACCGCTTGCAGCAGGTCGAGCCCCGATTCGCCCGGCATGCGGATGTCGGACACCAGCACCTGCGGCGTCTCGGTCTCGAGCGCGGCCAGCGCCTCGCGCGCATTGCCGAAGCTGCGCGTCTCGAGGTTCTCGCGCGCCAGCGCCTTTTCCAGCACCCAGCGGATCGATGCGTCGTCGTCGACTATCCAGATTGGTTTCATGTATTCGTGCTTCCTGCAAGTCGGTTCAATGGCGGACCCCGGACCGCCGCCCGCCACGCCTTTACGGCAGCGGCAGCAGGATGCGGAAATCGGTTTGTCCAGGCCGGCTTTCGCACTCGATCACACCCAGGTGCTGCTGCACGAAGGTCTGCGCCAGCGTCAGCCCGAGTCCGCTGCCGCCCTCCCGCCCCGATACCAGCGGATAGAAGATGCGGTCGCGGATCTCGGGCGCGATGCCCGGTCCATTGTCGATGATATGCAAGTCTAATGCCAGCCCGTAGCGGACCTTGGCCAGCGTGACCTGGCGCGCCACCCGGGTGCGCAGCACGATCTCGGCGTCCCCGGCGGCGATCCGCGCCGCCAGCGCCTGGGTGGCGTTGTGGACGATGTTGAGCACCGCCTGGATCAGTTGCTCCTTGTCGCCGCGAAATTCCGGAATCGAGGCGTCGTAGTCGCGCCGGATCGCCAGCCCGGCCGGGAACTCGGCCAGCACCAGGCTGCGCACCCGTTCGCACACTTCGTGGATGTTGACGTCGCCCACGATGTGCGGGCGGCGGTGCGGCGCCAGCAGGCGGTCGACCAGGGTTTGCAGGCGGTCGGCTTCCTTGATGATGACCTGGGTGTATTCGGCCAGTGGCGCCAGGTCGCGCGCCGGCAGTTCGAGCTCGAGCAACTGGGCCGCGCCGCGGATGCCGCCCAGCGGGTTCTTGATCTCGTGCGCCAGGTTGCGGATCAGTTCCTTGTTGGCCTGGCTGTGGTCGAGGATGCGCTCCTCGCGGTCGAGTTTGAGCTGCTGCACGTTCTCGCGCAATTCGACCAGCACCTCGCCATCGCCCACCGCGCTGACGATGCTGTGCACGTGCAGCGGCTCGCGCCCGCCACGCAGCAGCGCCAGGTCCTGGCGCAGGTCGGCCCAGGTGTGCGCCAGCGCCTGCGTGCACAGTCCCGCCAGCTCCCCGCCGTTGGAAAACAGCGCCGCCAGCGTCTGGCGCGACAGCGATTTGAGCGACGCGTCGAGCATGTGTTCGGCCGCCGGGTTGGCATAGCGCACCAAGCCGGCCGCATCGACCAGCAGCACGGCCGAGGCCAGCAGGTCGAGCCCGGCGAAGCGCGCTTCGGCTGGGCCAGGGGACACGGGGTGATTCATCGGATGTTGGCGATCTCGCGTTTCAGCGCTTCGATGTTGCGCTCGGCGCGGCCGATGCTGTCGCGCATCTGGGCCACGCGTTCCTGGTATTTGGCATAGTTGCGCTCGTTGCCCTGGCGCTCGGGCTCGCCGTTGTTGAAGTCGCGCCGCAGGTCGGCCAGCTTCTTCTCCTCGTTGCGCAGTTCGTCGTTGAGGATCTCGCGCCGGTCGTCGTCGCGCGCGCGCTGCTGGGCGCTGTCGACACGCGGGAAGGCGGCTGGGCTGACCGCGGGCGCACTGCCCTGGCGCACGCTGGCGGCCGGCCGGGTGGCGCGCGGCGCCGGTACCGGAACCGGGCCGGTCGTCTCGATCGCCTTGCAGCCGCGGCCGCCGGTATCGGTATACAAGATGCGGCCTTCCTCGTCGACGCACTTGTACATGGTCGTCTGCGCGCGCGCGCCATGTTGCACGGCGAGGCCGGCGGCCAGCGCCAGCAGCAGCGTGGCGCCTGTCGAGCGGGTCAGGACAGGAGTTGTCATTCGCATCAGTTCAGCTACGCGGCGGTCCGCGCACGATAAGGGATCAGCCGACTATACCGCATCCATAAAAAAACGCGGGGAAAGCCCAGGCTTTTCCCCGCGTTTGTTATAACCCGGTTACGGCTTTTGATGCGCTGCCGCAACGCGGGCTGGAGCGCTTACGACGAGTAGTACATGTCGAATTCGACCGGGTGCGTGGTCATGCGCATGCGCTGCACTTCCTGCATCTTCAGTTCGATGTAGGCGTCGATCATGCTGTCGCTGAACACGCCGCCGCGGGTCAGGAACTCGCGGTCCTTGTTCAGTGCGTCCAGCGCTTCTTCCAGCGAGGCGCAGACGGTCGGGATCAGCGCGTCTTCTTCCGGCGGCAGGTGGTACAGGTCTTTCGACGCTGCCTCGCCCGGGTGGATCTTGTTCTGGATGCCGTCCAGGCCAGCCATCAGCAGCGCGGCGAAGCACAGGTAGACGTTGGCCAGCGGGTCCGGGAAGCGCACTTCGATGCGGCGGCCCTTCGGGTTCGCCACGTGCGGGATGCGGATCGAGGCCGAGCGGTTGCGGGCCGAATAGGCCAGCTTGACCGGCGCTTCATAGCCCGGCACCAGGCGCTTGTACGAGTTGGTGCCCGGGTTGGTGATCGCGTTGAGCGCCTTGGCGTGCTTGATGATGCCGCCGATGTAGAACAGGGCGGTGTCCGACAGGCCGGCATAGCCGTCGCCCGCGAACAGGTTCTTGCCCTCTTTCCAGATCGACTGGTGCACGTGCATGCCCGAGCCGTTGTCGCCGACCACCGGCTTCGGCATGAAGGTCGCGGTCTTGCCGTAGCTGTGGGCCACGTTCCAGATCACGTACTTCATGTTCTGGGTCCAGTCGGCGCGCTCGACCAGGGTCGAGAACTTGGTGCCGATTTCGTTCTGGCCGG
>JBJMVW010000083.1:0-3708 GCA_045810465.1 Massilia sp. | reverse complement strand
TAGCCTAACCGCCAGACACAACTTGTTATGTGGGCCTCCCAACATATAGGCAAAGTTTCGGACTAGTCCTACTTACTATAGCGTGCTGCCTGACCCGACCATTCCTGTTCGTTCGGTTCGGAGCCCAACTGCAATGATGCGTCGGGCAGGGCGGGGTAGCGGTATATTCGGGTTTCAGGAACGGAGGGCAACGATGTACATGGTGTACTGGACGGTCGTCGAGGATGACGCCAACAAACCGCACGAGAAACTGTACGAAACCAGCGAAATGGTCCAGGCGATGCAGTTCATGGAGCAGCTGCGCGCGCGCCAGCGCGCGGGCGAGGCGGTGTGTTTCGTGACGATGTCGTCGGAGCACCCGGACGTGGTCGGGCATCCCGGGGTGGACGTGGTGGGGCCGGATTACAACTGGAAGAAGCGGCGCAGGTGAGCGCCGTTGAGCGCGTGCGCACGGGTGCGCACCTTGCGGGCTGGCTTACGCTACCCGGCAACGGCGCGCTGCGCCAGCATCTTCAACTCGTTCTTCAACACCTTGCCCGTGGGCGCCGCCGGTAACGCCGCCATCACAATGATCTCCGACGGCCGCTTGTACGCGGCCAGCCGTTCGGCCAGCCATGCATGCAGCTCGTCCACATCCACCGTGTGCCTTGGATCCGGTTCGACAAACGCCACCACTTCCTCGTTCCCGCCCGCGACCGCGCGCCCGACCACGGCCGACTGCGTCACCGCCGGATGGGCGTTGAGCACCGTTTCCACCTCCAGCGGATAGACGTTGAACCCCGAACGGATGATCAGCTCCCTGGTGCGCCCGACGATGAACAGCGCCCCGTCCGGGTCCATCCGCGCGACGTCGCCGGTATTGAGCCAGCCGCCGGGCCGCATCGCCGCCTCGGTCAGGGCGGGCTCGCGGTAGTAGCCCTTCATGACGTTCGGTCCGCGCACCCACAGCTCGCCCGGCTCGCCGGCCGCGCCGGCGATGCGCACCTCGACCCCGGGGATCGCGAACCCGACCGAGGTATCGCCACGCGGCGCGTCGAGCCGGGTCTGGCAGACGGTGGGTGCGCTCTCGGTCAGGCCGTAGCCGTTGTGCAGCGGCAGGCCAAGCAGGCGTTCGACGTTGCGCTTCAAGACCGGGTCGAGCGGGGAGCCGCCCGCGTAGCAGAAACGCAGCCGCGACACCAGCGCGGCATCGGCGCCGCCGGCCAGCTCGAGCAGGCGCGCATACATCGCCGGCACGGCCTGGACGATGGTCAGGCCGTCGTCGCGGATCGCGCGCAGCATGTCCGCGGCCGAGAACTTCGGCGCCAGCTGCAGGCAGGCGCCCGCGTACAGCGTGCCAAGCATGACCGACGCGAGCCCGTACACGTGCGAGATCGGCAGCACGCCGTAGGCGCGGTCGTGCGCGGTCAGCCCGCGCAATGTGCTCGACACCGCGGCGACGAACAGCAGGTTGCGGTGCGTGAGCATCACGCCCTTCGGCCGCCCGGTGGTGCCGGTGGTGTAGATCAGCGCCGCGACCTGGCCGCCGCCGGCGTCGACCGGCTCCGGCTCGCACTCCTGGTCCAGCGCTCCGGCCATCAGTTCGCCGAGCGCCGTCGCGCCGTCGTGCGCCGCGTGCGCCGCCGCTTCGGGCGACACCGCCGACGTGTAGAGCACGCGCCTTGGCCGGCAATGCGCGCGGATGGCGGCCAGCTCGCGTCCGGAAAGGCGCGCGTTCACGTTCACCATCCAGGCGTCGATGCTGGCGCAGGCGAAGATCAGCGCCACCTGCGCCACGCTGTTTTCGCCGACCACCATCAGGCGGTCGCCCGGGCGCACGCCAAGGTCGCGCAGCAGCGCCGCGTACTGGTCGACCTGGCGCACCAGGTCGGCATAGCTCACGCAGCGGCCAGCCTCGCGCAGGGCCGGCGCATCGGGCGTGCGGGCGGCGATGCGGCGCGGGACATCGCTGATCCGCGCGGGCAGGGTGTCGAGGTCGATCATTGCTGCGCCTTCCTGGTCATGTCGCGGTCTTGGATCATGACCTATTAATTAGTGTGTTGGACGGCCGCGCCGAAGGCCTGGGCCATCGATTCTATCTTGCCGGTGCTTGACGCGTCGTAGCCGGGCAGGGCGTCGACCATCCGATGGTAGGCGCCCTGCCGCAAGACCGCGACCAGCTGGCGCATCAGCGGTTCGTCCAGCGCGTCGGTGCGCAGCGCGAAGAAGTAGCGCTCGCGCGCCAGCGGGATGAAGTCGAGGTTGAAGCGTTCGGCCGCGGTGCGCACGCCGATGCCGACGTCGGCCATGCCGCTCGCGATGTACGCCGCCACCGCCGAATGGGTGAACTCGGCGCTATTGTAGCCGTTGATCGCATCGGGCGAGATCGCCTCGACGGCCAGCATCATCTCGAGCAGCATGCGGGTCCCGGACCCGACCTGCCGGTTCACGAAGCGCACCTGCGGCCGCACCAGGTCGGCCAGGCCTCCGACCCCGAGCGGATTGCCGCGCGCGACGAACAGGCCCTGCTCGCGGGCGGCGATGTGCACGAGGCAGTGCTGGGCGGGGTCGAGCCAGCGCATGTACCAGGCGATGGTCGGCTGTTCGAACCTGCCGACCGGGGTGTGGAAGCCGGCCAGGTCGCACTCGCGCCGCGACAGCGCCGCCACCGCGTCGCCGCAGCTGCGGTAGCGCAGTTCGACCGGCAGTTCGATCCGGTTCAGGTGCGCGGTCAGCGCCGCCACCGCGAAGCCGTGGCTGGCATCCATCCGGATCGTGCGCAGCGCGCCCGACCTGACCTTGCCCAGTTCGGTCTCGAGCTCCGAGGCCAGGCTCTCGAGGGTCGGCAGCAGGCGCGCGGCAATGCGATGGTCGGCCCACACCAGCTTTTGGGCGAGCGGCGTGAGCACGGTGCCGCGCCCGCGCCCGGTCTCGAGCAGGCGCTCGCCAAACAGGCGCTCGGCGTCGCGCAGCAGTCCCCAGGCGTAGCGGTAGGACAGCCGGACCGCCTTCGCCGCCTGCGCGATCGAGCCGGTGTCGTGGATCGCCAGCAGCAGGCCGAGCAGGGCGGCGGTGTCGAGCGGCGGCTCGCCGCTGAAGCTGATTTCCCAATGCGGCCGGATTTGGACTTTGAGCATATGCTGAAAATAGCCTATTTTTTATTGATTTGCATCATGTTACGCTCCGCAAACAATAAATAATTGTCGGGTAAATATGCTTTTTCAAGCATATCGATGTCAATCACTAAGGGAGGAGACATGGCATTTCTTGACGTTCTCAACAAAGAGCACACCATCGCGGGAGCCGGCTTCAACCGCTGGCTGGTGCCGCCGGCCGCGCTCGCGATTCACCTGTGCATCGGCATGGCCTACGGCTTTTCGGTGTTCTGGCTGCCGCTGTCGAAAGCGATCGGCATCAAGGAGTCGGTGGCCTGCCCGGCCGAGATGAGCTTCATGGCCGAGATCACGTCGACCACGTGCGACTGGAAGATCTCGATGCTGAGCGTGATGTTCACGCTGTTTTTCCTGTTCCTGGGCCTCGCCACCTGGCTGTTCGGCGGCTGGCTCGAACACGCCGGTCCGCGCAAGGGCGGCATGGCGGCAGCCGTGTGCTGGTGCGGCGGCCTGCTGATTTCGTCGCTGGGGATCTACACGCACCAGATCTGGCTGATGTGGCTGGGCTCGGGCGTGATCGGCGGTATCGGACTCGGGCTCGGCTACATTTCGCCGG
>JBJMVW010000082.1:0-36659 GCA_045810465.1 Massilia sp. | reverse complement strand
TTTGCTATACTGCCGCATCGCCTCCACTCATCAGTAAGTCTTCATGCGCCAAATCGTCCTCGATACCGAAACCACAGGCTTGAATCCCCGCACCGGCGACCGCGTCATCGAAGTTGGCTGCGTCGAACTGCTTAATCGTAAACTCACCGGCAACAATTTTCACTGCTACATCAACCCGGAGCGCGACTCGGACGAGGCTGCGCTGGCCGTGCACGGGCTGACCACGGAGTTCCTGCGCGACAAACCGCGGTTCCACGAGATCGCCGAGGAACTGCGCGAGTACATCCGGGATGCCGAAGTTATCATCCACAACGCGCCGTTCGACCTGGGCTTCCTGAACCACGAGTTCGAACGGCTGGGCCTGCCGGCCTTCGTCGACCATTGCACCGGCGTCATCGACACCCTGATCCACGCGAAGGAAATGCATCCGGGTAAGCGCAACTCGCTCGATGCATTGTGCGACCGCTACGGCATCTCGAACGCGCACCGCAAGCTGCACGGCGCCTTGCTCGACGCCGAGCTGCTGGCCGACGTCTACATCGCGATGACGCGCGGACAGAACTCGCTGTCGATGGAGATCGAAGTTGAAGCGGCGGCCGGCGGCGAGCTGATCGAGGCCGGACCGCTGGGCGAGATCATCGTGGTCTCGGCCAGCGCCGACGAGCTGGCGGCGCATGAGGGCGTGCTTGCCGGGTTGGACAAAGGCGTGAAGGGCAACTGCGTCTGGCGCGCCTACGCGCCGCTGGAGTAGCGCGATTCGCGACCAACGGTAACTCGCGGTCGCTGAATGCCGACAAGAAGTGATGCGCCGAAAAAATCCCGTTCAGGGGTGACGTAACGCAAAACGTGTGGCATAATACGCCCCGTCTTGGGAGGTTAGCTCAGGGGTAGAGCACTGCATTCACACTGCAGGGGTCGCAAGTTCGAAACTTGCACTTCCCACCAGAATTCGTTTTTCAAATCAAAGGCTTGCAACGTTGGTTGCAGGCCTTTTTTTTATCTGAAAATGTACGGGAAAAAAGTTCTGCGCAATCCCGGTACGTTCCTCGGGTGAGTGACGAGCGATCTGCAGCGGCCAGGAAGCCGAGCTTATAAACACTCGCTCACCTACTTGAGCCTTGCCGCCATCTGATCCAGGGTGACTACATCGATGAGCTGCGCATCCGCCTTGCTTCGAAGGTAGGCACACAGATTGTCCAGGTTGGGCAGGGTGGGGCGGCCCACGTCGTGGTGATAGGAACAGCCGCAAGCGCCTTGCGCAATGGTTGCGTCGATGTAGGTCCGAATCTCGATGATAGAGGGTTTGACCGCGTCGCTCTGGATGCAATCGGGCTGTGCGAGCCAGCCGCCGGGCGTGTTGGCGATCCCCGACAGGCCGCCACCGCTGGGGCGGCCGACCGGGATCGTATGCGCATGGGACGACGCGCCGCGTATCCATTGCAGTTTGGCCCGGATGCAGGCCGAACGAACGTAGGTGTCGGCGCTGCCTTGTGGCAGGGCGAAGAACCTGGTTCCGGTGGGAAGGCCAAGGGCCGCGAGTCCCGCGATGCCATCCATGATGTCCTGGAAAATCGCGCTGTCGTCGTTCACGGCGCCCGCATGGCGGTAATCGGCCAGGCCGCGCCATGCGCTGCTGATGAGGGCGGTGTCGTTCAAGGTACCCTGGTCGGTCGCGAAGGTGGCGCTCGATAAATCAGGGGTCGACTGGCAGAAATAGCGGACGCCGGGAACGAGACCGCCAGGCGCTGGGTCCGTGAAGACGATCGGCATGTTGACCAGGAAGTTGTGCGGGTTTTCGAACGTCACGATATTGGTGCCAGGATCGGCCGCGACGGCGCGTCGGCGGCTGGAGGCGTCGACGCGCCAGGCGGACACATATTCGACCGGCAGGTTGTCCACCGGGTTACTCAGGAAATAACCGTAGGGACCCAACAACCGCAGGCCGGCGCCGTCGCGGCTGGCTGGATGGGTGTTGGAATGTGAACCGATCGACCAACCTTCGGCGGACATCGCGCGCGCGTCGTCGGCGCTCATGAACGCGTTGGGTCCTTTGCCGTAGCCGTACACTCCGCGCGTGCCCAGCCAGGACGGGACGAGAAACAGATTCCCCTTGAAGCCGTAGCTTTCGACAATTTGCTGTCCGCTGCGCAGGGCCGTTCCGGCGTACCGATACATGGCCGCCCCGGTGAAGCCGTCGCTCGTTACCGTGCTGGTCAGCGCCGCGTCGCTGGCCAAGGTGAACGAAGTGGGGTCTGGCACGGTCTGGATCCAATAGGTCGTCCCCACGCTCAGCCCCGTCGGCGCGGCGTCGTTAAAGGCGATAGGCGCGCCAACGATCAGCAAGTGACGCGCGTTGGTGGCGAAGACATTCGCCCGCGACGACGTGACATAGGCTCGATCTGAAATCAGCGGCTTCGAGCCAGGGTACCTCTGGGTGGCGACGCCGTCGTCGAAGGTGATCAGAAAGAGCGGCCGGGCGCCGACGTCGGCATAGACGTTGCCAAATAGCAGATACTCGCCGGCTTGCCAGGCGCCCTCGGCCATGTCGTCCTGCTGGGCGATGCGCACCGCCGCGATGCCATCCTCGGCCGCCACCCAACCATTCGATACTTGCTGGGTCGGTGACAAGGTCAGGAAGATCCAGTCCTTGCCGGGGTCGACCGCGCAATTCCAATACACGCCGTGGGTGCCGGCGGCGTTGAGCAGGCGCAGCGTGAAGTTGAGCGTGCGCGTGCCCGGGTTCCTGGCCCACAGTCCTACCGTCAAGCCGTCCGCTGCGCCCTTCGGCATAAAGGTCTGGCCACCGGCGACCTGGTCTTGTTGCCCAAAGGCGCCCGCCGGTCCTTGCGCCAGCCGCAGCGGGCCATTGGGGCCGGCGACGGCAAGTGGTTTCTCCATCGTCAGCAGCACGGCGTCGCCGCCAGCTTGCTGCAATTGCCGCCAATCGGCGATCCTGGTGCCATAGTTTCCCTGGTCGGGCAATTGTGGAAGCCGGCCGGGCACCTCGTCGCTCCCACCGCCACTACATGCGCCGAGCAAGGGCGCAAGCATCCCGGAAATCAATACTTCTCTGCGGGTAGTCATCGAGGTCCCCCGTACGACGTCATCGCCAACCTCAGGTCGCTATTCGGCCACAATAGGTGTGGTTACGCATACCACCCATCACCAATTGAAAGCTCCGCCATTCTTACCGAGCCGTTGGATCGGCGGCGCTAGATTGCTGGGTAGATGTGTTCCGGGGGGATAGGCAAGCGAATCGACCTCTGCCGACCCGTGCCGTGGCGCTTGAACAAGCGGTCAGTTTTCGCTGACCTTGCCGCGCAGCGCCTTCACTTGCCCGCTGCGCGTTTTGGCGTCGAGGCGGCGCCGCTGCGAGCTGCGGGTCGGCCGGGTCGGCCTGCGCACCAGCTGCACCTCGGCTGCGCTGTCGACCAGCGCCTGCAGGCGCCGCAGCGCGTCTTCCTTGTTCTGTTCCAGGCTGCGCGACTGCTGCGCCTTGAGCACCACCACGCCTTCCTGTGTGATGCGCCCGTCGCGCAGTTCGAGCAGGCGCGCCTTGACGTGCGGCGGCAGCGACGACGCGGCGATATCGAAGCGGGCGTGCACCGCGCACGAGACCTTGTTGACGTTCTGTCCGCCCGGGCCCTGCGCACGGATCGCGCTGAACTCGACTTCGGCTGGGTTGATTGCTACCGTGACGGCACGCCCATGCAAGCCAGGCGGGATGTGATTTTCTGACATGACGCCATGTTAGCGCGTTTCTCCATGGACTGGCAGCCCTGCCGTCCTAGGCGCGTCGGCGGGACCTGCGCTATAGGTTTCCCCGAAAAATTCTATTAAACAAAAACCGTGTCCAAACGGGTCCGAAAAGGTGATGCATTTCGACTCCATCCACACGACACATTCAGATTCCTGTCTGGCACCGGCAAGAATAGCTCGCCTGGCCGCTTCTTCAATATTCTCGACAACGAAATCGATATGAACGGGTGTCCAGTGTCTCGTGTATTGGCGGGTAGCAGATGCGGCCGCACTCGCCGTGGAACCGGCGGTCTTTCGTAACAAGTACAGTACACAAGACCCGCCGGTTAACTCAACAACGTCACCATCGATCACTCGGCTGGGAGTCAAGCCAACTGCGGCCTGGTAGAAAGCCGCCGCCATGTCAAGGTCTGGGACATCGATGTTTATCAGTACTCTCATCATTTACTCCAGCTCGGCGGCGAACGGAGGGCGCCGGCGCCTGGCCTAATGTCGGCCGACCAGGTGCGCGTGCAGCAGTTCGCGCTCGGCGCCTGGATCGCACAGGTAGCCAATTTTGCCAGCAACGATCGTCGCCACCGGCAGGCCGTCGCGGAACAGGATACGGTTGCCGGCCAGGGCAGGGACTTTGTCGCACGGCAGCAGCGTGCCGCACAGGTTGAGCGGGTCGACGCCGGAGATGCATACCAGGCTGCCATCTTGGGGGCGGCGCCGCACTTCGCGCAGCAGCGGGATCGCTTCGGGCAGCGCGAACTGCTCGCCCGAGAAACCGGCGACGAAACGCCCGCCGCGGATCTCGCCGCGCGCTTCGAGGCGGTGGTACACCGGCAGCAGCTCGCGCCACGACGGCAGCCATGCCGCTTCACGCTCCAGCAGCCGCCAGAACATCACCCCGTAACGGCGCAGCAAGGTCATGGCGATGTATTCCAGCGCCTCCGGATCGATGCGCGGCCTGCGGGCTGGCTTCCCGGGGGCGCCTGCATCGCTGGCGGGTTCCGCACCGCCACGCCGCACCAGCGCCCAACGTCCCGCTTCTTCCATCGTCGGGCCGGCGCCGCGCCGGCGGCGCTTGTCGTTACTGGCGCGCTTGGTCGCCGGCAGCAGCATCGCGCGCATGCCGGCGAAGCTGTCGGCGTTGACCATGCCGGTCGATACCAGCGCGCCGAGTGCATTTTCCAGCTCCACCGGCAACAGGCGGACGTCAACCTGCAGCTCGTCGAAGAACATGGCGCCGTCCCGGCGCAGCGCTTCCAGCACGCTGGCCGCGCGCGGCGAGATCTCGGGCGGGCTGGCGGGGGCGGGCAGCGCGTGCCACAGCGCGGTCTGGCGGCGCGGCAGCAGCACGATCGGTGTGCTGCGTACCGGGCCGCCGCTTGACGCGCGCGGCGCGCCGATGCGGGTCCAGACCAGCTTGCCCGAACGGCACAGGTCGTCCAGCCAGAGGGTCGAGTAGTCGCGCAGCCGCAGCGCGAGCAGGTCGCTTTCCCACGCGCCGGCCGCGGCTTCGTAGCCCTCCAATTGCGCCAGCGCCAGCGGCAACGCGTCCTGTCCCTGCCATTGCGTGCCCGGCGACAGGTGCTGCCAGTCGAACAGGAAGCGCATGAAATCCTGCCGTTCCACCGGTTCGATTTCGCGCCGCAGCCGCTTGAGCGTGTAGCGGTGGATGCGCGCCAGCAGATGGCGCTCGCACCATTCCTCGCCTGTCGTGCCGGGCGTGAACCGGCCGCGCATGACGTAGCCTTCGGCCTCCAGCTGGGTCAGCGCGATGGTGGCGGTGGTCTCCGGCAGTGCCACGCTTGAGGCAATCGCGGCGAGCGGCTGCGGGCCGAAGCCGGTCAGGCGCGCGCGCAGGATCTCGACCAGCGCCGCGTCGCGCGTCCACGCCTCGTCGCCATTGCCGCGGTGACTGTCCGGGATGGCAAGCGCGGGCGAGGCCAGCGCCTGCGGATAGGCGGCCTGCAGGCAGTCGAGCCGTTCCAGCGGCACCCAGAAATCGGCGCCGTGGCTGTCGCGTAGGCGGGTGGCGCGTCCGCTCGCGGCCAACGCTTCGAGCCAGGCCGGCCAGCCGTCCTGCCTGCTGGCTTCAGCGTGCGTGACGCACGCCAGCGCCACCAGCGCTTCCTGCACTTCGTCGCTGCTTCGCGCCTGCGGCCAGGCTTCGTCGGCCACGCTGGCGATGGCGCTCGCGTCGAGCGCTCCGAGGTCGTTCGTGGACGCGGGATCGCTCCAGCGCCGGCTCATGACGGCTTGGGTGCGACGCTCTTCCAGCGGGGCGTCGTCCAGGAACGCATACGGGCGCGCGTTGAGGATTTCGGCTGCCATCGGCGAGGGCGCGGGGAGGTCGCGCGACAGCAGGCGGACTTCACCCGCTTCGATGCGGCGCAACAGGGCCAGCCAGCCTTCGCTGTCCATGGCGTCGTGCAGGCAGTCGTCGAGGGTCTGGTCAACCAGCGGGTGGCTGGGTAGTTCGCGTTCGCCCACGACGTTTTCCAGGCAGGCCGCCTGGTCGGGGAAGACAGCGGCCAGCAGGTCGTCGCTCTTCATGCGCTGCAGTTGCGGCGCCACCTTGCGCCCGCCGGTGAAGCGTGGCAGGGCCAGCGCGGTCGTGGCGTTCCAGCGCCACCGCACATTGAACAGCGGCGCGTCGAGCAGGGCTTGCACCAGCAGGTGCTCGGCACTGGCCGAGCGCAGGTAGCGCCACACCTCGTCGAGCGGGAAGCTGTGGCTGGTCGAGAGCGACAGGATGATCGCGTCCTCGGTGGCGGCGGCCTGCAATTCGAAGTTGAAGCTGCGGCAGAAGCGCTTGCGCAGCGCCAGTCCCCAGGCGCGGTTGATGCGGCTGCCGAACGGCGTGTGCAGCACCAGCTGCATGCCGCCGGATTCGTCGAAGAAGCGCTCCATCACGAGCGTATCCTGGGTCGGCAGGGCGCCCAGCGCGGCGCGCGAACGGGCCAGGTAATCGACGATCTGGCGCGCGGCATCCTCGTTGAGTCCCAGGTGCTCGTCGAGCCATGCCACGGCGCGGTCCAGCGCCGCCCCGCCATCCATGGATTTGACGTGGCCCGTGGGCGGTGGGGCGGGATCAGCCAGTTGGCGATCGATCTCCGCACGCAGCCGGCCGACGCCGGCCGATAGCTCGTCGCTGCGGCCTGGCGCTTCGCCCGGCCAGAACGGGATGCTGGGCGCGGCGCCGCGCGCATCTTCGACCCGCACCTTGCCTGCCTCGACCCTCAGGATACGGTAGGACGTGTTCCCGAGCTGGAAAACGTCGCCCGCCAGGCTCTCGATCGCGAAGTCTTCGTTGACGGTGCCGACCGATTGGCCCTGCGGTTCCAGCACGACGGTGTAATCGGCGTTGTCCGGTATGGTGCCGCCCGAGGTGACGGCAGTGAGCTTGCCGCCGCGCCGGCCGCGCAGCGAATGGGCTGCGGCGTCGCGGTGCAGGTAGGCGCCGCGTACGCCGTTGCGGGTGGTGTAGCCTTCGGCGAGCATCCGAAGAACGGCGTCGTAGCGGGCCCGCTCCAGCTGCGCGTAGGGCTGCGCGCGGCGCACCATGTCGAACAGTTCGTCTTCGCCCCATTCGCGGCAGGCTACTTCGGCCACGATCTGCTGCGCGAGCACGTCGAGTGGCGCTTGCGGGATGCGAAGGGCATCGAGCTCGCCGCGCCGCACGCAGTCCAGCAGCGCGGCGCATTCGACCAGGTCGTCGCGCGAGGTGGGGAACAGGCGCCCCTTCGGCATGCCGCCGACCTGGTGGCCCGAGCGGCCTATGCGCTGCAGCAGCGCCGCGATGTTGCGCGGCGAGCCCACCTGGCACACCAGGTCGACGTCGCCGATGTCGATGCCCAGCTCCAGCGATGCAGTGGCGATCAGCACCTGGAGCTCGCCCTGCTTGAGGCGTTGTTCGGCGGCGAGGCGATATTCCTTGGCCAGGCTGCCGTGGTGCGCCGCGACGTGTTCGGCGCCGAGGCGGTCGCCCAGGTGACGCGCCACCCGTTCGGCCATGCGCCGCGTGTTGACGAAGATGAGCGTGGTCCGGTGCAGCGCCACCAGTTCGGCCATGCGGTCGTAGACGCGCTCCCACACCTCGTTCGGCATGACCGCCTGCAGAGGCACCGGCGGCAGTTCGAGCGCGAGGTCGCGCGCTCGGACGTGGCCGACATCGACCACCGCGCAATCGCCGCCCGCACGCCCGACCAGGAAGTCGGCGACGGCCGACAGGGGCTTTTGGGTGGCCGACAATCCGACCCGCACCGGCCGACGCGGGCACAAGGCGTCCAGCCGTTCCAGGCTGAGCGCCAGGTGGCTGCCACGCTTGCTGCCGGCGACCGCGTGGATCTCGTCCACGATCACGGTGCGCACCGTCGAGAGCATGGCCCGGCCGCTGTCCGATCCGAGCAGCACGTACAGCGATTCGGGCGTCGTGACGAGGATGTGCGGCGGGCGTTTGCGCATCGCGTTGCGCTCGGCCGTGGTGGTGTCGCCGGTGCGCACGGCAGTGCGTATGCCGTGCCCGGGCAAGCCCATTGTGGCCAGCTGGCGGCCGATGCCCTCCAGCGGCCCCTCCAGGTTCAGGCGGATGTCGTTCGACAGTGCCTTAAGTGGCGACACGTAGAGCACCTGCGTCTCATCGGGCAGTGGTGCGGCGCTGCTCTCGTGCACCAGCGCGTCGATCGCGGCCAGGAAAGCGGTCAGCGTCTTGCCGGAGCCGGTGGGGGCGGCCACCAGCGTCGGGCGGCCGGCCTGGATCAGCGGCCAGGCGCGCAGCTGCGCTTCGGTCGCGGCCGGGAAGGCCGCGCCGAACCAGGCTGCGACAGCCGGGTGGAAGTCATGCCGGATGCTGTCGAAGGGCGCGCGATTGTTCATGCTGAGCAAATGGGGACGGCTGCACCGAAGGCAAGGTTGCGCCTTGTGCTGGATAGCGGGCGCCACGGGTGGATGGTTTGGAGTATCGTTGGCCTATATCGTAACGACAGGAGGCTTGTATGCGAAAGATGATCATGTTGGCGCTGGCGGGGTTTGTCTGGCGAACAGTTCAGGCACGTGTCTTCAAGCGGGCGAGTACTGGCAACGTGCCGCGCCGCTTCTGATTTACGCGCGGGCGCTCGGGGCGATAAGACCGTCCGTAGATATTGAATCCCATTATCTCGAGTATCTCAACCGAGCACGGTAATTACTACGGAACGTCGCTGCGCCCCAGTGCGATGCTCCCACAAGAATATTCCCTGCCATGTGCCCAGCAGCAGATGGCCGGCGCCGACGGGTACGACAAGCCCTGTATCGGTCAGCACGCTACGGGCGTGCGCCGCCATGTCATCCGGTCCCTCGGTGTTATGGCGGTAAGCCGGGTCGCCGTCCGGTGCGAGGCGCTTTATGATCAGGTCGAGGTCGCGCCTGACATCGGGGTCGGCATTTTCTGTGATTGTCAGCGAGCAACTCGTGTGCTGCACAAAAACATGAGCGAGCCCGCATTGCACGCCTGATTCCCTGACAACTTGTGCGACGGCATCGGTGATGTCGCGGGTTCCGCGCCCTTCGTTATAAAACTCGAGAATGGACTGATGGGGCACTGGATGACTCCTTCTCTTGATCCTTCGGCTCGCTTGCGTCACGTTGTGCAAATAGTAGCAAATGTGGTGACGCGCAAGCAGGTATCGCTGCGCGGCGGGGCGACATCGCTCATCAAGTTGAATTTGGTACACTTCATCCTTTACGCCGATAAGTCACATGATGGAGCGACCGCTCGAACTTCGCACATACGCGCTCCAATGCTTGCTTGAATCCGACCCGATCGCCAAGGCTGAGGGCGTTGCGGCAATGGCGAGCATCTGTCTCGCTGGCGATTGGAAGGTGGACAATCAAGCTATCCTGCACGCGTCAGGAACGATTCCCGGCCGCCCGGCCCGGCCGGAATTGGTGCCGCCACGCCTGGTCGGCCGCCGTTCGATGGCAACGCTGGAAGGACGGGCAATGCTTATCCATGCGCTCGCCCACATCGAATTCAATGCGGTCAATCTCGCGCTTGACGCACTCTGGCGCTTCCCGGACATGCCGGCCGAGTACTACACCGACTGGCTCCGCGTCGCAAACGAGGAAGCAAACCATTTCTCGCTGCTCTCCGCACATCTGCGGGCGCTGGGCTACCAATATGGTGACTTTCCCGCTCACGACAGCTTGTGGGAGATGGTCGAGAAAACCCGTGACGACATCATCGCGCGGATGGCGCTGGTGCCGCGCACACTGGAGGCGCGAGGCCTCGACGCGATCCCGCCTTTGCGCGCCAAGCTCGCGCAGGCGGGTGACCTGGCGGCAGCCAGGATCCTCGACCTCATCCTGCAGGAGGAAATCGGGCACGTGGAGATCGGTAATCGATGGTACGGCTACCTGTGCGAACAGCGCGGCCTCGAGCCGCGCACGACGTACGACGAACTGGCGGTGCGTTACGAAGCGCCGGTACTGAAGGGGCCATTCAACATCGAGGCGCGGCGGCTGGCGGGATTCACCGAAACCGAATTGAGCCGGTTCGCTTGAAAACATCGGCGGCCTCCGGCTATCAGCCGCGGCAGCGGCAATGAGCGATATGACCGAGATGAACCAGGAAAGCGCGACCGCGTCGGGCCAGGGCTTCCTCCTGACGCGGCACTGGCGCGATACCGACGCCGGGGTCGAGGTCGAGTTCTGGCTCGCCACGGACGACGGTCCGCGCCGCGTGCGCCTCGCCGCGCAGCCATCGGTCGCGTTCATTCCCGAAGAGCAGCGATCGGCAACTGAGCAAATCCTGGGGCGCGAGCGTGGGTGGGAGCTGCGTTCGCTCGCGCTCAGCGACTTCCAGCACCGGCCGGTGCTCGGCCTGTACTGCCGCCATTACCGCCAGCTGCTCAGGATGGAAAAGCGGCTGCGCCAGCACGGTATCGACGTCTACGAGGCCGACGTGCGCCCGCCTGAGCGCTACCTGATGGAGCGCTTCATCACTGCGCCCGTGGTGTACACCGGGCAGATAGCGCACGACGAGCCGGGGCTGCTGCTGGGCGGGCACCTGAAGCCGGCGGCGGGATACCGTCCGCAACTGCGATTGGCGTCGCTGGACATCGAGACCACCCTGGACGGCGAGCTGTACTCGATTGCACTCGAGGGCTGCGGCCAGCGCCAGGTCTACATGCTCGGCCCGCCGAACGGGAGCGACAGCGAACGCGATTTCGCGCTCGACTACTGCGCCAGCCGGCTCGAGCTGCTCGAAAAGCTGGAGCAATGGACGATGCGGCACGACCCCGACGCGATCATCGGCTGGAACCTGGTCCAGTTCGACCTGCGCGTGCTGCAGCAGCACGCCGAGCGGCTCGGGCATCCGTTGCGGCTCGGGCGTGACGGCAGCGCGATCGAATGGCGCGAGCATGGCGGCAAGCAGGAGCACTTCTTCGTGTCGATCGCCGGACGCCTGGTGATCGATGGGATCGAGGCGCTGCGCTCGGCGACCTGGAGCTTTCCCTCGTTTAGCCTTGAACATGTGGCGCAAAGCCTGCTGGGGGAGGGCAAGTCGATCGACAATCCCTACGACCGGATGGCCGAGATCGACCGTATGTTCGCCGAGGACAAGCCGGCGCTGGCCCGCTACAACCTGAAGGACTGTGAACTGGTCACGCGCATCTTCGACAAGACCTCGCTGCTCGCCTTCCTGCTCGAACGCGCCAGCGTGACGGGACTGGCGGCCGACCGCAGCGGTGGTTCGGTGGCGGCGTTCGAGCACCTGTACATGCCGGTGATGCACCGGCAGGGCCATGTCGCGCCGAACATTGGCGACGTGATTGGCGGCGACAGCCCTGGCGGCTTCGTGATGGATTCGCGCTCGGGCCTGTACGATTCGGTGCTGGTGCTCGACTACAAGAGCCTGTACCCGTCGATCATCCGCACCTTCCTGATCGACCCGGTGGGACTGATCGAGGGGCTGCGGGAAGACGAAGCCGTCACCGTGCCGGGGTTTCGCGAGGCGCGCTTCTCGCGCACCAGGCACTGCCTGCCCGGGATGTGGGGCAGGTGTGGGCGGGCAGGGAAGCGGCCAAGCGCGAGCGCAACCAGCCGCTGTCGCAGGCGCTGAAGATCATCATGAATGCGTTCTACGGCGTGCTCGGGTCGAGCGGCTGCCGCTTCTTCGACCCGCGGCTGGCGTCGTCCATCACGCTGCGCGGCCACCAGATCATGCACCGCACTCGCGAACTCATCGAGGCGCAGGGCTACCAGGTGATTTACGGCGACACCGATTCGACCTTCGTCTGGCTCGGGCGCGCACACGCGGACACGGATGCCGAGCGCATCGGACGCGCGCTGGTTGCGCGTGTTAATGAGTGGTGGAGCCGCCACCTGCGCGAGGAGCTCGGGCTCGATTGCGCGCTGGAGCTGGAATACGAGGTGCATTACCGGCGCTTCCTGATGCCGACCGTGCGCGGCTCGGACGAAGGCAGCAAGAAACGCTACGCGGGGCTGGTGACGAAAGCGGACGGCAGTGAAGAGGTGGTCTACAAGGGATTGGAGACGGTTCGCAGCGACTGGACGCCGCTGGCGCAGCAGTTCCAGCAGGAGCTCTACTTGCGGATCTTCAGGGGCGAACCGTACGACGACTACGTGCGCGGCTACGTGGCACGCACGATGCGCGGCGAATTCGACGAGCTGCTGGTGTACCGCAAGCGCCTGCGTCGCCCTCTCGAGGATTACCAGCGCAACGTGCCGCCGCACGTGCGCGCTGCGCGCATGGCCGACGATTTCCACCTGCGGCACGGACGTCCTGCGCAATACCGCAACGGGGGCTGGATCCGCTACCTGATAACGGTGGCGGGGCCGGAGCCGCTGGAGACGCAGCATTCGCCGATCGATTACGAGCACTACCTGACGCGCCAGCTCGAGCCGGTCGCGGATGCGATCCTGCCGTTCCTCGGCGATAGCTTCGCGCGGCTGACCAGTCCGCAGCAGGCACTGTTTTGATGGGGACCTGGCCCGCCGAATGTCGCTACAAGCCGAGGCCGTCCACTGCCGCGCGAACCCATTTCATGTTGTACCGGTCAGCGTCACCACGGCCGCGCCAGTCATCAGGACTGCTGTGATCCAGCCGAGCGCAACCAGTCTATGCGGGACCACGAACTTGCCCATGACCTTGTGGTTACGCGCGAGCAGCAACAATGTACACAGCATCGGTACGCTGAGTACGCCGTTGATGATGGCGCTCAGGATGAGTGCCTTGATCGGATCGATGCCGAACAGGCTCATCGACATGCCCACCAGGGTGGCAACGGCGAGGATCGCGTAGAATCGCTTGGCCTGGAAGGGCTTGTAGTCCAGTCCGGTTGGCCAGTTGAAGGCTTCGCCGACCGCATAGCCGATCGAGCCGGCCAGCGTGGGGACCGCGAGCAATCCAGCGCCGACGATGCCTGTTGCAAATAGCAAGAAGGCAAACTTGCCGGCGACCGGCTCAAGCGCGCGCGCGGCCTGGCTGGCCGTGTCGATGTGCGTGACGTGATGGCTGTTCAGCGTCATGGCGGTCGACAGGATGATGGAGAACATCACCAAGCACGACACGAACATGCCTGTATAGGTATCAATCCGTACTTTGAGGAACTGGCTTCGGGCCTGCTCTGGCGCGTTGCGTACAGGGTGCTCGCCTGGCGTGGCGCGCTGTTCCTCGACTTCGAGTGACGATTGCCAGACGAACAGGTAGGGACTGATCGTCGTGCCCATCACGGCCGTCAGTATCGACAGATATTCGTTCGACAGCTGCAGGTGCGGCACGAAGACGTCGTGCGCTACCCGCGCCCAGGGGATCCCGACGAAGAACGCCACCCCGACATAACTGAAGATGCACAGTCCGATCCACTTCAGGACGGAGGAATAGGCATTATAGGAAAGGAAAGTCAAACCGAGGACCGAGCCGAGGCTGATCAGGATGGGGTAGAGGCGTAGCCGGTCGGGGCCGATGATAGTTTGAGCGCGGCCGCCATGCCGGCAATATCCGCGCCGATATTGATCGTATTCGAGACCGTGATCAGGAACACGATCACATACAACCAAGCGGGCGGAAAGTATCGCCGGATGTTGCCCGCAAGGCCGTGGCCGGACACCCGGCCGATGCGCGCACAGATCTCCTGCACCGCGGCCATCAATGGAAAGAAGAACAGCGCGACCCACAGCAACGAAGTGCCGAACTGGGCGCCGGCCTGCGAATAGGTGGCGATGCCACTCGGATCATCGTCCGACACGCCGGTAATGAAACCCGGACCGATTTGCCGCAGATAGCTTTTCCACGCCCGCGCCATTTGCTGTCCTCGCCCGATGCGGGCGCACGCCAGTGTCTCGCAATGATACCGCCAGCCGCCCTTGCACGACGCGTCCGTGCCAATACCGCCGGCGCCTTGCTGATCATTGCCAACGCTAAGTACGGCTAAGCGCAACGCTGGGCGTTAGGGAATAGCTCTGTCAGGCACCAAATCAGGCCGGGTTGATTCATTGTAGATTGCTACGCTCGCCCATAACAAAACGAGGATGACGATACCTAAGCCCGCGATGCGGTTCGGGGTCGCTGTAATCCAGGTGCGTACGCGGGCTCCGGGTTTAGTCAAGAGATAAACCGCACCTAAACCCATGGCGATAATGGCGATCCCCGGAATGAAAAATTCGAGCATGTGAATGAGTTACGTGAGGTAGATAAACGGTTGGCAAAGCCTATAGCGGACCAACGCCGAAGGTGACTCTGATTGACTGCTTTTGGCCGATTGTGGACCTACCTCGACCGTCCGCTTTCGACCCAAAGCGGACGTAGCGAAGTTAGCTTAACTGCTGCCGAAGCGTTGCCGTCCACCAACGGTCTTTCGCTTGGGCAAAACTAGTTCCACATGTGGTGACAGTGTTGGCGCTTTTTAAGCTGTGCGCGGAAAGGCGTCGGTCGGACTATCCGTTAGATGCGTTGATGCCGAATTACTGTGAACTGCTCTTCAGGAACCGGTTCCGAAAAGTACGATAACAGGGCGTCGAAAGTAGCTTCATCCTGCAACGTGTCCTCGGGATGACTTGCCCGACGTTGCGCGATCTGGCGCTTGCAGGTTTCATTGGACACAACGAGATAGTGCAACTGATGCGCTGCGCCTGATCTCTCTATCAATTGTCTGAACCAAGTACGCTGGCCCACGGTATTTGCCGGAAAATCGAGAATAACGGGCAGTCCTTGGCGCAGGAGCTCACAGATGTGTTCAGTCAATGCAAGCTTTATTCTGCCAGACAGGGAGACATAGCTCGTCAAGTCGACAACTTCTTGCGGGTATAACTGGCGCAACAGCTCGTCCTCGGATAACAGAATTGCTGACCGTGACACGGCCAACTCCTTCGCCAGGGTCGATTTACCTGCGCCCATTTTGCCGCACATGAAGTGCAAATTGCCTATATCGGTCATCGAAGACTTTCAATGGTACAACTGTATGTTTTCCTCCAGCCGCAACTGCCGTACTGCAGAGGCACGCTGGCTTTGCACACGCGTAGTCCGGTGTGTCGGCTCTTGGCCGTTTTCCGACTATTGTAGAGTCCGCTATCGACCCAAAGCAGTCGTAGACAGGACCAACTCTTACACAACGCAAAGGCTAGGCACCGATGCGCACCTTCAGGTCCTTGATAGCCGCCTGCCAAGCACCTGATTCCTCTGACTCTTCCCAAAGCTCCATCAATTCTGAAGGTTCGGTCAGTATGCGATCAAGGGCACGGTGTGCCTTGCCAATTAAGATTGACGAAGGTTGTAACTTGACTCGCTCTACCCATGCATCGACTTCTTTTGAATTGGCATCATGAGTCTCAAAGTTGCCTTGCAGCCGTGCTACTACCTCTGCGGCAGCAATAGCTTCGCACGCCTCTGGTGCCTCAAGATACTCGTCGCCGACGGCGAGCAATGCATCGAGCGTCGATTCGACAAAGCTGAGGTCAGTGCATTCCTCTAACTGCGCTACCCAATCGCATGCGTCATCGTTTCCGAACGACTCGTGAGACCAAGTTCCCATTTAATTTCTCCTTTTGTGCGACATTTTGCTTGTTGTGGCCCCTGATTGCCAGTCATGTATTCCCAGCCCGACCGACCGCTTCTGGCTGATTGCAGACCTTCGTAAAGGCCCGCTTCCGACCCGAAGCGGGCATAGTGAGTGCAAATACCGGGCGCTTGTGCGAAGTCGTCGCACGGTCCGGCTTGGCGAATATTTTCCCCTCGTTCAAACCGCCGACCTGTCGAAGTAACGGGTTAAAGTGCCGAGACGCCTTGTTCGGCCCCATGCTCGTTCAGATATTTTGCGGCGTCGACGTTCTTCGGATCGAGTTCGAGCACCCGGCGATAACTTTTTACTGCCTCTTGCGTCTGCCCAGTCTTCGCCTGCATTTCCGCCAAGCCGTCAACCATAAAGCTCAGGTCCGGATGCAAATGCGTCCCAAGGCGGAAAATTTCCCGGGCTTTCGCCGGGTGATTTAGCCGGGCCAGCTGCGCTCCCCAGCCGTAGATCTCGTTGGGATCCAGTTTGAATGCCGAGCCTTGGGCGGCGAATTGATCGTAGACGCCACTCGCCTTGTCGAAGCCGTCCGCGGCCAGGCGCTGGACGAAATTTTCCAGTGTCGGTGGCACGGTATCCTTTTTGCGGTGGATGTCGGTGATCATCATGTGTGCCGGCGCCTTGTTCGCAGCTGGCGTGTTGTTGACGAAGGCGAGGCCTGCGGCGTCGTCTTTCAGGTAGGCATCGAGAAAGTGACGGGTGTAGCGTGCCGCCCAGCTGTGCGCCAATGCGACTTCATCACGTGTGTAGTCGCCGAATCCATCGTCCGGCGCCATCCGCACCGCATACGAAGAAAAGTTCGCGTGCTTCATCGGCAGCAGCGAAACAATGTAAACGTCCGAATACTTCATTTCGTTCATGAATGAGTAGCGGGTGCCGGTGTCGTCGCGGTTCAACTCCTCGACCGTTTTAGGACGCGCGCCGAGGTACAGGAGCGGCACAACGACCCGGGTCGGCGTCACATACCTCGCCGCGTCTTTGCCGCCGTCGACGAATTGGGAATAGCCGCGCAAGGACCCGTCCAGGCTGACGAGCGCCCGGATGCGCTCGTCCTTCGCGGCAGCGAACACATTCGCCAACCCGCCCCAACTAAAACCAACCACGGCCACATTGCTCGTGTCGGCCTGTGGCAGCGTGCCCGCATAACCGATCAGGTAGGTAATATCGGCCGCTTGCGTTTCCAACCCATCCAGGTCGACTGTCATCGAGCGCGTGTGCGCACCGAGCGACGGACTGGACAAGACGATATAGCCCTGGCTGGCAAGGTATTCGCACAAGTCGGCGTTTTCGATGGCAGGTGCGGAATAGCTCGGCGCATAGATCACAACAGGGAACTTGCCGTTCTCCGCACGCGCATCGCGCACCGCCTGCATGGGACGGGCAATGTCGCGTAACAGCGCGCTGCGGCGCACGCCCGCATTGCCGTCGATACGATCGTCTGTCATACGCTTGACCTCGGCCATGCCGCGCGTGAACTCATCCTCGGTCGGAACCGTTTCCAGATATTGGCGGTAAGTGACAGGCGTGCCACCGCGCGCTGCCGGGTACCAAATCATGGTCTGTATTGGACGCGCGCGCTCGCCCTGGGCCGGCTCCCCAGTGGTCAGGTCGATCCGTGTTTTGTACAGACGCGCTCGATCGTATTGCTGGACAACCTTAACGCCGACCGCGTGAGGACCAGACGGATTAGAGAAGGTGAAGATATCGGCGGCATGTACGGCCGTAGTGGCATAAAACAATATGGCGATCAGTAGGCGCGGCATCAGGAATAGTCGAATTGTTAAAGGTAATCAGTATAGATGGCCACACTCCTGCAATTCTCTCGAATTGTCATGAGCGTTTGCGCCTACGGCCGACCAACTTTTATGACAATTCCGTTTTGGAATGAATGCTATGATGCCTAAAAGACATTCTCTGGCAGCAGGCACCGCGCATTCCTATACGCATGAGAACAGAACAATTCAGCTTTGGCGACTGGCTGGTCGATCCACCGACCAACAGCATTGAGCAGGCGGGTGAGCGCAGGCAGATGGAACCGCGGGCGATGGACGTCCTCGTGGTGCTGTGCGAGGCCGGCGGCAAGGTAGTCAGCGCGGACGAACTGCTGACGCAATGCTGGCGTACCCAGGTGTACGGCGACAATCCGGTGCACAAGACGCTGGCGCAACTGCGGCGCCTGCTCGGCGATACCGCTAGCTCGCCGGCGTATATCGAAACGCTGCGCAAGCGCGGCTACCGCACGCTGGCCCCGGTCCGGTTCGACCAATCCGTCACCGCGACCACATGGGAAACCGGCTCGCCGTTCCGCGGCCTGCATGCTTTCGACGAGGACCACGCCGCGGTGTTCTTCGGGCGCGACGACGCGACGCGCCGGCTGGTGTCGGCTGTAACGGCCCAGGTGGATGCCGGGCTGGCGCTTCAACTGGTGCTCGGTCCAAGCGGCTCCGGAAAATCGTCCCTGGTGCGTGCCGGGCTCTTTCCAGCCCTGGCGCCAGTGCGCCGTCCCGAGGGAGTGGCGCTGCTGTCGACCACCACCTTTGACCTTGCCGAGCAGGGCGAGCAGACCTTGTTCACAGCGCTGGCCAGTGCGATGCTGGACCTCGAGTGCCAGGACGCGGGCGTGTTTGCGGGCGAAAGCGCGCAGTCCCTGGGGCAAAAGCTGGGATACGGGCGCGAGGCGGCGGTGCGCCAGATGAAGGCGATTCTGGCGCCGCACGCGGGGCAGGGCCGCAAGCCTCTCTTGGGCCTCTTCATCGATCACTTCGAGGCACTTTTCGCGCCCGGCCGGACCAGCGATCCGGAGCGCGAAGCCTTGCTCAGCCTGCTCGAATACCTTGCCCGCAGCGGCACGATGCTCGTCGTGATTGGTTGCCGCAACGACTTCTATCCGCAGATCGCACAGCATCCTGTGCTGATGGACGGAAAGCCGAATGGCGCTCATTTCGACCTTGCGCCACCGGGTTTTGCGCAGATCGCACAGATCATACGCTTGCCTGTCGCCGCCGCCGGACTGCGGTTCGGCGTCGATCCGCGCAGCCAGGCGCGCCTGGATGACGTACTGTGCCAGAGCGCGGCGGCGAGTCCCGATGCCTTGCCGCTGCTGCAATACTGCCTGCAAGAACTCTATCGGCTGCGTACCGATGACGGCGAACTCAGCTTCACTGCATTCCGCCAGGTGGGCGGCGTCGAAGGCGCGATCGCGCAGCGCGCCGAACAGGTGGTCGGGCAGTTCAGCGATGCGCAGAAGGCGGCGCTAGACCGGGTGATGTCGCTGGTGGTCGTGGTGGCCGCAAACGAAGAAACGGTGACTGGCCGCCGCGCCCCCTGGTCGGCACTGCGCGACGACGCCGAGCGGCAAGTGGTCGCTGCATTCGTCGAGTCGCGCCTGTTCGTCAGCGAACTGATGGGAGACGTGCCCGGCTTCGGGATTGCGCATGAAGCAATCCTGCGGCGCTGGCCGCGCATGCGCGAATGGATCGAGACGCACAAGGGCGCCTTGCTCGAACGCGGCCGCCTGGCGCAACTGGCGGCGCGCTGGGCCAGTGAGGGCCGCAGCGCGGACTTGCTGCTGCCGCGTGGCAAACAATTGGAGGCGGCGAAGGCGGTGCAGGAGTCGGGGGTGTTCACCCTTGCCGACGACGAGGTGCAGCTGATCCGCCTGTCGGTGCGCCGCTCGCGCGCCCGTGACCGGCTGCGCCTGCTGGTGATGTTGACGATCGGCGTGCTGGCGATGGCGGCCGTCGGGCTGGGGATCAGTGCCACGGCGGCACGTCATCTTGCCGAGAAGCGACGCATCGAGGCGGAGGGCTTGATGGGCTACATGCTGGGCGATTTCGCCGACCGGCTGCGGCCCCTGGGGCGGCTCGACCTGCTCGACCGGGTCAGCGTCAAGGCGCTGGAATATCTTGGCGCCCAGCACGAGAAGGACGCCAGCATGGTGGCGCTGACGCAGCGCGCGCAGGCGCTGCAGGTCATTGGCGAGGTGCGCCGTGCGCGCGGCGATTCGAAGGGCGCGGCCGAGGCGCTGATGGCGGCGCAGCAGATCCTGATGGAGCAGCAGGCAGCGGCGCCTTCCGACACCGAGGTACTGAAGAACCTGGGCGTCACTGCATACTGGCTCGGCCAGCTGAGCAAGGACCAGAACGATCTGGCGAAGGCCGCCGGCTACTGGCAGACGTACCGGAAATCGAGCGACGAGCTTAATCGCCTCGAGCCGGAAAAGGTCGAGTGGTGGGTCGAGCAATCGTACGCCCACAATAACCTGGGATCGCTTGCGGCCTTGCGCGGCGATGCCGCGACCGCGGCCAGGGAATTTTTGCGGTCGATCGCCTTGAAACGGCGCGCCCTCGACAAAACGCCAGGGTCGAATATGCTGGCGGCCGAACTGGCGGATAGCTACTCGTGGTTGGGTTCGGCCAGGGAAGCGCTGGGCGAACTGAAGTCGGCGGGCGCGTTGTATGCGCAGGAAATGGCAATCGTCCAGAAGCTGCGCGAGGCCTCGCCGGGCGATGCGCTGTGGGTCGAGCGCGAGGCGAGAGCGCTGCAGCACCGCGCGGCGAACCGGCTGGCGCAGGGGCTGGACAACGAGGCGTTGAACGATTTTCGCGACGCCCGGCTGAAATTCACCGCCATTACGGGACAGGACAAAAAGAACCTGAATTGGCAGGACGACGTGGCCAACCTGGAATTGGAAGAACAGAATATCCTGGCGCGGACCGACAATGACGACCGTATCGTCGCCAACATCACCGAAATTCATGCACGTCTTGCCGATCTGTTGTCATCGGATCCCAAAAAAGTCAGCTGGGCGCGCAGGGAGGCGATCGCGCGCGTGCGCCTGGCGGCGGTGTTGTTACGCAGGGGCGAATTCGACGGCGCGCGCCAGCAGGTGCAATTGGCCACGCCACGCTTAAGCGCCTTGTATGCGGCCAATCCTTCGAACAAGACGCTGCAACTCGGGGCCATTCAGGCGTTATTGCTGTCGGCGCAAATCGACGACGCGACGAATGACGCCAAGGCAGCGAGGACTGCATGCGGCCAGGTCCTGGCGATGATGGGAGACGGCCCGCGCGCGTCGATGGATTTCCAGATCCTGGAGCCGTGGGTCCGCGTGAACCATTGCCTGGGTAATCACGCGGCCGCGGAGCAGGCGGCCGAGCGCTTGCGACGAGTTGGTTACCGTGATATAGAGTACTTGCGGTATATCTCAAATCAACCAAAAAAGGGACAGTCATGAACCATGCCACACCGCAGCGCACCGTGAGTATTTCCCTGACGGGGCGCCAGGAGGATGATACCCAGATCGCATACAGCTACTGGTCGCCGAACGACGGGCTTACCCGTATCGCGTCGCCAACCTGCGACCTGTACCAGAAAAACGCGACAAATACGCTGTTCGTCCTCGATTATGCGTCGGCCCTGAATGGCTGGACCATCGTCAGGACCGAACCGAATCCGCCGGACTCCCCGGCGCTCGAATCGATCCGCGGCCCGAAAAACACATCGCTGATGACGATGTTCCCAGAGTTGCACTCGCATGAAGTTTATAATTTTTATATCGTCTATAAAAACGAGATAACCGACCAGACGGTCAAATTCGATCCGCAAGAAGGGAATATCCCTCCCTGATATTTTCCCGGGAGTCGTCATGTTTAATGCGGGCCGCGTTTTTCAGCGGCCCGTTTTCATTTCGGCGGGCGATAACTCCCACACCTCGTGCCTGCCGGTGCGTTTTATTCAAAGACAAAATCCGCTTAAAAAACAATCACTTACAAACCGGAAGGAAACCGGAAGGTATTGCTGCCCCCCTTGTCCTACAGTGAGCTCATTGTTTTGCTCACCGGCCCGGCCCGCATGGCCAGCCACCAGGACCCGAAAGGCAATGCATCATGAGTGCACGTGATTCCTACCTGTCTGCGCCCCTCGCCGTCAATCGCCAAATGCTGGCCAGGTATTTGCAAAGCCAGCTACAAGCCTATGTGGAGCAGAACTGCTTTGCCGCCCGGGTACGGGTATTGCAGGGCGACACCGGCAATGTGAACTGCAACTGGGCATGGACGATGACGCCAAGGCAGGTGCCGATGGTCAGCTTCCCGGCGTCCGGTTCGACGGTACTCAGCTTTGCCTACCAATCCTACGGGCATGACCTGGCCGGTCCCGGGGGCGAGCTGGGCCAGATGATGCTGTCGCCGGCATACATCCTGAACGTCCAGTTCGTCGAGAACGCCATCGTCGTCACCCAGCACCTGCTGATCTACCTGCGGGTGCAGTCGCCACAAGCGGCGGCAGTGGGAAATGTGGTCGACATGATCCAGACCGACACGTTCACGCTGTCGGTCGATGGCGCCGGCCGCTTGTGTGTCGCGTCGGCCAGCAACCTGATGGACTACTCCAGCATGCCACCTGAACATGGCTTCGGCGACCTGTTTGCCGGAGCGGACAAACTGGTCGGCGACATGAAGGGCTGGATCGACCACTTCAGGTCCCCCGACCTGGCGAACCTGCCCCAATTTCTTGCCCAGAAGTACGGCAGCGGAGGCGGGGCAAACTTCCGCTTCCTCGATCTGGGTTTTTCAAGCAACCAGGATCTGGTCGCGCACATCGCCTGCCACTCCTGAATTACTAGTCCTACCAGTCCTTCCACAACCCAAGGAGATAACCATGTCCACCGAGACCAATACCATTCAGATGATCCAACTGATCGCTGGCAACCTGGGGCTACCCGGCGCGCCCGTCCTGCAACTCGATCTTCTCTACAACCCGGAGGAGGGCAACCTGAATGGCCAGGCCATCATCAGCCAGACCGTGGTTCCGCCGTATGGGCGCGTTGTCGTGCGCCATGTGACCGGCGACGCGCACGGCCTGGGCCTGGGCGGCGCGACCCGCGCGATCGCGGTCCGCGGCGAGTACGTGCAGAGCTTCCCGCCGCCGGCGATCGGCAGCTACCTGGCACAGTTCAGCGCCACCTTCGTGACAGACAACAATTGGAAAGGGCATGGCAGCTTTGAATTCGGCAACCAGAAAGTGATGAACGTGCCGGTCGGACCGCAGGGCTGAGGTGTCGCGCCGAGCCGCGGTGAGGAAAATATGACGCCTCGACATCTTCCGTGGTTCGTACCGCGGCCGCAGGCGCTCGGTTCAGTTGCCAACGTTGCACTCGTGCTCATCCTGTTATTGGGACTAGCCGCTTCCAGCAAGAACCAGAGCGCCACTTGGGTTGAAGAGGTCGAATCACGGGATGGGTCGGTCTTTCAACTTGAGGGAAAAGGGGAGATCGGCGCGCACGGTTTTCCGTTCGCACGGCGTGGCAGCATCGTCTACCGGTCGTATTATCACCGTCCCTCCGGTGCTTACTGGAACGCGCCCGAGCCGCTGGTCCCCGATGTGTTCGATATGGTCGGGGGCGTTCCATACGTCGTCGTTGTCCTTCGGGATGCCAGGCTCTGCCAGTTGCTAGCCTATCCGGACGACGGCGTGCTTGCCTTCCGGTGGTCGCCGCACGATGGCTGGCAGCGTGTTCCGGTCCAGGGACTTCCCGGCGGCCTGCACACCAATGTCTTGACCCAGGTGTTCGACGCCAGTGACAAGTCGCAGGATATACAGGGCTTCGTATCGGTGCACCGAAAAACGCAGGAAATCGACAGGGTTTCGCTCAAGCAGCTGATCGAAAAAAACGCGGGTTTCTGCGACAAGGCAGGCAGCGACACCGACTTCGCCAGGGCCAAGGCCACGCGGCCCCTGGCGGGTTTTCACCCGAGGCCAGGCCGGAGCAGGTAGCGGGCCCTGGCGCCGCCCATCTGCCGCGCACGCCACGAATCGGGCTGCCTGTCGTGCGCGCGGCAGCACTTTCGGGCCAGCAGCCGTCAGGCCTTTGCCGCACGCTTTTGGGCATCGCGGATGATCCAGAAATAAATCGTTGCGCCATCGGCCTGCACGGTCTGCTCCGGCGGCCACTCCGGGCCCATGTCGAAATCATGCGAGACGACCCGCGTGCCGATTTTCAGCTGTTTCCACAGGCGCGGCCGCAGCTGCAGGTTGACGTCCGGCAGCAGGTAGAGCGTGACCACGGTGGCGGGCGAGACATCGGCTTCGAACAGGTTGCCGAGCCTGAAGGTGACGCGGTCCTCCACGCCCGCCTTTTTTGCGTTCTCCCTCGCCTCGGCGATCCGCACGGGGTTGAGGTCGATGCCGACGCCGCGCGCGCCGCGCGTCTTGGCCGCTGTGACCACGATGCGGCCGTCGCCGCAGCCGAGGTCGTACAAGACATCGCGTTTGCCGACCTTGGCGAGGCTGAGCATGCGGTCGACGACCTCCTGCGAGGTTGGCACATAGGGCACATCGAGCTCGGGCGTGTCAGCCTTTTGTTGTGCGAACACGGCGCGCGCGGGCAGCAAGGACATGCCGGCAGCGGCAGCGGACAGCAACAGGGTACGGCGGCGTGGTTGCGGTTTCATCGACGCTTCTCCTTGTAGGCATGCTTCATGGTTTGGCCGCCCGTTTCTGGGCTTCGGTGATGGTCCAGTAGTAGATGGTCCTGCCTGCGACCTGCGCAGTCTCCTCTGGCGGCCAGTCAGGCCCCATGTTGAACGCGTGCGAGACGACGCGCGTCCCTGGCTTTAACTGTTGCCACAGGCGGGGCCGGAGCTTGAGGTTCACACTCGGCAGCAGGTAGAGCGTCACGACAGTGGCCGGGGACACATCGGCCTCGAACAGGTTTCCCAGCTTGAACGTCACCCGATCCTCCACGCCGGCCTTTTTCGCATTCGCCGTCGCCTCGGCGATTCGGACTGGATTGATGTCGATGCCGGTGGCGCGCGCGCCGCGCACCTTGGCGGCAGTGATCACGATCCGGCCATCGCCGCAGCCGAGGTCGTAAAGTACGTCGTTCTTGCCCACGTCGGCCAGATCGAGCATGCGGTCGACGACTTCCTGCGGCGTCGGCACATACGGCACATCGAGCCTGGGTGGCGCGGCGGCGTCTTGCGCGAACACGGAGCGCGCGGGCAGCAGGGACATGCCGGCGGCGGCAGCGGCGGATAGCACCAGGGTACGGCGGCGTGGTTGCGTTTTCATCGGCCTTCTCCTTTATTTGGATTCGAACGATATGACGGACGGCTTTTCCTGATCGGCGCTCCTGCGCAGCAAGAACAGCAGCAGCAACCCGAACGCGAGCACGGCGACACCGATCCATGCCGCGTTCAGGCCGCCCAGCGACTGGCTGTACACGTACGACAGGCTTGACCAGAGCATGTAGGCGCAGCTTGCGCAAAACAGCAACGGCAACAACGGGAATAGCGGCACCTCGAACGGGCGGTGCGTCGCCGGTTCGCGGCGCCGCAGGACGAACAAGGCAATGCCGGTCAGCAGGAAAAACAGCCAGAATACCGGCGCGGTGAACTCGACCATCGCCTTGAAGCCGCTGCCGGCGGCAACGCCGACGCCGACCAGCAGCAACGCGGCCGCGCACTGGATCAGCATCGCCACGGCGGGGGTGCCGCGTTCACCGTCCCACAGGCCCAGCCGCCGCAGCAATTGCCAGTCGCGCCCCATGGCGTAGCCCGTGCGCGCGCCGACGATCATCGTCGCATTGATCGACGTCAGCGCCGACACCGCCACCAGCAGCGCAATGATTTTCTCGCCCGCGGGTCCAAACGCGCGCCGCATCACGTCCGCGGCCAGCGCGTCGGATTTGGCCATGCCCTGCATGCCGAGCGTCTTCCAATAGCCCCAGTTCACGAGCAGGTAGAGCACGGTGATGATCAGGATCGACAGCGTCAGCGCCTTGACCATGTTGTGCCGTCCGTCCCGGACCTCGGCGCTGATATAGGCCGCCTCGTTCCAGCCGCCGAAGGTGAGCAGCACGAAGACCATGGCCAGGCCGAAGGACGCCGGGGCGGTGGGGCCGTGTGGAGGCGGCGCGGGCGCCTGGCCGGTGAAAAATGCAGCGGCCGCGGCGATCAGCACCAGGCCGCCAACCTCGGCCAGCGTCAGCCAGGTCTGGGCGAAGGCGCCGCTGCGGATGCCGTGCAGGTTCAGCAGCGACAGGACCACGATGACAGCGGCTGCATACGCCGGCGCACCCCAGCCGGCGGGCAGGAAGGACAGCGGCACGGCTTGCTGCATGTAGTCGCCGAAGACAAAGGCCAGCAGCGCGATGGAACCGGTGGTGATGACCGTGAATCGGGCCCAGCCGAAGAGAAAGGCGACCGAGCGCCCGTAAGCGCGGTGCAGGAAATGGTAGTCGCCGCCGGCGCTGGGATAGGAGGTGGACAGCTCGGCATAGCAGAGCGCGCCGATCAGGGAAATGATGCCGCCCAGCGCCCAGGCCGCGAACATCCAGCCGGCGCTGCCGCTCATGCCGGCGACGATGGCCGGCGACTTGAAGATGCCGGCGCCGATGACGACGCCGACGATCAGGGCGACCGCGTCGCGCAGGCCAAGCAAAGGCCGCGGCTGGCTTTCGTGTTCAGGCGAGGGCGCTCGTTCCGGATGTTTGACAGCCATGGCGACGCGATGGTGGAGGAAACTTTGCCGGCACTCAGTTCGCCGACACCTGACAGCAGAGGTAGGACGAGGCCCAGCGGACGAAGTTTGCTCGCGCCTGTGCAAGCTAGAGTCACATCAAGTGGCGGTCGAATTCCTCACGATCGGACTTAACTGGCTGGTCCGCTTGATCCGGGCGCCGGCTTGTAGCATCCTCACTCACGAAGAAACGCCAGCAAGTCCTGGTTCACCCGGTCTTTTTCCGTCGTAGGAATGCCATGCGCACCGCCCGGGTACACGACCAGCCGCGCACCGGGAATGATCTTTGACGACAGCAGCGCCGAATCGGCAATCGGCACGATCTGGTCGTCATCGCCGTGAAGGATCAGGGTCGGCACGTCGATCTTCTTCAGGTCCTCGGTCAGGTCGGTTTCAGAAAAGGCCTTGATGCAGAAGTAGCAGGCGGGCAGGCCGGCCATCATCGATTGCAGCCAGAACTCGTCGCGCACGCCTTCGGATATCTTCGCACCCGGCCTGTTGTAGCTGTAGAACTGCATCGACAGGTCCTTGAAGAACTGCGACCGGTTGGACAGCACGCCGTCACGGAGCTGGTCGAATACCTCGATCGGCAAGCCGCCCGGATTGGCGTCGGTCCTGAGCATCAGCGGCGGGATCGCCGAGATCAGCACCACCTTCGCTACGCGCCTGGTGCCGTGGCGCCCGAGATAGCGGACCACTTCGCCGCCGCCCGTAGAGTGTCCGACGTGAATCGCATCGGCCAGGTCGAGTTCCCGCACCAGGGCTGCCAGGTCGTCGGCGTAGGTGTCGAGGTCATTGCCATCCCAGGTCTGGGTCGAACGCCCATGCCCGCGGCGGTCGTGGGCGATGCAGCGATAGCCGTTGGCGGCGAGGTGGAACATCTGGTCCTCGAAAGCGTCCGCGGACAGCGGCCAGCCATGGCTGAACACCACGGGCTGTCCTTCGCCCCAGTCCTTGAAATAGATGCTGGTGCCGTCGTCGGTAGTAATGTAATCGTTCATGTCGATCCCCTCAGTTAATGGCCTGTCTCGGCAAAGCCGTGCAGCAGCACGACCGGTCGCCCGTTGCCGCCGGACCGGTAGTGCAGGCCGACCCCATTGACACTGGCGGCATGGTCGGTGAAGCCTGCTGTGGTCGACGCGTTGATGGCGATCTCCCCGGTCCAGGGATTCATGGTAGCCGCTGGTGTCCACCCGGCCCGCCGTACGCCCGCAGGATTGATTCGTCTCAAACGGCGGCCGACATGCTGACGCACCATCAAAGTGCGGGCTGCGGATGGGCCTGCGCGCTGGCGGCGCCCGGCGCGGTGCGCAGTAAAACGCCATCAAATCTTCATATAACTCCGCCGCAAATTAATATATTTCGGCGTCGAGCCCGGGCGCTAGACTTTGGCATCACACTCACTCCCGCTGCCCGATAAACCATGAAGATCACCAAGCTCACCACCTATCGCGTCGCCCCGCGCTGGATGTTCCTCAAGATCGAGACCGACGAGGGCGTCACCGGCTGGGGCGAGCCGGTCATCGAAGGGCGGGTACGCACGGTGGAAACAGCGGTGCACGAGCTGTCGCATCACCTGCTCGGCCAGGATCCGGGGCGCATCAACGACCTGTGGCAGGCCATGTACCGCGGCGGTTTCTACCGCGGCGGCCCGATCCTGATGAGTGCGATCGCCGGCATCGACCAGGCGCTGTGGGACATCAAGGGCAAGCTGCTGGGCAAGCCGGTCTACGAGCTGCTGGGCGGGCTGGTGCGCGACCGCATGAAGATGTATAGCTGGGTCGGGGGCGACCGGCCAGCCGACATCATCGAAGGCATCGGCCACCTGGTGCACGCGGGTTTCGATACCTTCAAGATGAACGGCACCGAGGAAATGGGCATGATCGACAGCGCCGCCAGGATCGACGCGGCGGTCGAGCGCGTCGCGCAGATCCGCACCGCGTTCGGCAATACCATCGAATTCGGCATCGATTTCCACGGCCGCGTGGCGGGACCGATGGCCAGGCCGCTGCTGCGTGAACTGGAGCCGTTCCGGCCGCTGTTCGTCGAGGAGCCGGTGCTGGCCGAGCACAGCGAACAATACCGCCGGCTGGCGGACGCGACCACCATCCCGTTGGCCGCCGGCGAGCGCATGTACTCGCGCTTCGATTTCAAGCGGGTGTTCGAGGGCGGCGGGTTGGCGATCGTCCAGCCCGACCTGTCGCACGCGGGCGGCATCAGCGAATGCGTGCGGATTGGCGCGATGGCCGAGGCGTACGACGTGGCGCTGGCGCCCCATTGCCCGCTCGGCGCGGTGGCGCTGGCCGCCTGCCTGCAGGTCGACTTCGTGTCGTACAACGCAGTGCTGCAGGAGCAGAGCATGGGCATTCACTACAACAAGGGCGCCGAGCTGCTCGATTACGTGCTCAACCGCGAGGATTTCGCGATCACCGACGGCTTCATCAAGCCACTGCCGAAGCCGGGACTGGGCGTGGTGGTCAACGAGGCGGCCGTGGTCGAGGCCAGCCTGCGCGCGCCCGACTGGCACAATCCGGTCTGGCGCCACGACGACGGCAGTGTCGCCGAATGGTGATGCCAGCCGGGCTACAGCACAGACAAATTGACGCTGCCCGCGGCCTTGCTCTATGATGCAATATCAGCAACTTTATGCCGCAGCATGCGCGATTCGTCCTCCGACCGATTTATCCGATCCCACCTGAAGACGCGCCACCTGGTGCTGCTGGTCGAGCTGGGGCGCCACGCATCGATCCTGCACGCGGCCGAGGCCGCCGGGCTGACGCAGCCGGGCGCTTCCAAGCTGATCGGCGAGTTGGAGCACGCGCTCGGGGTGCCGCTGTTCGAGCGCCTGCCGCGCGGCGTGGCCCCGACCTGGTACGGCAAGGTGCTGATCCGGCGCGCCGGCGCCGCCCTGGCCGAGATGGACGCCGCCCACCAGGAGATCATGCAGGGGCTGGCCGGGGTGGGCGGGCGGGTCTGCATCGGCAGCGTGCTGACGCCGTCCACCTCGCTCGTGCCACATGCGGTCAAGCTGCTCAAGCAGCGCAATCCGGGCGTCCAGGTGGTGGTCGCGGTCGACACCAGCAAGGCGATGGTCGAGCAACTGCGGGCGGGCGAGCTCGACATCGTCGTTGGCCGCATCCTCGATCCGGCCGCCGCCGCGGAGCTGAACTTCGAGCCGCTGGCCGACGAGCCGCACAGCCTGATCGTGCGCACCGGCCACCCCTGGCTCGAGCGGCCCGACCTCGGCCTGGACGAGATCGCGGCCGGCCCCTGGATCCTGCCGCCGCCGGGACGGCTGCGCGACCAGTTGATGGCGCTGTTCATCGCCAAGGGGCTGGAGCAGCCGGCCGACACCGTCGAAACCATGTCGCTTTCGCTGCTGCCGCAACTGCTGGCCGACAGCGAGCGGGTGGTCGCGCTGCCCACGGAACTGGTCCAGTCCTGGCTCGACGCCGGCCGGCTGGCGGTGCTGCCGGTCGATTTCGGCCTGCGCGCCGATGTGTACGGCATCGTCACGCGCAAACGCCACCAGCTGTCGCCATCGGCCGACGCGATGCTGGCGGCCCTGCGCGAGGCCGGCGCCGCGCTGCCACGCCTGGCGCGGGCCTGAAGCGCGGCCGACGAATACGGATTTGGCATATCTCCGTCGCAATTGGTTATTGGATGTCCTGGAGTGCGCGCCGTATGATGGGCCTCGACAATCCGGCGCCTGGCAGGCGTCTTCGCGAACGAGACGATTGATCCATGACCGAACAATTGCTGGGGATCGACTGGGGAACCAGTAACCGCCGTGCCTACCTGGTGGACCGGCAGGGCAACTGCCTGCGCAGCCACAGCGACGCCTGCGGCCTGCTGGCCTCGCAGGGCCGCTTCGGCGCCGCGCTCGCCGAGCTGCTGGCGGCGCTGCAGGTCGACCCGCACACGCCGGTGGTCATGTCGGGCATGGTCGGCAGCGCGCAAGGCTGGCAGGAAGTGCCTTACCTCGGGATCGAGGTCGCGCTGGCCGAGCTGCCGCGCCACCTGGTAGCGGTGCGCGAAGCCGGACGGCCGGGCCGCACCGCGATCGTCCCTGGCTACTGCTACCGCAACGGCACTGTCGACGTGATGCGCGGCGAGGAAACGCAGCTGCTCGGCGCGCAGGCGCTGGGGCAGGGCGATGGCTGGGTGGTCCTGCCGGGAACGCACAGCAAGTGGGCGCTGCTCCAGGACGGGCATATCGCACGCTGGGCGACCTACATGACCGGCGAGTTGTTCGCGTCGCTGGCGCACGGCGGCACGCTGGCGCCGCTGATGAACGCGCCTGATGCGCGCGACGACGCCGGGGCCTTCGAGGCCGGCCTCGCGCTGGCGCGCGAACGCGACGCGCTGTCCCATTCGCTGTTTACGATTCGCGCCCGCGTGGTCAGCGGCGCACTCGAGGCGGCGCGGGCGCGCTCGTTTGTCAGCGGCCTGTTGATCGGCGCCGAATTCGTGTCGGCGCTCGACCGCTTCCCCGCGCGCGGCACGCTGACGCTGGTCGGCTCGCCCGCGCTGGCCGAACGTTACCGCGAGGCGGGGCGCCACTTCGGCCTGGCCGTGACGGCGCTCGATCCGGACGCCGTCTACTGCGCCGCACTCGCCCAATTCATCCGGGGGGATGCTTCATGAACCTCGATTCGTTCGCGCCGCCATTGGTGGCGATCCTGCGCGGCCTGCCGCCCGCCGACGCGCCGTCAATCGGCGCCACGCTGTTCGCGGCCGGGTTCCGCCTGCTCGAAGTGCCGCTCAACCGGCCCGGTGCGCTGGAGGCGATCGCCGCGCTGGCGCGCATCGCGCCGGAAGGCGCGCTGGTCGGCGGCGGCACCATCCTTTCGCCCGCGGACGTCGATGCGGTCAAGGCCGCCGGCGGGCGCATGTTCGTGTCGCCGCACTGCGACCAGGAGCTGATCCGTTATGCGCACGCCGCCGGCATGCTGTGCCTGCCCGGGGTGGCGACGCCGAGCGAGGCGTTCGCCGCGCTGCGCGCCGGCGCCCACGGTCTCAAACTGTTCCCGGCCGAGTCCATCGGCTACGCCGGCCTGCGCGCGCTCAAGACGGTGCTGCCGCCGGGGACCGCCGTGTGGCCCGTCGGCGGTGTGCGTCCCGAGCACATGGGCGAGTGGGTCGCTGCCGGCGCCACCGGGTTCGGCATCGGTTCGGCCCTTTACCAGCCCGGCATGGCGGCCGCCGATCTGGCGCCGGTGGCCCGGCGCTACATCGAGGCCTGGAACACCGCGCAGGCCGGTGCGGGCCCCAACCTCAAGGATTGACGAATGCGAGAATTGAACGCACGCTGCGAATGGGCGGTCGGCGCCGAGCTAGGCGAAGGACCGCTGTGGGTGGAGGAGCAGAACCGGCTGTATTTCGTGGACCTCAAGTCGGGAATGCTGCATGCGCTCGACAGCGCCAGCGGCGAGCGGCTTGGCTGGCAGCTGCCCGACTACCTGTGCTGGCTGGTGCCGCGCCGCGACGGCGACGGCTTCATCGCGGGCTTGCGCAGGGAAGTGGTGCGCCTCTGGCTCGAGCCGCAGCTGCGCATCGAGCCGCTGCCGCTCGCGCTGTCGCTGCCGGCGGATGTGCGCCTGAACGACGCCAAGGCCGATGTCCATGGACACCTGTGGTTCGGGACGATGAACAACGCCGACGTGCGGCGCCCCGACGGCCGCCTGTTCCGCCTCAGCCCCGGCCTCGAACTGCGCGAGCAGGAGCGCGAGGTCCATATCTGCAACGGCCCGGCCTTCAGTACCGATGGCCTGGTCATGTACCACACCGACAGCCTGCTTGGACGCGTCCACGCCTATCCGGTCGGCCCTGGCGGGGTGCTTGGCGCGCCGCGCCTGTGGCGCCAGTTCGACCGCGCCGAGGGCGACCCTGACGGCATGGCCACCGACTGCGAAGGCGGCCTCTGGATCGCGCAGTGGGGCGGCGCGCGCGTCTGCCGCTACCTCCCCGATGGCACACTGGATGCCGTGGTGCACCTGCCGGTCTCGCAGCCCTCGTCGTGCGCGTTCGGCGGGCCAGGCCTGTCGACGCTGTACATCACCAGCGCGCGCCAGGACCTCAGCCCACAGCAACTCGCTGACGAACCGCTGGCGGGCGCGCTGTTTTCGGTCGAACCCGGGGTGCGGGGCCTGCCGCCCGCGCGCTTCGGCTGACCCGCCGTCAAGGCCCGGGAATCCGCATCCATGAATCGTCTCCTCACCGGCACCCTGGCGCTGCTGCTGGCCGCGTGCGGCGGCGGCAGCCCGCAGGCGGCCGCAGTGCCGGCGCCTGTCCCGGTGGCGCAAACGCCGGCGCCTGCCGCCAGCTCGCTCGGCGACTTTCCCGATCCGTTCGTGCTGGCCGACGGTGGCAGCTACTACGCCTACGCCACCAACTCCGGGGCCAAAAACGTTCAGTTGCTGCGCTCGTCCGACCTGCGCACGTGGGCGCCGCTGCCCGATGCGATGCCGGCCTTGGCAAGTTGGGTGCGGCCCACCGATTCGCGGGTCTGGGCGCCCGAGGTGATCCAGCTCGGTGCGAACTACGTGCTGTACTACACCGCGCACGACAAGGCGTCCGATCGCCAGTGCGTTGGCGCTGCGGTTGCTGCTTCGCCCACGGGCCCGTTCCGTGACAGCGCGGCGGCGCCGCTGGTTTGCCAGGTACAGGCGGGCGGCAGCATCGACGCCAGCCCGCTGCTGGCCGGGGACAAGCTGTACCTTTACTTCAAAAGCGACGGCAACTGCTGCGGCATGCAGACCCACCTTTACGCGCAGGAGCTGCGCGCCGACGGCCTGGCCGTGCTTGGTGCGCCGACGCTCCTGCTCAGTAACGAGCGGACGTGGGAAGGCGCCGTGGTCGAGGCGCCCAGCATGTTCGTGCACGACGGCCGCTTCCTGCTGTTCTACTCGGCCAACGATTATTCGGGCGCGGCCTATGCGGTCGGCTACGCGGCCTGCAGCGGCCCCGCCGGACCCTGTATCGCTGCCCCCGACAGCCCCGTGCTCAAGAGCCGCGGCGACAGCATCCACCTGATCGGCCCCGGTCACCAGGATGTATTCCAGGTGGGCGAGCAGACCTGGATCGCCTACCACGCATGGGAAGAGCTGGCCGGCGGCGCGCGCGGCAACCGCCGCTTCCTGTACCTGGACAAGCTCGATTGGGTCGACGGCAAGCCGGTGGTGCGCGGGCCGACGATGGTGCAGTAAGCGCAGCATAAGTCTCGTCGTTCCCGCGGAGGCGGGAACCCCATTTTGCGTGCGCACAGGCTGCTCGAAGAAAATGGGATTCCCGCCTCCGCGGGAATGACGGTTCGCTTGGAAATCGCGGACGAACGTAGAAGAAAACAAGGAGACATTGTTGGCTATAGCTTTTGTCCGATGGCTGCTCGCGCTGGCGTTTGGCGCGGCGTGCGCGTGGTCGGCGGCGTCGCCGCAAGCGCCGACCTACCGCAATCCGCTGCCGCTACGGCTTGCCGACGGCACGCTCGCGGAAAACTGCGCCGATCCCGCGCTGCAGCGAGACCATGCATCGGCAACACCGCAGTGGTACCTGTTCTGCACCAGCGACCCGGTCAGCCGCAGCGAGAAGGACGGCAAGGACTGGAAATTCCACCTGCTGCCGACCTATCGCTCGACCGACCTGGTGCACTGGGATTTCGCGGGCGACGCGTTTGCCGAGCGCCCGGCCGGGCTGGCCGCGCCCAAGGCCGGCCTGTGGGCGCCCGAACCGGCCTGGATGAACGGCCGCTACTACCTGTACTTCACGATCACCGACGTCGCCGATGCGCGCAGCCCGGAACCCGGATGCGAGGGCGACAGCGCGATTGGCGTCGCCACCAGCGCCTCGCCGGCCGGGCCGTGGCAGGCCAGCCCCGCGCCGGTGGTCGGCCCGCGCCGCGCGGGTCCCGGCTGCAGCTTCCACTGGACCTTCGACCCCAAGGTCATCGTCGACGCCGACGGGCGCAAGTTCATCTATTACGGAAGCTACGGTGGCGGCATTTTTGTCCAGCGCCTGGCCGACGACGGCCTGTCCGTGACCGGCGAGGCGGTGCGGGTAGGTGCGTCCGGCCGCTACGAAGGGGCGGAGGTGGTGTGGCACGACGGCGCATGGTACCTGTTCGCCTCCGCGACCGATTGCTGCAACGGGCCGCTGACCGGCTACGCGCTGTACGTCGGCCGCGCCACGCGTCCGGAAGGTCCGTTCCTCGACCGGCAAGGCAAGGACATGGCGGCCGCCAGGGCCGGCGGCACGCCGCTGCTCGCGCAGAACGGCAACCGCTGGGTCGGGAGCGGCCATAACACGGTGTTCGCGGACGCCGCCGGCCAGTGGTGGACCATCTACCATGCGATCGATCGCGGCGAGCCCTATTTCAGCGTCAAGGACCGCCTGACGCGGCGGGTGGCGATGCTCGACCGGATCGACTGGGTCGACGGCTGGCCGGTCGCCGCCGACGGCAGGGGACCGTCGGACGAGGAACTGCCGGCCCCGTCGACCGTTCCGGGGGCGAAGCTGCCGCCGCCGCGCCCTGGCGCCCTTGTCGCGACGGGACCGGGCCTGTGGTCCGACAGGTTCACTGGTGCACGCCTCGACCGCCGCTGGAGCTGGGTGCGTCCGCGCGGGCGCGACAGCTGGTCGACCGGGGCGGGCGGGCTGCGCCTCGCGACCGAGGCCGCCGACCTGCACGGCGACACCAACAATGCGAGCCTGCTGGCGACGGCGCTGCCGGCGGGCGACTACCGGATCGAGGTCGAGCTGCACCTTGATGCGCCGGACAGCTGCTGCGCGCGGCCGGTACAGGCCGGGCTGGTCGTGTTCCGCGACGACGACAACTACATCAAGCTGGTCGAGCTGGCGCACGACGGGCTGCGCCAGGTTGAATTCGCCAAGGAGCTGGCCCCGGTCGATGCCGGCTACCCGCGTTACGGGAACACGGTGGTCGGCACGCCGGGCGCGACGACCTGGCTGCGGCTGGACGTGCGGCGGGCCCAGGACGGCGAGCGCTACACCGCGTGGTCGAGCCAGGACGGACGCGGATGGGTGGGCGGCGGCGTCTGGACCCACAACCTGGGGCCGTCGGCGCGGCTGGGACTCGTGGCGATGGGCGGTGCAGGGTATGGCGCGGTGGTGACGCGGGTGGCGGTGAGCCGCCTGCCGCACTGAAGCCAGCAGCTTCAAAACGTCGTTCCCGCGAAGGCGGGAACCCATGCTGAGCCTGATTCTCTCGGCAGCTCGGCGGAGATGCAAGCGGGTTATGGATTCCCGCCTGCGCGGGAACGACGTATCTGATTGATGTTTATTGTTGAGGAACCCAACGTGGACTATCCCCGCCCGCAACTGCGGCGCGCCGAATGGCGCAGCCTCGACGGCCCATGGCAGGCGATGCTGGACGACGAGGCCGTGCATGCTGAGCCGGCGAGCGTGCCTTTCGACCGCACGATAATCGTGCCGTTCCCGCCGGAGGCGAAAGCCAGCGGCGTGCACGACAACGGCTATCGGCGCCGCGTCTGGTACCGCCGGGTGCTCGAACTGGACACCGCGCTGCGGCCGGCGTTCGAGGAGCGCCTGCTGCTGCACTTCGGCGCCGTCAACCACCGTGCCCGGGTCTGGGTCAACGGCCAGTTCGCGGTCCAGCACAGCGGCGGGCACAGCCCTTTTTCGATCGACGTGACGCGCTACCTGGCCAGCGCGCTGCTCGAGATCGTGGTGCAGGCCGAGGATGACCCGCACGACATGCACAAGGTGCGCGGCAAGATGGACTGGGAGCCGGAACCCCACTCGATCTGGTACCCGCGCACCACCGGCATCTGGCGCACGGTCTGGCTGGAGAAGGTCGCGCGCGCGCATGTGACCCGCCTGCGCTGGACCGCCGACGTGGCGTCGTGGCAGATCCGCCTCGATGCCGATGTCGCGCACGTGCCGCCTGGCGCCGTCGCCAACGTGACGCTGCGGCTGCGCGGCAAGGTGCTGGTCGCCGACCGCTGCCTGCTCACCGGCAGCCGCCTGTCGCGCATCTTCCAGCTGCCCGACCCCGGCATCGACGACGCCCGGGCCCATTGGCTGTGGAGCCCCGAGAGTCCGCAACTGATCGACGCCGGGATCGAACTGCGCGGCGCCGATGGCGAGCTGCTCGACGCGGTGGCCAGCTACACCGCGTTGCGCACGGTCGGCGTCGAGGGCGACCGCTTCGTGCTCAACAGCCGTGCATATTACCTGCGCATGGTGCTCGACCAGGGCTACTGGCCCGACAGCCTGATGGTGGCGTCGTCCGGGCAGCTGCGCGACGATGTCCTGCTGATCAAGCGGCTTGGCTTCAATGGC
>JBJMVW010000081.1:0-6336 GCA_045810465.1 Massilia sp. | reverse complement strand
TCGATCGCCGGATCCTGGCCGAACACGACGTTGCGCAGGTCGCGGTCGATCGTCTGCAGCTTGCTGCGGTCGTCCTGGTTGACCGTTTGCGGTGGGATCCGCGCGATCTTGGCGATGATGTCCTCGATCTCGGTCTTGCCGATGGTCTTTTTCTGCTTCGACTTCGGCAGGATCCGCTGCGCCGCGCCCGCTTCGTCGATCACGTCGATCGCCTTGTCGGGCAGGTGGCGGTCGTTGATGAAGCGCGCCGCCAGTTCGGCCGCGGTGGAGAGCGCCGACGACGAATACTTGACGCCGTGGTGCTCTTCGAAACGCGACTTCAGGCCACGCAGGATCTGCACGGTCTGCTCGACCGACGGCTCGTTGACGTCGACTTTCTGGAAGCGGCGCGACAGTGCATGGTCTTTCTCGAACACGCCCCGGAATTCGGTGAACGTGGTCGCGCCGATGCACTTGAGCTGGCCGTTCGCCAGGGCCGGCTTGAGCAGGTTGGACGCGTCGAGCGTGCCGCCCGATGCCGAACCGGCGCCGATGATCGTGTGGATCTCGTCGATGAACAGGATGCCGTTCGGCGTGTCCTTCAATTGCTTGAGGACGGCCTTGAGGCGCTGCTCGAAATCGCCGCGGTACTTGGTGCCGGCCAGCAGCGCGCCCATGTCCAGCGAGAACACAACCGCGTTCTGCAGGATGTCGGGCACGTCTTCCTGGACGATGCGCCAGGCCAGGCCTTCGGCGATCGCGGTCTTGCCGACGCCCGCCTCGCCCACCAGCAGCGGGTTGTTCTTGCGGCGGCGGCACAGGATCTGGATCACGCGGTCGACTTCGTCCTCGCGCCCGATCAGCGGATCGATCTTGCCGTCGGCGGCAGCCTTGTTCAGGTTCTGGGTGAACTGGTCGAGCGGGCTTTCCTTGGCCTGCCCTTCGACCTGCGCTTCCTCCACACCTTCCGAGGCTTTCTGGGTGTCGATCTGCTGGTCCTTGCGCACGCCGTGCGAAATGAAATTGACGACGTCGAGGCGCGTCACGCCCTGCTGGTGCAGGTAGTAAACAGCATGCGAATCCTTCTCGCCGAAGATGGCCACCAGCACGTTGGCGCCGGTGACTTCCTTCTTGCCGTTCGACGCCGACTGCACGTGCATGATCGCGCGCTGGATCACGCGCTGGAAGCCGAGCGTCGGCTGGGTGTCGACCTCGCCCGTGCCAGGCACGGTCGGGGTGTTGTCACCGATAAAATTAGTCAAGGTCTTGCGCAAGTCTTCAATATTGACCGCGCACGCACGCAGGACTTCGGCGGCCGACGGGTTGTCGAGCAGCGCCAGCAGTAAATGCTCGACGGTAATAAATTCGTGCCGAGCCTGCCGTGCTTCGACAAAGGCCATGTGTAGAGATACTTCAAGTTCCTGCGCAATCATACTTCCTCCATCACGCACTGCAGGGGATGGCCTGCCTTGCGCGCATGCGTTAATACAAACTCCACTTTGGTACACGCTATATCTTTGGAAAACACGCCGCACACTCCCTTGCCGTGCCGATGCACCGACAGCATGATCTGGGTCGCCGTTTCGCGATCCTTGTTGAAGTACTCCTGGATGATGGCGACCACGAATTCCATGGGCGTGTAGTCGTCGTTGAGCAGCGCCACCTGATACAGAGGGGGTGGCTTGACAGTCTGCCGCTCCAGCAGTTGTTCAGTATCGTGCTTGGTTGCCATGGGACGTATTCTAATGCTTTCGGGTTTGGTGCTATTCGTAAACGATCAGGCCAGTTCGACTTGCTTTCCATCTTACGCGTTTTCGGATAAAAGCGCAGATGGCGACCCGATTGGGGAAATCAAGAGTCCGTTACCTATGGGTTTTCGGAGTGTTGTGGAAAATTTGACAACACGTGCCGGAAACCCCTTGACTTCAAAGATTATTGCAACAACAATGCAGACATTGACAGGTACTTATGTACTTGTTGATAAGAGTGAGCAGGCTGAGGAGGGGGCAAGAAGCTTCTTGCTTTTATGGCTCGTGTGATTTGTTTTTATTTGAAAGTTCTTTTATGGCAACTGGTACTGTTAAGTGGTTCAATGATTCCAAGGGTTTTGGCTTCATCACTCCCGATGACGGCGGCGAGGATCTGTTCGCACACTTCTCCGCGATCAATATGAACGGTTTCAAGACCCTCAAAGAAGGTCAGAAAGTCCAATTCGAAGTCACCCAAGGCCCTAAAGGCAAGCAAGCTTCCAACATCCAGGGCATGTAAAACAAAACCCTCGGAAGCGAAAGCCCCGCCCACCCGGTGGGGTTTTTTTTCGCCTGCGGTGCCTGCACCAATCAGCAGCCCCGCGCATGGAACCTTCCCGTGTGACTGCCGTCCTTGTGCCAGCAGCGGTGGCGCCCCGAACGCCCCTCGGCATATTCTATCCCGGACCAGCACATGGCGCCGTCGCGCACGCTCGAGCTGTACGACAACCGGCCATCGGTCGCGTAGCTGTATGCACGCACCGGCAGCCGGTAGCGGACGCGGCGGCAACGACCGGCAGCGGGAGCGCCGACACGATTACATGTTGTCGATCATGACCTCGCCGAAGCCCGAGGACGACACCTGGGTCGCGCCTTCCATCAGGCGGGCAAAGTCGTAAGTCACTTTCTTCGACATGATGGCCTTTTGCATCGAGTCGATGACCAGGTCGGCCGCTTCGGTCCAGCCCATATGGCGCAGCATCATTTCAGCCGACAGGATCAGCGAACCCGGGTTCACGTAGTCCTTGCCGGCGTACTTCGGCGCGGTGCCGTGGGTCGCTTCGAACATCGCGACCGAATCGGACATGTTGGCGCCCGGGGCGATGCCGATGCCGCCGACCTGCGCCGCCAGCGCGTCCGAAATGTAATCGCCGTTCAGGTTCAGGGTGGCGATCACGCTGTACTCTGCCGGGCGCAGCAGGATCTGCTGCAGGAACGCGTCGGCGATCGAATCCTTGACGATGATGTCCTTGCCGGTCCGCGGATTCTTGAACTTGCACCATGGGCCGCCATCGATCAGCTCGGCGCCGAATTCCTTCTGCGCCAGCGCGTAGGCCCAGTCACGGAAGCCACCTTCGGTGTACTTCATGATGTTGCCCTTGTGGACAATGGTGACCGACGGCTTGTCGTGGTCGATCGCGTACTGGATCGCCCTGCGCACCAGGCGCTCGGTGCCTTCGCGCGAGACCGGCTTGATGCCGATGCCCGAGGTTTGCGGGAAGCGGATCTTGGTGACGCCCATTTCCTTGACCAGGAAGTCGATCACTTTTCTGGCGCCTTCCGAACCTTCGGCCCACTCGATGCCGGCGTAGATGTCTTCCGAGTTCTCGCGGAAGATGACCATGTCGGTCTTCTCGGGCTGGCGCACCGGCGACGGCACGCCGTTGAAGTAGCGCACCGGGCGCAGGCAGACGTACAGGTCGAGCTGCTGGCGCAGCGCGACGTTGAGCGATCGGATGCCGCCGCCGACCGGGGTGGTCAGCGGGCCCTTGATCGAGACCACGTATTCCTTCAGCGCTTCCAGGGTTTCTTCCGGCAGCCACACGTCCGGGCCGTAGACCCGGGTCGACTTCTCGCCCGAGTAGATTTCCATCCAGCTGATCTGGCGCTTGCCGCCGTAGGCTTTTTGCACCGCGGCGTCCACGACCTTCTTCATCACCGGGGTGATGTCGACACCGGTGCCGTCACCCTCGATAAACGGAATGATCGGGTTATCAGGAACATTCAGCGAAAAATCGGCGTTGACGGTAATTTTTTGGCCGTCAGCAGGTACTTTGACATGTTGGTACATCGTGGTCTCCGAAGTGGCCGCATAGCAGGTGCAAGCGCGTGGCGCCAGTCAGGCATGGCCTGCGATCTGGATTACAATACCCGATTGCGGCTGTTGGTCTTGTATAAGATATAAGACGGTGCGTTACGAATTATGCTCCAGTATTTTACTAGGTGCTACGGTTTTAAGGCCACCAATCACCGCCATGGCGATCCCCTATTCTGCTCCCAAAGCGCCCCATGCCCCTGATTCTCTTTAATAAACCGTTCCAGGTACTGTGCCAGTTTACGCCGCAACCGGGGCGCGAGTCGCTCGCCGATTACCTGGACACGCCCAACATCTACCCTGCCGGCCGGCTGGACGCCGACAGCGAAGGCCTGATGCTGCTGACCGACGACGGCAAGCTGCAGCACATGATCGCGCACCCGGACCACAAGGAAGCGAAGACCTACCTGGTGCAGGTCGACGGCGTGGCCGACGCGCAGGCGCTGGCGCGGCTGCAGGGACCGCTCGACCTGGGCGACTTCGTCACCAAACCGTGCAGCGCGGTGCGAATCGCCGAGCCGGAATGGCTGTGGCCACGCAACCCGCCGATCCGGACCCGCCAGGACAAGCCGACCAGCTGGATCGCGGTAACCCTGCAAGAAGGAAAGAACCGCCAGGTGCGGCGGATGACGGCGGCGGTCGGCCTGCCGACGCTACGGCTGGTAAGGAGCAGCATCGGACCGTTCTCGCTGGCCACGCATCCGTTGATGCCGGGCGAGTGGATGGAAGTGCCGGCCGCGGCCCTCGCCGGCGCGGGCGGACGGCGCGCATGAGGGGTGAAAAAATTTCGCTGAGGCTAGAAAAAAGTGTCAACGCGGCATAACGGTGTCGCGTTAATGGATCAGATTCGCTCTTGAATCGGTTTTTCTTAACTCAAAGGAAATTAAAATGTCCAAACTCGTCGCTGCCCTGGTTGCTTCCCTGTTCGCCGCTTCCGCCTTCGCCGCTGCTCCGGCCGCACCTGCTGCTGCCGCTGCTGCCGCGTCGACCCCGGCTGCCGCCGTGGCCGCTGACCCGGCTGCTGCCGCACCAGCGAAGAAAGCGAAGAAGGCTCACCACAAAGCCAAGAAAGCCAAAGCTGCCGCCGCTGAAGCTGAAGCCGCTCCGGCCAAGTAAGCAGTCCAGCTTTATCGGAAAGGCAGGCAGGTCCTGCCTTTTTTTACGCCTGGACCAGGCGTAGCGGGGGGCGTGTCGCGAAAACAGGGGCCGAAGCTACGTCATTCCCGCGGAGGCGGGAATCCCAGTTGGCTTTCGTGGCGGCGGACACAAACTTGGGTTCCCGCCTCTGCGGGAACGACGGATTTCACGCAAATCCGGGAGGGCCAAAAAAAACCCGCCCGGCCATTGGCCGCGCGGGTTTTTTTAACTAGGACTGCCGACGCGGCCGAGCGCCCCGGCACGGGCCGGACTCAGGCGCCCGCGACTTCCAGCGCCGCGTTGAACGTCGGGCTCGGGCGCATCACCGCCGTCACCTTGGCCTCGTCAAGCTTGTAGTAGCCGCCGATATCGACGCGCTTGCCCTGCACCTCGAGCAGCTCGGCAACGATCTTCTGCTCCTTGTCGGCAAGCGTCTTCGCCAGCCGTGCAAAGTAAGCGGCCAGCTCGCCATCTTCCTTCTGCGCCGCCAACTCCTGCGCCCAGTACAAGGCCAGGTAGAACTGGCTACCGCGGTTGTCCAGTTCGCCGGTCTTGGGCGAAGGCGACTTGCGGTTGTCCAGCAGCTTGCCGGTAGCAGCATCGAGCGTGGTGGCCAGGATCTTCGCCTTGGCGCTGCCGGTCTTGAGGCCCAGGTCTTCCAGGCTCACCGCCAGCGCAAGGAATTCACCCAGCGAATCCCAGCGCAAGTGGTTCTCTTCAACCAACTGCTGCACGTGCTTCGGCGCCGAGCCGCCGGCACCGGTTTCGTACATGCCGCCACCGGCCATCAGCGGCACGATCGACAGCATCTTCGCGCTGGTGCCCAGTTCCATGATCGGGAACAGGTCGGTCAGGTAGTCACGCAGGATGTTGCCGGTGACCGAAATCGTATCGAGCCCGCGCGCCACGCGCTCGAGCGTATAACGCATCGCGCGCACCTGCGACATCACCTGGATGTCCAGCCCGGTGGTATCGTGGTCCTTCAGGTAGGTCTTGACCTTCTTGATCAGCTCGTTCTCGTGCGGGCGGTACGGGTCGAGCCAGAACACTGCCGGCATGCCCGAATTGCGGGCACGGGTGACGGCCAGCTTGACCCAGTCGCGGATCGGCGCGTCCTTGACCTGGCACATGCGCCAGATGTCGCCCTGCTCGACGTTCTGCGACAGCAGCACTTCGCCGGTGGCCAGGTCGGTGATGTTCGCCACGCCGTCTTCCGAAATCTCGAAGGTCTTGTCGTGCGAACCGTATTCCTCGGCCTGCTGCGCCATCAGGCCCACGTTGGGCACGGTGCCCATGGTGCGCGGATCGAAGGCGCCATGCCATTTGCAGAAGTTGATGATTTCCTGGTAGATGCGGGCGAACGTGCTCTCCGGGATC
>JBJMVW010000080.1:0-15028 GCA_045810465.1 Massilia sp. | reverse complement strand
GCTGGCGCAGGTGGTCAGCGTGTTCAAGATCGCGGGCGAGACCTTCGCCGCAGCGAAGGCGCCTGCCGCACCGCGCGTCGCCGCGCCGGCCCGCGCTGCCCGTCCCGCGCCTGCGGCCCGCCGCGCGCCGGCGCTCGCCGCCACGCAGCCGAAACGCGCCGCGCAGCCGGTGGCCGCCGGCAACGAATGGGAAGAGTTCTGACCTGCGGCGAATGCCTGCGCATTAATTAACCAGAACTCAGCGGCAGGGGCTATACTCTTCGTTTTTTGCCGGGCCTGCCATGGATCTGCAAACCGACACCGCGCCAGCCGCCGCGCCGAGCCACGACCCCGAACCACGGGGGACCGGCGCGGCGCAAACGCTGGTGTTCAGCTTCACCGGCAGCGGCCACGAATATTTCCGCATCTGGGTGGTCAACCTGCTGCTCACGCTGGCCACCCTCGGTATTTATTCCGCGTGGGCCAAAGTGCGGCGCTTGCAGTACTTCGACCGCAACACCCACCTGGCCGGCGCCAGCTTCGATTTTCGCGGCGACCCGGCGGCGATCCTCAAGGGCCGCGTGCTGGCCGTGCTGCTGCTGGCCGCCTATAACTACGCGTTCGGCTTTTCGCTGGAAGTCGGCCTGGCCGTGATTGCGGTCCTGCTGCTGGCGCTGCCGTTCCTGATACGCGGCGCGCTGCGCTTTCGCCTCGCCAATACCCAGTACCGCGGCCTGTCGTTCGGTTTCAACGGCTCGGTGCGCGGCGCCTACCGGGCCTACCTGCCGCCGATCGCGACCTTCCTGCTGCCGGCGGCGCTGGTCGCGGCCTTTCCCGACGGTACGCTGGCAGCCTTGGCCACCCTGCTCTACCTCGGCTGGCCGGCAATGCACGGCGCGATGAAGCGCTACCAGCACCGGCACATCCTGTACGGCGACCAGCAGTCGGCGTACGAGGTGCCGGCGCGCCGCTTCTACCGGCCTTACCTGCGCGGCGGCCTGCTCGCGCTGGCCGCCCTCGTCGCCTGCACCGCGCTGGCGACCGGCGCGGTGCTGGCGCTGTCACGAATCCCCGGCCCGCGCGCCGCCACCTGGCTGCCGCTGGCGCTGGGCGGCGTGTTCGGCTACCTGTTTTATTTGCTGGCCGGGCCGTACATGCAGGTGCGCATCGCCAACCTCGCGTGGTCGAACACCAGCTTCCCCGGCATCCGCATCCGGTCGACGCTGTCGGCGCGCCAGTTCGTCAGGCTGCAGACCGCCAACGCCGTGCTGACCCTGCTGACCCTCGGCCTGTACCGCCCGTTTGCTGTCGTGCGCGTGTACCGCTACCGGCTGGCCCACCTGGCGCTGGAGGCCGACGCCGATGTCGACCAGGTCGCGGCGCGCACGGAGCGCAGCCGCGCGAGCGCGGCCGGCGATGGCGCCGCCGATTTCCTTGGCGTTGATATTTCCTGGTGAGGCCGCGATGACGATTGCCCATTACTTCGACGGCCGCACGGCGCGCATGCATCCGGTCGACATCGGCGCCGGCGGCGGCGTCATCGTCCTCTCCGGCGCGGTCGACAAAGTCTATCCCGCGACCGACGCGACCATCGCCGAGCCGTTCGCACATGCACCGCTGGTGCTGTACTTCCCCGACGGCGCGTGCTGCGAGGTGCCCGATCCGGCAGCCGGCCACGCGCTCGCGGCCGCCCTCGGCTACCGCAAATCGCGCGTCGTGCGCTGGCAGGAACGCACCTGGGCCGCGCTGCTTGCGCTGGTGCTGCTGGTGCTGCTGATCGCGGCCACCGCCATCTGGGGCGTGCCGGCGGCAGCCGAACGGATCGCCGCAGCCCTTCCCGCCGGGGCCGACCAGGCGCTCGGCCGCACTGCGCTGGCGGCGCTCGAGTCGCACGGCCTGCTCGCACCCAGCCGGTTGAGCGACCAGCGCCTCGCCGAGGTGGAGCAGGTGCTCAGGCAAATCGCGCCGGCCCGGCCACGCCTGCCGCTGCGCGTGCTGGTGCGCGACTCGGCGCAGCTGGGCCCCAACGCGCTGGCGCTGCCGGACGGATCGATCGTGGTCACCGACCGGATGATCCGGGAAATCCTCAGCAAGGAAGGCGATTCCGACGACCAGCACAAAGCGCAGCTGGCCGGTGTGCTGGCGCACGAGATCGGCCATGTCGAGCTGCGCCACAGCGCCCGCTCGCTGGCACGCTCGTCGCTGACAGCCGCGGCGGCGGCGGCGCTGTTCGGCGACTTCAGCGCCGTGGCCGCCGGCGTGCCGGCCCTGCTGGTGAAGATGCGCTACTCGCGCGCGATGGAAGCCGAGGCCGACGACTACGCGATCGCCCTCCTGCGCAGCCACGGCATCTCGCCGGCGCCGCTGGCCGACCTGTTCGATGCGCTCGACAGCGCACCGGGCGTGAGCCGCGGCCTGCCGGACTGGATGGTCAAGAGCACCGAGTACATGGCCACCCACCCGTCCAGTGCGCAGCGCAGCGCGCACCTGCGGGCGGCGGCGCGCTGAGGGCGCTTACTTCTTGTTGAACAGGTCAAGCAGGATCGCGGTTTCGGACGCGATCGCCGCCTTCACGGTCGGCTGGAATTCCGGCGCCCACTGCGGCGAGTGCGGCCCGGGCAGCGGCACGCCGCTCTTCTGCGCTGCCGCCAGCTTCGACGGCTCGACCGCGCCCACGTGCAGCAGCACCGCCTTGACCCCGGCCTGCCCGTAGTTGGCGAAGTCCTCGGACGTCATCTTGGCCGGCATCTCGGTCACATTCTTCTCGCCCAGCGCACCCCGCAAGGTCGCCGCCATCCGTTCGGTCAGGGCCGGCTCGTTGAACACCGCGTCGACGCCCTGCTTGATCTCGACCAGCGGCTCCTTCGGCGCGTTGGCGGCCAGCGCCTCGCCCTTCACCTCGCGCGCGATGCTGGCCAGGACCCGTTTGCGCACCTGATCCTTGAAGGTGCGCACCGTCAGCTGCAGCTTGACCTGGTCGGGCACGATGTTGGCCTGGGTGCCGCCGTGGATGCTGCCGACCGTGATCACGACCGGGTCGACCGGGTTGTTCTCGCGCGAGACCAGGGTCTGCAGCGCCATCACGATGCGCGCCGCCATCACGATCGGGTCGCGCGTGTCGTGCGGCGCGGCGCCGTGTCCGCCCTGCCCGAATATGGTGATGGTCACGGTGTCGGAAGCGGCGCGGAAGTAGCCCGGGTGGTAGCCGACCACGCCCGACGGCAAGGTCGATTCGTCATGCATCGAGAGCGCGTAGTCGGGCTTCGGGAAGCGCGTGAACAGGCCATCCTTGATCATCGCGGCCGCGCCGGACACCGTTTCTTCGGCCGGCTGGCCGACCAGCATCAGCGTGCCGCTCCAGGCCTTGCGGTTGGCGGCCATCAGCTTGGCGGTGCCGTACCAGGCCGACATGTGCAGGTCGTGGCCGCAGGCGTGCATTACCGGGACCGTTTCGCCGGCCGGGTTCTTGGTGGTGGCGGTGCTGGCGAACTGCAGCCCGGTCTTCTCCTGCACCGGCAGCGCGTCGATCTCGGTGCGCAGCATGACCGTCGGCCCCGGGCCGTTGCGCAGCAGCGCAACCACGCCGGTGCCGCCGATGCCGGTGGTGACATCGAAGCCGAGCTCCTTCGCGCGCGCGGCCAGCTTGGCGGCGGTCTCGTGCTCGCCGAAGGCCAGCTCGGGATGCTGGTGCAGGTCGCGGTACAAGGCCTCGACCGCCGGATAGGAGGCGTTGAGCTGGTCGGCGAACGGTTGCGGCAAGGCGGCATTGGCGGTGGCACTGACGGCGCCTGCCAGCAACAGCAGGGTACGGATACTGAATTTCATGTGGTTTTTTCCTGGAAGCGGCGCACTCTGCGCCGGGGAATGAATACCGTAGCATCGATTTGGCGGACGCGGAAGCCTTTCCCGGCCGTTCCGGACACCGGAGTCAGGTACCCGGGCGGGGGTTGTCGGTAAATTTTCCACAAATCACCATATATTTTGCTAGAGCAATATTAACCCGAGTAAAATTTCGCCCTTCCCTCGGGCTGGCGCGCCGCTGCGCCCCCTCCCGCCTCAACAGTCTTGGTAAGGATGCACGTTCATGGGCTTCATTGGAAATATCAAAATCGGAAAACGCCTGGGGCTCGGCTTTTCGCTCATCCTGGCGATGACACTGCTGATCGCCACCGTTGGCGGCTGGCGCCTGGACCAGGTGGCGGCGTCGACCAAGGCGATGATGGCCGAGCCGCTGGCCAAGGAGCGCATGATCACCGACTGGTACAGCCTGAACTACGCCTCGATCCGCCGCACGGCGGCAATCGTCAAGAGCACCGACCCGGCGCTCGGCCCCTACTTCAAGCAAGACGCGGCAGCCTCGGTCACAAAAGCCGCGGACCTGCTGAAACAGATCGAACCGCTGATCGCCGCCGCGGGCCCGGAAAAAGAACTGTTCCAGAAGATTCTCGAGCAGCGCAAGGCATATAGCGCCTCGCGCGACGGCGCGGTCAAGGCTAAGGCCGATGGCAACCCCGACGAGGCGGCGCGCATCCTCGAGCAGTCGTTCACCCCGGCGGCGAAGCTGTACCAGGACCTGCTGCAAGAGCTGGTGACGATGCAGCGTAACAGCATCGATGCGACCGCCAGGACGATCGACGGCAACGCCACCAACAGCAAGACGCTGCTTGCGATCCTCACCGGCGTCGCCGTGCTGCTCGGCGCCATTTGCTCCTGGCTGCTGACCACCGGGATCACCCGGCCGATCCGGGCCGCGCTCGACGTGGCCGAAACTGTCGCCAGCGGCGACCTGACCCGCAGCATCGAAGCCTCCACCACGGACGAAACCGGCGCCCTGCTGCGCGCGCTGGGCAACATGAACGACAGCCTGGTCGCGATCGTGACCCAGGTGCGCGGCGGCACCGACCTGATCGCCACCGCGTCCGCGGAAATCAGCGCGGGCAACCTCGACCTGTCCTCGCGCACCGAGCAGCAAGCGAGCTCGCTGGAAGAGACCGCGGCCTCGATGGAAGAGCTGACCACCACCGTACGCCAGAACGCCGACAACGCGCGCCAGGCCAACCAGCTGTCGATCAAAGCGTCGGGCGTGGCAACCCGGGGCGGCGCAGTGGTCGGCGAAGTCATCACGACCATGGGCTCGATCAACGAGTCGGCGCGCAAGATTGTCGACATCATCGGCGTGATCGACGGTATCGCGTTCCAGACCAACATCCTCGCGTTGAACGCGGCGGTGGAGGCGGCGCGCGCGGGGGAACAAGGCCGCGGCTTTGCGGTGGTGGCGTCCGAGGTGCGCACGCTGGCGCAGCGCTCGGCGGCGGCGGCCAAGGAAATCAAGGAACTGATCGGCGACTCGGTGGAGAAGGTCGATGCCGGCGCCAAGCTGGTCGACCAGGCCGGCGCCACGATGGACGAAGTGGTGACCAGCATCCGCCACGTGACCGAGATCATGGCCGAAATTGCGAACGCCAGCCAGGAACAGACCGGCGGCATCGAGCAGGTGAACCAGGCGATCGGCCAGATGGACGAGGTGACCCAGCAGAATGCGGCGCTGGTCGAGGAAGCGGCAGCGGCCGCCGGCTCGATGCAGGAACAGGCTGTGAAGCTGGCCGCGGTGGTGGGCGTGTTCAAGCTCGATCGCCAGGCGGCGGCGCTGCCAGCCGGCGCGCCGGTGCCGCGTGCGCGACTGCGGCTTCCGCAGCCCTGAAAGCGGCGGCACTAATAAAAAGAACAGGCGCAGATCAAGCAGCGCAGGTACGAAGAGCTCGCAATTTTTCTGCTCTCCATGGCGCCACCCGGCGCCATCGGCGCTTTTTCATTTGCGGCGCGTCGCCCCCCGGGCAAACACTGGCTGTTTTCCCCACGGCCCCATATCCAGCGTGAACTTATGTCCGATGATCCGAGGCGATCGCCTGTCGGGCATCGGCTCGCTTGGGCGGCTCCTGCCCGTGTTAACATGCAATACCAAACTTTCGGACGAGAAGCGGTGAAACATCGATTATTCCTCTTTGACTTGGACGACACGCTGCTCGACTTCAAGGCGTCCGAAAAACGCTCTTTCGCGCAAACAATGGAGAAGCTGGGCGTCGGCGACGGCATCGATGGGCTTTTCCGGCAGTACCAGCTGATTAACGTCGAACTTTGGAGAAGCTTCGAGACAGGAGCGATTTCCAAAGACTTTCTGAAAGTGGAACGGTTCCGCAGAACATTCCTGATGAGTGGCCTCGACCTGGATCCGGTGGCGGCGAGCGTCCTTTATCTAGACTACTTGTCAGATACCGTTGTCCTTATCGATGGCGCCAAGCGTCTATGCGAGACATTATCGGCAATCGGTGAGGTAGGCATCATCACGAACGGCGTCCATCACATTCAGAATCGCCGCATCTCCGGCTCGGGGCTTCGTGATCACATTTCTTTCGTATCGACTTCCGAAGCCTGCGGCTTCGCCAAACCGGACAGCCGATTTTTCGAGTATGCCGCGAAGATGGCTTCGTCCTTTGCCAAGGACGAGACGATCATCATTGGCGACAGGTTGGATGCGGACATTCTCGGCGCGAACAGATTCGGCATAGACAGCTGCTGGTTCAATCCCGACCGGTTGGCTAATGAGTCACAAGCGCTTCCTACCTGCGAGGTCGCCAGCCTGCATGACATCGTCCCATCGTTGAGAGGGCCGGCTTTCGCATGATTCGACCCGATCGAATAGTTGTGCGGTTTTCATCGCACTGACAATGTCGCTAGCAGAAATCGCGGCTCGACGTAGTCAACCGGCCGAGCAAATGCGACATGTCGACCAGCCGCTTGGCGACCAGGTGCCGCACCTCGCCCTCGCGCTGCCAGATCCCATACACACCGAGCAGAGGCGCATTGAGTACCTCGCGCCGCTGCTGTTCGAGCAGCTTGGGCCAGACGATCACGTTGATGTTGCCGGTTTCGTCTTCCAGCGTCATGAACAGCACGCCCTTGGCGGTGCCGGGCCGCTGGCGCACCGTGACGATGCCGCACGCCCGCGCCAGCTGGCCGTCCTGGAAGTCGTTCAGCACCTCGGCCGGCAGGAAGCGCTTGGCGAGCAGTTGCTGCCGTAGCAGCGACAGCGGATGGCGGCCCAGCGTCAGCCCCTGCGCACGATAGTCGCCGACGATCTCGTCGCCTTCGGATGGCGCCACCAGCGCCGGGGTTTCCTCGTTCGGCGTGGTCGGGCGCAGCAGGTCCTTGTCGGGCACCGCGCCGACCGCCTGCCACAACGCCTCGCGCCGATGCCCGGCCAGCGGGCGCAATGCGTTGGACGCGGCCAGCACCTGCAGGTCGGCGCGGTCCAGCCCTGCCCTGCGCGCGAGGTCGGCCACGCTGGTAAACGGCCGGATCGCACGCGCGTCCTCGATGCGCGCCGCGGCCTCCTGGCTCATCCCGCGCTGCAGGGACAGCCCAAGCCGCACCGCCGGCTGGCTTGCGTGCCCCGGGCCTTCTTCGCGCTCTTCCAGCGCCGACTCCCAGCCGCTGATCGTGATGTCGACCGGGCGCACCTCGACGCCGTGGCGCTGCGCGTCCTGCACCAGTTGCGACGGGCTGTAAAAGCCCATCGGCTGGCTATTTAGCAGAGCGCACAGGAACGCGGCCGGCTCATGGCGTTTGAGCCAGGCGCTGGCATACGCGAGCAGCGCGAAGCTGGCCGCGTGCGACTCCGGGAAGCCGTATTCGCCGAAGCCCTGGATCTGGCTGAAGATCGCCTCGGCGAACGCCAGCTCGTAGCCGCGCTCGAGCATGCCGCGCACGATGCGGTCGTAATACTGCTCCATGCCGCCCTTGCGCTTCCAGGCCGCCATCGCGCGCCGCAGCTGGTCCGCTTCTCCCGGCGTGAAACCGGCGCCGAGGATCGCCACCTGCATCACCTGCTCCTGGAAGATCGGCACCCCCAGCGTGCGCTCGAGCGCCAGCTTCATTTCCTCGCTCGGGTAATGGACCGGCTCGAGGCCCTGGCGCCGCTTCAGGTACGGGTGCACCATGCCGCCCTGGATCGGGCCCGGGCGCACCACCGCGACCTCGATCACCAGGTCGTAGAAGCGGCGCGGCAGCATCCGCGGCAGCATGCTCATTTGCGCGCGCGACTCGATCTGGAACACGCCGACGGTATCGGCCGCGCAGATCATGTCGTAGGTGGCCGGGTCGTCGACCGGGATGTCCTGCATCTCGAATACGGTGCCGTGGCGCTGGCTCACGAGTTCGAGCGCGCGCCGCAGCATCGACAGCATGCCGAGCGCCAGCACGTCGACCTTCATCAGGCCGAGCTCCTCGAGGTCGTTCTTGTCCCACTGGATCACGCTCCGTTCGGGCATGGTCGCGTTCTCGATCGGGACCAGGCGCGACAGCTTGCCCTGCGCGATCACGAAACCGCCCGGGTGCTGCGACAGGTGGCGCGGGAAGCCGAGCAGCTGGTCGGCCAGCGTCGCCCACTGGATCGACAGCGGCGCTTCGGGATCGAGGCCGGCCTCGGCCAGCCGGTTCAGCAGGTCGGCTTTGCCGTCGAACCAGTGGTGGGTCTTGGCCACCTTCTCGACGATCGCCAGGTCGACGCCGAGCGCGCGCCCGCTGTCGCGCAGCGCGCTTTTCGGGCGGTAGCTGATCACGACCGCGGCCAGCGCGGCGCGCATGCGGCCGTACTTGTTGTAGATGTACTGGATCACCTCCTCGCGGCGCTGGTGCTCGAAGTCGACGTCGATGTCGGGCGGCTCGTTGCGCTCTTTCGAGATGAAACGCTCGAACAGCAGGTTGGCGCGTGCCGGATCCACTTCGGTGATGCCGAGGCAGTAGCACACCGCCGAGTTGGCGGCCGAGCCGCGGCCCTGGCACAGGATGTTGTTCGAGCGCGCGAAGCGCACGATGTCGTACACGGTCAGGAAGTAGTGCTCGTAGCCCATCTCGGCGATCAGCGCCAGCTCGTGCTCGACCTGGGCCTGCACTTTGGCCGGGATCCCGTCGCGGAAGCGGCGGTGCGCGCCGATGTAGGTTTCGCTGCGCAGGAAGCTGCTTGCACTTTGCCCCGCCGGCACCACCTCGTTCGGGTATTCGTAACGCAGCTCATCGAGCGAGAACGTGCACAGCGTCGCGATGCGCAGCGTTTCGGCGAGCGCCTCGCGCGAATAGATGTTCGCCAGGCGCAGGCGCGCGCGCAGGTGCTGTTCGGCGTTTTGCGACAGCGAGTAGCCGCAATCGGCGACCGCCTTGGACAGGCGGATCGCGGTCATCGTGTCCTGCAGCGGCTTCCTCGAGCGCACATGCATCACCACGTGGCCGAGCGCGGTGATCGGCAGCTGGTGCTGCCACGCGACTTCCTCGACCGTGGCGCGGTGCGCATCGTCGAAGGCGCGGTGCAGCAGCGTCAGGCCGAGCCAGGCGCGGTTCGGGAACAGGTCCGCGATCCACGCGGCCTGCGCGTGCAGGCGGTCGACATCGGCAGCCTCGTGGCCGGGATAGGCCGGCAGCAGGATCGCGAGGCAATCGGGCATGCCCTTCAGGTGCGCGAAGCCGGGCGCGGGCGCGGCCAGGTCGTCCGGCGTCAGCAGGTAGGTGCCCTTCTCGCTGCGGGTGCGGCCCAGCGTGATCAATTCGGACAGGTTGCCGTAGCCGTTGCGGTTTTGCGCCAGCAGGATCAGCGACAGCGCCGGGCTGCCGTCCGCATCCTGCAAATGGAAGTGGGCGCCCACCACCAGCGGCAGGCCGGCCTTCTTCGCCTCCGCGTGCGCGCGCACCACGCCGGCCAGCGAACACTCGTCGGTCAGCGCCAGCGCCGCGTAGCCCAGCTTGACGGCGCGCGCCACCAGTTCCTCGGCATGCGACGCGCCCTGCAGGAACGAGAAATTGGAGAGGCAGAACAGCTCGGCATATTCGGGCAGGCCCTGCGTCGGCGGCGAAAACTGGGATGGCATCGGCTTGAAACGTGCAAAAACGTTAAAATTTCTGCAGAGAAGATAAGTACTGTATAAAAACACAGTATAACCGACCCACACGTCCAGGCAAGGCTGGTGATGCAAATACAGGAACTGAGGTGCTTTGGCGAGTTTCCCGGCGATGGCAATCCGGCGCTGGTGATCGAGGGCGACCGCGCGCCCGAGGCCGCGCGCCAGGCGTTCGCGCGCGAGCGCGGCACCACCTGCGTGTTCATCGATCCACGGGACGCAGACGTCGCGCTCGACTATTTCTATCCCCACATGAGGAGCCCGCTGTGCCTGCACGCCACGCTGGCGGCCGCGCACGTGCTGTTCGCGCGCCAGGGATCGCGCGCGCCGGTCACGGTGACGACCGCGCTGCGTGGCCAGCGCCTGGTGCTCTCGCGCGTTGGGGAGGACCTGTTCGTGCGCCTCGACCGGCACGGCGCCCCGCAGGTCGACCTCGACCCCGGCCTGCCCGCGCGCCTGCTTGCGGCGCCTGGCCTCGTGCCGGTATCGCCGCCGCGGCTGGCGTCGGTCGGCAGTCCCAAGTTGCTGATCGAAGTCGCGGACGCGGACACGCTGTACGCGCTGCGTCCCGGCCTTGCGCTGGTCGGCGAATGGGGCAAGGCCCACGGCGTGAGCGGCTGCTACGTGTACTGCCGCACCGGGGAGGACGAGTACGAGGGGCGCAACTTCAATCACCTCGACCCGGCGCTGGAGGACAGTGCGACCGGCGTGGCGGCGGGAGCCCTGACGGCCGCGCTGGGGCGAGGCATCAGCCTCCGGCAAGGCAAGGCCACCGGACGCGCCTGCCTGATCCGCACGCAGGTCGACGGCGACGCGATCCTGGTTGGCGGCAGGGCCGAACCGGCGTAATCACGCCATTCCCGTGCAGGCGGGAATCCATACTGAGCACGTCATTCCCGCGCAGGCGGGAATCCATACTGAGCACGTCATTCCCGCGTAGGCGGGAATCCATACTGAGCACGTCATTCCCGCGCAGGCGGGAATCCATACTGAGGCAATGAGTACGCGACGTATGGGTTCCCGCCTGCGCGGGAACGACGGATTTTGCGCAGCGCACAAAGCCTGTCTCGGGCCGTCAGAGCAGCCCTGCTTTCCGCTAGCTCGTCCGTTGCCATTGTTATACACTTGCGCGCAACTTCACCAGACCCTTGCGGAAATGAAACCTGCCCTTCTCGCCTCCACCTTGTCCCTGCTGTTGCTCGGCGCAGCGCCTGCGGCTCACGCTGACGTCGACTACCAGCTGCGCATCAGCAATGCCGCCCAACACCTCGCCGAAGTCCGCGCCACCTTCCCGGCAGTCCAGGGCAGCACGCTGGATGTGCAGATGCCGAACTGGCGCACCGGCCGCTACCAGATCCTGAACCTGGCCAACGGCGTGCGCCTGTTCAAGGCGGTCAACGCGAAGGGCGAGCCGCTGGCGGTCAGCAAGACCGACAAGGGCACCTGGCGCGTCCAGACCCATCCTGGCGACGAGGTGACCGTCAGCTACGAGCTGTACGCCAACCTGCTGGGCGAGCGTACCCGCCACATCGACGACACCCACGCCTACCTCGACGCCAGCGGCGTGTTCGTGTACGCCGCGCCGTTCCGCAGCCAGCCGCTGAAGGTCAGGCTCGACGTGCCGGCCAACTGGCAAACGCGCTCGGGCATGGAGTCCGGCAACTGCGGCCACTGCTTCGTCGCCCCCAACTACGACGTGCTGATCGACTCGCCGATCGAGACCGGCATCCACGAGTTCTACTCGACCACGGTTGACGGGCGCAAGATCGACGTGGCGATCTGGGGCCGCGGCAACTACGACGGCAAGAAGATGACCGAGGACTTGCAGAAGATCGTCGCCGAAACGGGCCGGATGTACGGCAACAAATGGCCGTTCCAGCAGCGCTACCTGTTCATCGTCCACGCGACCGACAACGTCGGCGGCGCGACCGAACACATCAACTCGACCGTGATCCAGCGTCCGCGCTGGATGTTCGGCACGCGCAAGGACTACCTCGGCTTCCTGCGCACGGCGGCGCACGAATTCTTCCACACGTGGAACGTGAAGGCCTACCGCCCGAAAGAGATGGTGCCGTACGACTACCAGAAGGAAAACTACAACCCACTGCTATGGATGGCCGAAGGCAACACCTCCTACTTTGAAGAGCTGATCGTACTGCGTGCGGGATTGCAGAAGCGCGACGAGTTCCTCGACGCCCATGCGAAGGTGATCGACGACTACCTGCACCAGCCGGGCCGCTTCCAGCAAAGCGCGACCGAAGCGAGCTTCGACGAATGGATCGCGGTCGGCGGCGAACGTGCGCGCAACGCGTCGGTGAACATTTACGGCAAGGGACACGTGCTGGCGCTGATGATGGACATCGAATTGCGGCGCCAGACCAAGGGCGCCAAAGGTTTCGAGGACGTGCACCGGGTGCTGTACGACAAGCACTCGGTGGCCCAGGGCGGCTACGACGCGGCGGCGGTGAAGGCGGCGCTGCGCCAGGTCAGCGGGCAGGACTGGAGCGGCTGGTGGAGCCAGTACGTCGACGGCACTGCCGAGATCCCGTTCGAAGCGTTGTTCAGGACGGTCGGCCTGCAGTACCTGATCGACGTCCCGAAGGACGAAGAGCAGAAGCAGGAATGGTGGGCCGGCTGGAAAGTACGCGAAAACAGCGACCCGGCGGTGGTGACCGAAGTCGAGCGTGACAGCCCGGCATGGAAAGCGGGCGTGGTAGCGGGCGACGTGCTGGTGGCGGTGAACGGCATCAAGGTATCGAGCAAGGACCTGGGCGACAAGCTGTACCTGTCGAAGGCGGGCCCGTTCAAGCTGCACCTGTTCCGCCGCGACGAACTGCGCGAGCTCCGGCTCGAGCCGGTCCTGCAGCCGAAAGGCAAGGCCAAGATCAAGGCGCTGGACAAGGCGGCTGCCGAGCAGAAGTCGCTGAACGCCGTCTGGACCGGCGTCGCCTGGCCGAAGGACGACGCCCCCAAAAAATAATCCAAGTGGGGTCAGACCCTAATTGTTTTGCAACATGCGAAGTTGCTGGAAAAATCGACTCTGACCCTCATTGTTGGGCAACACGCGATGTTGCTGGAAAAATCGACTCTGACCCCACTTGTTGGGCAACATGCGAAGTTGCTCGAAAAATCGACTCTGACCCTACGGTTTTTGGAATGAACCGGAGTTATATACTTACAACGTTGCGTTAATGGTACGGCATGGCGAGGGGCAATTGTTTAAGATGCACTTTTGCCCTTTGGAGATGCCGCGTGTTCAAACCCAGCCTGTTACGCCAGTCCGTCCTGCTCAGCCTTTACGGCACCGCCACCCTCGCCGCTTTCGCTCCCGCAGCCTTCGCGCAAACCGCAGCCCCCGCCGCCGCTGCTTCGACTGAGGTGATCCCGAGCGTCAGCGTGATCGGTTCGCGCCGCGTGCTGACCAATGCGTCGGCCACCGAAACCGCCGTGCCGGTCGACTTCATCCCGCTGACAAAGGCGTCGGAACAGGGCGGCCAGTTCGACCTGGCGCAGACGCTGACCTATATTTCGCCGTCGTTCAATTCGACCCGCCAGACCGGTGCCGACGGCGCCGACCTGGTCGACTCGGCCGCCTTGCGCGGCCTCGGTTCGGACCAGACCCTGGTCCTCGTCAACGGCAAGCGCCGCCACACGACCGCGCTGGTCAACCTGTTCGGTGCGCGCAACCGCGGCAATACCGGCACCGACATGAATGCGATTCCGCTGCTGGCGATTAAGGACGTGCAGGTGCTGCGCGACGGCGCCGCCGCCCAGTACGGCTCGGATGCGATCGCGGGCGTGCTCAATATCGAACTGAAGAAGAGCCTCGGCTGCGAGTCGGTCCTCGGCGTCGGCGAATATTCGAAAGGCGACGGCAGGAACTGGCTGGCGTCGGCCTACTGCGGCGTCCAGGTCGGCGACGGTGTGCTCGGCATCACCGGCGAATACTACGACCGCGGCCGCTCGAACCGCGCCGACGCGGATAGCCCGCGCATCATCGGCGACTCCAAATCGAAGAACAAGACGCTGTACCTGAACGGCGAATTCGGCGCCGGCCCGGGCAAGCTGTATATCACGGCGGGCGCGCAGACCCGCACCGCCTCGTCGGCCGCGTATGCGCGCGGCGGCGTTGGCTCGGACGATATCCCGTCGCGCAATTCGGCGGCGATGTACCCGGAAGGCTTCGTCCCGTTCATCGACGGCGACATCGACGACCGCTTCGGCACGATCGGCTACCGCACGCGTTTCGGCGAGTGGAACGGCGACTTCTCGCAGACCTACGGCTACAACAAGATGCGCTACACGATCGCGCACACGCTCAACGCGTCGATCGCCAACCTCGACTTGTCCAAGGGCGGCAAAGGGATCAGCCCGAACGTGTTCGACGCCGGCGGCTTCTCGTTCCGCCAGCTGACCACCAACGCCGACTTCAGCCGCTTTTACAGCGGCATCCTGAGCGGCCTGAACGCGGCCTTCGGCTTCGAATACCGCACCGAGAACTACCAGATCTTCGCCGGCGAGCCCGGTTCGTACATCGATGCCGATGGCCTCGGCATCGGCGGTAACGCCGGCAGCCAGGGCTTCCCGGGCTTCCAGCCGGGCGACGCGGCCGACCGCAGCCGCCACAGCATCGCGGCCTACGTCGACATCGAAACCGACGTGACCGACCGCCTCAAAGTACAGACGGCGCTGCGCCACGAGCGCTTCTCCGATTTCGGCTCGACCACCAACTTCAAGCTGGCCGGCGCCTTCAAGCTGACCAATGACGTGCTGCTGCGCGCGTCGGCCAGCACCGGCTTCCGCGCGCCGTCGCTGCAGCAGGTGTACTTCTCGTCGACCTTCACCGACTTCGTCAACGGCCGCCCGCTCGACGTGGTGCTGGCGCCGAACGGCGGCAGCGTCGCCAATGCGGCGGGCATCCCGCAGCTGAAGGAAGAGAAGTCGAAGAACTACACGCTGGGCGCAACCTGGTCGCCGACCCAGTCGACCTCGGTCACGGCCGACCTGTACCGCATCAACATCGACGACCGCATCGTGCTGTCGGGCCGCTTCGACGCCGACAACTACCCGGCGCTCGGCGCCTCGCTGCAGGCGCTCGGCGT
>JBJMVW010000079.1:0-67704 GCA_045810465.1 Massilia sp. | reverse complement strand
CGCCCAAAGCACGGTGACGCCAGCTGGCGTGGCCGATACCTCCTTTGCGTCGCCGGAAAACACCACGGCAAACGTGGCGAGCGCGATCGCGTCCGGTTCGCGCCTCGGCGGCAGCGGCAGCGCGGCGGCGCCAGGCGATGCGCCGGCCATTTTCACGGTCGAGCACGGCCAACCCGTGGAGGCTGTCCGTGCGGAACCCGGCCAGGTCGACCAGGCCGGGCACCTGCTGGGGCGCCAGGCCTACCTCGGTCTGGCCGGTGACTTCAGCGCCGTTGCGTTCGACCGGCAGCATGCCCTCGACTACCTGGGGCGGGTGGATATTACCGACGGCGCCACCGGCGGGGCCGGTAACGCGACCGGCCTGGCCGCCAACGGCCTGCGCCGGCTCGACAGCAGCACGCAGTATTACCGGGCCAAGGCGCGCGGCATTTCCGCCAACAGCGCGTATGGCGTCGACGGCTTCGACGGCTCGGCCGCGAGCCGGGCCTGGGGCCTGTCGGTCGGTATCGAGGCCGGCCCGCTGACCGTGCGCGCGGCGCACCAGAACCGGAACGTGGCGCGCATCCACCTGTACGACCTTGCCGGTAACAGCCTCGAGGCGAAGAACTCGATCATCGCGGCCAATTTCAAGATGGGCTGGGGCAGCGCGTACGCGGCCTACAGCATCAACCGCGGGTGGGGCAGTTCGCCGCTGTTCAACCCGGACAATCCGTACGGCGCCGGGATCTGGAGCACGCCCTCGACCGACAGCCGCGACGTGCTGGTGGGGGTGGCGGTGCCGGTGGGCCACTCGACCACCTTGCTCGCGTCGTTCATCCACAAGAACGACCGCGATCTCGCCAACCGCGACGCCAACCAGATGGCGATCGGCGCCACCTATGCGGTATCGCGGCGCACCGATTTCTATGCGGCCTATTCGCACATCCAGAACATCAATGGCGCAGCGGCAGCGCTCGGCGCGGCGCTCGCGCGCGGGGCCACCAGTTCGGCGGTGAACATCGGAATGCGCCACGCGTTCTAGCGCTGCGCCGCAATAACGGAATATTGGGTAGCCTGTCGTTATGGTTTAACGATCCATTTTGGAGGCATCATGACTGGCACCAGTACCCTAGACCCGGACAACTTCCCAGAGCGGCCCGACCGCAGCCTTGGCAAAGGCCACGGCATCGACGCCCTCGGCCCGAGCGACATTTCCGATACCGGCAGCGATGTGATGGGCGGCCCCGGCTTTGCCGGCAACATCGACGATGACCAGGTGATCGACCTCGACCAGGGAACCACGTCGGACAATGAAGCGAGCCGCGCCGGCGACACCGCCGGACCGGACATTGGCGACGCCAACTTCGACAGCGACAGCGACGTGAGCGGCACCGGCGAGCGTGCCAGCGCGGGGCGCGACACGATCGCGAAGGACGGCGCCGACATCGACACCGACCATGTGGAGGTGATCCCCGATGTCCCCTTGAGCGAAGAGGACACCGACTTCTTAACGAGCAAGCCGCCGGGTCAGTCCCCACGCGGCAAATAAGGCGCCGCCGCCGAGCAGGGCGGCGGCCAGCGGCGTATTGCGCATGGTTACCGCCGTGTATGGCGAACGCTCGGCGACGTGGCGCGACATGCCCAGGCGCTGGCGCAGTTCGCTTGACGGGTCGGGCGCGTGCAAGGCATCGCGCCGGCCCGGCATGCTGTCGGCCTCCGATCTCTGTTGCCTGAACATGGTGCCGCGCATGTAGCGGTCGATCATGCGCGGCATGGTCCAGCCGCCGAGCGACACCATCTTGGCCGCGCCACCAATGAACACGTCGCGTTTCGGGTTCTGGGCCGAATACAGGATCGACTTGGCCACCAGTTCCGGCGCATAGATCGGCGGCGGCAGGGCCGGCTCCTTGTCCATGTAGTTCCTCGCGTGCACGGTGAACATCGTGTCGATCGCGGCCGGCTTGATCAGGGTGACCGAAATCGGCGCCTTCTCCTTTTCCAGTTCCATGCGCAGCCCGTCGGTGAAGGCCTTGATCGCATGTTTGGACGCCGAATACATCACCTGCAGCGGCACGGCGCGGTCCGACGCTTCGCTGCCGAGGTTGATCAGGGCGCCACCGCCGCGCGTCTTCATGTGCCTGACCGCCTCCAGCGATCCATGCACGATGCCCCAGAAGTTCGTATCGAACAGGCGCTGATGGTCTTCCGGCGCGATGTCTTCGGTGCGGCCGAAGATCGAGATGCCGGCATTGTTGACCCAGGTATCGATGCGGCCGAAGCGTTCCATCGCGGCCTGGCCGATCCGTTCGACGTCGGCCCGGTTGCCGACGTCGGCCGCCACCGTGGCGACCTGGGTGCCTTTGCGGCGCAGCTCGCTGGCCAGTTGGTCAAGCGCATCGGCGCTGCGCGCGGCCAGCACCAGCTTGGCGCCCTGTTCGGCGGCCATGCGCGCCGTGGTCAGGCCGATGCCGCTGGTCGCGCCGGTGATGACCATGACTTGCTCGTTGATGTTCCGAAGTTTTACTGACATGACGGGATCCTCCTTAAATGTTGTAAAGGAAGGACTGTCCCCGCAGCGATAGGTTCGTCAAAACTCGTCAGGCATTGGCGGCGGCGGGCCGGCCTGAACCCGCCGCCTGCCTTGTGGGCGAGGGCAGGCCACGACTTGATGAACGATCACAATCGTAGCCGCCACGCGGATTTCAAGTCATTTTTTACCGGGCTGGTAGATCTGGTCGAACAAGCCGCCGTCGGCGAAGTGGGCTTTTTGCGCCTTGGTCCAGCCGCCGGCAATCTCGTCGACGGTGAACAGCTTTATCGAAGGGAACTGGGACGCGTACTTCTTCGCGAACTGGTCGACGACCGGCCGATAGTAGTGCTTCGCGGCGATCTGCTGGCCCTCGTCGCTATACAGGTATTCGAGGTAGGCCTGGGCGACCTTGCGCGTGCCGCGCTTGTCGGCGACCTTGTCGACTACCGCGACCGGCGGCTCGGCCAGGATGCTGACCGACGGCGCGACCACTTCGAACTTGTCCGGCCCGAGCTCGCGCAGCGCCAGCAGCGCTTCGTTTTCCCATGCCAGCAACACGTCGCCGATGCCGCGCTCGACAAAGGTGGTGGTGGCGCCGCGGGCGCCCGAATCGAGGACCGGCACGTTGCGGTACAGGCGGGTGATGAAGTCGCGCGCGCTCGCTTCGGTCGCGCCCGGCTGGCGCAGCGCGTAGCCCCAGGCCGCCAGGTGGTTCCAGCGGGCGCCGCCGGAGGTTTTTGGATTTGGCGTGATCACCGACACGCCCGGCTTGACCAGGTCGCCCCAGTCGCGGATGTGCTTGGGGTTGCCCTTGCGGACCAGGAACACGATGGTCGAGGTGTACGGCGCGCTGCGGTGCGCCAGGCGCTGCTGCCAGTCGTGCGCGAGCAAGCCGCGCTCGCTGATAGCATCGATATCGTAAGCGAGCGCCAGCGTGACCACGTCGGCCGGCAAGCCGTCGATGACGGCGCGCGCCTGCTTGCCCGAGCCGCCGTGCGATTGCTTGACGGTGACGGTGTCGCCGGTCTTTGCCTTCCACTGGCGCGCGAACGCGGCATTGAAGTCCTGGTACAGCTCGCGCGTCGGGTCGTACGACACGTTGAGCAGCGTAATGTCAGCCGCGAAGGCGGCCGATTGCGCAAGCATGGCCAGCGCCGCCAGCGACGTGATTATTTTGGTTCGAATCATCGCGTACTCTCAAAGGTAGGGGGAGCCCGCAGAGTACGGCCTGCCACCTTCGAAGAGAACGAATGAATTTTGATAAGGTTATGAGGTTTTTAGTGAGCCTTGGACAGGATCAGCAGCCAGCGGCGCAGCAGCAGCACCTCGACATGGCCGGGCTCGACGCCGGTGTCGCACTCGATGATTGGGTTGACCGGGTAGAAGCGCTTGCGGAAGTCGCGCGTGACCAGCAATTCGCGGCGGCCAAGGCGCAGCATGAATGGGATCGGTGCGTATTCCATGCCGAAGGAGCTGTTCAAAGTGGTCATGACGGTTTCCTGTCTTCGTTTGTGTTGGTCAAGTGACACCAGAATACCATAACTACTGTATAAATCCACAGTTACTGTATATGCAGCCAGTAAATTTTGATTTGTGTGGTTTTTTCGCCAATTGACCCCATATCAAGCAAATGTTGAGAACCACGCTTCCCCGCCTGCACCGCTTTGCCGCCGCGCGCTTCTCGCCCGAAGGTGAGTTCGGGCTCCACCTGACGATCGGCCTGGCGCTGATGCTGGCCGCCGGGTGGGTGTTTGGCGAGATTGCCGAGGACGTGGTGCGGGGCGCGCCGATCACCGTGCTCGACGTGGCGCTGGCGCACTGGTTCCATGCACACGCGCGTGCCGGGCTGACGCAGCTGATGCTGGTGGTCACCTACTGCCACAGCGTGCCCGGGATGCTCGCGCTGACGCTGCTGCTCGGGTGGTGGTTGCGGCGCCGGGGCGAGAGCTACTGGCTGCTGGCGCTGGTCGCCACCGTGCCGGGCGGAATGGTCCTGAATGTGCTGCTGAAGTTGTTTTATCGCCGCGCACGACCCCATTTCGACGATCCGCTGCTCACGCTGCCCACCTACAGCTTCCCGAGCGGCCATACGGTGGCCGCAGCGCTGTTTTACGGCCTGGCCGCCTGCTACCTGGTTGGCCAGGCGCGTCGCTGGCCGGCGCGGATTGCGGTCCCGTTCGCCGCTTGGCTGCTGGTCGCGCTGGTGGCCGTTTCGCGCATGTACCTTGGCGTGCATTACCTGTCCGACGTGCTGGCCGCTGCCGCCGAAGGCTGCGCCTGGCTCGCGGTCTGCATCACCGGCATCTCGACCTTGCGCCGCCGCCGTGCAGCGCGCGCCGCAGGAGGCAAGGCATGAAGCGGGTCACGGTCATCATCAACGGCAGTGCCGGCAGCGGCCACGACGACGACGCGGCGCGCAACCTGCGCGAGAAGTTCCGCAGTGTCGGCCTGGAGGCCGACGTCACGCTCGCGAAGAACGGCGACGAGATGGTCGAAACCGCGCGCACCGCGCTCGACAATGGCGCCGAGCTGGTGGTCGCCGGCGGCGGCGACGGCACGATCAATGCAGTGGCCTCGGTGATGGCCGGCACTGGCGTTGCATTCGGCGTGCTGCCGCTGGGCACGCTGAACCACTTCGCCAAGGACCTCGGCATTCCGCTCGAACTCGACAAGGCGGTGGGCGTGCTGGCCAGCGGCCGCCCGAAGGAGGTCGACGTGGGCGAAGTCAACCACCGGATCTTCCTGAACAATTCCGGGCTCGGCCTGTACCCGGACATCGTGCACGACCGCGAGAAGCAGCAGCGCCGCCTCGGCCGCGGCAAGTGGCTGGCCGCGTTCTGGGCCACGCTGGCGGCGCTGCGGCGCTTTCCGTTCCTGTCGATCCGGCTGGTGGTCGACGGCGTGCGGCTGGCGCGGCGCACGCCGTTCGTGTTCATCGGGAATAACGAATACGCGATGACCGGCTTGTCGATCGGCGAGCGCCAGCGCCTCGACGCCGGCAAGCTGAGCCTGTACGTGGCGCAGCGCCCGGGCCGCCTCGGGCTGCTGCGTTTTGCGGTGCGCGCGCTGTGGGGCAAACTGGGAGAGGAGCGCGACTTCGACGTGCTGCTGGCCGACGAGATGGAAATCGACACCCGCCACAAGCACATGCGCGTGGCCACCGACGGCGAAGTCACCGTCATGAAGACGCCGCTGCGCTACCGGATCCGGCCGGGCGCGCTGACGGTCATCGTTCCACATTAAGGAAACAGAATGCGTACACTTGTTCACCTGTCCGACCTGCATTTCGGCCGCGTCGATCCGGGCCTGCTCGATCCGCTGCGCGAGCTGGTGCATAGCATCGCCCCCGACGTGGTGGTGGTCTCCGGCGACCTGACCCAGCGCGCCAAAAGCGAACAGTTCGAGGAGGCGCGCGCCTGGCTCGACACCTTGCCGCGGCCGCAGATCATCGTGCCCGGCAACCACGACATTTCGCTGTACAACGTATTCCGGCGCTTCGCGCTGCCGCTGGAACGCTACAAGCGCTACATCACGGACGAGCTCGAACCAGCCTATGTCGACGACGAGATCGCGGTGCTGGGCGTGAACACGGCGCGCTCGCTGACCTTCAAGGACGGGCGGGTCAACAAGGAGCAGGTGCAGAAGATCCGCGACCGGTTCAGCGGGCTCGGCGACAAGATCACGCGCGTCGTGGTGACCCACCATCCGTTCGACCTGCCGCAGAGCTTCGACGAACAGGACCTGGTCGACCGCGCGCCGATGGCGATGGAGGTATTTGCCGAATGCGGGGTCGACGTGTTGATGGCCGGGCACCTGCACGCCAGCCATGCCGGCAACACTGCCGAGCGTTACAAGATCAGCGAGTACGCGGCGCTGGTGATCCAGGCCGGCACCGCGACCTCGACCCGGGGCAGGGGCGAAACCAATTCATTCAATGTTGTGCGGATCGAGCACGAGCGCGTCGAGGTCGACCGGTATGGGTGGGATATCGTCGGCAAGACATTCCGGCTGATGAATACGGATAAGTTCCTGCGCAGCGGGAATGTGTGGACGCCGCATAACGACGGGTTGTACGCGGCGGGGATTTAGAAGCCGCCGTCGCTCGCGCGCAGGCGGGAACCCATGCTGAGCTGGCAACCGGATGGCGCTCGTGGTGAAAGCAGAGTCAGCATGGGTTCCCGCCTGCGCGGGAACGACGTGCTTGCGTGCGGTTTACAACCAGTACTGCCCCAGCCGCGCCGCCCACTCCTTGATCCGGTCGGTCACCGGCCGGCTGTGCCACTGCTCCAGCGTCACCTGCTTCGAGTCGCGCAAATCCTCATTGAATGCGCTCTCCATGTCGCTCCCGAAGGCCGGATCCACCACCACCACGTTCAGTTCATAGTTGTGGAGGAAGCTGCGGTAATCGATATTCGCCGAGCCGATGGTGGACCACACGCCATCGATCACCGCCGTCTTTGCGTGCAGCACCGCTACCTGCAGCTGGTAAATTTTCACGCCGTTCGACAGCAACTGCTCGTAGAACGCCCGCCCGGCATGCACCACCAGGCCGTGGTCGGATACGCCCGGCAGCACCAGCTTGACGTCGACGCCGCGCTTTGCGGCCGCGCACAGCGCCTCGACGGTCTGCTGGTCCGGCACGAAATAGGCGGACGTGATGTGGATCGAGTTCCTCGCCTCGCTGATCGCGACCAGCAGCGATTTGTAGATCTCGGCGCCGCCGTCCGGTCCGGTAGCCAGCACCCGCACCAGCTTGTCGCCGGCCACGCCCAGGCGCGGAAAATAGTCGCGCGCCGGCAAGTCGCCAGCTTCCTGGTGCACCCAGTTGTCGATGAACGACCATTGCAGCGTGGCCACCGCCGGCCCCTCGATCTTGATGTGCGTGTCGCGCCAGCCGACATCCTTGCCATCGACCGACCCGGGCTTTTTCTTCGAGCGGAACAGCGAGCTGTTGGCGTAGGTGGCGCTGATGTTGATCCCGCCGGTAAAGGCGATCTTGCCGTCGACCACCATCAGCTTGCGGTGGTCACGGTTGTTCAGCTCCCATTTGCCGTTGCGCGCCGCCGGGTTCACTGGATTGAACGCCAGCAGGTGGATGCCGGCCGCTTTCATCCGGTCGAAAAACTGCTGCGGCACGGCCAGCGTGCCGACACTGTCGTACATCACGTTGACGGTGACGCCCTGTTTTTGCTTTTCAATCAGCACGTCGGCAAATTCGATGCCGACCGGGTCCTGGTCGAAGATGTAGGTTTCGAGGTTGATCGAGGTGATCGCCGCGCGCGCCGCAGCCATCATTTCACGCATCGTGGCCGGCCCGTCGAACAGCAGCGTGACCTTGTTGCCTGCGACCAGGGGAAGCCCGGTGGCCTGTTCCTCCAGCAGCGCCAGCGCCTTCATGTCCTGCGTCGCATTGGCCCAGCGCCGCCCGATCAGTTGCGAGGCCTGCTGCGGCGGCAGCTTGCCTTTCGCGGTCGCGATTGTCGGGCTCGCCTTGTCCGGCACGTCGTTCGGCAGGCTACCCACCGACGGCAGGGTCCGGCAGGACGCCATCATGCAGCTGCAGGCCAGCACGGCGAGCCACAGGAAATATCGTATTGTTTTCATTTTGTTCCTTTGGTTGTGGCCGTCCCCGGTTCAGGCGCCGGTAGCGCCTTGGGACCGAGGAAAAAGTCGACCGGCGCGCTGGCGAAGCGGCGGCCCATCGCGTGCAGCAGCCGGATGCCGTGGCGGAAGCGGATCTTGCGTGCCCGCAGCGCCACCCACAGCGCCAGGCCGAAACTGACCAGCAGGTTGACGATGCCGATCAGGGCAATGCCGGCCACCGTGGTGGCGACCGTCTCCAGGTCGACCTGGTGGTCGAGGCCGACCACCGCGATCGCGAAGTTGGCCGAGGAAAAAGTGACGTGGCGGATGTCGAGCGGCAGGCCGAGCAGGTAGCCGATGGTGCCGGTCACGCCCATCAGGATGCCGAAATACAAGTTACCCATCAGGCCGCCCAGGTTATCCTCGACGTAGCGCGACAGCCGGCCCAGCCGCTCTTCGCCGAGCAGGCCGCGCAGGCCGCGCAACTGGCGCACGCGCTGCCCGATGCGGGTGTACAGCGCCTTGTTGTCGTAATAGCCCGACACAAGGCCGGACACGAACAGCCAGACCCCGGCGATGGCGGCGTGGAACAGCGCCGGCGAGTGCACCGGGTCGCTGTCGGCGATCAGGTGGTGGGCCTTGTCCGGCGTGACCAGGTGGTGCCCGGTGGCGTACGGCCACGACAGCGCGATCAGGTAGGCGACCGGGATCGTGGTGGCCAGGTTGCCCAACACCGCCACGATCTGGGTGCGGAATACCTTGTTGATCAGTTCGGCCATCCGGTCGAGGTCGATGCCGCGTCCCGCGGTACTGTGCAGGCCGGCCGCGATGCGCTGCGCGGTCATCGCCGGCTGCTTGGTGGCGATGGTCCAGTGCAGCAGGTGCACCAGCACGAAGCCGAACGAATAGTTCAGGCTGAACAGGAATGCCTCGACCAGCGGCGCCGCCTTCAGATAGGACAGCAGGATCTTGGCCATCGCCATGAAGCCGACCACCACGCCGGCGCCGGCGGACGAGCGGAACATCTGGCGCAGGTCGGTGCGATCCTCGGCGATGTAGTGCTCGCCGGTGCGGCTGGCGTTTTCGGTCACGTTGCGCGCGAGCAGGTCGATGTTGTCGCGGAACAGGCCGCGCACCTCGTACTTGGTGTTGTGCGCCTCGATCAGTTCCTGCGCCAGCGACAGCGCGGCGGCCCGGTGCAGGCTGGTCGGCGGTTCCGACGGCGGCGTCGCGTCGTCCGCGACCGCTTGCAGGTCGACCGTGGGCGCGCTCGGCAGCGCGCCGCTGACATCGACCAGGAACAGCAGCTTGCGCAGGCGGTCGATGCTTTGCATCAGCGCGACCAGCAGGTAGGTCAGCGCCACGCTGGTGCCACGCGACAGCGCGCCCCTGCGGATCTTGGCCACCACGTCCTCGCACTGGTCGAGCATCACCAGCAGGTGCCTGGCGTCTTCCGGCTGGTCCAGCATGCCGTCGAGGTAGCGGCCGTATTCGTCGAGGTACTGGTTGACCTCGATGTTTTGCATCAGGAACGGCGAATCGAAGGCCTCGATCTCGCTGTAGCTGTGCACCAGGCGCGGCTCCAGGCCCAGCGCGCAGACCCGGCACGACAGCGTCCGGATCGCGTCCAGCAGACCCATCACGGTCACCAGGCGCGCGCGGTCCGGCGCGGCGTCCGCCGGCGGCGGCGCGTTGGCGACCACATCGAACAGTTCCAGCCAGTCGGCGTTGGGCACGGCCCGGATCCATTGGTAATCGGTTTCGGCATACAGCGCCTGGTCGAGCGCGTCGGACAGGTACAGTTCGTCCAGCGCCGGCGGCAGGAAACGGTAGGCGACGCGGCGCTTGAGTTCGGTGAAGAAGCCATCGTTCGACAGGATGCCGATGTCGCTGTACAGGCTGGTGTGGCGGCGGTGTTCGAGCAGCGTCGTGATGTAGCTGCGCAGCGCCCAGGCCTGGGAGGGGTTGCCCTTGAGTAGCTGGCACAAGGTGCGCACGCGTTCGCGCGCACGGTCGTATCGCCAGTATGGACGGGGGCGCAGGCATTCGACCAGGTCGACCAGCAGGTCGATCCGGTCGCTGTGCGGGTCGATGCGTTCGAGGACTGCGAGCATAAGGACGGAATAAGCGGAAAAATACAGTGTACGCGCCGGCCTGTCCGGAACTTTGTACGCTAGCGAACGGACTAAGCAATCCTGCCGGAAACATCCGGGCACATCGGGTACACTTGGCTCGATCTTCATACTGGGGAAACAAATGTACCTTACTTATTACAACGGCCAATGGACCGAAGGGAACGTGCCGCTGTACGGCGCGATGGACCACAGCGTCTGGCTCGGTTCATCGGTATTCGACGGCGCACGCGCGATCCGCGGCCGGCTGCCGGACCTGCGCCCGCACCTCGAGCGGGTGATCCGCTCGGCCGAGTCGCTCGGCCTGCGCTGCCCGCTGTCGGTCGACGAGATGGAAGCGCTGGTGCGCGAGGGCGTGGCGAAGTTCCCGGCCGACGCCGAGCTGTACGTACGACCGCTGGTGTTCGGGTCGGACGGCTTCCTGATCCCGGTCGCGGAAAAGAGCGGCTTCGCGCTGACGCTGTTCGATGCGCCGCTGCCGCCGTTCGCCGGTTTTTCAGCCTGCCTGTCGACCTTGCTCAGGCCGCAGCCGACGATGGCCCCGACCGACGCCAAGGCCTCGGCCCTGTACGCCAACTCGACCCGAGCGATGCGCGAAGCGAAGGCGCGCGGCTTCGACCAGGCCGTGATGCTGGACGCGGCCGGCAACGTGGCCGAATTCGCCTCCTCGAACCTGTTCCTGGTAACGCAGGATGGCGTGGTGGTGACGCCGGTGGCGAACGGCACTTTCCTGGCCGGCATCACGCGCGCACGCGTGATGGCGCTGCTGGACGAGGCCGGAATCAAGGTGGAAGAGCGCAGCGTGAAGCCGGAGGAACTCGAGACGGCGCGCGAGATCTTCAGCACCGGCAACTACGGCAAGGTGACGCCGTGCACGCGCTACGAGGGACATGCGCTGGAAGCGGGACCGGTGGCGCGCCGGGCGCGCGAGCTGTATCTGGCGTTTACCGAGGCTGCCTGAGTCTGCTGGCCACGTCGTTCCCTCGCAGCCGGGAACCGACGCTGAGCGTGCATGCTGGCTCGGTATGGGTCCCCGCGTTCGCGAGGACGACGGGGGTCAGGTCAAGGCCACGAAGGTATAGGTGAACAAGCCGCGCAGCGCCACGTAGGCGGTACCGGCGATGACCGCCGCCAGCAGCGCCGCGTCCCAGCCCTTGCGCGGGTAGCTTGGGCCGAATTTGGCCCTGACCAGCCGCGCCTGCGGCAGCGCCGCACCGAGGCACCATGCGCACAGCCAGGCGATGCCAACCCAATGGAGCAGGTTCGACTCGCTGTTCAGGCGCGTGTTGAACGCCGCCGACAGCAGCTGGACGCCAAGCAGTCCAAGGCTGAACACATACCATTTGCGCGCCTGCATCGCCTGCTGCCGGTCGCCCAGCGTTTCCCAGTTGCGCATCAACAGGTAGGCGCCGAACGCCGGGGTGAACACCAGGCTCCAGCAGGCGGCCGCCGCCGGGTTCCAGAGTGCGGGCTCGGCTGGCATCGCTTCAAGCGGGGAGGTGTCGGACGCGCTGTGCATATGTGCTCCTTGGGATATTTCTTGAGACCAAGGAACACTATTGCCCAGCAGTTCGAACGCGGTGTTGATCCTCCTTAGATGCCGGCGCGCTATCGCGAACGCATCAAGCCGCATCGTTGCGCGCGGCTGACAGCTGGCGCAGCTGCAGGTAGTGCAGCAACACGACTGTTTTGGCGTCGACGATCTCGCCCCGCGCCACTTGCGCGAGCGCCTCGTCGAACGGCAGTTCCAGCACCTCGATGTCCTCGCCTTCCTCTTCGTTGCCGCCGCCTTTGCCGCGGCGGTCGGCATCGTCATATTCGGCCAGGAAGTAGTGCACCCGTTCGGTCAGCGAGCCCGGGCTGGCGAACAGTTCCAGCACTTTGTCGACGCGTTCGATCGCGTAGCCGGTTTCCTCGCGGATTTCGGTGCGGATGCGCTCTTCGGGACTGGCGTCGTCCAGCACTCCCGCCGGCACCTCGACCAGCCACCCATGGTGGCCCGACAGCCGCGCGCCGATGCGGAACTGGCGCGTGAACAGCACGGTGCCGCGGCGCGGGTTATGCAGCAGGACAGCAGCGCCGCTGGCGCTGTCGTACACCTCGCGCTGCTGGCGCTGCCAGTCGCCGTCGCTGCGCCTTTGCTCGTAGGTCACGTTGATCAAGGGGTAGTAATTGTCCGACAGCACGTCCTGGCGGACGATGCGGACCTTGTCGTCATGCATGCTGCCTCCTTCAAGCGCGATGAGGCGCAGGATATACCGGCGGCGCGACAGGCGGCGTCCGCCTCGCCGGCGCGAGGCTATGCGCTTCCAAACGACGTCGTTCCCGCGCAGGCGGGAACCTAATTTTCGTAGCGCACCGACTGCGGTCGCCGATTCGTCCGTGCGTAAGAGGGGCGTGCCGCCTGCGCGGAAACCGCGTCGCGGGGCAGGGCGCTCAGCCCTTGGCGGCCGGCTCGGCGACGTAGATCTCGACGCGGCGGTTGCGCGCGCGGCCGTTCGGGTCGTCGTTGGAGGCGACCGGTTCGCGCTCGCCGCGGCCTTCGATCCGGATCCGGCTCGGGCTGACGCCATGCGCGGCGAGGTAGTCGCGGGTGCTCGCCGCGCGGTCGACCGAGAGCGGCTGGTTGACGGCCTGCCCGCCGGTGCTGTCGGTGTGGCCGACGATGTTGACGCTGGTGTTCGGGTTGTCGTTGAGGGTGGTCGCGAAGCGGTCCAGCACCGGGCGGAAGTTCGGCTTGATGTCGGCGCGCCCGGTATCGAACGAGATGTCGCTCGGGATGTCGAGCTTGAGCCGGTTGTCGGCGGTCTGGCTGACCTGCACGCCGGTGCCGCGGGTGGCCTGTTCCAGCTGCTGCTTCTGCTGCTCCATGCGGCGTGACCAGATGTTGCCGGCGACGGCGCCGGCGGCCGCACCGAGCGCTGCTCCGCCCGCCGCGCGCCCGCCGCCCCCGCCGCCGGTGGTGGCGCCAAGGATCGCGCCGAGGCCGGCGCCGAGGCCGGCGCCAGTGGCGGTGCCGCGCTGGGTCTGGTTCATGTCGGCGCAGCCGCTGGCGGCCAGCGCGACGATGGTGACGGCCAGCGTCGATTTGCTCAGGAAGGTTTGCATCTCGGTCTCCTCAAAAGAAAAAATCCGTTTCGGAGTCACGCCCGACGCATCAGGCGCGACCGCGAAACGGACCGGTCAGCCGAGGGATATTGCATCGTGCGTGTCTATATGCCTCGACCGCTGATCAGGCGCACCAGGATCATGACGACGGCGACGACCAGCAGGATATGGATGAAGCCGCCAATGGTGTAGGAAGTCACCAGGCCGAGCAGCCACAGGATGATAAGTATGACAGCGATTGTATAGAGCATGATAGTTCCTCACTAATAAAACCGACGACCATTCGCCGTTGTTGCCAGTATCCGAAACTCGGCTTTGGCGCTCCGTTCGATGACGTACATTAGGCACAAGATTTCTGTTCCTTGCGCAAGCCCGGGATCCATCCGATGAAGCCCATCAGGCCGGTCACGCCGATCAGGCAGGTGACGAAGCCGCCGGTGATGAGGAAGACGACGTCGTGCGGTTGCAAGTCGGGGTCGCCGCCAGCCGGCGCGCCGGCCGAGGCCAGGCCGAAGCCGGTGATCAGGATTCCCCACAGGATGATGCCGATCCAGGCAAGACTATTCATCGCAAGTCCTTTTGTCGGTTGATGTCGTTGCACCGCCACTTGTCAGGCGTATAAGGATTTTCTTCCAGGCTCATCCATACTTCCGTTCGCTGCTTCACATTGCACAAAAGAAAAACCGGGGACGGACCCCGGTTTCGGCTTGCTTGCGCCAGTACCGAATCAGGCGGCGTGGATGCTGCCCTTGACGATCCGGACCCGCTCGCCGTTGCGCCAGCGCGGCGCGCTGTGCTGGTGGAAGGTGCGCAGCGTGCCGTCGTCGAGGCGCACCCGGATCTCGTAGCTGGTGCTGGCTTTCATGTTGCCCTCGACCTGGTTGCCGACCACCGCGCCGCCGACCGCACCGGCCACCGTCGCCAGCTGGCGGCCGTGGCCGCTGCCGACCTGGTTGCCGAGCAGGCCGCCGAGCACCGCGCCGGCGCCCGCGCCCAGCCCGCTGCCCTGGGCGCGCGTCGTAATCGTGCGGATCGATTCGATGTTGCCGCAGTTTGAGCACCAGTTGCGCTCGCGCTCGGCCGAGGCGACCTGGACCGGCTTGCCGGGTGTGCGTGGCGCGCTGTCATACAGCGGCGCCGGCGCGGTTGCGGCCAGCTGCTGGGCAGGATAGGCCGGTGCCGCCGGCTGGGCCGGGTAGGCTGGCGCCGCCGGCTGGGCCGGGTACTGCGCGGCCGGCGCCGGGTATTGCGGCTGCAGCGGCTGGGCCGCGCCGGTCGGCGGCAGGTTCGCCGCCAGCGCCATCCGGTCCGCTTCGCTCAGCGGACGGTTGGCGCCGTTGCCGCCAATCGAGGAAGGCAGCCAGCCCATGATCGCGGCCGTGCCGACCAGGCAAAACAGCAGGACCGCGAGCGCCGCCACGATCATCAGTGGATGGTGGCTGGTACGGCGTGCGGCCGGGGGTGGGGTCTGGGAAGTGTCCATGGAGTTCTCCTTGTTGTTAGTCGCAGGCGCGGCATGGCCAGCCTGTTCGAGATGGACATTGTCCCTAGGAACAACATCCGCTTCCGTGCGTCACCGTACATACTTCGCGGATCGCAGCCGTTACGCTGGCCTAAATTGTTTGCAAATGTATCTGCCGATGCCATACGAGGCCTTGACCACACCGTCCAACCGCGAGGGACCGATGAATTTCGCTGCTTCACCCGAGGTCGCAGAGCATAACGCCAACCTGCTGCTGGCCGCGTTGCCGCCGGAGGACCTGGCGCGCGTGCTGCCGTTGCTCGACCCGGTGACGGTGGAGGTGGGCGAGGTGCTGTCCGAAGCGGGCGACCCGATCCGCTACATCTACTTCCCGCACGACTGCCTGATTTCGCTGCTCGGCGTGGCCGAGGGCCGCATGACGCTCGAGGTCGGGCTGGTGGGGCGCGAAGGCATGCTGGGCGCCACCGTGGCGCTCGGCCACGACACGACCCAGGTCCGCGCGGTGGTCCAGCGCGCCGGCAGCGCGAGCCGGATGGACAGTGCGCGCTTTCGCGAGGAGTTCGCGCGGAATCCGTCGCTGCAGCGGGTGCTGTACCGCTACACCGACACGTTGCTGGCGCAGGCGATCCAGATCGCCGTGTGCAGCCGCTACCACGTGCTCGAAGCGCGCCTGGCGCGCTCGCTGCTGATCACGCGCGACCGCCTGCAGTCGGACAAATTCCACCTGACCCACGAGTTCCTCGCGCATGCCTTGGGGGTGCGCCGGGTTGGCGTGACCAAGGCCGCCAGCGCGCTGCAGCAGCAGGGACTGATCATTTACAGCCGCGGCAATATCGAGATCCTCGACGCCGAAGGCCTCGCGGCCGCCTCGTGCACCTGCTACGAGATCGTCAAGGATGCGGGCGCAGGCGCGCTGGCGACGGCCTTTATCTGACCGGATCGTTCAGCAGCAGGGCGCGCAACTAGTCAATCCAACCAAGTCAGGCTCCGCCTCGATCAGGCGGGCAGAAGGCACCGCGCGGCCGACATCGGCAATCGCACTGGTCAAGGCAGTCATTGCATTCGCCGCCTCACGGGCAAACTCCAGCGCCATGCGGCCGCTCTGGCCGATCCCCGGCAGCGCATCGTCACAGCCGGCAACGCCGAGCCGTTCAACAAGTTCTTTATGATTGGAGTCGGATGGGGAAAGCTGGTAGGTCAGCGTGAAAATGTATTTCATTGCCTGCTCCGTTATTGAGAGCCATCATCCGGCTGCTGTGGGTGTCAATTGACAACCCACGAGTCCAGAGGTAGTGGCTATCATGGCCGGGGCGTTCCCAACCTGGTTTGGGTCGGCGCAAAAGGCAGGTACGGAGCAAGCGGCGACGGGCAAAAACACAAACGCCCCGGCAAGCCGGGGCGCTGTGTGTGTGTGTGTGTGTGTGTGCTGGCAGTGCAGATTAGCGGGTCTTGTCGACCTGGTTGCCGATCACGCCGCCGACGGCTGCGCCGCCAACCGTGCCGACTGCGCTGCCGCCGGTCAGCACGCCGCCGAGCACGGCGCCGGTGCCGGCGCCGATTGCGGTGTTCTTGTCCTGGTTCGACATGCCTGCGCAGCCGGCCAGGCCCAGCGCCACCGTCGCCAGCGACGCGCTCACTACCAGTTGTTTGATGGTTTTCATAAAGATCTCCTTGTTGTGGTGGGTGATTACTTCAGGCGCAGGTCATTCCTGACCGACTTCACGCCCTTTACGGTGCGCGCAACCGTTGCTGCAGTTGCGACGGTTTCCGCCGAGCCGACAAATCCGCTCAGCTGGACGACTCCCTTGTAGCTCTCGACATTGATTTCCGAGGCCTTCAGATCCGGTGCCTTGACAAGCGCGGCCTTGACGCCGGCCGTGATCGCCGCGTCGTCAATGTATTCGCCGACGCTTTCGTGTTTTGCCGTCGAGGCGCAAGCGCCTACCGTGCCGAGCATCAGCGCGGCCAGCAAGGCGGTGGTCAGTCTCATGTGCGTCATCGGCGTCCTGGATGTTGTTGTTGAATCGCGATGCCGCTGTTGCGTCACCGACAAGTCCAGAGTAAAGGCCGCCAGCAAGCTCGTCTGTTAGTGAACTCACACTTTTTGCACAGGCTATCAACGGGTCCTGGGCTTGCCCGGCGCCGGCGCCACCGGCTTGACCCGCGCCTGCGCCAGCAGGCGTCCGCATTCGCTGTTTTCGCCGGGGCCGGTATTGATCAGGGGCAGCAGGGCGGCCACCGGCGCCGCAGCCGCGGCCAGCACCGCCGCGCCGCCCGCCTTCATCGCCAGCACGCCCTTGTCGACCGACACGTCGGGCTTGTTGAACGGGCCGCGCACATACAGCGGCGCGCGCAGCGAGAACAGGCGCAGGCTCTTGGTCTGCGGGTGCAGCGTCAGGTTCAGCTGTTCGTTGGCCAGGTTGACCGTGCCATCGACCGTGATCACCGCCTCGTTGGTGTCGACCACGAAGGTGCGCGCCTTGGCCAGGCCGTTGGTCACGCCGAAGTCGGTTGCCATGCAGTTGAGCTGGACCTGCTTGTCGCCGAACAGCTTGGTCAGGATGATGTTGCCCACGTTCAGGCCCATTTCCTCGAGCAGCAATTTGCTGACCGCGCCCTGGTTGATCAGGGTTTTCAGTTCGCCATTGGACGAGGCCAGCAGCGAGGCGACCGACTTGCCGACCGCCGACAGCTGGGCGTCGCCATTGATCTCGCCGACCGTCGCCTGCATTTTTTCAACCGCCGGGAACATCTGCTTGATCTGCAAGTGGCGCGCGGTCACCTTGGCGGTGGCCTTGATGGCTTTTTCGCCGCTGCCGTCGAGCCGGATGGTCGAGTTCATGGTGCCGCCGGCCATGTTGAATTGCAGCGGCTCGAGGCCGAGCACGCCGTTGTTCATCGTCAGGTGGGTCGTCAGCTTGCTGATCGGCAGTTGCTTGTCGCGAATGATGCGCTCGGCGGCAAAGCGCACGTCGGCGTCCAGGCTCTTCCAGCGTTCGGTGCGGAACTCCTCGACTGGCAACACCTTGCCGGTCGGCTGCACCGGCGCGACGCCGCGCGCGGTCTTGCTGGCATTCGAGTCTGCGCCGATCAGCGGGCCGAGGTCGGAGAACACCAGCTGGTGCGACACCACATTGCCCGACAGCTTGCCGCGCGGCTTGCCGGTCTGGTATTCAAGGCGCCCGCCGATGTCGCTCGAGCCAACCTTGCCCTTGAAGTGGTCGTAGGTCCAGTGGCTGCTGTTGCCGTCGATCGAGCCGACCAGGCGGCCTTCGGTGCTGAACGCCGGGGTTTCCGGCAGCAACACGCCGGTGAAGTTGTACAGGCGCGCCATGCTGGGCCCGGCCAGCCTGAGCCGCAGGTCGATCGCGGCCAGCTTCGACGGACGGGTGACGCTGCCCTCGAGCGCGATGCGGCTGGCGCCGGAGCGCATCTCGGCCTGGACCGGGTAGGGCTCGGTCTGCTGCTTGAGCGAGAGCACCGCGCCGGCCTTGCCGCCACCCGTCACCGGCGCGCCGTTGTAGTTGCCGCGCACGGTCCAGCCGACCCCGTATTTGGCATCCTTGTCGAGCGTGTCGACGTCGGCCGTGACATCGGCCTTGGTCACCGCATCCTGGATGTGGACCACGCCCTTGTTGAGCACCACCCGGTCGAGGTCGAGCTTCCAGCGCGACGGCTTGTCCTCGTGCTCGAAGGTCCAGTTGTTGTGGCTGGCGTCGGTGCGCAGCAGTTCGACCCTGGGGGAGTCGAAGCGCAGCACCGGGATCGCGATCGTGTGGCTAAGCAAGGCGAACGGGTTGAGCGAAAACGAAAACTGGCGCACGCTGGCCATGTCGCGCGAGGGCAGGCCGGCGGGGTTGCCGACGTGAACGTCGTTGGCGATCAGGTGCGGCCACGGGAGGTAGTCGCGCCAGCTGCGGTTGGCGCCCTGGATTGCATCGGCCGGGCGTTCCCATTTGACGGCCAGGTGGCCGGCGATCGCGAATGGGCGGTCGATCGCGTCCGACACCTTGTCGTTGAGCCAGGGGCGCGCCTTGTCCCAGTCGAAGGTGAGGAGGATGATGATGGCGATCAGCGGAATCGCGACCAGCACGCCGACGATGCCGAGGATGATGTTGCGGGTGCGGTGCGCGCGCCCCGCCGTGGCGCCTCGCGCATGGTTATTGTCAGGCATGACGATCCTTCTCGTGGGAGTCTTCGGTGCGACCAGAGTAACGTAAAGACCGGGCAAGCTATGTGCGGTGCCGCACCCACCGCTCGGCTGGGCGGCGCGAAAGCATGGGCAATGTGCGGCAACGAACCGATCTCGTCCGCCGATGGGCTTATAACGTTACCAACACATTTCTTCACCACCAGGAGACGACGAATGGACACGAAACAATCGATCAGGCAGCTGGCGTCGCTGGCCTGCGGCGCCGTGGTAGTGCTGCTCGCCGCCTGCTCCAGCCCGCAAAAGGCGCCGGCGGCGGCGGACGTCGCGGTGTCGCGCAATGCGGTCCAGAACGCGGTGTCGGCCGGGGCTCCCGACCTGGCGCCGGAAGAGATCACCTCGGCGCGCCAGAAGATGCTGATGGCGAACCAGGCGCTGGCCGCCAAGGATTACAAGCGTGCCCGCGAACTGGCGATGGAGGCCCAGGCCGACGCCCAGCTGGCGCAGAGCAAGGCCAACTCGGCCAAGGCGACCGCCGCCGCCGACGCAGTCAATGCCGACCTGCGCGCGCTGCGCCAGGAAGTCGAGCGCGCCAATTCGCAATAGGCCGGCACTCATCCACGCTCCGAACTGTTGCGCGCGCCATCGCCGCGCGACCAAGAAAAAAAGGACATCAAAATGAACGCACGCTTTTTGAATTCGGCCGTCTTCGCCGGCACTTTGCTGCTGGCCGCTTGCGCCACCACGCCGACCACCACCCCGACCCTCGACCAGGCCAGGGCCGACTTCGTCACCGCCAGCAACAACCCGCAGGTGACCAATTACGCGCCGCTGGAATTCAAGCAGGCCACCGACGCGCTCGACCAGGCCAATGCCGCCGCCGCGCGCCGCGAGAGCCTCGACATGATCGACCGCCTGGCCTACGTGGCCAAGCAGAAGATCGCCACCGCGCAGGAAGTGGCGCGGACCAAGGGCGCCGAGGCCAACGTCGCGAATGCCGGACATGAACGCGACAAGGTGCGGCTCGAGGCGCGTACGCTCGAAGCCGAGCGCGCCCGCCAGGACACGGCCACCGCCCAGGCCCAGGCCGCGGCGGCCCAGCAGCAGGCCCAGGATGCCCAGGCGCAAGCTGCTGCCGCCCAGGACCAGACCCGCATGATGGCCGAGCGCGCCGCGCGGCTGGAAGCGCTGCTGGTCGAGCTGCACGCCACCAAGACCGAGCGCGGCTACGTGGTGACGATCGGTGACGTGCTGTTTGCCACCGACCGGGCTGCGCTGACGCCGAACGGAATGTCGACCCTGCGCAAGCTGGCCGACGTGATGGCGCAGAACCCGGACCGTACGGTGCTTGTCGAAGGTTTCACGGACAGCACCGGCACCTCGGCTCACAACCAGGAATTGTCCGAACGGCGCGCCAACGCGGTAGCGATGGCGCTGGCCGGCATGGGAGTGCCGCGCGAGCGGGTTGCGATGCGTGCCTACGGCGAAGCGTTCCCGGTGGCGCCGAACAACAACGCGTCCAACCGCCAGCTCAACCGCAGGGTCGAGATCGTGCTGTCGAACCAGGGCGCGCAGATCCCGCCGCGCGCCGCGATGCGATGAACCACGCTTTACCCTTCTTTTATTAAGGAATCATCATGGAAGACACGAAGACGAACCTGGCACATGGCTTCGACGTGGCGGCGATCCGCCGCGCCGCGGCCAACCTCGATGACGGCGCCGTCACCGAAGGTTACCAGGCCGACCGCGAGGCGGTGATCGCGATGCTCAACGACGCGCTCGCCACCGAACTGCTGTGCGTGCTGCGCTACAAGCGCCACTACTTCACCGTCAATGGCCCCAACATGGGCGACATCAAGGCCGAGTTCCTTGAGCATGCCCAGCAGGAACAAGACCATGCCGACCGCATCGCCGAGCGCATTGTGCAGCTGAACGGCTCGCCCAATTTCAACCCGGCCACGCTGGCGGCGCGCAGCCACGCCGAGTACGACGATTCCAACGACGTGCAGGCGATGATCCGCGCCGACCTGATCGCCGAGCGGGTCGCGATCGAGTCGTACCGCCAGATGATCGTGGCGATCGGCGCGAAGGACCCGACCACGACCCGGATGCTGACCGAGATCATGGCCGTCGAAGAAGAGCACGCCGACGACATGCGCGACCTGCTGTCGCGCTGAGCGGCCACCCCAGTTTCACACCACCACCAACAACAAACAGGAGTTCATCATGTTAGACACCACCACCCGCCTGAACGGCAGCACCAGTTCCCTCAACGGCAGCATGAAAGATGCGACCACCGACATGAAATCGCTGGTCAAGGACGCGCAGGCGCTGCTGACCGCGGCGGCCGCGCTGTCCGGCGAAAAGGCCGAGGAGATGCGCGGACGCGGGATGGAGTTGCTCGACCGCGCGCTGGGCAAGGCCAGCCAATACCAGGGTCAAGCCCTCGTCAAGGGTAAGGAACTGGCGCACACGGCCGATGTCTATGTGAAGGACAACCCATGGCGAACGGTGGCAGTGACGGCCGGCGCGGCCCTGCTGCTGGGCGTGATCCTGGGCCGCAAATAACCTGAGCCGGGGACAAGCCATGGAAAACACCGAAACCGTCATTCATGGTCCCGGCCTCATGGGCGGCATCTCCGGCCTGGCGAAAAACCTGTTCGGGCTGGTGGTATCACGCGTGGAACTGGCCGCGCTCGAGCTGTCCGAGGTGCGCAACCACGTGATCGAACTGGTCGCCATCTTCGCGATGGCGGTGCTGGCCACGTGGTTTGCATTGGCCTACGGCACCGCGACCATCGTCGCGCTGGCGTGGGACGCCATGGGCTGGAAGATCCTGCTGGTGATGTTTGTCGTGTTCCTGGTCATCACCGCCGCGCTGGTGGCGAAGGGCCTGGCCATGCTCAAGCAGGGCAAGCTGGCCATGCCGGCGACGATGCAAGAACTCAAGAACGACCGCGAAATGCTCAGGTAAGCGGCTGGGGCAGGCGACACAACAGGGAGGTTGTATGGAACATCAAACCGGGCTGGCGGGCCACAAGCACAGCACCGATCCGGCGCTCCGCAAGGCAGAACTGCTGCGTGAGGGCGAGTTCTTCCGCGCCGGCGTAACGCATTGCAAGGAGCAGATCAAGCATGGCGCGCGGCCCGAAGTCATGCTGCACTCGGCCATCGACCACGCGACCTGGGCGCTGCGCACGCGGGCCGACGCGCTGCTGCGGCCGACCGGGACCAACGTCGCCGCGCTGGCGCCGTACGCGCTGACCGTGTTTAACTTCGTGCGGCGGCGCCGGCTCGGCAAGCCGGCGCTCGGCGCGGCCGTGCTGGTCGGTGTGGCTGGCTGGTACATGCAGCGCAGGCGCGCCCAGGAACAGCAGCTCACTTACTGATGAGGTGTTAAGCTTGTACCGATGACGTAGATCGTGCTCGAGGCCGGGCGCCAGAACCCGGCAGCGGCGAATATGGTGGGGCTTGAGCGGCGTCGCAATCCTAGATTCGGCGCCGTCTTTTTTTTTGGGGCGTCGCGCGCGCGCGTGGCCAGATGGAACGTGACCACGTGCGGATCACAAAGGAGGGGCATGACCAAAAACAGTCCGTTCAATCCCGGCCGCCTGCCGATCGTGCTGGTGCTGCAGGGCGGCGGCGCGCTTGGCGCCTACCAGGGCGGCGTCTACCAGGCGCTGCACGAACATAACCTGATGCCCAACTGGATCGTCGGCACCTCGATCGGCGCCATCAACGCGGCCCTGATCGCAGGCAATGAACCGGCCCACCGGCTGCGGCGGGTCAAGGGCTTCTGGGACCGGGTCGCCCATCCCGACCAGCTCGACATGGGCGCGATCAGCGACGCCCAGCGGCGCTCCCACATCCAGCTCAACACCTACGATACGGTGCTGCGCGGCGCGCCGGGCTTTTTCGCGCCGCGCTGGTTCAGCGTGTTCCCGCTGGGCCTGCCGGTCCCGCCCGAGGCCGCGTCGTTCTACGATACCGGGCCGCTGGACGCGACCTTGCGTGAACTGGTCGATTTCGATTACCTCAACACGCGGGCGGCGACACGGCTGACGATCAATGCCGTCAACGTCACCAGCGGCGAGCTGAACCATTTCGACAGCCGCCGCGTGCGCATCGGACCCGAGCATGTACGCGCCTCGGGCAGCCTGCCGCCGGGCTTTGCGCCGGTGCGCATCGACGGCGAGCTGTACTGGGATGGCGGCCTGTACTCGAACACGCCGCTCGAGTCGGTGCTGGCCGAGCTGCCGCGCGGCGATACGCTGTGCTTCATGGTCGACCTGTGGAGCGCCGCCGGCGAAGAGCCGGCCACGCTGGAGGAAGTGCGCACGCGCCAGAAGGACGTCACCTACGCCTCGCGCACCCAGCGCCACATTGCCGACTACATCAAGGCGCAGCGCCTGCAGCGCAAGCTGCGCGAGCTGTACGGGCGGCTGCCGGCCGACCAGCGCACCGAGCAGGACGCGCGCGAGATGGGTGCGCTCGGCTGCGACGGCACGCTGCACATCGTGCGCCTGCGCTACGCCGGGCGCGACTGGCACATGGAGTCGAAGGACATCAATTTTTCGAAGGGATCGATCAACTGGCGCTGGGACCAGGGCTATGCCGATGCGCAGCGCGCGGTCAGGCACGCTGGCTGGTTGCGCCAGGTTGCGGTGGGAGCGGCGGTGGTCGTGCACGAACTGCCGGGGCACGACGCAGCCCGCCGCCAGGCCGACTAGCGCTTAGCGGCGCGGCACGTCCGATTGCGGCGTGTCGGAATTGCTGGTGCCGGACTGCGGCGCACCGGACTGGCTGGTTCCCGACTGGCTGGCGCCCGACTGCGACGCGCCCGACTGGGTCGCACCCGACTGGGCCGCGCCCGACTGGTCGTCCTGCATCGCGCCCGCGCCGGTGGCCGTGCCCGACTGCGCTCCGCCGGCCTGGGTGGCGCCCGATTGCGAGCCACCGTATTGCCCGGCGCCGGAACCGGCTGCGGCGGGCAGCGTGACTTCCGTGGTGACGCGCTCGGTCACTTCGGACGCCGGCGCCTGGGCCAGCAGGGAAGGTGCATTGGCCATGTCATGCTGGTAGATGTCGCGCGCCTGTTTCAGGCAACTGCCGCGCTCGCTCGACGAGGCCTGGCGGCACGCCGTTTTCGCTTGCGTGTACGCGGCGGCGATTTCCTTTTTCAGGATTCGCAGGCGGGCCTGGTCGGTATTGTCGCCGCGGTACCAGCGCGCCGGGTCGCCCTTGGAGAGCTCGGCCTTCTGCTTTTGGGCCACGCCGGGCGGGACCGCGCGGTCGCCCAGGTCTTGCGCCACGGCGGCGGCGCTGCCGGCGCACAGCGCAGCCGCCAACACGGCGCGCAGGGTAAAGGATGGCTGTCGCATGTTCACCTCCGAATACAGATAGGAACAAAAACGGGGCGGCGCGCGACCGCGCCGGCCCGGGGCTGCCTATAACCGCCCGGTCAGCAGCAAGACGACGAGGACCACCACGAGCAGGCCGGTCACGCCGGTCGGCCCGTAGCCCCAGCTGCGGCTGTGGTTCCAGGTCGGGAGCACGCCGATCAGGGCGAGTATGAGAATAACGAGAAGTATAGTTCCCATCGCGGCTCCTTAAAGCTGATCCGGCGAATTTCAGTAGCGGTAGACGCGGCCGTCGACCAGGCGCACGCGGTTGCCAACGCGCAGGTCGTAGACGCTGTCCTGGGTGATCGCGCGGTATTCGCCGTTGTCCAGGCGGATGTTGATCTGGTACATCTGCGCGCCGCCGTTGGCGTTGCGGTTCGATTCGACGTTGTTGCCGATCGCCGCGCCGGCGACGCCGCCGGCCACCGTGGCCGCGGTGCGGCCGCCGCCGCTACCGACCTGGTTGCCGGCCAGCGCACCGACCAGGCCGCCGACAATCGCGCCGGCGCCGCTGGTGCGTGGCTGGCCCTGCACGACCTGGATCGATTCGATGGTGCCGTAGCCCATCGAGGCGGTGTTGTCATAGCCATTCGAGTAACCGCTGTTGTACGGCTGCGACGAGGTGCTGGCACAGCCGCTGAGGATCGCGCCGGTGGCGACGACGATGGCGGCAAGGGTACGGGTAGTTTTCATGTTGTTCTCCTGACAAAGTTTGTGAGCTCAGGATAAGCAGCCACATCGGTTGGGTCTGTGCGTTGACGCACCGTATCTCGTTGCGCCAGCGCCATGACCATTACAACAACAAGCGCTGTGTTCGCCACCGAACAGATGAGCAGGCACAACCGGCGTAAAACGTCTGGACAGAGTGTTAAGACAAGGAGAACAAGAACATGAAGACACCGTATTCCCTGCTGCTGCTTGGCGCCGCCCTGGTGTGGGCCACCCACGTGCGCGCCGCCCCCAGCGCCGAAGCGAAGGCGGCCTATGCGCAGGCGCGCGACGCGGCCGCCGCATCCTACAAGGCGGCGCGCGCCAGGTGCGACCTGATCACCGGCAATCCGAAAGACCGGTGCGTGACCGAGGCCAAGGCCGAGCGCGTGCGCGTCGAGGAAGAGGCGAACGCCCGCTACCAGAACACGCTGAAGGCCTACACCCAGGCCCGCATGCGCATTGCGTCGGCCAACTACGAGCGCGACAAGACGCGCTGCGCGGCGTTGACCGGCAACGAAAAGGATGTCTGCACCGAGCAGGCCAAGGCGGCCCTGATTGCCGCCCAGGCCGACGCGAAGGCCGACCGCAAGACGATCGAAGCGCGCGAAGAGGCGCGTGAAGACAAACTGACCGCTGCATATCGTGTCGCTGTCGAGAAATGCGACGCGTTTGCCGGGGCGGCAAAAGACCAGTGTGTCGGCGCCGCAAAGACTGCGTACGGAAAATGATTCCGCACCGGGCCTGCTCGATGTCGAGCATTGTTTCCTGACTTTTTAACAACAACCACAAGGACTTATCATGAAAATCGCAAAACACTTCGCTACCGCTGTCTTCACCGCCTCGCTCGCCATGACCGTCGTCGGCTGCTCGTCGACCCCGACCAAGGAAAGCGCCGGCGAATTCATCGACGACAGCGCGATCACCGCCAAGGTCAAGGCCGCGATCTTCAACGAGCCGACCCTGAAGTCGACCGAGATCAACGTCGAGACCTTCAAGGGCGACGTCCAGCTGTCGGGCTTCGTGGCCCAGCCGGCTGACGCGCAGCGCGCCGCCGAGGTTGCACGTGGCATTAAGGGTGTAACATCGGTCAAGAACGACATCCGCGTCAAGTAAGCAGTCCCGGGTTCGGCCTGGCCGGCATGGCCCGGCCGCCCGGACACTTGACTGGGCCGTTACTGGCCGGCTTTCTTCTAGGCTAAATCATGCAGCTTGCCAAACCCAGTCCCGAACCTGACGCAGGCGCCGCGCCGGCCGCGCCGCCATGCCCCGCCCGGGACGCCACGCCCGAAGCACCGGACGCGGTCATCGAGGGACCATCGCCTGACGACGATCTCGCCGCCCTGCAAGGCGGCGGCCTGCGCCTGCCGATCCACGTCAACGCGCGCGGCCTGTCGCTCGGCATCATCGCCACCGTCGCCTTCGTGTTCGCGCTCCAATGGGCGCAAAAATTCCTGGTCCCGCTATTGCTCGGGATCTTCATTGCCTACACGCTCAGTCCGGTTGTCGGGTGGCTCGAGCGGCACCACATCAAGCGCGCCATCGGCGCCACCCTGGTGACCGTCGTGATCCTCGCCGCGATGGCAATGACCATGCAGCGCGTGCAGGGCCAATTCTTCAACATCATCGACGAGCTGCCCAAGATCACCCAGAAGGTCACCCGGCTCATCACCAGCGCGGCCGACGGCCAGCCCTCGACCATCCAGCAGGTGCAGGCGGCCGCGGCGGAAATCGAGCAGGCCACCGCCAACGTTGGCGCCGACGCCCGCCGCGCGCTGCAAAAGCGGCCGCCGCCGGCCGGCGCGTCCGGCTTCAGGGTCATGGACTGGGTGCTGGCCGGTTCGCTCGGCCTGGCGACCTTCCTGTCGCAAGCGACGATGGTGGTGTTCCTGGTGTTCTTCCTGCTGCTGGCCGGCGACACCTTCAAGCGCAAGCTGGTCAAGCTGACCGGTCCCTCGCTGACGCGCAAGAAGGTCACCGTGCATATCCTCGAGGACATCAACACCTCGATCCAGAACTACATGTTCATGCTGCTGGTGACCAACACCCTGCTGGCGCTGCTGATGTGGGCCGTGCTGCGCGCGATCGGGCTCGAAAACGCCGGCGCCTGGGCCGTGTTCTCCGGCGTGGTGCACCTGATGCCGTACTTCGGGCCGCTCCTGATCACCTCGGCCACCGGCCTGGTCGCGTTCCTGCAGTTCGAATCGCTGCGCATGGTGATCCTGGTGGCCGGCGCCTCGCTCGGCATTGCGACGCTGGTCGGGATGGTCGTCACGACCTGGATGACCGGCAAGATCGCGAAAATGAACCCGGCCGCGGTGTTCGTCAGCCTGCTGTTCTGGGGCTGGTTATGGGGGATGTGGGGCCTGCTGCTCGGGGTGCCGGTGGTGGTGGTCCTGAAGGTGGTGGCCGAGCGCGTCGAAGGCATGGAAGTGGTGGCCGAGCTGCTGGGCGAGTAGGCCAGCACGTCGTTCCCGCGCAGGCGGGAATCCCGGTTCTTCGCCCGGCGTCCAGTAAAGCGAGCCAGCCCACTTCTCACAGCAACTGGGGTTCCCGCCTGCGCGGGAACGACGTTCGTCAGCGGATCCGGGTGATCCGTGCGGCGCCGCTCGCGTCTTGCGGGCGATCGCGCAGGCTGCCCAGCTGCAGTGCGTACTGGCGCGCGAACTCGGCCCCGAAAAAGAAGATCTGCGCCGAGTAGTACACCCACAGCAGCAGCGCGATCATCGAACCGGCCGCGCCAAAACTGTCGGCCACCCCGCTGTTGCCGATGTACAGGCCGATCACGTATTTACCGAGCGTGAACATGGCGGCGGTGCCGAGCGCACCGATGGTCACGTCGTGCCACGACAGCCGGATGCGCGGCAGCAGCTTGTAGATGACGCCGAACAGCGTGGCGATCACCAGGAAGCTGACGACCGAGGCGACCCAGCCGAGCAGCATCGTCGCCTCCTGCCACAGCCCGCTGAAATAGTTCTCCAGCACGGCCAGCGCGGCGCTGACCACCAGCGACACCATCAGCAGGAAGCCGAGCACCAGGATCAGGCCGAACGACAGCACGCGCGTGCGCACGGTGTCCCACCAGCTGGCGTCCTTGGGCGGCGGCACGTCCCAGATCTCGTCGAGGCTGTCCTTGAGTTCGGCAAACACGCTGGTCGCGCCGAACACCAGCAGCACCGAGGCCACGATCGTGGCGACCAGGCCGCTGTCCTTGTTGTGGGCGCCGGCGAGCACCAGCTGGATCGCCTCCGCGCCCTTGGCGCCGAGCAAGCCCTTGAGCTGGTTCAGCAGCTGGCCCTGGGCCGCCTGCGCGCCGTAGAAGAAGCCGGCGATCGCAATCACCAGCACCAGGATCGGCGCCATCGAGAACAGGGTGTAGAAGGCCAGCGCGGCGCCCTTGCTGGCGGCCCGGTGGCTCATCCATTCGGACGCCGCGGCCTTCAGTAGCGTGATGATCTGGCCCGGCCCCGGCAACCATTTTTTTATGTGCATCGCGCATCCTCCAAAAACAGGAAAGGGGCCGGCGGCCCCTTTTTTGCTGGTGACCGGTCGACCGTCCCGGCTATCAGCCGCCGGCGGCGCAAGGCGCCACCGGTGACATGGTAGACCGGTCGTGCCGACCGGGTCGCGCGGACATTACTGGACGCGCTTCTCGATCGTGATCTGCTCGACTTCCACGCGGCGGTTTGGCGCCAGGCACTCGATCAGCTCCGAGCGTTTCTTCTGCTTGCAGTCGGTGGCCACCGGGTTCGCCTCGCCACGGCCATGGGCCTTCAGGCGGTTGCCGTCGACGCCCTTGCCGACCAGGTAGTCGCGCACCGCGTTGGCGCGGCGCTGGGACAGCTTCAGGTTGTACTTGGCCGAGCCGAGGCGGTCGGTGTAGCCGTTGATGTCGACGTCGGTGATCGAGGGGTCGGCCTGCAGCGCGGCGGCGATGTCGTCGAGTTTCGGCTGCGGCATGCGCAGGGTGGCCTTGTCGAACTCAAACAATTCGGTGGCCGACAGCGTCACTTTCTCGAAACGGGCCGGCGGCGGTGGCGGAGCGACCGGGGCCGGTTGCGGGGCAGGCTGCGCGGCCACCGGGGCCGGGGCTGGCGCGGGAGCGGGCGCCGGCGGGGCTGGCGGCGGGTTGAACGCGTAGTTCAGGCCGACCATCAGGTATTTGTTGTTGCTGCGCTTGAAGCCGAAGTCCTCGCGGTCGAGGAAGCCGCGCACGGTGCGCAGGTCGGCTTGCAGCGACCAGCGGTCGTTCAGGCCGACCTGGAAGCCGAGGCCGACGGTGGCATACGGCGAGGTGGCGGAGCCGTTGCGCAGCGGGTTCGAGACCTTGTCGCGTTCGGCGCCGACGCCGAACACGACGTACGGACGGAAGTTTTTACGCGACAGCATCAGCAGCGCATCGACGCCCAGCAGGGTCTGGTGGTAGCTGGCCGGGCCGCTCTCGGCGCGGACATGGGTCGCGCCCACCTGGATGTCCCACATCGGGTGCACCGGCTTACCGAACTTGAGGCCGCCGCCCCAGTCTTTGTCGTCAACGCCGAAATCCGGGTCGGTCTTGACGCCGACCACGGTCGGTTGCACATACCACGAAGGATTGATTTCCTGGGCCAGCGAGGCGCCGGCAGAGCACAAGAGGGCGACGGCGAGGGCGATCTTCTTTGTATTGTTCACAGCAAACTCCCATTAATCGTTATTCAAGTTTTTCACATCGCATGCCTTGACAGAGATGTTCGATATCAGAATACGGTTGAGAGTTCCAGAGGGTCGGTGCGCTAGCGCACAATGCCCACTGGCTGTGACATTTCTACAACTATTTGCCGCGGCGCCGTTGTGAAACCACCCGCGGCGCGGCAGGCGGGCCGGCGTTTACAGCTTGGTCTCGACGAAGCCGTACAGGTAGTTGGAGCCGCCGTTGATGTTGCCGAGGATCTGGGACGAGCCGAAGATCCCGGAACGGTGCGAGACGCCGATGCCGACCACGGTGTCTTTCAGCGGGCGCGAGCCTAGCAGGTCGCCGAGGTTGACGTCCAGCGACGGGTCGAGGTAGTTGAGCAGGCGGCTGGTGGCGCGGCCGCGGCGGGCCTGGTCGCGCACCTCGGTCAGCGGGACCCGCTGGGCCAGCGAAAAGCCGGCGCCGAAGCCGATCCGGGTGCGCACGTAGCGGTTCCACGGCAGGCCGTAGTAGTAGGCCTTGATCTGGGCGTCCAGCTGCAGGCCGTTGGCGCGGCGCGCGCGCTCGTCGTGCACCAGCACCCCCGCATAGGCGTAGAAGTCGAGCGGCCAGCCGTTGACCTGCTCGACCAGCGCGCGGCCGAAGTCGACCCCGGCGATGCGGGTGTCGTCCTGGGTGCGGGTCGAGCCGCAGCGGAACGCGATCGCAGGCAGGAAATTGCATTCGGTGGCGCGGCCGGCCAGCAGCTTGACCGCCAGCGGCTGGCCCGGCTCGCGGTACGGCTTGTGGCTGCCGAAATCGTAGGCGGCGCCGACCAGCGCGCCGACCTGCGGCTTGTCCTCGACCAGCGGGCTGGCGCGCACCGCCTCGTTCAGGTAGGTCACGCCGACCCCGCCCAGCAGGCGCCAGCGGCGCGATAGTTCGTAGTAGCCGTACAGCGCCGCGGTCCAGTCGGTACCGGCGCCGGCCACGTAGGCCGGGCGCCATGGGGTCGCCTCGGCCGGCCGCACGCCGTAGTAGTAGTTGTTCAGGTTGGCGCTGCGGTGCGCGACCGTCCAGCTCGGGCGGAAGTGCCAGCGGCCCTCGTGCAGGTCGAAGCTGTAGCCGAGGCGCCACTCGCTGCCATGGCTGGTGTTGTTGGCGTCGTGCAGCAGTTCGAGGTCGAAGTTGCCGAAGGCTGAACGGGCGCGCCAGGCGGCGCCGGTCTGGATCCCCGGGCCGCGCCGCGCCATGCCGGCCAGCACCGCCGGCTGGGCGCCATTCGGATGGCCCTCGTAGCGGTAGTCGAGGAACAGCTCGAGCCCATGCTCCGGGATGTCGCTGAACTTGAAGCCGACCCGGGTCGCGTGCAGGTACACGCGCTCGCCTTCGTACATATACAGCGGCACCAGGTCCCGGCTGACGGGGGCGCCCTTGTACGGGGCGCGGTCGAGGCGCTGGATCCCGCCCAGCCCGGCGCTGCCGGGAATGGCGAGGAAATCGACCAGCACGTCGGTGGCGGCGGGGCCGGCGCTGGCGGCCAGCGGAAGCATCAGGAGGGAAAGCAGGGCGGGGCGAAGCGACATCGGGCGGCTGGAAAAAACAACAATTTTATCCCGAGAAAGAAAATCGCGCTGCGGCAGCGGTGCTGCCCAGCGCGATCGGATGGCGGGGTGTGCTTAGTGGCGGTCGGGAACGACCACGACCGTGTCGCCGGTTTTGCCCTGTTCGCCCGGGTTGCCAGGCTGCCCAGGATCGCCTTTGTCGCCTTTCTCGCCCGGGGGACCCTGGACCGGCACCGGGACCGGGGTCGGTACCGCTGTCGGCACGGGCACCTGTTTCTCGACCGTCGGCTGGACCACGGTGGTAGCGGGCGGGTGGACTTCGGTTTTTTCGCAGGCGGCCAGGCCGGCTGCGGCCAGCACGGCGGCCAGCAATGTCATCGTGGTTTTCATTGTTGCCTCCTTGTTAAGGATGAATTTTCGGTGCGGCACGGGGTGCACCGCGACGAGTCCAGAATAGCCGGGCGCCGCCAGCCCTTCTGTACGTTCACTCACAGATGAGGCCGCAAGGTGGCGCGAATAAAAATGCTTGCAGGAATTTCTTCTTGTGTTGGATGGCGCACAGACCATGGGTGCGCGGCCGGGCAATCATTCACCCAAGTTAAGCGGAACCCGAGGTGTTGTCAGCTGTCAAACGACACACAGCGACCCGGACCACACAGTCTCTCTCTACACATGGAGCAAACCAACATGCATGCAACGACTCATCACAACGCGGTGCAAAGCGACATGGGCGCAGTGCACACTTCCAGCAACTCAGCGCTGATCGAACGCGTCCCGCCCCAGCCCGCCGAGCGCGCGCCCATTTCGCTGGCGCCGATCGAGCGCGTGCGTTCGACCTCGGCCACCCAGCGCCGGATCGAAAACATGCAAAAGCTGATCAACGAGTTGTCGACCCATGAGATGTTGGCAGACGAGATCGCCTGGTTCCTCAAGTTTTCGCCGTCTGGCGCGCGCAAATACATCCGCGACCTGCGCGAGGCCGGTGTGATCGAACTGGCGCGCTACATCGAGGGCACCGCCACCTACCTGGGCAAGGCGGTCTACCAGATCTGCCCGGACCAGGAGCGCGTCAAGGCCTTCCTGGCGGCGATCTGCCAGCCCAAGCGCGAAGGCGTGGCCCCGCGCAAGGAGCGTCCGGGCCTGCGCGAGCAGAGCATGGCCGGCAGCGGCCGCCATTTCCACATCCTGGCCGACGACACCCATTATGCGATCCGCGTCAACCGCAGCCCGGTCACGCGCGACCCGCTGGTGGCCGCGCTGTTCGGCCCGGCCCCGGGCCAGCAGGCCGGCGCCAAAGACCGCGCCTGACCAGCGCCCGGCCAGGGCCGCGCCAGAGACGCGCGGCCGTGGCCGGGACTGGCTGCCCGCCCCCCAACCGCCGCGCCCATGCGCGGCGGTTGGCGTTTACGGCCCGCCCGGGCGCTCCTGTTGAAAAATGCGCAACAGGCCCCACGTGGGTGCGATGCGGCGCGGTTGCGCCGGTCTAAACCCTGACAAAGGAAGGAGCTGCCATGTTACCGAGTCCAGAATCGCTGGAAGGCAAACCAGTCCCGAATGTGACCTTCAAGGCACGCCCGAACGACCAGTGGCGCGACCTGACCAGCGACGAGCTGTTCAAGGGCCGGACCGTGGTGCTGTTCTCGCTGCCCGGCGCCTATACCCCGACCTGCTCCTCGACCCACCTGCCGCGCTACAACGAACTGGCGCCGGTGTTCCGCGAGAACGGCATCGACGACATCCTGTGCGTGTCGGTCAACGACGCGTTCGTGATGAACGAGTGGAAGGCCGGCCAGGAAGCCGACAACATCACCGTGATCCCGGACGGTAACGGCGACTTCACGAAAGGCATGGGGATGCTGGTCGACAAGCGCGAGCTCGGCTTCGGCATGCGTTCGTGGCGCTACTCGATGCTGGTGCAGGATGGCGTGATCCGCAAGATCTTCATCGAGCCGGAACAGGAGGGCGACCCGTTCGAGGTGTCGGACGCCGACACCATGCTCCACCACATCAATCCACAAGCGCGGGCGCCCGAGCCGGTCGTGATGTTCTCCAAGCCCGGCTGCCCGCATTGCGCACGGGCCAAGGCGGTGCTGAAGGCGAACGGCGTGCGTTATACCGACATTTCGCAGGACCAGAAGATCAATACCAGCGTGCTGCGCGCCGTCAGCGGGCGCATGACCTGGCCGCAGGTGTTCATGGGCGGCAAGCTGCTGGGCGACGCCGACGCGGTCGAAGCGCATTTCAGCGCGCGGGAAGCCGGCCAGTGAGTCGCGCCCGCGCGGTAGGGGAGGCGCACTGATGGAAGCATGGGTGGCAAGCGGCGTACTGGCGGCGGCGCTCACGCTGGCCTGGCTGGCGCCCGGCTGGCGCCTGCGGCGGGCGCTGGCGCGGCCACTGGCGCCGGCCCTGCAAGCTATTCTCGAGCGCAATGTGCGGCAATACCAGGGCATGGCGCCCGGGCTGCGGCGCCAGCTCGAGCGGCTGGTGCAGCTGTTCTTATACCAGAAGAAATTCGTCGGCTGCGCCGGCCTCGAGGTGACCGACGAGATGCGCGTCACGATCGCCGGCCAGGCCTGCCTGCTGCTGGTCAACCGGACCGCGCGCCGGGTCTATCCGGAGCTGCACACGGTGCTGGTGTATCCGGGCGCGTTCCTGGTGCCGCGGCGCGACATCGACGCGGCCGGGGTGGTCACCGAACACCGCCAGGACTTGCTCGGCGAATCCTGGGGCGACGGCCGAGTGGTGCTGTCGTGGGAGCACGTGCGGCGCGCCGGCATCGAGCCCGGCGGGACCCACAACGTGGTGCTGCACGAGTTCGCGCACCAGCTCGACAGCGAGTCGGGCAGCACCAACGGCGCGCCCTACCTGGGCAGCCGCGACAGCTACCGCAGCTGGGCCGAGGTGCTCTCGCGCGACTACGCGAACCTGCGCGCGGAAGCGTTTTTCGGCGAGCACGGCGTGCTCGACCATTACGGCGCGACCAGCCCGGCCGAGTTTTTCGCGGTCGCCACCGAAACCTTCTTCGAGCAAGCGTGGCGGCTGGCGGCGCGCCATCCTGCCCTGTACCAGGAATTCATGAAGTATTACCGGGTCGACCCGCGCGAGTGGCTGGCCGAGCCGCTACCGGAGCCGGAACCAGTGGGCGCCAGCGTGGTCTACGGACAGTGGCAATAGGCTGCGTGCGTCTGCGAACAGAGAGCATGGCGCCGCTGGCGCATGCTTCGAGCTACTTTCGATGCAGGAGGAATCTACATGTCCACCATTATTGCAGGGCACTTCCAGCTTCAGGACGAGGTCGAGCAGGCGCGCCAGGCGCTGGTCGAGGCCGGCTTTCCGGATGAACGCATCAGCGGCTTCTACCTGAACCAGCCGGGGCAGCACGACTTGACCGCGATCGGCGGCGACTATATCCAGTCGCCCGGCGCCGAAGACACGCCAGCCGGCGTGGTCGAGGGCGCGGCGGCCGGTGGCGCGGTCGGGTTGGCGTTGGGCGCGGCCACGTCGCCGATGACGGGGCCGGTCGGCCCAATCGTCGGCGGGCTGGTCGGGGCCCACGTCGGCTCGCTGTTTAGCTTCAGCAAGATGAAGGAGGCCGGCGAGCGCGATGAAGGCGGCGCCACTGCGGTCGAGCCGCGCCGCGGCGGCATGCTGGTGGCGGTGGCATTCGACGACCCGGCCTGCGAATCGAAAGCGGTCGACCTGCTGCGCAGGCTCGGCGCGCACCATCTCGAGCGCGCCAAAGGCAATATCGTCGACGGCGACTGGGCCGATTTCGACCCGACCAGCATGCCTGAGGTGATTACCTGAGGTGTGCGTGCGGGCGAACGGGCGCAGGGTGCGCTCGGGAGCGCACCCTGCGAGCCTCTGATGCAGGTCAATGTTCCAAAAAGGAGCGATCCTAGACTTGTCGGTTCGGGCCGCGCATCCGCGTGGCAGGGACCAACCAGGGGGTGGGATTCGCCATGCAGAACAATAAAGTGGCATTGGTGACAGGAGGAATGGGCGGGCTCGGCACGGCGCTGTGCCGCCGGCTGCAGGCCGAAGGCTTTCGCGTTGCAACGACCTATTCACCCGGCAACACTGCGTCCGATGCCTGGCTGGCCGGCCAGCGCGACGATGGCTTCGGGTTCACCGCGTACAAGGTCGATGTCGGCGATTACGCCGACTGCGAATGGATGATGCAAAAGCTGCTCGACGAGATGGGGCGGATCGACCTGCTGGTCAACAACGCCGGCATCACGCGCGACCGCAGCCTGCGCAAGATGAGCTTCGACGACTGGCAGGCGGTCCTGCGCACCGACCTCGACAGCGTGTTTAACGTGACCCGGCAGGTGGTCGAGCCGATGGTCGAACAGTGCTGGGGCCGGATCGTCAACATTTCATCGGTGAACGGCCAGCAGGGCGCCTTCGGGCAGGCCAACTACGCGGCCGCCAAGGCCGGCATGCACGGCTTTACCAAATCGCTGGCGCTGGAACTGGCGCGCCACCGGATCACCGTCAACACCGTGTCGCCCGGCTACCTGCGCACCAAAATGGTCGAGCAGGTGCCGCCCGAGGTCATGCAGGCCAAGATCCTGCCGCAGATCCCGCTTGGACGGCTGGGCGAGCCGGAGGAGGTCGCCGCGCTGGTCGCCTACCTGGCGTCGGACGAGGCCGCCTTCGTCACCGGGGCCAACATCGCCATCAACGGCGGCCAGCACATGTGCTAGCGCTTCTCCGCGCGCGTCTGGCAGGCGATGCACAGGCGCGCTTCCGGCCGCGCCTGCAGCCGCGAAAAGCCGATGTCGTTGCCGCATTCCTCGCACAGGCCGTAGCTGTCGTCGTCGAACTTGGCCAGTGCGCGCCGCAGCACCTGCAACTGGGCCGCGTTGTGGCCGGCCGCTTCCAGCGCGAGGTCGTTCAGCAGGCGCACGGTGGCCTTGTCGGCCGGCGAGGTTTCCACTTCGGACACCGGCAGGTCGCGCGCGCCGCCGACCGCCTGCGGCTCGCTGGCGCCGGCCAGCGCCGCCAGGCGCTGTTCAAGGATCGATTTCAGGAGCGCTACTTGCCCCGGGTCCAGGCCATTCATTGGAGCCACCTGAGAAAGTCAGTGCGCGGTTTCGCAGATCACCATCCACGCGACGCCGAACTGGTCCATGACCATGCCGAAGCGCTGTGCGAAGAAGCTGGGGCCGAGTGCCATCGACACCTTGCCATCCCTGGCCAGCGCCTCGAAGATGCGTTCGGCCTCGGCCGGCGTATCGACCGCCAGCGAGAGCGCGCAACGCTGCATCGGCGCGAGCGGCTCGCCATGCCTGCCGTCCGAGCCCATCAGCGTGATGTTGCCCAGCTTGAGCGAGCCGTGCATGATCTTGTCGCGCCATTCCGGCGGCGCCATGGCTTCACCGGGGGAGCCGCGATAGGGCATGAGCATCAGGTCGGTCGCGCCAAGATGCTCCTCGTAATACCGGAAAGCGTCGGTGCAACGTCCGCCGAACTGGACGTAGGGATTGACGATCATCTTTGGACTCCCGACTGATTGTTATGGAGCCCAGTGTAGCGCGTAACGCCGTGGATGAATATGGGCGCACGCGCGCCTGCCTGGCCGGCCGGCCCTGGCTCAGGCGGGCGGGGCCGGCGGAGCGGGTGGGGCGTTGTGCAGCGCGATCGCGTCCAGCTGGTGGTGCAGGTTTTCCAGGGCCAGCAAGATCGTGGCGGCCTGGCCGGTGGCGGCCGCAGCGGCCAGCCCGAGCAGGCGCGCGACCAGGCTCACGGCGTCGCCGATCTGGGTGATCTTCTTGATCTTCTCGGCCGCGTCCGCGGTCAGCGCCAGCACATGCTGCTGCGGCTTGCCGAGCGAACGCACCACATAGGTGGCGGCGTCGGCATACAGGCCGTTGGCGCGCTGGCGCAGCACCACCTCGTCGTCGAGCAGCGCGCGCGCCGCGTCCTGCTTGGCTTCCGGAATTGCGCCGCCCTTGCAGGCGCGGATCTCGCGCATCACGCGCTCGTGGATCTGGTCGGCGCAGGCCGACAGCTGGTCGGCCAGCTCGACCACCTGGCTGACGCTGCCCAGGCCGGCATCGCCGTTCCTGGCCGGGGTTGTCGTGTTCGCGTTGGTGTCCATGGCGCCTCCGGGGAACTGGATCTTTGGGGACAGAACGGTCGTCCTGGCCGCAATTAGTCGGAAAGATTGTCGCGGATCGTGCGCAGGTCGCGCCCGTAACCGGCCAGCAAGCGCCGGACCTCGTCGCGCGACAGGTTGCCCAGGTTCTCGCGCAGCTTCTGGTGGCCGAGCGCCACCTTGGTCAGGCCCTGCAGCGCCAGGTCGTAACGTTTATCGATCAGCTTGTACTCGCTGGCCTTGTTCAGGTAATGCACCTTGGCCAGCGTCACCAGCATGCGGTCGGAGCTGCGGGTCGAGAACGGGATCTCGACGTCGAAAATGCCGAGGATGGTTTTCTTTTCATTGTCGTTGGTCTTCGCATACAGCCGCGTGATCGAAATCATCGCCTCGAGCAGGGCCTGCACGTCGGCATCGCCGTCACGCACCATGGTTTCGACACTGCGGTTCTGGTAGCCGGACGCGATCGCCCGCGTCAGCAGGCGCGTCAGGCCGGTGTAGGCGGCCACGTGGCGCTGCTGCAGGCCGGACTCGGCATTGGCCTTCAGGCCATTGCCGAGGTCGTCGATACGGTCGGACAGGTCGTAGCGCGCATCGCCCGCCAGCAGGCTGAGCGTCTGCATGTACAGCACCACGCTTTTTTGCAGCGCGACGAAATCGTCGTACACCGCGCGCCGCTTGGCGTCGTTCTCGCGCGCGATCTTGTCGGCGGCCGGCGACAGGTAGGGCTGTTCGCGCTCGTAGGTGTCGCGGTAGCGGCGCGACAGTTCTGCGTAGCCACCCAGTTTGGCGGACGCATCGGCGAATTCGCGCACTTCGAGCAGGCTGACGGAGCCGGTGCTGGCGCAGCCGGCCAGCAGCAGGCTGGCACACAGCAGGAAGAACGCGGCGGCAAGGCGGCAAGCTTTCATGTGAGGTCCTTTCAGGCCGCACGAAAGGGCGGGCCGGAAAGTCCCATTATGCAAAACTAGCCTAGAGGCATCTTGCACTACGTCAAGTTACGCCACCTTGCTGAGGTCAAAGGTCGGATTCTCGATCACGCCGAACAAATTGCCGTACGGGTCGCGTACGGTCGCGACCCGGATCCCTTCGCCGACCTCGGTGACGGGCGTCTCGACCGTCGCGCCGAGGGCGGTGAGGCGTGCGACCTCGGCATCGGCGTCAAGCGTGCCCCAGTAAGCGGTGGCGCCGGCGGTGCCGGGAGTGCCATCGGGCACCAGGCCGAGCTCGAAGCCGCCCACTTCGAAGCCGACATAGAACGGCTGGTCGAAATAGGGCGGCTTGTCGAGCACGCGGCGGTACCAGGCGGTGGCGTCCGCCAGTGCCGGGACCGGGTAGATCACCGTGCGTAATCCTTGAATCATGGCCACTCTCCTTTGTTGTCAGAAGCGCCATGATGCGGGCAAGCGGCGGAGTTGTCTAGCTAACGCCATCGATAGCCGGGGCGGGCGCCAGTCCCCTGAGCCAGCCGAGTCCGGCCAGCGTATCGCCCAGCGGCTTGTACTCGCAGCCGATCCAGCCGTCGTAGCCCAGCTCGTCGAGCAGGCGGAACAGGAAAGGAAAATTGATTTCGCCGCTGCCCGGCTCGTGGCGGCCAGGGACATCGGCCAGCTGGATGTGGCGGATCAGCGGCAAGCGGGCGCGGATGGTCTCGGCCAGGTCGCCCTCCATGCGCTGCATGTGGTAGATGTCGTACTGCAGGAACAGGTTGTCGGCGCCACACTCGGCAATGATGGCGGCGGCCTGGCGCGTGCCGGTCAGGAAGTAGCCGGGAATATCGCGGTCGTTGATCGGCTCGATCAACAGGTCCAGGCCATGCTCGCGCAAGCGGCCGGCCGCGAACTGCAGGTTGGCGACGTAATTGGCATGCACGCGCTCGTGCGGGACGTTCGGCGGGGTCTTGCCGGCCAGGCAGTGCAACTGTTTCACGCCCAGTTCCAGCGCGTACTCGATGCCCAGCTCGACGCTGTCCTGGAACTCGTCGATGCGGCGCGGGTCGCAGGCGATGCCGCGTTCGCCCGCCGCCCAGTCGCCGGCCGGCAGGTTATGCAGCACCAGATGCAAGTTGTAGCGTGCAAGGCGCTGGGCGATCTGTTCGCTCTCGAACGCGTACGGAAACAGGAACTCGACCGCGTCGAAGCCGGCCGCGCGGGCCGCGGCAAAGCGGTCCAGAAAGCTGAGTTCGGTGAAAAGCATGCTCAGGTTGGCGGCAAATTTCGGCATGCGCTCGGTCCTTTGATGATGGCAGTCCGCTATCGTAAACCATCCTGCGTGGCCGCGTGGAGCGCGGCGCATTGGCGCGGCGTAAGGCCCAGGCTTGCCCGAGGGGCCAGCTTTGCCGGCCCAATCGCCTTTTGCTTCGCAATCTCAAATGGGGTCAGAGTCGATTTATCAGGCAACTTTCGACATTGCCAGACAATTCGACTCTGACCCCAATTTTCAAGCAACGATATTCCGTCTATAAAACTGGGGTCAGAGTCGAATTAATCAGCAACTATCGAAAGTTGCTCAACAATTTGACGCTGACCCCAATTTAAGCATCAGCCCCGGGCGCCGGGCTGCGTGTCGACCATCGAGCGCATCGGCGTGAACGCGTAGGCCAGCAGCGCCGCGCCGACCAGGAACAGGCCCGCCCCGGTAAACAGCATGGTCAGCGACACGTAGCGCATCACCCATCCGGCCAGCGCCGAGGCCAGTGGCGCCAATCCCATGAAGATGAACATGAAGATTGCCATGGTGCGGCCGAGCATCTCGCGCGGCACGCGCTGCTGGACCCACGTGAACACAGCCACCTGCATGAAGCCGGCCAGCATCCCGACCGCCAGGTTGAGCAGGGCGCCTTGCCAGGTCGCGCTGATATGGCCGAGCGGCAGCAGGGCGATGCCGACGATGCCGTCGATTAGCAGTAGCGTCGCGCCCAGGTTGCGGAACCGCAGATTGCCGATGATGCTGGTCGCCGCCATGCCGGCCAGGGTGCCGGCGCCGTACATGCCCATCAGCAGGCCGAGCGAGGCGGCGCCGTGCAGCCGGCTGTTGACGAGCACCGGCATCGCCACCTGCATGATCCCGCCGACCACGCACGAGCACACGCCCCAGTAAATGAAACAGGTGCGCAAGGTGCGGTCGTTCCAGACCATGGCCAGGCCGGCGCCGACCGCGCGCAGGATCGGCTGCGCCGCGGCAGGGGGCGGCAGCGCGGCCAACAGGGCCACCTTCGACAATGTCCATGCCGACGCGGCAAAGCTGATGCAGTCGAGCGCGAACGCCAGCCCGAGCCCGCGCGCATCGGCCATCCCGGCGCTGCCGTCGCCGGCCAGCGCGAACAACAGGCCGGCGAGCAAGGGGCCGGCCAGCATCGTGACCTGGCGTATGCTCATCAGCATGCCATTCGCCAGCGCCAGTTGATCAGGCGCCACGACTTGCGGGATCAGCGAGGTGCCGGACGGGATGCTGAACGCCGAGGCGAGCCCAAGCGCGAGGGCCAGTGCGCCGACCAGCGGCAGGGTGGCCGAGCCGGTCAGGACCAGCGCCGCGAGCGCGCCGAGCAGCACGGTGTTGGCGTGCTTGGTCAGCATCAGCACGCGCTTGGGCGAATCGCGGTCGACCAGCGCGCCGCCGAACAGGATGAATACCGCGCGCGGCACGCCCATCAGCGCCACCACGAGGCCAAGCGCGAGCGGGTCGCCGGTCATCTTCAGCACCAGCCAGGGCAGGGCGATCATCGTGAACTGGTCGCCCAGCGCCGACACGATGCCGCCCAGCATCAGCCAGCGGAAATTTGGATTGCGCATCAGGGCCGCGCGCGCGGCTGTTGGATCGGACACGGTGTTCTCCTTGGTTGTTGTAATTCTCGAGTGTCGAGCCTGACCTTGTGTCCGGGTCAAGCGGCCTGGGTGCCGGCAATCCGGCCCAGGATCGCCGACAGCGCGCCGAGCTGGGCCGGATCGGTACCGGCCACCAGTTCCGCGCTGACGGCGTCGACCACGGTCGCGGCATTGGCGACCAGCGCGCTGCCGGCCTCGGTAATGAGCGCATAGCCCACGCGGGCGTCGCGCGGGTCGCTCTGGCGTCCGACCAATCCAATCTTTTCCAGGGGCAGCAGCGAGCGGGTGATGCCGGACGCGGTCAAGCCGAGGCGCTCGGCGAGGTCGACCCGGCGCAGCCGCCCGCCCGGCGCCTGGGCCAGATGCCGCAGCAGTTGGTAGTCGGCAAAGCTGATGCCGTGGAGACTGCCGAGGGCAGTGTCGAAACGCCGCCCCAGCGAGGTGGAGGCGCGCGCCAGGCGCAGGCAGAAGTCAGTCGCGGAGGTATTCATGGTCATCGGGCAATAGTGAATAGATACTTGAGTAATCAAGTATATATCACATTGTGACCATGTGTAAAAAAAGTGGGGTCAGAGTCGATTTATCACGCAACTTTCAATGTTGCTAAATAATTCGACTCTGACCCCACTTTTAAAGCAGCGGTTTCTTGTCTACAAAAACGGGGTCAGAGTCGCATTAATCAGCAACTATCGAAAGTTGCTCAACAATTTGACTCTGACCCCAGTTGTTAGCCCAGCTGTTAGCGGTCGCCGCCGCCGGTGCGCGAGGCCGCTGAGCGCGGGCCGCGGTTGGCGTTGCGGTTGCCGCCGCCGGCGCTGCGGCCGGCATTGCCATTGGCCGGGCCACGGCCGCCGCCGGCAGCGGGGCCGCTGGCTGTGTGCGGCTTGTTGCCGCCGCGTGCGGCGCCACCCGGGCGCCCGCCGCGGTTCCCGTGGCCCGGCGCGCCGCTGCGCAGCTGGATCGGCTGCGGCTTGGCGTTCAGGTCCGGCTCGAAGCCAGGGATCACGTGGCGCGGCAGCGTCTGCTTGATCAGCTTTTCAATGTCCTTGAGCATCTGGTGCTCGTCGACGCAGACCAGCGACACTGCTTCGCCAGTGGCGCCGGCGCGGCCGGTACGGCCGATCCGGTGCACGTAGTCTTCCGGCACGTTCGGCAGGTCATAGTTGACCACGTGCGGCAGCTGGTCGATGTCGATGCCGCGCGCCGCGATATCGGTCGCCACCAGCACCTGCAGGCTGCCATCCTTGAACTCGGACAGCGCCTTGGTGCGCGCCGTCTGGCTCTTGTTGCCGTGGATTGCCATTGCGCCGATGCCGTCCTTGCCGAGCTGTTCGACCAGCTTGTTGGCGCCATGCTTGGTGCGCGTGAACACCAGCACCTGGTGCCAGCTGTTTTCCTTGATCAGGTGCGCGAGCATCGGATGCTTCTTGTCGCGGTCGACCGGGTGGATCTTTTGCGCGATCACTTCGACCGTCGAGTTGCGGCGCGCCACTTCGATCATCGCCGGCTTGTTCAGCAGGCCATCCGCCAGCGCCTTGATCTCGTCGGAGAAGGTGGCCGAGAACAGCAGGTTCTGGCGCTTCGGCGGCAGCGCTGCCAGCACCTTTTTAATGTCGCGGATGAAGCCCATGTCGAGCATGCGGTCGGCTTCGTCGAGGATCAAAATCTCGATCTTCGACAGGTCGACCGTGCGCTGCTCCATGTGGTCGAGCAGGCGGCCGGGCGTGGCGACCAGGATGTCGACCCCGTGCTGCAGCAGCTTGATCTGCGGGTTGATGCCGACCCCGCCGAAGATCACGGCCGAGTTGAGGTTGGTGTACTTGCCGTACAGGCGCACGCTTTCCTCGACCTGCGCGGCCAGTTCGCGCGTCGGCGCCAGGATCAGCGCGCGCACCGCACGCTTCGAGTTCTTGTTGGCCAGCGCCGCGCCGACCTTGTCGGTCGCCAGGCGTTGCAGGATTGGCAGCGTGAAGCCGGCGGTCTTGCCGGTGCCGGTCTGGGCGCCAGCCAGCAGGTCGCCGCCGTTCAGTACCGCAGGGATGGCCTGGCTCTGGATCGGCGTCGGCGTGGTGTAGCCCTGTTCAGTGACAGCACGGACGATGGCTTCGGACAGGCCGAGTGTAGAAAATGACATATTTAGTTAGCTAAAGATCGTCCCGTCGCCGGTCAGGCGCCAGTCCAGGCAATCGGGTTGAGAATGCAGGGCGACCAAACTGGATGGCCACTTGCCGCGCGGCCGCAAAAGAACGCGACCTGTCGGGATTATAGTGAAATTAGTTTCGCTGTGGAAAGATTTTGCACAAACTTTCCAAGCAGGTGACGCGGAAAGCCGGGATTTCAAGTCCCCCGGGCTTTCCGGGAATGCACAACGGGTATTTTACGCGAAAGGCGCGAGCAGCGTGACGAGCTGGCCGAATACCTTCGGGCCGGCCGCGATAATGTCGCCTTTGTGCAGGTATTCCGACTCGCCGTTGAGCTCGCCGACGATGCCGCCCGCCTCGGTCACCAGCAGCGAACCGGCCGCGATGTCCCACGCCTTCAGGCCCTTCTCGAAGTAACCGTCGCTGCGGCCGGCGGCCACGTTGGCCAGTTCCAGCGCGGCCGAGCCGGCGCTGCGGATCGCCTGGCAGCGCGGCGCCACCAGTTCGTACAGTTTCAGGTACTCGACCAGCGCGCGCGGATCGACGCCGTGGCCGGACGCCAGCAGCGCCTTGTTGATGCGGTCGGGGTTGCGCACCCGGATGCGCTTGTCGTTCAGGTAGGCGCCGGCGCCCTTGGTCGCGGTAAACAGGTCGTTGCGCACCGGATCGTACACGACGCCCTGGGTGATCACGCCGCGCTGCTGCAGCGCGATCGAGATGCAGTAGTTCGGGTAGCCGTGCATGAAGTTGGTGGTGCCGTCGATCGGATCGATGATCCAGGCAAATTCAGACTCGTCGTTCAGGTTGCGCGATGCGCCCGATTCTTCCCCCAGGATCGCATGGTCGGGATAGGCCTTGAGCAAGGTTTCGATGATCGCCTGCTCCGCCGCCTGGTCGACGTCGGTGACGAAATCGTTGTGTTGTTTTTCGGTGACAGTGATGCGGTCGATATCGAACGATGCGCGATTGATGACCGTGGCGGCGCGGCGGGCGGCCTTGACGGCCGTATTGAGCATTGGGTGCATGTGCTTTCCGTGAAAAAACGCGAACGCCCACGCGCGCCGGTGCGCCGTGAACGGCCTGTTACGAGAATGAATTAAAGAGCAAAGCGGCGTCGAACCCGTTAAAATCCCGGGCCGTTATTGCCCGAATTTCAACCGTTCGCCACCGCGCGATGGCGCTATTTTAAATGAACCCGACCGAAATCGACATGCCTGTGTTTGAACGCCTTCGTTTTGTGCTGGTCGAAACCAGCCGTGCCGGCAATATCGGCGCCGTCGCGCGCGCGATGAAGACGATGGGATTTAGCGACCTGGTGCTGGTCGCGCCGCGTTGCGACACGCCGCAGGCCGACCCCGAAGCCATCGCCTTCGCCAGCGGCGCCACCGACGTGCTGGCCGGCGCGCGCATCGTGGCCAGCATCGGCGAAGCGCTGGAAGGCTGCAACTTTGCGGCGGCGGTATCGGCGCGGCTGCGCGAATTCTCGCCGCCGGTCTGGTCGCCGCGCACCTTTGCCGCGCACGTGGCGGGGCAGGGCGAGTTGCGCCCGGCGCTCATCCTCGGCAACGAGCGCTTTGGCCTGCCGAACCAGATCGTCGAGCAATGCAACGTCCTGATCAACATACCGGCCAATCCCGACTACTCGTCCCTGAACCTGTCGCAGGCGGCGCAGGTGCTGGCCTATGAATGCCGGCTCGCCGCGATCGGCGAAGGGCTGACGCAAAGCGGGGTCGGCTTCCAGGGCGAGGCGGCCAGCGTCGCGCAGATTGACGGCATGTACGCCCACCTGGAACAGGCGCTGGTCGCGATCGGCTTCCTCGACGCCGACAATCCGAAGAAGCTGATGCCGCGTTTAAAGCGCCTGTTCGCGCGGACCCAGCTCGAGACCGAGGAAGTCAACATCCTGCGCGGCATCGCCCGTCAGATCCTGCGCGACCGCCAATAGTTTCCTCAAAACCGGGGTCAGAGCACGTTGTTGGATCAATTTCCCCCAAAATGTGCTCTGACCCTGGTGCTCGGGCAGCTGGATCAATTTCCCCAAAAACGTGCTCTGACCCCGGTTTTCGGGCAACACTGGTAGATGACATACTCTATTTCCAGATGTAGCCGGGTATTGTCTTTGGCGTACACTACGGAAAAAACAACAGGGGTTTTGACATGGAGACATCCCGCAGGTCGTTCCTGACTACAGGCGCGCTCGCCGCGCTGGCGCTGGCTGCCGCCGGCGGGATTTACCGCGCCACCCATAAGCCGGGGCCACAGCGCTTCGTCCTCGACGGCGAGGCGCGCGCGGCGCTCGATGCAATCATCCCCGCGATCCTGGCCGGCGCGCTGCCCACCGACCACGCCAGGCATGCGGCGGCGATTGCCGCAACCACCGACGGCGTGCACAAGGCCATCCTCGGCCTGCCGCTGGCCACCCAAAAAGAGGTGCAGGACCTGTTCGGCCTGCTCGCACTGAGCCCGGCGCGGCGCGTCCTCACCGGCATTGCCGGCGGCTGGGCGGAGGCCGATCCGTCACGGGTCGGCGCCTTCCTGCAGGATTGGCGCATGCACCGCTTCGGCCTGCTGCGCAGCGCCTACCAGGCCATGCACGACCTGGTGCTGGGCGCCTGGTACGCCAACCCGGCCAATTGGGATGCGATCGGCTATCCGGGTCCGCTCAAGGAACTCGCCTGATCATGACCACGACCAGCATCCCCGTTACGCCCGCCAAGGGCATCATCCCCGACCCGATCCAGGCTGGCCTGGCGCGCGGCTGGAAGGTGATCGATGGCGCCCAGCTCGAGGACGACCGCACGCTCGACGCCGACGTGGTGGTGGTCGGCAGCGGCGCCGGCGGCGGCGTGACCGCCGAGATCCTCGCCAGGTCCGGCCTGTCGGTGATCATCGTCGAAGAGGGCGCGCTCAAGTCGTCGAAGGACTTCAAGATGCGCGAGGCCGAGGCTTATCAGTCGCTGTACCAGGAATCGGCCGCGCGCAAGACCAAAGACAAGGGCATCAACATCCTGCAGGGGCGCACTGTCGGCGGTTCGACCACTGTGAACTGGACCTCGAGCTTCCGCACGCCGCCGACCACGCTCGCCTACTGGCAGGACCATTTCGGCCTTGAAGCCTACAATGAACAGGCCCTGGCGCCGTGGTTCCTGATGATGGAGGAGCGCCTGCATGTGGGCGACTGGCAGGCCCCGCCCAACGAGAACAATGACGCGCTCAAGCGCGGTTGCGACAAGTTGGGCATCCCTTCCGGCTTCATCCGCCGCAACGTCAACGGCTGCTGGAACCTCGGCTACTGCGGCATGGGCTGCCCCACCAACGCCAAGCAGTCGATGCTGGTGACGACGATTCCGTCGGCGCTCGAACACGGCGCCACCCTGGTCACGCGCACGCGCGCCGAACGCTTCGTCTTCAAGGGCGATCGTATCGATGCGCTGGTATGCAGGGCGCTCGATCCCACCGGCCTCGCGCCCAACGGGCGCACGCTGCGGCTGCGCGCCAGGCACTACGTGGCCGCCGGCGGCGCGATCAACACGCCGGCGCTGCTGCTGCGTTCCAAAACGCCGGACCCGCGCGGCCTGCTGGGCAAGCGCACTTTCCTGCACCCGACCCTGATCTCGGCCGGGCTGTTCGACCAGCCGGTCAATGGGTTCAACGGCGCGCCGCAGACTGTCTATTCAGACCACTTCCTGCAGGCGCAGCCGATCGACGGCCCGATCGGCTACAAGCTCGAGGTGCCGCCGATGCACCCGCTACTGTTGTCGACCACGATGACGGGCTTCGGCGGGCCGCACGCGGACCTGATGCGCCGGTTCCCGCACATGCAGGGCATGCTGGCGCTGCTGCGCGACGGCTTCCATCCGGAGTCGCAGGGCGGCAGCGTGCTGCTGCAGGGCGACGGTGCGCCGGTGCTCGATTACGAGATCAGCGATTTCGTGTGGGACGGCGCGCGCCGCGCGCTGTTGTCGATGGCCGAAATCCAGTTCGCGGCGGGCGCGACGTCGGTGCTGCCTGCGCACGAGTCGGCCACGCGCTACGACAGCTGGGCGCAGGCGAAGAAGGAGATCGCGGCGCTGCCGCAGAAGCTGCAGCTCACGCGCGTGGCCTCGGCCCACGTGATGGGCGGGTGCACGATGTCGGACGACGAGCTGTTTGGCGTGACCGGTTCGGATGGCCGCTACCACGGTGTGGCCAACCTGTCGGTGCACGACGGTTCGCTGTTCCCGACCTCGATCGGCGCCAATCCGCAGCTGTCGATCTACGGCATCACGGCGCGCCTGGCCAGCGGCCTGGCCCATTCGTTGACCGGCAAGCCGGCGCCGCGCATGGTGCCGTCGGCGTCGCCCGCGTGACGAGATGAAGTCGCGCCTTCTGCTGCGCGTCCTGCTGCTGGTGCAGGCGCTGGCCGCCGCCGCCATCGCGCTCGCGGCATGGCGCTGGCTCGGCGCCGCGCCATGGCAGGCGCTGCTGGCGGGACTGGCCAGCGTGCTGCTGGTACGGCTCGCCATCAACGCCAACAACTTCGCGATGAGCGCGCGCTTTGCCAGCGCGACTCCGGAGGCGTTCCGTCTCGGGCTGTCCGGGCGCCTGCGCCTGTTCGCCGAGGAGTTCAGCGCCAGCATGCTGCACTCGTCCTGGTACATGGCGCGCGCCGCCACGCGCACCCGCATCTATCCCGATTCCCCGGCGCCGCCGGTGCTGCTGGTGCACGGCTACGGCTGCAACAGCGGCTATTGGACTCATCTTGCGCGGCTGCTCGACGCCGCGCACATCAGCCACGCGGGCGTCGACCTCGAGCCGCTCGACGGCGACATCGACGGCTTCGTGCCGCTGGTCGAGCAGGCGGCGCGCGACCTGTGCGCACAGGCGGGCGCGGACAGGCTGGCGATCGTCGGCCACAGCATGGGCGGACTGGTTGCGCGCGCCTGGATGCGCAGGCACGGCAGCGCCCGCGTGGCCCGCATCATCACGCTCGGCACACCCCATCACGGCACCAGCCTGGCCAATTTTGCGCCCGGCGCGAACGCCGCCCAGATGCGGCGTGGCACAGGCCCCGCAGCCGCCGGGAGCGACTGGCTGCGCGAGCTGGCGGCCAGCGAGGACGACGCCAGGCGCGCCCTGATCACCTCCATCTACACCCACCATGACAATATCATCGCGCCCCAGACCTCGAGCCTGCTGCCGGGCGCGCGCAATATCGAGTTCGGCGGGATCGGGCACGTTGCGTTGGGCAGCAATCCGCGCGTGCTGGCCGAGGTGATGCGCGAGATCGGCGAACTGGCGCGGGCGCCGGCGACGGCGCCGCAACGCGCTGGCGGCGCGCTGCCTCCGGCGCTGCTGCTGGTCGACGACGACCGCTTCATGCTCGACCTGCTGGCCGACATCCTGGCGCCCGAGGGTTACCGCATCCTGGCGGCGCAGTCGGCGGAGGAGGGGCTGGCGCTGCTGGAACGGCACGAGGTGCAGGTGGTCGTGTGCGACCAGTGCATGCCGGGCATGAGCGGCGCCGATTTTGCGTCGCGTGTCCGGCAGTCCTATCCGCACACCTGGCGCCTGATCCTGTCGGGCCAGTCCGAGGCCGGCGCGATCGCCGCGGCGCTCGACTCGGGGGCGGCCGACGGCTACCTCGCCAAGCCGTGGTCGGGCGCGGGCCTGCGCGCCAGCGTGCGCGACGCGTTCCGGCGGCAGCGTGAACGCGCACGGGTTTAGAAGCCCGTTTCTAGTGTGCGCCACTACAATGCCCTGATCGACACGCTGCAAGGGGAAGCTCCATGGCGAGGAAAAACAAGGCCGACGCGCCGCCGGACGAGGCGGGGCTGGACGACGACCAGCTCGCGAGCGCGGTGCGCGCGTCCGCACAGCAGATCTGGCAGGCAGGGCTGGGGGCATTCGCCAAGGCCCAGCAGGAGGGCGCGCGCACGTTCACCAAGCTGGTACGCGACGGCAGCGAACTGCAAAAGCGTGCGCGCAAGGTGGAGGAGGCGAGCGACACCGTGGCCAGGGCAGCTGAGCGCGCGAGCCGGCGCGGCGCCGGATCGTGGGGCAAGCTGGAGCAGGTGTTCGAGGAACGCGTGGCGCGCGCGCTCGCGACCATCGGCGTGCCGGCGCGTACCGAGATCGAAGAGCTCAAGCACCGCGTGGCCGAGCTGGAGCGGATGCTTGCCGAACTGGCCGGGCCGCAGGGGACGCAGGAGCCCGCGGTGCGCAAGCCTGCGCCAAAGAAGGCTGCGGCCAGGGGGGCGCCGCGCGCGGCCAGGAAGAGCGCCGGCTAGGCGGCCGGCGTACCTCCCCGCCATGCCGCTGCCGCCCGGTTCGGTGTTATGCTTGAGGGTGACAATATAAACGCCGTCCTCCATGCTACAGAAAGCTCCACGCCGAACCCGGGAACGCATCCTTGAACTGTCGCTGCGGCTGTTCAACGAGTTCGGCGAGCCGAACATCACGACGACCGTCATCGCGGAAGAGATGAACATCTCACCCGGGAACCTGTACTACCACTTCCGCAACAAGGACGACATCGTCAATTCGATCTTCGTGCAGTTCGAGGCCGAGATCGAGCGCATCCTGACGGTGCCGGCCGGGCGCCGCTCGAACATGGAAGACGTGTGGCTGTACCTGCACCTGATGTTCGAACTGATCTGGCGTTACCGCTTTTTCTACCGCGACCTCAACGACCTGTTGTCGCGCAATCGCAAGCTCGAGCTGCACTTCAAGGCGATCCTGGCGCACAAGATCAAGGTCGCGCGCCAGTTGTGCGAAGACCTGCGCAGCGAGCAGTCGCTGGAGGCGACCGACCAGCAGATCGGCGCGATGGCGACCAACATGGTGGTGGTCGCGACCTACTGGCTATCCTACGAATACGTGCGCAACCCGCGCCGCTACAGCGAGCAGCAGGCCATCGCCGACGCGCTCGCGCGCGGCTGCCACCAGGTGCTGTCGATGCTCGGCCCCTACCTGCGCGGCGACACCCGGCTGCTGTTCGAAAAGCTGTCGGAAGAGTACCTGAAGAAGCTCTCCAATGAAGGGCAAGTCTCTTAACTCGCGGGTCAGGGCACGGTTTTGATGGGTATGCCCTGACCTCGACACTTTAAAATTTTTTATGAAATCGATTGCTGTTTACTGCGGCGCCTCCTCCGGCGCCAAAGCGCTGTACGCCGACGCCGCGCGCGACCTTGCCCGCGCACTGGTCGAGCACAACATCGGCCTGGTCTACGGCGGCGGCAGGGTCGGCCTGATGGGCGCCATTGCCGACGAAGTGCTGCGCCTGGGCGGCGAGGCGACCGGGGTCATCCCGCGCGCGCTGCTCGAGCGCGAAGTCGGCCACGCTGGCCTGACGCGCATGTTCGTGGTGAAGGACATGCACGAGCGCAAGGCGATGATGTCGGACCTGGCCGAAGGCTTCATCGCGATGCCGGGCGGGATGGGCACCCTCGAGGAGCTGTTCGAGATGGTCACGTGGTCGCAGCTGGGCATCCACGACAAGCCGATCGGCCTGTACAACGTCGACCGGTTCTACGACGGGCTCGTGAACTTCGTGGGCCACCTGCAGGACGAGGGTTTCGTGCGGCCGCAGCACGCGGCATTGCTGATGGTCGAGCACGACCCCGACGCGCTGGTCAAGCGCCTGCGCGATGCAGCGGCGCCAGAACCCGACACGGGACTTATGCCCTGACCACCCGCGCGCGTCCGCCCGACTTGGCCTGGTACAGCGCCTTGTCGGCGCGGCCAATGGTTTCGTCGAACGATTCGCCGTCGCGGCGCGCCGCCAGGCCGCCGGAAAAACTGATGCGCCGCCCCAGCTCTAGGCCCGGGACCTGCATCGCCGCCACCCGCTGCGCCATCCGCTCGAGCACCAGCGCCGCCTCGTCCGGCCCGGTGGCTGGCAGCATCAGCAGGAACTCTTCGCCGCCCCAGCGCGCCAGCACGTCGGACGCGCGCAGCTCGGCGCGCGCGGCGCCGGCAAAGCTGCGCAGTACCGCGTCGCCGGCCGCATGGCCGAACTGGTCGTTGACCTGCTTGAACAAGTCGAGGTCGATCAGCGCCACGCAGGTCGGTGCGCTCCCGCCCTGGCGCCGTTCCTCCGCCGCCAGCACTTCGTGCATGTAGCGGCGATTCGCCAGCGAGGTCAGTTCGTCGACGGTGGCGAGCGTGCGGATCGTCGCCAGTGCCCCGATCAGCTCTCGCTTCTGCCGCTTCAGGTGCGCGCGCAGCTTGTTCATCTCGCCGGTGAGCAGCGCGATCGCCAGCAGCGCGGCGCTCATGTAGATGAAGGCCAGCGCTTCGACCACTGGCGGGTAGCGCAGCGGGTCGCGCTGCTGCAGCGACCACATGGTCGCGCCCAGCCCGGCGATGCCTACCGCCGCCAGCAGCAGCGTCTGGCGCGGCCGCAGCGCGAAGGTGCAGAACGCGATGACCACCACCAGCATGGGCAGCGTGGCCGCGCGCAGCGGGCCGCCGATCGCATACGCCCACATCGCACAGCTGATGCCGAACAGGCCCTGCAAGGTGGCCAGCGTGCGCGGCGCGATGTGCAAGCGCAGGCTGCCGCGCACCAGCGCGTAGAACGCCAGGGCGCCGCCGGCGCCATACCAGCACAGGCCAGGCCCGGCGCCAGGTGCGGCAACACCGGCGCGCAGCTGCAGCACGAGCAGGCCGATGCAGACCGTGTACAGCGCCGCGGTCGCGGCCCAGTAGCGCAGCATCCGGTGCAGCTTCGGCTCGGCGCCGAACAGGAGGTGGACAAGCGGCTGTGTCAGGCGCATTGGAACTCCGGCAGCCGCTGGGTCTGTTGCGCCAGCAGTTCGGTAGCGGGAGGGATCGGGTGGGTGACGCCGTGCAGCATTGACAACTTTCGTAATTCGGGCTGCGCGCGGGGCACGGCGACGCGCCGCGGCCTTGGGCCGGCCAAGGAGTCCCTGAACCGGCGTGGCAAGCAAGGGATGACTTTAACCAAGCCCCGGCCGGAAGTCGATATTTTTACGCGTGCAAAATGGCACTAATTACAATATATGTTGCTATTTGACAACGATTCATGCCTCAAGGGCGGCGCTGCCCCACAGCGGCAGTCCCGACAGCTCCAGCTGGGTCAGGTACAGGCGCAGGTCGAATTCGTACTGGTGGTACTGCGGCTCCATCCAGCAGCACAGCTTGTAGAACGCCTTGTCGTGCTGTTTTTCCTTCAGGTGCGCCAGCTCGTGCACGGCGATCATGCGCAGGAATTCCGGCGGGGCGTCGCGAAACACGGTCGCGATCCGGATCTCGTGCTTGGCCTTGAGCTTGCTGCCCTGCACGCGCGAGATGGCCGTGTGCAGGCCAAGCGCGTGGCGCAGCACCTGGATCTTGCTGTCGAACGCGACTTTCGCCACCGGATCGGCGTTGCGCAGGTACTCGTCCTTCAGGTCCTGGACATAGGCGTACAAGGCCTTGTCGGTGCGCACCTCGTGCGCGGCCGGATAGCGCGTGCGCAACAGCTGCCCAAGGCGGTCCTGCGCAATCAGTTGCGTGACCTGGTGCTGGAGCTGCGGCGAATAGGCGGTGAGATATTTGAGGCTGGGCGGGGCGGGCTTTTGCATAGCTGCGGCAATGTACCACAGGCCCCAGAAAAACGGGCCTGAGCGGCCCGTTACAGCGTAAGCATGATGAAGTGGTGATGCGCGAATCAGCGGAGAGTGCCCGATTGTGACCAGATGCGTGGCCAATTGCGTGGTGCCTGCCGGCGTGGCTTATTCTTCCTTGCCGCCCTGGCGGTTACTCTTTGCCGCACCGCCGGTCGGTGCTGCTCCAGTTGCTGCGGCGCCGGATGCGGCCCGATGCGCCGATTGCCGGCTTTCGCCGCCCTTGCGGCCGATGTCGGCCATGTGAGCACGGTTGCGGCTGACTGCCTCGCCGCCTTTTTGTCCCGCACGGCGTGCTTCTTCGGAATCGAATTCGTGTGCCGTTCCTTTTTGGTGTGCCGCCTGGCCGCCCTTGCTGGCGATCTCGCGCTGCTGGTTTTGGTCCATTGCTGCGAAGCCGCGCTTGGCCGGACCCTGGCCGCTGCCGCTCGCGCTCTTTTGCGCGGTGCCCGCGCCTTTGCCGCTCTCCTTACTGGTCGCCATATCGATCTCCTTTGTGCCCAGGTGTTCAACGTTGGAAGCCGCGAGCGCTGCACAGACGCGCTCGTGGGGTTAGAGAGGCCCTCAATTCAATAGTTCCGTCTCGTAGGGTGGGCGGGTCTCCCGCCCACGCGTTCAATCAGAGAGTGATCATCCAAACCCTATCAACCCCAGCCCGATCATCGAGACCCTAATTGGGTGGGCGTGGCGTGCGCCGCGAGCCATCGTGCGGCTCGATCGCATCCATCGAGGTGGCCGGCGACGACAGGTCTTCCTCCAGCTCCTCGCGGCGCGCGGCCAGCTGGCCGGCGAGGCTGACCAGGTCGATGCCGGCGTTGCGCGCGGCGTCGAACAGTTCGCCTTCTTCCTTGTCGATGTGGTGCCCGACTTCCTCGCCCAACACCACCACGGTGGCGTCGAAATGGTCGTCGCCCGGGTACATCACCTCGAGCTGGCTGATCAGCTCGCGCGCACCGGCGTGTTCGACGTCGGCCTCGTCGAGCATGTCGTCGTCGTCGATCGCCGAGCGCAGCACCGGATAGAAGATCTCCTCTTCCAGCATCGAGTGCAGCGTCAGCTCGTAGCAGATTTCGTCGACCAGCTCGGACTTGCGTTCGTCCTCGTCGTCGATCCCGCGCAGGCTTTCAAATTCGCGGAACAGGTTCCGCACCTTCTGGTGGTCGGCCCGGAGGAGGTCGAGTGCATCCCCGGCCGATCCGCCGTCCTGCTTTCCCGGTGTAGGCATAATGTGCTCCGTCAGGGTGGCGGCTAGGTGGGGTTGTGGGCAGCGCCGACGCCATCGAGGCCCTGGCTGGCCGCCGAAGCGGCATGGCGCACCATCTGGTCGGCCATCGAGCTGGCGCTGCGGCTTGCCTCGCTGATGCCGGTTTCGGTGCTGCGCGCGAACTCGGTCTGCGCGCCGGCGAGCAGGCCCATCAGCTGCTGCTGGTAGATGCGCAGGTGTTCGGTGGCTGGCTGCAACTGGTTCATCGCAGCCGAGGTCATCTGGAACGGGTCGGTGCACGACATCATCGAACGGCTCATGTTCATCGTGTCTTCCATCATCTGCTGGGCCAGGTGCAGGTTCAGTTCGCTGACCTTGCGGATCGAGTCGTAGGTTTTCTGTGTCAGCTCGGTCAGGAAATTGACTTGGGATTCGAGATTTCCCCTCAAGGCAGGATTATTCGCATAAGGTTGCATGTTTTCCTCTGGATAGAATTCAATAGACACACCCTCGCAGGGGGTGCGCGCGCTCCGAAAGAGCTTGCGATAGACGTTGTTTGCTCCGCCAAGTTCGGCGAATTTGCGGGCGAGGACGGATCGGTCAAGTGGGGGAGCTGCGGGGATGCCTGGCGGCGCTAACGGAAGAGTGATGCGCGCACGTCGTACCGGCGAACGCGGGGGGACGACGTGCCGGGGGTGCGGGTGGATTGGAGGCGGTGCCGGTCGCTTACTCTTGCGCGACCTTCAGCACCAGCTTGCCGAAGTTTTTGCCCTCGAACAGCATCAACAGTGTCGACGGAAAGTTTTCGAAGCCGTCGACGAGGTGTTCGCGGCTTTTGAAGCTGCCGGCCTTCATCCAGCGCGCCATCGTTTCCACCGCTTCCGGATAGCGCGGCGCGAAGTCGGTCACCAGCATGCCTTCCATGCGCGCGCGGTTGACCAGCAGCGACATGTAGTTGGCCGGCCCCTTCGGCGGCTCGGTCGCGTTGTACTGCGAGATCGCGCCGCAGATCACGATGCGCGCCTTCAGGTTGATGCGGGTGAGCACGGTGTCGAGGATCTCGCCGCCGACGTTGTCGAAGTAGACGTCGATCCCTTGCGCGCAATGTTGCTTCAGGCCAGCGGCGACCGGCCCGGCCTTGTAGTCGATGCAGGCGTCGAAGCCCAGTTCCTCGACCACGAAGCGGCACTTGTCCGGCCCGCCCGCGATCCCGACCACGCTGCAGCCCAGGTGCTTCGCGACCTGGCCGACCGTCATCCCGACCGCGCCCGCGGCGGCCGACACCACCACCGTCTCGCCGGCCTTCGGCTGGCCGACCTCGAGCAGCCCGAAGTAGCCGGTCATGCCCGGCATGCCGAGCGTGTTGAGCCAGACCGGCAGCGGCGCCAGCCCGGGATCGACCTTGACCAGCCCGGCGCCCTTGTCCACGGCAAAGCCGGCCCAGTAGCGCTGCACCCCGAGCGCGCCCATCACGTGGTCGCCCACCGCGAAGCGCGGCGACTTCGACTCGACCACCACGCCGATCGCGCCGGCCCGCATCACCTCGCCGATCGCCACCGGCCGCACATACGAGCGGCCTTCGTTCATCCAGCCGCGCATGGCCGGATCGAGCGACAGGTACAGTGTCTTGATCACCACGCCGCCGGCATCGATGGCCGGCACCGGTTCGGTAGCCAGCTGCCAGTCGCTGTCCCTGGGCAGCCCGACCGGGCGCGCGGCAAGCCGGAATTGCTGGTTGGTGAGGGCGTCATGAGGCATGGGAATCCTCCATCTGGTTGGCAAATGGACACTATACCTTGGCGCGCCGCCGGCGTGCGCCGTGCTGCCATGGCCGATTCGCCCAGCCCGTGCGACAATACCGGGCTGCCCCGACAATACTTGCCCCACAACCATGACGACATCTCCGGAATACATCCTGACCCTGTCCTGCCTGGACCGGCGCGGCATCGTGCATCGCGTGTCGGGGTTTTTGGCCGAGCACGGCTGCAACATCATCGACTCCGCGCAGTTCGGCGATGCCGAAGCCAAGATGTTCTTCATGCGCGTGCACTTCGCGCTCGAGCACGACGCGGTCGAGGACGCCACGCTGCGCGCCGGCTTCGCCAGCCTGTGCCGCGAGATGGCGATGCAGGGCCAGCTGCATGACGCGCGCGCCAAGCCGCGCGTGCTGATCATGGTATCGAAAATCGGCCACTGCCTGAACGACTTGCTGTTCCGCTACAAGAGCGGCCTGCTGCCGGTCGAGTTCCCGGCGATCGTCTCGAACCACATGGACTTCTACCAGCTCGCGGCCAGTTACAACATCCCGTTCCACCACCTGCCGCTGGCGGCCGGCGCGAGCGACCAGGCAAGGCTGGCGCAGGAAGCGCGCATCCTGGAGCTGCTCGACACCCACCAGGTCGACCTGGTGGTGCTGGCGCGCTACATGCAGATCCTGTCCCCTGGCCTGTGCGAAGCCTTGAAGGGCAGGGCGATCAACATCCACCACTCGTTCCTGCCCAGCTTCAAGGGCGCGCGCCCGTACGCGCAGGCGCACCGGCGCGGCGTCAAGCTGATTGGCGCCACCGCGCACTTCGTCACCGGCGACCTTGACGAAGGCCCGATCATCGAGCAGGACGTCGAACGCGTCGACCACGCGATGGACGTCGAGGAACTGACCGCCATCGGCCGCGATGTCGAATGCGTGGTGCTGGCGCGTGCGGTCAAATGGTTCGTCGAACACCGCATTTTGCAAAACGGCGACAAGACTGTCGTCTTCAAATAACGAAAGACCAAAGCATCAATGGCCCTGAAAGCAACCATTTACAAGGCGGACCTGCAGATTGCGGACATGGACCGCAACTACTACCAGGAGCATTCGCTGACCATCGCGCGCCACCCGTCGGAAACCGACGAGCGGGTGATGATCCGGCTGCTCGCGTTCGCGCTGCATGCCAGCCCGGCGCTGAGCTTCACCAAGGGCCTGTTCGACGTCGACGAGCCGGAACTGTGGCAGAAGGACCTGACCGGCGCCATCCAGACCTGGATCGAGATCGGCCAGCCCGACGAAAAGCGCCTGATGAAGGCCTGCGGAAGGTCGGAGCAGGTGTTCGTGTACAGCTTCAGCGCGACCAGCCATATCTGGTACAAGCAGATCGCCAACAAGGTCGAGCGCGCCAGGAACCTGACCATCGTGAACATCCCGTTCGAGGCGAGCGAGCAGCTCGAACGGCTCGCCAAGCGCTCGATGCAGCTGCAGTGCACGATCCAGGATGGGCAGGTGTGGCTCACCGACAGCGTCGACACGGTGCTGGTCGAACGCGAAACATTCAAGGGCCAACAATGATCATCCGAAAAATTGTAGCGTTGGCCGCCGCCGGCCTGTTTGCCAGCGCCGCGCTGGCGCAAGTGACCGTGACCGAGCCCTGGATCCGGGCCACCGTGCCGGCGCAGAAGAGCTCGGGCGCATTCATGCAACTGCGTTCGCCCAAGGATGCGCGGCTGGTCGGGGTGCGCACGCCGGTGGCCGGCAATGTCGAAATCCACCAGATGGAAATGCAGGGCCAGGCCATGAAGATGCGCGCCGTCGACGGCATCGAACTGCCGGCCGGGCAGGTGGTGAACCTGGCCTCGGGCGGCTATCACGTGATGCTGTTCGACCTGAAGCGGCAGCTCAAGGATGGCGAAACGGTGCCGCTGACGCTGGTGGTGGAAGATGCGCGGCGCCAGCGCTCGGAGGTCAATGTGGCGGTGCCGGTGAGGCCCTTGGGGTATTCGGGGGCGACGGCACACTGAGTGGCTGTTCGTACATTGTCTGAACGCGTGGGCGGGAGACCCGCCCACCCTACGAACACCGTTACCGAATCCTGTAGGGTGGGCGGGTTCCCCGCCCACGCGTTCAACCGCCGCTACTGTTGCCTGCACCCGCATGAAGCGCTCGGCCCCTTGCTTACCTCGGCGCCGCCCCCAGGCGCCGCGCGCCGCCCGATCCCAGCACCGACTTGCTGATCGCCGGATCGCCGTAATAATTGACGTCGCCCGAGCCGGCGATCGTCATCGACAGCGCACTGGCCGCCCACACCGTCGCTTCGCCGGAGCCGGCTACCTTGACGCTGGCGCTGTCGGCCTTCACCCGGCCGAGGTCGACATTGCCGGAGCCGCCGATCGTCAACGACACCTGGCGCGCGCTGCCGCCGCCCACGTTCAGGTCGCCGCTGCCGCCGATCGTCGCCGCCACCGAGTCGGTCTCGACGCTTTTCACTTTGATCGACCCCGAGCCGCCGAGGTCGAACTTGAGCTTCGGCGCCCGCAGCGCGTCGGCCTCCACCGAGCCCGAACCGGCCAGCGCGATCCGGTCGATGCTGCGCGCCTGCACCACGATCTTCAGGTTGCGCGTGTGAATGTTCAGGTTGCGCCGGGCCGGCTGGATCTTCAGCATGCCGCCGTCGACCACCGTTTCGATCAGCGGCTGCAGGTTATCGTCGGTCTCGATGGTGACGCCTTCCGAGTTACCGATGCGCAGCTCCAGGTTGCCCGGCACCGCCAGCGCCAGGCCCGAAAAATGCTCGACCTGGCGCACCTGCCGGGTGACGTTGCCGCTGCCCTGCACCCGCTCGCCGCCCCAGCCGGGCGCCGCGAGCGCCTGCTGCGCCGGCGCGACGAAGGCGAGGGCGCAGACGCCCAGCGCCAGTTGGGACAAGGTTCTCGAAGTCGTGTTCATGGTCGTTTCCTGTTGTTGGATGATGAAGGACAGCTTCCTGATCACATCCTACGGAAACGGCCTGTGCCGCGGGTGGCGTTTGCGATGGATTGCAGGGGGCGGGCGCCAGAATGCGAATTCGAACGATTTGCGGAGCTAAAAGATTTGGGGAAAGAGTTTAGCGTGCGAAGCGCGCGATTCCCTAAAAAATTTGCGGGAAAGAGTTAAGCACGCGAAGCGCGCGGTACTCTGTCCCCAACACTTTGTAAATGAATGGGGGGTCAAAACGAGCTCCCCACCCTGCTAGCCACCTCCCCCAAGCAGGCGTGCGACAGCCGAAACGATTCCTCCGGCGTATCGAGCCCGGCCTGAAGCAGCTCGATCCTGGCCAGCTCCTCCCTGATGAGCGGCCGCAGCCACTGGTCGACGTCGGCCTCGAGCTGGCTGAGGCCCTGTCCGGCTGGCGCGTACAGCGGTTGGTTGCGGTAGCGCGCGGCCAGTTGCTCGCGCACCCGCTGCTCGACCAGCGGCAGGTGCTGGCGGTACAGCCGCACGTGCTGCATTTCATGCTCGAAAATCGCGCGGTACGAGCACGACTGGGCGTGGAATTCGCGCGCGACATACACCTGCAGCGGGTTGTAGCTGAGCACCACCGAAATGCGTGGCGAGACGCACTCGAGGCCCGAGCCTTGGTCGAGCAGGGCCAGGCCGTCGAGCATGACCTCCGACTGCACGGTGCCGGCGGTCATTCCCAGCGCCAGTTGGCTGGCGCTGGCCTTGAGCAGGCGGGTGTTGAGCACCGAGCTCGAGACGCTGTTGTTGACCTGGAAGTTCGCCAGATGCGCGCTGACCTCGAACACCGGCTTCATTTCACGCTCGCAGCGCAGGCTGAAGACAGCGCTGGCGGCCGGGCTGGCGCCGGCAAGCGCCGGCGCGAGCAGCAGGACGGCCAGCATGGGAGCATGGGGGCGCATGGGGTTCTCCGTCGGTGATGCAGTAGATCCTGCGCCTTCCTGTCGCGTTTGCCAAGCATTTTGAACCGTCCGGACGCCGCGGCTGCCTCGGGACGGGCCCGTTGCGACCGCGTTGCAACATCGAAAATTTATCTTTCAAGAGTGCAATTTCTGCTGAGCATGGTTTTATAATGTCCAGTACAAGAAATCACCCGAGACCGACGCCAGATGGAACACCACCAGTCCTCGCAGATCCGCACCCTGTCCTTTATCGAGAACGAAGACCATCCGGTGTTCGGCACCCTGGTCGAGCAGATCCTGCACCTGCTCAACTCGCGCCTGATGTTCTCGGACATCATCATCCACCAGAACAGTCCGCTCATGCTGCGCCAGCCGAAGGGGCTGGTCGCGGTGACCGACTCGCCGATCACGAAGGAAGAGCTGGAAGAGTTCTTCGAGGTCATCGAGCCGAACTGGTCCGAGCGGATCGCCGACCGCGCGTTCGACCGCTCGATCGACCTGCACACCGCGCGCATCCGCGCCAACTGCTTCACCTTCCAGGGCAAGAAGCGGCTGGGCTGCGTGATCCGGCGCTTCCCGAAGGAGCCGATTGCGCTCGCCGAGCTGGGCCTGCATCCGGACGAACAGGAGTTCGCGCGCCTGACCAGCGGGCTGGTGCTGATCATCGGCGACACCTGCCAGGGCAAGTCGACCACCATCGCCTCGCTGCTCGACGAGATCAACAAGAACCGTTCGGGCCACATCATCACGATCGAGGACCCGGTCGAGACCCTGATCCCGCAGCGCCGGTCGATCATCACCCAGCGCGAGGTCGGCGTCGACGGCGACGTCGAAAGCTACTACCTGGGTGCGCTCGACGCGCTGCGCGAACGCCCCGACGTGATCGTGATCGGCGAGATCCGCGACGCCCAGACCGCGCAGGAGGCGCTGGCGCTGGCCGAATCGGGGCCGCTGGTGCTGGCCTCGCTGCACGCGCGCTCGACCGAATTGGGGCTGCAAAAGATGCTGCGCCTGCTCGGCAACAGCGAGGCGCAGTCGCAGGCGCTCGCGCACGCGCTGCGCGGGGTGCTGTGCCAGGCGCTGCTGCCTTCGCTCGACGGCGACCGCTACCACCTGGCCACCGAGTGCCTGACCCCCAGCCAGGCGGTGATGCACATGCTGGAGGCGGGCGACGTCGGCGCCGTGCGCGCCCACATGAACGCCGGGCGCGACCCCGGCTGTCACACGATGAATGCGTCGCTCGAAGCGCTGCTGGCGTCGCACAAGGTCGGCGTCGAGGACGCGCGCAACGCCACCACCGATCGCGTCGGGTTCGCCGACATGGTCTGACGGCCGGCGGCGCCGGCATACAAGGTGGTCAGTCGAGCGGCACCGCGCGGTAGCGGTTGACCTGGCTGGGCGACACCGCGCTGGCCCGGTTGCCCCAGCTGGCGCGCAGGTAGGTCACCACCGCCGCCACTTCCTCATCGTCCATCACTGCGCTGTACGGCGGCATGCCGTACGGCCGCGGATTGCCGGCCGTGCCCGGCGCAAAGCCGCCATTGAGCACCACCCGGATCGCGTTCACCGGGTCGGCGATCGTCAACGCGCGGTTGCCGGCCAGCGGCGGGTAAGCGGGCGGCGCTCCGGTGCCGTTTGCGCCATGGCAATCGGCGCAGTGTTGCCGGTACAGTTTTCCGCCGCGCTGGACCACCTGTTCCACCCGCGGGGCGGTATCGGGTTCGCTCGTTTCGGCCGGCGCGGCGGGCAGCGTTTTCAGGTAGCCGGCCATCGCGGCGACGTCGGCGTCAGACAGGTGCTGCAGGCTGCGCGCAACCACCTCGGCCATCGGCCCGACCACCGTTGCCCGCGGCGAGACCCCGGTTTTCAGCAGCTGGACAATGTGGCCGGTCTCCCAGCCGCCCAGCCCGGCCTCGGCGTCCGAGGTCAGCGACGGCGCGTACCAGCCGAGGGTCGCGATCAGGCCGCCGCCCAGCCCGGCCTCGGTCGCGCCGAGCTGGTTGCGGCTGCTGTGGCAGGCGCTGCAGTGCCCGAGGCCCTCGACCAGGTAGGCGCCGCGGTTCCACGCCGCGTCGCGCCGGGCGTCGGGCTCGAACACGCCGGGCTTGAAATACAGCAGCCGCCAGCCGGCCAGCATCGCCTGCAGGTTGTAGGGGAAGCGCAGCTCGTGCGGACGATTGGGCTGGCTGGCCGGCGGCAGGCTCTGGAAAAAGGCAAACAGCGCGTCGGCGTCGGCGCGTGCGACCTTGGTGTAATTGGTGTAGGGGAAGGCCGGATACAGCAGGCGCCCGTCGCGCGACTTGCCGTTATGAAGCGCGCGCCAGAAGTCGTCGGCGCTCCAGGCCCCGATGCCGGTCGCGCGGTCGGGCGTGAGGTTGGGCCCGTACAGCCGGCCGAACGGGGTGTCGAGCGCGCGCCCGCCGGCATACGGCGTGCCGCCGCGGGCCGTATGGCAGGCCAGGCAGTCGCCGGCGCGCGCGAGGTAGGCGCCGCGCGCGATGTTGGCCGGGGTGGCGGCATGGTCCAGCGGCGAACGCGAGGGCACCAGCTGCTCGCGCGGCCAGGCAAGGAACAGGGCGGCCAGCAGCGCAGCGACCAGCGCGAGGGGGAGCAGGAGCCGGCGCTTCATGGTTGCTCCGGGGCGCTGCCGCAGGCCAGCGGCAGGGGGCGGCTGATGGCAGCGGCAGGCCGTGCATCGGCCGGGACCGGCTGCGTCGCCAGCCAACCGGATATGGCGGACACGTCGGCAAGGCTCAGTCGGCTCGCGATCCCGCCCATGCAATCGGGCGCATGCGCTTGCCGCACCTTGTTGCGCCAGGCGCCGAACTGCGCGTTGACGTAGTCGCGCGGCAGGCCCACCAGCCCGGGAATCGACGGCAGCACCCCGGTCAGCTTTTCACCGTGGCAGGCGATGCAGGCGGGCACCTTGATGGCCGGGTCGCCATGCGTGACGAGCTGGCGGCCGCGATCGAGCACCACCTGCGGCGCTTCGGCGCGGGCCGGCGCCGGGGCCGGCAGGTGCTGGGCGGCAAAGTAATCGGCGATCTCGTGCAGGTAGGCGTCGGGCAGGTGGTCCACCATCCAGGTCATCAATGGATACTGGCGGCGGCCGTCACGGAAGTTGACAAGCTGGTTGTACAGGTAGCCGGCCGGCTTGCCAGCGATGCGCGGGAAGTAGCGGTCATTGCCCGGCACGCCCTGGGCGTCCTTGCGTGCATGGCAGGCGGCGCAGGCCACCAGCCGCTGTTCGAGTGTGTCGGGCGCGGCGGAAAGGTGCGGCGGCGCGGCATGGGCCGCGCTAGCGAGCAGCAGTGCGCCGAGTAAGATTGCTGGTGCTGGTCGGGCGGATTGTGGCATGAACGATCTCAAGAACCCTGTCGGGAGTGAAATCATAGCTTGTCACGCGAGCAATTGAACAAAAACCTTGTGCGAGGGCGCCGTGCGCGGGTCAGGCGCCCGGCGAGCCGTCGCCTTCAAGCCAGCGCAGCGCCGCGCCGAGGTCGTTGTAGAACACCCGGTGGTCGCCCTCGCCAAAGGCCAGGCGGGCCAGGTAGGCAATGCGGGTGTTGGGGACCACGATCGCGCGCCGAAGCCGGATCGGCCTCAGCTGCGCTTCCATTTCCTGCTGCATCAGCACCAGGTCGACCGAGGGGGCATCCATTTCCAGGCCATCGTAAAGGACCTGGCGTTGCCCGGTGTCTTTGATCAGTTCGATGATGCGCTGCTGGCACTCGGCGAACATCTGGGCCGTGGGCTGCCCGCGAAAGCGCGCAATGATCAGGTTTCCAATCGGTTCGACAAACAGTTGCTGGTTCATTTAGGGACGGCGTCGGGTATGGTGGCGCGCCAGTGGCGATAGATGCGCAGCGCCACGTGGGCGTCATCGGCCGCGTACAAAACCTGCTTTTCCGACAGGTTCGGCAGCGCCCAGTTGGTGGTCGTAATGCGTTTGGACTTTTGCAGGCTCTGGCCGAACAGGCGCGCGACGGCGGTCTTCGCACCCCAGGCGTTGCGTTCGCCGCGGCGCAGGGCGGTGGACAGGTCGAGCACGTTCTGCGCCTCGATGCCGAGCTTGGCGCGCAGGCGCTTGACGTCGTCGGACAGGCCGAAGCCAACCTTCAGGATCTGCTTCGCTTCGAGCACAGCCTTGAGCACCGCAACAGCGGGCGCGATGGCGTCGGCCGAGCGGCCGATCTGGAACAGCCAGGCCAGGTCGTCGGTCGCAAGCTGCACCAGGTGCGGCCCGGTCGAGACTTCGCCCTTGGTGAAGGTCGGCTTGGATTCGGTGTCGAAGCCGAGCGTGTCGGCGCTGGACAAGGCGGCCAGCGCCTCGGCCGCATCTTGCGCCGACCTGACCAGGCGCACGTCGGCCAGTTTGATGCCGTCGTACGGGGGCAGCGCTTGGTCCGGCGCGGCGCTCATCGCCACCGCCATCAATTGCGCGAGAACTTGGAAGCGAGCTGTTGCAGCTTTTCCTGGCGCAGGCGCGCCGCTTCATCGGCCGCGGCGGCTTCGCGCTCGGCCTTTTTGCGTTCGGCTTCCTTTTTAAAGCGCTGCTGCAGCACTTCCTTGGCGTGCTTGCGGTGGGTGTCGGTCACTTCGGCGCCGGCCTGGCCGTCGAGGTCGTAACGGACGGTGGCCTTTTCCATCGCGCGCAGGTAGCGCAGCGAACCGGTGTGGATGCCGAGGGCGGCGCGCATGGTCTTGCGGTCCAGGCCCGGCAGGCGTGCGAGCAGTTGCTTGTCGATGCCGATGGCCAGCGGCAGGCAGTCGCGGAAGGCGGGGAATTGTTGTTGCAGCTGCTTGAGCAGGGCCCGTGCCGACTGCGCGGGGGCGGCCTGGTTGGCGGCGGGTTGGCTTGGCGCGGCCGGGGTATCGGCCGGCGGCGCGGTGTTGGTGGCCTGGGCCTGGTCGGGAGCGGAGGCGGACTCAACGGCAGAGCTGGTGGTATTCATTGACTTCATAGTAAGAACGGGAAACCGAAGGATAGCATGGCGGCCCGCCCAAGTGCGGCACCGATCGCGCTACATGTTGTTTTGTTATGTTGGCTACCAAGAATCGCGGCGCGCACAGCAGGCGCTCAGTCACGAAATCGTGTATGATCCGCCGCTTGCCTTGCGCCCGGCTTGCGCCTGCGCAGAGTGGCGGAAGAGTTGGCAAGGCTGGATGCAGGTATTCACGGCGGTTATATCCCATATCGGATATTAGAATTATCGCTAATACTTGCTTTGAGGCATAATCTCGCTTGTCTCCTCTATTCTTCCTTTGAAAAATAGATTCAAGCCCGTTAAGTTGACGGGCTTTTTTTCGTTCCGACATGCACACCGCGATTTCGATGACAGCACCTCCCACTCCTGCCAGCGGCCGAAGGCTTCCAGCACCGGCCGGCCAGTCGAGGGTCAGGACACTTGATATCCGGCCAGTCCGCCCCTAGCTAGGGCCACTTCCACTTCCCATTCCACGGGGCCTGTTTCGCGGCTCAGGTGGATTATTGACTTCGCAGGCACGCATTTCGCCGCGATTGGAGAGTTATCTATGAAAAATACCGCCAAGACATTGACACTGACGGCGAAGAAGGCAGCGGCCAAGGCCGCGGCCCCGCTGGCGGTGCCGAAAACCTCGACCTCCTACTTCCTGGAAACGGAAGCGGCGGCCAAGGTGACGGTGGTAAAGACGCGCTCGCGCCTGGCCGCGTTGAAGACGCAGGCTGGACAGGCTGCCGAGCCGGCAGAACCGGCCCAGCAGGCTGAGCCGGTGCAGGCCGAGGCCCAGGCGCCCCGGGCTGAGCAGCCGGCGGAATCGATTGTAGCTGCAAATCCGGCAAGCGTGGCGCCGGCGCCGGTAATCGTGCGCAAGCGCGCCTCCAAGCTGGGCGTGGCCGCCGAACCAAGCGCGCCCGTACCGGCCGCGGCCGAGGCGGCGCGTGCGCCGCGCGCCCGTGCCGCCGCGCGCCGGATCGACCCGGCTGCCGCCGCCACCGTGCCAGTCAATCCGAGCGGGATCAGCGTGGTCAACCAGACCACCGACGCCGCCGCGCTGGCGGCGATCGACACCTCCGGCTATCTGCTGCCTGGCGTCAAGGTGCCGGGCCGCCGCGGCCGCAAGCCGAGCGAGTTCGTGCCGGAAAACGACGAGATCGCGGCGCTGAACGCGGTCGAGCGCGCCGAACTGAAGGCGGTCTCGAAGGCGCGCGAGCGCAAGGCCAAGGGCACGGCCATGCTGGGCGGCGAGAACGGCTTCTCGGAAGCCGAACTGGAAAAGCGGCGCCAGAAGCTGACCAGCCTGATCAACATGGGCAAGGAGCGCGGCTACCTGACCCATGCCGAGATCAACGACCACCTGCCGGAAAACATCATCGATCCGGAAGCGATCGAAGGCATCATCACGACCTTCAACGACATGGGCATCGCGGTCTACGAGCGCGCGCCGGATGCGGAAATGATGCTGCTGACGGACAACGTGCCGACCGCGACCAGCGACGACGAAGTCGAGGCCGCCGCCGCGACCGCACTGTCGACGGTCGACTCCGATTTCGGCCGCACCACCGACCCGGTCCGCATGTACATGCGCGAAATGGGCGCGGTGGCGCTGCTGACGCGCGAAGGCGAGATCGAAATCGCCAAGCGCATCGAGGAAGGCCTGAAGGACATGGTGCAGGCGATCTCGGCCTGCCCAACCACGATCTCCGAGATCATCGCGCTGTCGCACAAGATCGCCAACGACGAGATCAAGATCGATGAGGTGGTGGACGGCTTCGTCGACCAGAACGAGGCCAGCGCCCCGGCCGCGCCGGCATCGGCCGCCTCGGACGACGAGGACGAGGACGAGGTCGATGATGTCGAGGAAGAAGACGGCGACGTCGGCGGCGGCGCGGCCGGCTATTCGACCGAGCAGCTGGCGCAGCTGAAGAAGGGCGCGCTCGAGAAGTTCGCCCTGATCGAGGCCCAGTTCGACAAGATGGGCCATGCGTTCAAGACGGTTGGCTACGGCGCGCCCGCTTACGTCAAGGCGCAGGAGATCATCTCGCACGAGCTGCTGGGCATCCGCTTCACCGCCAAGGTGGTCGAGAAGCTGTGCGACACGCTGCGCGGGCAGATGGACGAGGTGCGTTCGGTCGAGCGCGCGGTGCTGGACATCTGCGTGAGCCGCTGCGGCATGCCGCGCGCCCACTTCATCAAGGTGTTCCCCGGTAACGAGACCGACCTCGCCTGGGTTGACGGCGAAGTCGATTGCGCCTATCCGTATAGTGCCGTGCTGGGCCGTAACGCGCCGGCGATCAAGGAACTGCAGCAGCGCATGATCGACCTGCAGGCACGCGTCGCGCTGCCGCTGGCCGACCTGCGCAAGATTAACAAGCAGATGGCGGCGGGCGAAAAGCGCGCGCGCCAGGCCAAGCGTGAAATGACGGTGGCCAACCTGCGCCTGGTGATCTCGATCGCGAAGAAGTACATCAACCGCGGCCTGCAGTTCCTCGACCTGATCCAGGAGGGCAACATCGGCCTGCTGAAAGCGGTCGACAAGTTCGAATACCGGCGCGGCTACAAGTTCTCGACCTACGCGACCTGGTGGATCCGGCAGGCGATCACGCGCTCGATCGCGGACATGGCGCGCACCATCCGGGTGCCGGTGCACATGATCGAGACGATCAACAAGATGAACCGCATCTCGCGCCAGATCATGCAGGAAACCGGCAGCGAGCCGGACCTGGCAACCCTGGCCACCAAGATGGAAATGCCGGAGAACAAGGTCCGCGAGATCATGAAGATCGCGAAGGAACCGATTTCGATGGAAACCCCGATGGGCGAGGACGGCGATTCGCAGCTGGGCGACTTCATCGAGGACAACACGACCCTGGCCCCGCTCGACGCCGCGCTGCAT
>JBJMVW010000078.1:0-22686 GCA_045810465.1 Massilia sp. | reverse complement strand
CTGGCCGCCGGACAGCGACAAGCCGCTCTTGCTCAGCTTGTCCTTGACCTCCTCCCACAGCGCGGCCTTCTTCAGCGCCCATTCGACGCGCTCGTCCATCTCGCCCTTCGACAGGTTTTCGTACAGGCGCACGCCGAACGCAATGTTGTCATAGACCGACATCGGGAACGGGGTCGGCTTCTGGAACACCATGCCGACCTTGGCGCGCAGCATGTTGACGTCGACGCCGGTCTCGAGGATGTTGCGGCCGCGGTACATGATCGCGCCCTCGGCCCGCTGCCCCGGGTACAGGTCGTACATCCGGTTGAGCGTGCGCAGCAGCGTCGACTTGCCGCAGCCGGACGGGCCGATGAAGGCCGTCACCTGCTTTTCGTGGACGTCGAGGCTGACGTTGTTCAGGCTCTGCGTTTTGCCGTAGAAGAAATTGAGGCCGGAAATCTCGATCGTCTTCACCTTCGGTGCGCTGACGGTGGGAATCGGCGTTGGCATGGGCTGTGTCATAGGTCGTCAGGATAATTTAACGCGGAGTCTTCTGGCTGAACACGGTCCGCGACAGTATGTTCAGCAGCAACACGGTAAAGGTCACCAGCAGCGCGCCGCCCCAGGCCAGCACGCGCCAGTCGTCGTACGGGCTCATCGCGAACTGGTAGATCACCACCGGCAGGTTGGCCAGCGGCGCATTCATGTCCTTGCTGAAGAACTGGTTGTTGAGCGCGGTGAACAGCAGCGGCGCGGTTTCGCCGGCGATGCGGGCCAACGCCAGCAGCACGCCGGTGACCACGCCGGCCTTGACCGCGCGCAGGCGCACCGTCATCGCCACCTTCCAGCGCGGCGCGCCGAGCGCGAAGGCCGCTTCGAGCAGGCTGTTGGGCACCAGCCGCAGCATGTTGTCGGTGGTGCGCACCACCACCGGCACCGCAATCAGCGACAGCGCAATGGTGCCGGCATAACCGGAAAAGTGCTTGACGTTGGCGACGTAGATTGCATATACGAACAGGCCGATCACGATCGACGGCGCCGACAGCATGATGTCGGTCACGAAGCGGGTCACCTGGGCCAGCTTGTTGCGTTCGCCGTATTCGGCCAGGTACATGCCGGCCAGGATGCCGACCGGCGTGCTCACCAGGGTCGACAGGCCAACCATCAGCAGCGTGCCGGCGATCGCGTTACGCAGGCCGCCGCCGCCATCGCTGCCCGGGGCGGGCGTGTCATGCGTAAACATTGCCGGCGACACCGCTCCGAAGCCCTTGATCAACAGCGTGGCCAGGATCCACAGCAGGAATGCGAGGCCGATCGCCATCGCCAGCACCGACAGCGCGATGCCGATCCGGTGCCCCAGCAGGCGCCTGCGGTAGACGGGATTGCTTGGATTGCCGCTCATTTGGCGCCCTCCTTGCGGGACATGCCCAACAACATCAGTTTGGCCGCCGACAGCACGATGAAGGTGATCGCGAACAGGATCAGCGCCAGTGCAAACAGCGACGACACGTGCAGTTGCGACGAGGCCTCGGCGAATTCATTGGCCAGGGTAGACGAAATCGAGTTGCCCGGCCCCAGAAGCGACCACGACAGCTCATTGGCGTTGCCGATCACAAAGGTGACCGCCATCGTCTCGCCCAGCGCGCGGCCGAGGCCGAGCATCACCCCACCGACCACGCCGTTGCGGGTGTACGGCAGCACGACCTTGCGCACCACTTCCCATCGGGTGCAGCCAAGGCCGTAGGCCGATTCTTTCAACACCGCGGGCACGATCTCGAAGACGTCGCGCATCACCGAGGAAATGAACGGGATGATCATCACCGCCAGGATCAGGCCGGCGGTCAGGATGCCGATGCCCATGGTCGGCCCCTGGAACAGCGGACCGATGAACGGCAGCTGGCCAAGGGTTTCCTTGAGCAGCGGCTGCACATGGTCGGCAAACAGCGGCGCGAACACGAACAGGCCCCACATGCCGTAGATGATCGAAGGAATGCCCGCCAGCAGTTCGACCGCGGTCCCGAGCGGGCGCCGCAGCCACACCGGGCAAATTTCGGTCAGGAACAGCGCGATCCCGAAGCTGATCGGAAACGCCACCAGCAGCGCAATCAGCGAGGTGGCGAGCGTGCCCCAGATCGCGATCAGCGCGCCGAACTTGTCGTTGATCGGGTCCCACTCGGCGGTCGTGATGAACCCGGCGCCGAATGCGCGGAACGCGGGCGCGGCGCCGATCGCCAGCGAGACGATGATGCCAACCAGCACCACCAGCACGGACACCGCGAACAGGAGCGTGATTTTGTGAAAGAGGAAATCCTGGACCCGCTGCTTGCGCATGGCGCTGCGCAGCGCGGCATGACTGGCTTCAGCGGCAGCGGCGGCGTCCGCTTCTGGGATCGCGAGAGGAAGAGGTGCACTCATGTGTTTCGCTTGAATCATCGGTGCGGCCGCGCGGGCACGAGTGCCCACCCTACCGGAAATGCAGGGTGCGCAGGCGTGCGCACGCGGCCGGGATTAACACTTACCAGATCGCCTTGCCGGAGGCATCTTTCAGGTTAGCCTTCCACGCGTCTTCGACAAGCTTGGTCACGGAATCGGGCATCGGCACGTAGTCCAGTTCGGTGGCGGCGGCGGCGCCGTTCTTGTACGCCCAGTCGAAGAACTTCAGCACTTCCTTGCCCTTGGCGGCGTCGGCCTGCTTGTACACCAGGATGTACGACGCCCCCGTGATCGGCCACGCGGCCTTGCCCGGCTGGTCGGTCAGTACCACCGCGAAGCCCGGGGCCTTGGCCCAGTCGGCGCTGGCGGCGGCGGCCTTGAAGGCGTCATCGTCCGGCTGCACGAAGGCGCCATCGCGGTTTTTCAGCTGGGTGTGCGACATTTTGTTCTTCTTGGCGTAGGCCCACTCGACGTAGCCGATCGCGCCCCTGATGCGCTGCACGTTGGCGGCCACGCCTTCGTTGCCCTTGCCGCCCACGCCGGTCGCCCACTTGACCGCGGTGCCGGCGCCGATTTTCGACTTGAAGTCGGGGCTCGATTTCGACAGGTAGTCGGTGAACAGGAACGAAGTGCCCGAACCGTCGGCGCGGTGGACCACGGTGATGTCCGAGGCCGGCAGCTTGACGCCCGGGTTCAGCGCCGCGATTTCCGGCGCGTTCCACTTGGTGACCTTGCCGAGGTAGATGTCGGCGATGACCGGGCCGGTCAGCTTGAGCTGGCCGGGCGCGATGCCGTCGAGGTTGACGACGGTGACCACGCCGCCCATGATCGCCGGGAACTGGAACAGCCCTGCCTGGTTCAGCTCGTCGGCCGGCAGTGGCATGTCGGATGCGCCGAAGTCCACGGTTTTGGCCTTGATCTGCTTGATGCCGGCGCCCGAGCCCACCGATTGGTAGTTCAGCCCGTTGCCGCTGGCCTTCTTGTACATCTCGGCCCACTTGGCATAGATCGGGTACGGGAAGGTGGCGCCCGCGCCGGTGATGTCTGCGGCCTGGGCCGACACGGCGAACGCCGCGGAAGCGGCGACAGCGATCGAGACGAACAACTGCTTCATGCGCATATCAGTTCCTTTGTGGTTATGGTCACGGCTCAAGACCCCGGGCTCGGCGCCCTGCTTGATTGCTGCGCAGTCTACCCGGCGAATATGACATGTTGATGACAGCGGAAAAACGGGAGTCATGGACGGGTACGCCGCGGTCATAGTGGCGCGATCTGCAAATGAATGTCACACAATTGACCGGCATCGTCCCCCGTCATGAGAAGATGGCCCCAAATCACCGGAATGAAGGAGGATGCATGGACCTGATCTTGTGGCGCCACGCCGACGCCGAGGACGGCGTGCCCGATATGCGGCGCGAACTGACCCCGCTCGGCCGCAAACAGGCCGCCCACGTGGCCGACTGGCTCAATGTGCGGCTGCCGGAGCACTGCCGCATCCTGTGCAGTCCCGCCGTGCGCGCGCAGCAGACCCTCGATGCGCTCGAGCGCGACTACGACGTGGTCGCGGCGCTGGGCCCCGGCGCCAACCCGGCGACCGTGCTGCACGCGGCCGGCTGGCCCGGCCGCCACGGCGCGGTGCTGGTGGCGGGCCACCAGCCGACGCTGGGGCGGCTCGCGGCCCTGCTGCTGTCCGGCCGCGAGCAGGACCTGGACATTCCACGCGGCGCGCTCTGGTGGTTCGAGCAGCGCGAGCCGGCGGTGCCGTACAACCTGACGCTCAAAGCCGTGATCATCCCCGAGCTGCTGCTCAAGTGAGCGCGGCGCCTGCTTGTAAATACAGGCGGTTCTGCTACGCTTAATGCCTGTTCAACCACCATGGAGGGGATGCTCAAGGGCGTTTTCAGCGTATGTTCGACTGGATTGCAATAGGTATGTTGGGCGGCATGGTCGCGCTGGTCTTCTACGAACTGATTTCCGAAGTTCGCAAAAGCTCTGCCGGCCTGCACGATCACTATCACGAATAGTGAAACGACCCGGATCAGGGTCTTGTACCACCACAAAAAAAACGGCGAGGCCATCAAAGGCGCTCGCCGTTTTCGTTTTGCCGGCGCCGCCGGCGGCGTCGTCAGTCCAGTTCGCGCAGCTTGGTGAACGCCTCGTCGATGCGTTCGACCGCGACAATCGTCATGCCCTCGATCTTCTGCTTCGGTACGTTCGATTTCGGGATCATGGCGATCGAAAAACCCAGCTTGGCCGCCTCGCGCAGGCGCTCCTGGCCGCGCGGGGCGGGACGGATTTCGCCCGCCAGGCCGACTTCCCCGAACACCACCAGCCCGCGCGGCAACGGCTTGCTGCGCATCGACGAATTAATCGCCAACAGCACCGCGAGGTCGGCCGCCGGCTCGGTGATCTTGACCCCGCCCACCGCATTGATGAACACGTCCTGGTCGAAGGCGGCGATGCCGGCGTGGCGGTGCAGCACCGCCAGCAGCATCGCCAGCCGGTTCTGCTCCAGGCCGACCGACAGCCGGCGCGCGTTCGGCAGGTGGCTGGCGTCGACCAGCGCCTGGATCTCGACCAGCAGCGGGCGCGTGCCCTCCTGCGTCACCATCACGCACGAGCCGGGCACCTGGTTGTCGTGCTGCGACAGGAACAGCGCCGACGGGTTCGACACGCCCTTCAGCCCCTTCTCGGTCATCGCGAACACGCCCAGTTCGTTGACCGCGCCGAAGCGGTTCTTGATCGCGCGGACCAGCCGGAAGCTGGACTGGGTGTCGCCCTCGAAATACAGCACCGTGTCGACAATGTGCTCGAGCACGCGCGGGCCCGCCAGCGCGCCCTCCTTCGTCACGTGGCCGACCAGGATGATGGTCACGCCGGTCTGCTTGGCCACGCGGGTAAGCTGGGCCGCGCACTCGCGCACCTGGGCCACCGAACCGGGCGCCGAGGTCAGCGCGTCCGAATACACGGTCTGGATCGAGTCGATCACCGCCACTTCGGGCTTCAGGTCGGCCAGCGTGCCGAGGATCTTCTCGAGCTGGATTTCGGCCTGCAGCTTCAGCTCCCTGGCCTCGACGCCGAGGCGGCGCGCGCGCAGCGCGATCTGGGCGCCCGACTCCTCGCCGCTGACATATAAGGTACTGCGCGAATGCGCCAGGTTCGCCAGCGCCTGCAGCAGCAGGGTCGACTTGCCGATGCCCGGATCGCCGCCGATCAGCACCACGCCGCCGGCCACCAGGCCGCCGCCGAGCACCCGGTCGAACTCCTCGATCCCGGTGCCGAAGCGCGGCACGTCGAGCGCCTCGATATCGGCCAGCGACAGCACCGGCGCGGTCTGCGCCAGGCTCTTGTGCTGGGTCTGCGACATGCGGTTCACGCCGGGCGTGTCGACCACCGTCTCGACCATCGTGTTCCAGGCTTTGCAATCGGCGCACTGGCCGGTCCAGCGGCTGGCGCTGGCGCCGCACTCGCTGCAGGCAAACGTGGTGCGCGCCTTAGCCATGGGTGCCCAACCGGCCTTCGACCACACGCACGCGCGGCGCGACCGCGCACATCAACTCATAGCCGATGGTGCCGGCCGCATGCGCGACCTCGTCGATCGGCAGGCCGTCGCCCCACAGCGTGACCTGGCTGCCGACGCGCGCATTGGCGACCGGCGTCAGGTCGACCGTCATCATGTCCATCGAGACCCGCCCGACCAGCGTGGTGCGCACGCCGTCGACGATGATCGGGGTGCCGTGCGGGGCATGGCGCGGGTAGCCGTCGGCATAACCGCAGGCGACGACGCCGACCGTCATCGGGCCGCTCGCCTCGAAGCGGCTGCCGTAGCCGACGCTGTCGCCGGCCACCAGCTGCTGGATGCCGATGATTTCGGACGACAGCGTCATGGTCGGCAGCAGGCCGTACTCGTTGGCGCTCTTGCCGCCCGGGGTGCCACCGTACAGCATGATGCCGGGACGGACCCAGTCGTTCTGCAGTTCCTTCGACAGTTCGGCCTGGTGCAGCACGCCGCCGGAGTTGGACAGGCTGCGCTGGCCGGCCAGCCCCTCGGCGCCCTCGCGGAAGCGGCGCACCTGTTCGACGATGGTCAGGCGCGGGTGCCCGAGTTCGTCGGCATTGGCGAAGTGGGTCATCAGCGTGATGTTGCGGATGCCGGGGATGGCGCGCAGGCGGGCGTAGGCGGCCGCGTACTCGGCGGGCTTGAAGCCGAGCCGGTTCATCCCGGTGTTCATCTTCAGGTGCACGTCGATCGGCCGATACAGCTGGGTATATTCGAGCATTTTGATCTGCTCCAGGCTGTGGACCGTGCTGTTGATGCCGTGCTCGGCCAGCAGCGGGATGTCGGAGGCGTCGAAAAAGCCCTCCAGCAGCAGGATCGGCTTGGTCCAGCCGAGCGCGCGCAGGCGCACCGCATTGTCGGTCTCGATCAGGGCCAGGCCGTCGGCGCCGGCGAAGCCGCGCATGCCGCGTTCCAGCCCGTGCCCGTAGGCGTTAGCCTTGACCACCGCCCACAGCTTCGCCCCCTGGGCGCAAGTGCGCGCGCGGGCCAGGTTGTGTTGCATGGAATCAAGATGAATGGTGGCGCAGAGCGGGCGTGGCATAGCGGAAATACTGGTTTATACAGAAGGAGTTATTTTACCGGACGCAGCCAGTCCTGCACGGCTGTTTTCTTTGGCTAACCGACCTTTCATGGTATAAAGCAACCCACACTCGTTTTTAGAACCTCTCGAATGAATCGTGGTTTTTACACCATCATGGCGGCGCAGTTTTTTTCGTCGCTGGCAGATAATGCGCTGATTATTGTCGCGATCGCTCTGCTAACGTCGATGAACGCCCCGGCTTCATTCACGCCCCTGCTGAAGCTGACATTCGTGCTGTTCTATGTGCTGCTGGCCGCCTTCGTCGGTGCCTTCGCCGATTCGATGCCCAAGGGCCGGGTCATGTTCATCGCCAACATGGTCAAGGTGTTGGGCTGCGCCCTGATTTTCGCCGGCGTCCATCCGCTGCTCGCCAATGCGATCGTCGGCTTCGGCGCCGCGGTCTATTCGCCGGCCAAATACGGCATCCTGACCGAGCTGCTGCCGCCTGAAAAGCTGGTCGTCGCCAATGGCTGGATCGAAGGCCTGACCGTGATGTCGATCATCCTCGGCATGGTGCTGGGCGGCGTGCTGGTCAGCCCGGCGGGCGGCGCCGCGCTGCTCGGCGTCGGCGTGCCGCTGGTGCATACGACCAGCGAAGCGGCGCTGACCGTGGTGGTCGCGATCTACGCCCTGGCCGCGCTGTTCAACCTGCGCATTCCCGACACCGGCGCGCGCTACAAGATCCAGGAACGCAATCCGGCGCGCCTGATCGCCGATTTCGCCAACTGCTCGGTGATGCTATGGAAGGACAAGCTGGGCCAGATCTCGCTGGCCGTGACCACCGTCTTCTGGGGCGCCGGCGCCACCTTGCAATTCATCGTGCTAAAGTGGGCCGAACGCTCGCTGCACATGCCGCTCGACAAAGCGACCAGCCTGATCGGCATGGTCGCGCTCGGCGTCGCGCTCGGTGCGGCCGCCTCGGCGCGGCTGGTTCCGCTCAAGAAATCGCTGACCGTCATTCCGCTGGGCATCATCATGGGCGTCGTGGTGGCCAGCATGACGCTGGTGCACTCGGTCGTGCTGGCCTACCCGCTGCTGACGCTGATCGGCGTCCTGTCGGGCTTTTTCGCGGTACCGATGAACGCGCTGCTGCAGCACCGCGGCCACGTGCTGATGAGCGCCGGCCACTCGATCGCGGTCCAGAACTTCAACGAGAACCTGGCGATTTTGACCATGCTGGCGCTATACGCGATCATGATCACGCTGAACCTGGACCTGAACATCATCATTGTCCTGTTCGGCCTGTCGCTGGCCGGCACCATGTACCTGATCCAGCGCCGCCACCTCGCCAACCAGCAACAACACGACTCCCTCGCCCTGATTGGCGAGCACAAGCATTAACCCCCCCCACCGCATTTCCTGAAAACCGGGGTCAGAGCACGTTTTTGGATCAATTGATCAGAAAACGTGCTCTGACCCCGGTTTTTTTGTGGTCGGTCCCCGGTTTTGGCCTTAAATGCCAGTGCGGCGGGCGGCGCGGGCGCGCCAGTCGCTGGGGACGATGAAGCCGCGCTCGAGCTCGAACACCTGGCCCGGCTGCTGCCGCACCGAGGCCACCAGCACCGGGGTCGGCGAGGCTTCGAACTGCGCGTGCAGTTCGGCCGCGAGTTGGGCCCGGTTCATCAGCCAGGTGGCCGAGGCCGCCTTGAACGGGGGCAGCCACTGCAAGCGTGGCAGGATCAGGAATTCGTCCCCCGCCAGGGCATCGATCTCCTCCACAGAACACCAGAAGCCGCGGCAGTGCAGCGCCGAGATGCCGGCCATCGCGGTATAGCTGCCCAGCGGGTAGAACAGCCAGCCCTTGACCAGCGCGCGCGCCCGCGCCACCGGCCGCGGCAGGATCGCTTGCGCCGCCGGGTGCGCCGCCAGTTCCAGCTGGCGCTCGAAGATCTTGCGCAGCTTTTTGCCAAGGGTGTCGGCCAGGTTGGGGCCGACCAGCGAGTCGAGCTGGTTCGCCGCGTCGCCTTCGAGCAGGTAGAACTTGGTCGCGAATTCGATGTGTTCGACCGCGTCGGGACCAGCGTCGAGCAGGAAGTCGAATTCGCCGACGGTGTCGTTGCGGTTGGCGCGTACCTGCATGCCATGGGCCACCAGTTGGCCGTGCTCCTGGAAGTAGAACGCCATCAGCTTTTCGGCGTACAGCCCAAGGCGCGAGTACACGCGCGGGCCGAGGGCGGCGTCGAGCCGCGAGGGATCGCGGTCGGTCTCGGCCAGCCAGCGCTCGACCGCCGGCGTTACCGGCCCCAGCGTGGCGATCCGCCCCTGCCATTCGGCGGCGCCGGCGTCGAGCAGGTCCGGCGCGTCGAGCAGCCATGCCAGCGCCCGCACCCGCGCGCGTCGCAGGTGCCCCCAGCGGCGATGGAATACGGCCTGGTAGCTGTCAGCCTGGTCGCGCATGGGCCGCTTTCGCCCTGCACAGGTCGGCCCAGGCCAGGGCCTTGTCGGCGCCACGCCGCAACAGTTCGGCCGGATGCAGCGTGGCCACCAGCGCCACGTCGCCCAGCCCGTGCACGCTGCCGCGCGCACCGGCCAGCGGCTCCTGCAGCGGCTTGCCGAGCAGCGCGTTAGCAGCGATCTGGCCGAGCGTGAGCATGGTCGACGCCCCGGTGAGCGCCAGCTCGCGCTCGAGGTAAGGGCGGCATGCCGCCGCCTCTTGCGCGGTCGGGGCGCGGTCGCCGCCATTCGCGCTCGCCGGGCGGCATTTGATCAGGTTGGTCACGTAGACATCGCGTTCGCGCGACAGGTCGACCGCAAGCAGCATGTTGTCGAGCAGTTTGCCCGGTTCGCCGGCGAGCGGCTGGCCCGCCTGCTCGTCGGCGGCGGTGGCGGCGCCGGCCACAACCAGCCAGCGCGCGCGGCGGGCGCCGGCGCCAGGCACCGGCTTGCGGCCGTCGGCGCAGGCGCCGCAGCGGGTGCAGCTGGCGATCGCGCTTTGCAGCTCGGCCCAGTCCATCTGGCTGATGGCGGCTTCGGCGGCTTCCGCGGCCAGCGCCAGCTCGGACGGCCCGGCCTCGACGGCAACCGGCGCGGGCGGCGGCGCCGGCGGCAGCGCTTGCCGTGGGGGCGGGGGCGGCGGGAGTGGGTGAACGGAGTTGGCGGCGACCGGCGCCGGCGCGGCCGCCTCGTCCGCGAGGACGGGTTCCGGCTCGGGTGCGCCGCGCAACTGCCACAGCGGCCCGATGCCCATCTCGGCCAGGAAAGCCGCGTCTCGCTCGCTCACGCGCTTCATAACGTATACCTCATCACGATCGCATCCTCGCGTTGCCCTTCATGGGCTGGATAGTATCCCTTGCGGCGGCCAATTTCGGCAAATCCGTAGTGTTTGTAGACCTGCAGCGCGCCCTGGTTCGACGGCCGCACTTCAAGGAGGATCGACTCCATCGCCGCCTGGCGCGCCCTGGTCACGATCTTGTCGAGCAGGTAGCGGCCCAGCCCCTGGCGCTGCCGGTGTGCGGCAACCGCGACGTCGAGCAAATGCGCTTCGTCGACCGCGAACATCAGCAGGAAGTAGCCGACCAGCGCGCCGGCCCCGTCGCGCAGGACCCAGGCGTCGTAACCGCTGGCCAGCGAATCGATGAAGTTGGCCATGCTCCACGGGTGCGGGAACACGCTGAGCTCGAGCGCGTGGACCTCGTCCAGGTCGCCCGGCTGCATCGGCGCGTAGTCGAGCAGGCCAAAATCGGACAGTCCCATCACGCGCCGGCCTTTGCGGCGTTGATCGCCTGGCGCTCGGCGGCGGTGTAGGCGACTTTGTTACGCAGGTACAGCGGCTGCGCCTGCGCGGGCGCGACGCCCTGCCCGGCCGCCAGCGCGGGCGCGGCCAGCAGGGCCAGCTCGCGCGCGTGCGGCATGATGTCGGCCAGCGCCCCGGCCGCGAAAGGCCGGCCGGCAAACGCTTCCGGATAGGCCGCGAAGCCATTGCCGCAGGCGGCCAGGCGCGCCGCCGGCAGCGGCGCCACCGCTTCCGGTTTCGACAAGGCCGGGCCGGCCACGGCCTGCCAGCCGTCGGCCCAGCGGTACTGCGCCCAGTAGACTTCGCCCATGCGCGCGTCCAGCACCGCCAGCACCTCGGCGGCGCCGGTACGCTCGCGGCATGCCTGCGCCATCGCTTCGAGGGTCACCAGCGGCAGCACCGGCAGCCCGGCGCCGAACGCCAGCCCCTGCGCCACGCCGCAGGCGGTGCGCACGCCCGTAAACGAGCCTGGCCCGGCGCCGAACGCGATGGCGTCGCACTCGGCCAGCTTGAGGCCGGCCGCGGCCAGCAGTTCCTGGACCATCGGCAGCACCGACTGGGAGTGGGTGCGTACGCCGGAGGATTCGCGCGAGGTCAGCGTTTCGCCGTCGAGCAGCGCGCACGACGCCAGTTCCGACGAGGTTTCGATAGCAAGGATGATAGGCATGCCGTATTTTAACCCGGCGCGGGCCCCTGGAGCAGGCCGGGACCGTGCATCCTGGCCGCGCGCGAGGTAGAATTCGGCCCATGCATAGCCTGACCCTCGAGCTCGATAACCGCGACCAGGTCGCCGCCGCGTTGGCCGGCGAGCGCTGGATCGTGGCCTGCCTGTGCGCCGCCTGGTGCGGCACCTGCACGTCCTACCGCGGCGCCTTCGAGGCGCTGGCCGCGCGCCACCCGGACAAGTTGTTCGTCTGGATCGACATCGAGGACCAGGCCGACGTGGTCGGCGACCTGGACGTCGAGAACTTCCCTACCCTGCTGGTCCAGCGCGGCGATACGGTCGCGTTCTTCGGCACCACGCTGCCCGATCCGGCCGTGGCCGAGCGAATGGTGCAGGCGCAGGCCGCGCTGGGCGATGAGGAACAGGCAAGGCTGGCGCAGTCGAGCCACGAGCGCCGCGCGTGGCAGGAAGAGTGCAACCTGCGCGCGCTGCTGCGCGACGCTACCGGGTAGGGTGCGCGAGGATGAGTTGTTCGTAGGGTGGGCACGCTGTGCCCACGAGTGACGCCTGCGGTCCGTTGACTTCCGCGTGGGCACGGGGTGCCCACCCTACCAACCCCGGTCAAGCCAACTCACGCCAGCCGTAACGGCAAGCTGCGCAGCCTCTGCCCGGTCAGCGCAAACACGGCCGACGCCACCGCCGGCGCGATCGGCGGCGTTCCCGGCTCGCCGGCTCCCTCCGGCAGCTCCGCGCTGGGCATGATGATGGTTTCGACCTCGGGCGCGCGGTCGATCCGCAACACCGGGTAGTCGTTGAAGTTGGCCTGCTCGATGCGCCCGTCCTTGACCGTGATCTCGCCGCCCAGCGCCGCCGACAGCCCGAACAGCACCGCCGATTCCATCTGCTGCGCCACGATGTTCGGGTTGACCACCATGCCGCAGTCGATCGCGCACACCACGCGGTGTACCCGGATTTGTTTGCCCTCGACCGACACCTCGGCCACCTGCGCGACGGTGCTGCCGAACGACTGGTGCAGCGCCACCCCGTGCGCACGCCCTTGCGGCGGCTTGCCGGCGCGCGCCACCGCGGCGTCGAGCACCGCCACGTGGCGCGGATGCTGCGCCAGCAGCGCGCGGCGGAACGCAACCGGGTCCTTGCCGGCCGCATGCGCCAGTTCGTCGAGGAAGCCCTCCTTGAAGAAGGCGTTGTGCGAGTGCCCCACCGAACGCCAGTACCCGAGCGGCACTGCGCTGTCGACGATCGCATGGGCGATGCGCTGGTTGGCGATCTCGTACTGCATGTCGTACTCGCCTTCGGCGGTGGTCTTGTCCGGCCCCATGCCCGGCAGCCCCAGGTTGCGCGGGAAGTACTGGTGGCCGATCGCGCCGCTGGCCGACTTGTTGTCCCAGGCGAGCACGTTGCCGGCGGCGTCCAGGCTGCCCTTGAAGCGCGCCAGCGCGGCCGGACGGTAGACGTCGTGCGTGGTGTCGTCCTCGCGCGTCCAGATCAGCTGCACCGGCTTGCCGCCGGCGCTTGCCGCCACCGCGACCGCCTGCGCGACCATGTCGCCCTCGAGCCGGCGCCCGAAGCCGCCGCCCAGCAGCAGCACTTCGATCGTCACGTCCTCGCGCGACACCCCGGCGACTTTGGCGGCCACATCGACCGCGATGCTCGGCACCTGGGTCGAGGCCCACAGCCGCACCTTGCCGCCCGCGACCTGCGCGGTGCAGTTGACCGGCTCCATCGCGGCATGCGCAAGGAATGGTGCGCGGTATTCGGCGCTGATGGTTTTCGCGGCGCCGGGAACCGACAGGTCGCCGCTGGCGTGGTAGGTGAAGCCTTCGTGCTGGTCGAGCGCCTTCGCGAAGCCGGCGAAGATCGCCTCGCTCGACAGCCCGGCCGCGGCGCCTTCGTTCCAGCTGACCGTCAGCGCGGCGGCGGCCTGCCTGGCCTGCCACCATGACCTGGCTATCACCGCCACGCCGGCGCCGGCGCCGCTGCCGGCCGCCAGCGCCTTCGAGAAATCGACCACGCCAACCACGCCCGGCATCGACCTCGCCTTCGCCGCATCGAACGAGGCCACGCTGCCGCCGACCACCGGCGACATTTTCACTGCGGCATACAGCAGCCCGGGCGGGCGCGCATCGATGCCAAAGACGGCGCTGCCGTTGACCTTGGCCGCGGAGTCGCGGCGCGGCAGCGGCTTGCCGATCAGTTTGAACTCGCGCGGCTCCTTCAGCCGCACGTCGGACGGCCCGATGCCGGCGCCGGCGCTTGCCGCGGCCGTTGCCAGGCTGGCGTAGGAGGCGCGCCGTCCGTCCAGGTGGATCACGAAACCGTCTTCGGTACGGCACTGCGCCGGCTGCGCCTTCCACTGCCCGGCGGCTGCCTTGACCAGCATTGCGCGCGCCACCGCACCGGCTTCGCGCATCGGCTGCCAGGCGTCCTTCACGCTGGTCGAGCCGCCGGTGAACATGATGCCCAGCTCACGCCCTACCTTGGCCAGTACCCATTGCGAGCCCTGCTTGACGTTGCCGCGGTCGTCCGGATGGAACGGCAGGTTCTCGCGCAGCACGGCCAGGTTGCCGAAGATTTTGTCGATCGGCGCCTGCATGATGCGCACCGAGGCGAGCGGCACATCGAGTTCCTCGGCCAGCAGCATCGGCAGCGCGGTGTGCACGCCCTGCCCCATTTCGCTGCGCGGCACCACGATCGACACCGAGCCGTCGGGATGGACCGCGACCCAGCCGTTCAGGGCCACCGCGCCGTCCGCGACCGGCAGCGGGTTCGAGGTATGCAGGCGCTGGCGCGGCGGCTGCAGTCCCCAGCCGACCACCAGCGTGCCGCCCAGCGCCAGGCCGCCCAGCAGGAAGCGGCGCCGCCTGCGGTTCCTGGGCAGGGCCTCAGGGCTCGATGCTTGCAGCTTCGCCTTGTCCGTGTCTCTCATTGTCCTTGTGTCCCCACTGTGCAAGCACATCGCCTGGCGCGGCCGGCCGGCCGTAAAGGAATCCCTGCGCGCGGTTGCAGCCATGGCGCAGCAGGAACGCCGCCTGTTCTTCGTTCTCCACCCCTTCCGCAATCACCGACAGGTTCAGGCTCTTGCCGAGCTGGATGACCGCGATGGCGATCGCCTCGTCGTTGGCATCGGTCGAAATGTCCTTGATGAAGCTGCGGTCGATTTTCAGCGTCTGCACCGGCAGCTTCTTCAGATAGGCCAGCGACGAATAGCCGGTGCCGAAATCGTCGATCGCCAGCCCGACCCCGATCGCGTGCAGGTCGTTGATGAACACCAGCGCGTCGCCGGTATTCATGATCACCGACTCGGTCACCTCCAGCTGCAGCCGCTGCGGTTCCAGCCCGGTCGCACGCAGCACGTCGGCCACCGTGCCGGCGATGCTGCCGCGCTCGAACTGGCGCACCGACAGGTTGACCGCCAGTTTCGGCACCCGCAGGCCGGCCTCCTGCCAGCGTACCATCTGGCGGCACGCTTCGACCAGCACCCATTTGCCCAACTGGTTGATGAAGCCCGTGTCCTCGGCCAGCGGGATGAAGCGCGCCGGCGCCACCTCTCCCAGCTCAGGATTATGCCAGCGAAGCAGGGCCTCGACACCGATCAGGCGTCCAGTGTCGATTTCGACCTGCGGCTGGTAGGCCAGGCGGATCTCGTCCTTGTCGATCGCGCGCCGCAGCAGGCTTTCCAGGCGCAGGCGCTCGACGCCGTCGCCGCTCATCGACGGCGCATAGAACTGGTAACCGTTGCGGCCGCGCGCCTTGGCCTGGTACATCGCCACGTCGGCGTTGCGGATCAGGATATTAAGGTCGGCGCCGTCCTGCGGGAACAGGCTGATGCCGACGCTGCCGGTGACGAACAGCTCGTGGCCGGACACGATGAACGGCTGCTCGAACATCGTCATCAGCTTCTCGGCGACATGGCGCGCGCCCGGCTCGCCATCGATCTTCTCGAGCAGCACGATGAACTCGTCGCCGCCGAGGCGCGCCAGCGTGTCGCCATCGCGCAGGCGGCCGGACAAGGCCAGCGCCACCTGCTTGAGCAGCTCGTCGCCGACATGGTGGCCGAGCGTGTCGTTGACGTACTTGAAGCGGTCGAGGTCGATGAACATCACCGCCGCCTGCTGGTGCTCGCGCGTGGCGCGCTGCATCGCGTGCTGCAGCCGGTCGTGGAACAGCAGCCGGTTGGGCAGCCCGGTCAACGGGTCGTGGTGCGCCAGGTGATCGAGCTTTTCCTGCGATTCCTTGGCCTTGGTGATGTCGCTGAACACGCCGACGTAGTGCGTCATCTGGCCGTGGTCGTCGCGCACCGCGGACAAGGTCAGCCATTCGAGATAGTCCTCGCCGTTCTTGCGGGTTCGCCAGAGCTCGCCGCGCCAGAACCCGAACTCGTCCAGCTGGTGCCACACCTGCAGGTAAAACGCCTTGTCATGGCGGGTCGAGCGGGTCAGCGTGATGTGCTGGCCGGTGGCCTCGAACTCGGTGTAGCCGGTGATCTGCGTGTAGGCCGGATTGGTCGTGATGATCATGCCGTCCAGCCCGATCACCACCACCGCGTCGGCGATATGTTCGAGCACCGCGGCCGACAGGCGCAGCTTCTCCTCGGCCTGGCGGCGCCCGGTGACGTCGGCGTACACCCAGATACTGCCCTCGTTCGGGTACATCGGATCGAGCGCGCAGCCGCTCACCATGCACCACACCAGCGTGCCGTCGCTACGCCGGAACTGGCGTTCATGGCCCGAATCGGCGCCGTCCGAGAGGGCCGGATACTGCTCGTCCCACGCGCGTTCGTACTGTTCGCGGTCCGGGAACAGGATCTCGGTCGAGGCGCCGACCAGCTCCGCGCCGGCATAGCCGAACAGCTCCTCGGCACGGCGGTTGGCCGACACGATGCGCCGTTCGCGCACGAACAGCACGCCAAACATCACGTTGTCGAGGATCGCACCCTGCTCGGCCAGCAGCGCTTCGATGCGCATCTCGTCGTGTTTGCGTTCGCTGATGTCGGAGATGATGCCGTCGATGCGGAAGCTGTCGGTACCTGGCTCGCCGGCCGGCTGGCCGCTCTCGAGCACCCAGCGTTCGATGCCGGACGCGTCGATGATGCGGTATTCGATCTCGTAGGGGCGGCCGGCCAGGATCGCTGCCTTCGACAGCCGGCGCTGCATGCGCCGGTCCTCGGGGCAGATGATGTCCGACCAGTTTTCGGTGGTGCCCGCCATCAGGTGCGCCGCCGGATAGCCGGTGATCTCGGCAATCGCCTCGCTGACGAAGTCGATCGCGCCGCCGGGACGCACGCGGAAGACGGCGCCGGGGACCTGGGTGACGATGGTGCGGAAGCGCTCCTCGCGCCGCGCGACGTCCTCGAACAGCTGGCGGATCGCGTCGCGCATGCGCTCCATCTGGCCGCCCAGGCGCCCGAGCTCGTCGCGCGCGCCGAGTGCCAGCGGGGCATCGAAATCGCCGCGCGACAGGCGGTCCGAAAACATGGTCAGCGCACGCAGCGGCGAAAGCAGGCGGCGTTTCAGGAACAGCACGATCAGCAGCATCGACACGCCGAGCTGGCAGGCCAGCATGATCGCATAATTGGACTGCTTGGCGCGCAGCTCCTGCTGGCTGCGGTGGTCGTCCATCTCGAGCGCGACGCGGCCGATGTGCTGGCCGCGCAGGACCACCTCCCGTTCGGCGCGATACAGGCGGCCCGCGGGACGGCTCGGCGAACGGATGTCGATGAAGCTGGCGTCCGGCCGCGCGCGCACCGTCACGTGCACCACGGCCGGGTCGCGCATCACCGAATCGACCAGCGAACGCGCCGCCTCGGCGTCCATATTCCAGAGCGACTCCTGCATCCCCAGCGCGAGGATGTCGGCATTGCGCTGCAGTGACTCGCCCAGCGCGCTCGCGGACGCGCGGCGCTCATGCACGCCGACCAGCAGGTAGCTGCCGACGACGGCCGGAATCGCCAGCCCGCCGCACACCACCACCAGCAAGGCGCCGTAGATCGAGCGGCCGTACAGCGGCCCCAGCTTGGAGGAAAAGCGTCGGAAGTCGAAGCGCGGCATTATCTTGAAAGCAAACATGGAAACCTGGCGCCCCGCTTACCGCCGGGTGCAATGGAATGGATATCAGCTGCTGGTCAATAGATTATGCACAGAAAAATTGCTTTCCGTAACTAAATTGTGCATCCGGATGCATGGCCGGCGGCGCGGCGCACGGTCCGGCGCTGGCCTTGCTATCATGGCAGGATATTTCTAGGAGAAACCATGACGAACTTATCGATGTACAACGCTTCGGTGCCGGTATTCCGGCAGGTGCTGGGCAGCTTGGCGGCGATCCTGGCGAAGGCCGAAGCGCACGCCGAGGCGAAAAAGATCGAGCCGGCGGCGCTGCTGCAGGCCCGCCTTTACCCGGATATGTTCCCGCTGATACGCCAGGTGCAGGTCGCGGCCGACTTCGCCAAAGGCGCGTGCGCGCGCTTGGCTGGCGTCGACGTACCGCGCTACGACGACGTCGAGCAAAGCTTCGGCGAACTGCAGGAACGCGTCGCCAGGACGCTCGCCTTCATCGAAAGCCTGCCGCGCGACGCGATCGAAGCGAGCGTCGATCGCGACGTCACGACCGGCAGCGGCGCCAACGTCAAGCAGTTCAAGGGCCAGACCTACCTGCTGCACTACGCGCTGCCGCACTTCTACTTCCACGCGACGACCGCGTACGCCATCCTGCGCCACAACGGCGTCGAGATCGGCAAGAAAGACTTTATCGGCAGCTACTAACAATGAGGGTCAGAGTAAATTTAATATTCGGCGCTTGCCATTTTTAACCGAACATTAATTCTACTCTGACCCCAATTGTTTCGCGGCGCGGGCAGGCATGGAAAAATAGGGTCAGAGTAGATTTAATATTCGGCGCTTGCCACTTTTAACCGAACATTAATTCTACTCTGACCCCAATTGTTTTGCGGCGCGGGCAGGCATGAAAAATAGGGTCAGAGTAGATTTAATATTTGGCGCTTGCCACTTTTAGCCGAACATTAATTCTACTCTGACCCCAATTGTTTGCTTGGTCAGGTGTTGCGACGGGGATAGCCTTGGGCGAGGATGCGCTGCCATACCACTTCTTTTTGCTCGGCGTTCATCGAGACCCAGTGGGCGACTTCGGCCACCGTGCGCCCGCAGCCGCGGCAGATGTCGTCGAAGGTGGTCGAGCAGACCGCGACACAGGGCGTGTCCGGCCGCGCCGGCGCGTCAGCGTGCGGGACCGACATCGAGCTTGTCCCAGCCTTCATGGCCCAGCTGTTCCATGGTTTCTATGTTCTTTTCGAAGATCTCGGCCGCTTCCGGGAACGCGTCGACCGCGCGTGCAATGCTGTCTTCCCGCAGCAGGTGCAGGATCGGGTACGGCGCCCGGTTGGTGTAGTTCGAGATGTCGTTGGCGTCAGTGTCGGCAAACTGGTAGGCCGGGTGGAAGCTGGCAACCTGTAATTCGCCGTCCAGGTGCATGTCTTCGACCGCCGCGTCGGCGACGTCGAGAAATTCGTTGTAGTCCTCGAAGTCGTTCAGCACGAACGGGTGGATCAGCAGCGTCGTGTCGACTTTTTCGGGGTCGCTGTCGGACAGGTGCTGCAGTTCGTTCATCAACGCCTCGAGCAGCGCTTCCGGCGTCGTCGCGTTCGAGACGATATAGCGCACTTGCTCCTTGACGTACACCGCTTTCGCGAACGGACATAGGTTCAGGCCGATGACGGCCCGCTCCAGCCAGCGCCGGGTGGCGCCAATGATCGCGTCGTCGTCCGCGTTGAGGTTGGCAGTGCTCATGGTGATTCTCGAAAAATGTGCGCGCAGCGCGAGAGCCAGATTGTACGCAGACTTTGCGTGCGCTCATAGATTGACGGCGCGCCGATAGTACTTTATGCGGAACAGGTCGTCTGCGTGGGCCGCCGGGAAACTGACTGTGAAGCATGTTTTTCCGATAAGAACCAGGTGCTGGTATTACCGTCAACAGGGCCCGGATCGCGCGTGCGCGGCGCCCGCCCGGACCGGCCTGCCAGCCATGAAAATGTCGCATACCCCCGGGGGTATGATGATACAGGCGCAACTTGTCATTGGGAAAATTGTGGCTTGCCGCCATATACCGTTCAATATTTATCGCCGGAGCAATATTCATTATCAAAAAGAGTAGACAAGAAAATTTGTAACGGGCTCGACATATTTCTTGACGGGCTCAAGCACTGGTACGTACACTCGCTCCTCGGTCCTGTCGTTCCTGGACGCAACACTGAAAAGCTATGCACGAAACGACTCGCAACACTACTGCACTGGCGGCACTGGCCATCCTGCTCGCTCCTTCGCTCGGCCATGCGGTCGACCTGGGCGCCGCTCCCATGGTCCAGTCCGGCGCAGCGCTGGCCCGCCCTGCGCTGCCGCCATCGCTGGCGCCGCTGAAGGGCGACGATTACAAGGATCCCGACCTGTGGGCCCGCATCCGCAGTGGTTACGCGATTCCCGACGTCGACAATGCGCTGGTCGCCAAGCACACGCAGTGGTATGCGAGCCGTCCCGACTACCTGGCCCGGACCTCCGGCCGCGCCTCGCTGTACCTGTACCACGTGGTGCAGGAACTGGAAAAGCGCGGCATGCCAACCGAACTGGCGCTGTTGCCGGTGATCGAGTCGGCCTTCAACCCGCAGGCGCTGTCGACCGCGAACGCGGCCGGCATCTGGCAGTTCGTGCCGGGCACCGGGCGCGACTACAACCTGAAGCAGAACATGTTCAAGGACGAGCGCCGCGGCGTGCTGGCTTCGACCGATGCCGCGCTGTCCTACCTGCAGCGCCTGTACACGATGTTTGGCGACTGGCAGGTGGCCCTGGCCGCGTATAACTGGGGCGAAGGCAATGTCCAGAAAGCGATCAAGAAGAACCAGTCGCTCGGCAAGCCGACCGATTTCGACAGCCTGGCCGAGCTGATGCCCGCCGAAACCCGCAACTACGTGCCGAAGCTGCAGGCGGTCAAGAACATCGTCGCCAACCCGGCCCAGTACGGGGTCACGCTGCCGCTGATCGACAACCAGCCCTACTTCACGATGGTCGACAAGACCAGCGACATCGACGTCGCCATCGCGGCCCAGCTGGCCGAGATGTCGATCGACGAATTCAAGGCGCTGAACCCGCAGTTCAAGCGCCCGGTGATCACCGGCGACGAGCAGACCAAGATCCTGCTGCCGAAGGAGAACGCGGAGAAGTTCCACCTGAACCTGGCGCAGTGGGGCCACGCGCTGTCGACCTGGACCACGCACAAGATCACCAGCGCCAAGGAAAGCATCACCACGCTGGCATCGCGCTTCGGCACCACGCCGGAGGTGATCCGCCAGGCCAACAATATCCCGAGCCAGGTGCGCCTGAAGACCGGCTCGACGATCCTGGTGCCGAAGACCTCGGCCTCGACCAATTCCGATATTGCCGACAGCATCGCCGACAGCGCCGCAGTCGCGTTCGAAGCCGATCGCGCCGGCAGGCAGCGTGGCGCCAGCCCGAAGCTGAGCGGCGCGCAGCGCCTCAAGGCCAAGGCGGCCAACGCGGTGGCCGAGATCAAGAGCCGCGTGTCGCGCAACCATTCGCATAAATAAGACACGCGGGCGGCGCAGGCCGCGCAACACGCTCCGCCCGCCAAAGAAAAGCCGAAGTCCAGTGCACGCGGCGCCAAACTGCTGTATAGTCTTGTTTGTGCGCTGCAAAACGTGATTGCGATCCCGTCGCCACGGCAGTTCATCCAGAAATAAAACTAGCAGCATCGCAAGCCCTGGCGTACCCACTAACGGGTAGCCTTTCATAAAGCCCTCCCGCCCTGCGTGTCGCAGCTTGACACCGTCCCGGCGCAAAGCTTTTGTGCCGAAATTTCTTTCATTTCTGAGTCATTTCGTTGTTGGTTCGCGTTGCTATTTTGCGCTCGCAATAAATCGCGAGTGCTCATCTATCGAAAGAGAAAAGAACACATGAGTTTTGAAGCCCTAGGCCTCCACGCAGCACTCGTCAAAGCAGTTGCCGACGCCGGCTACACCAAGCCGACCACGGTCCAGGAACAAGCGATTCCGGCCGCCATCGGCGGGCGCGACCTGCTGGTGTCGTCGCAGACCGGTTCGGGCAAGACTGCCGCATTCATGCTGCCGGCACTGCACAAGCTCGTCAGCGCCGAAGTCGCGCCGGCCGGCCGTACCCCGGCACAGGAAGCGCAGGGCGCGCGCGCCCGTGGCGAACGCCCGCGTTTCAAGGCGGCCCAGCCGAAAATGCTGGTGCTGGCCCCGACCCGCGAACTGGCTTTGCAAGTGACCGCCGCGACCGAACAATACACTGCCGGCGTGCGTCGCATCCGCGCCGTTTCGATCCTGGGCGGCATGCCCTACCCGAAGCAGATGCAACTGCTGGCGAAAAACCCTGAAATCCTGGTCGCGACCCCGGGCCGCCTGATTGACCACATGGAGTCGGGCAAGATCGACTTCTCGCAGCTCGAGATCCTGGTGCTCGACGAAGCCGACCGCATGCTCGACATGGGTTTCATCGACGACATCGAGAAGATCGTGGCGGCGACGCCGGCGACCCGCCAGACCATGCTGTTCTCGGCCACGCTGGACGGCGTGGTGGGCAACATGGCGCGCCGCATCACGAAGGAACCGATGGTGATCCAGATCGCCAGCGCGAGCAACCGCCACGAGAACATCACGCAGCGCGTGCACTTTGTCGACGACCTGTCGCACAAGAACCGCCTGCTGGACCACCTGCTGCGCGACGAAGCGCTCGACCAGGCAGTGGTGTTCACCGCGACCAAGCGCGACGCCGACATGATCGCCGACCGCCTGAACATCGCCGGTTTCTCGGCCGCCGCACTGCATGGTGACATGCACCAGGGCGCGCGTAACCGCACGCTCGACGGCCTGCGCCGCGGCAGCGTGAAGGTGCTGGTGGCAACCGACGTGGCCGCACGCGGCATCGACGTGCCGAACATCACCCACGTGGTGAACTACGACCTGCCGAAGTTCCCCGAGGACTATGTGCACCGTATCGGCCGCACCGGCCGCGCCGGCCGCAATGGCCTGGCGATCTCGCTGGTGAACCACGCGGAAGGCATGAACGTGAAGCGCATCGAGCGTTTCACCAAGCAGCCGATCCCGGTCAACGTGGTCGAAGGCCTGGAGCCGAAGCGTTCGGCAGCGCCACGTTCGACCAGCCGTCCAGGCGGCT
>JBJMVW010000077.1:0-24378 GCA_045810465.1 Massilia sp. | reverse complement strand
TCGTCAACACGATGCCGAAGTTCGCCGCGTTCTTGGTGCTGTTCGCGATGGCCAACTGCGGCCTGCCGGCAACCTCCGGCTTCGTGGGCGAATTCATGGTGATCCTGGCTTCGGTCAAGTACCACTTCTGGATTGGCCTGCTGGCCGGGACCGCCCTGATCCTGGGCGCGGCGTACTCGCTGTGGATGGTCAAGCGCGTCGTGTTCGGCGCGGTCGGCAACCAGCACGTCGCCGAGCTGACCGACCTGAACCAGCGCGAATTCTTCATGTTCGTCATCATGGCCGTCGCCACGATCTACATGGGCCTGTATCCGGCGCCGTTCACCGACACGATGCAGACCTCGGTGGCCGACCTGCTGCAGCACGTTTCCATCAGCAAGCTGCCCCACTAAAGAGTTATGAATCCGATGATTAACGCTACTCTCCCGGCGGTCGCCACCAACCTGGTGCCGGTCTATGCCGAAATCTTCCTGCTGGTCGCGGCCTCCGCGCTCCTGCTGATCGACATGTTCCTGAAGGAAGGGAAACAGCGCAACATCACCTACTGGCTGTCGCTGCTGACGCTGGTAGGCTGCGCGCTGCTCACGTTCGGCGACCTCAATGCAGGGCAGACGGTCTACACGTTCAACAACATGTTCGTGGCCGACCCGATGTCGAACCTGCTCAAGCTGTTCACCTACCTGGCGGTCGGCATCACCCTGGTCTATTCGCGCCAGTACGCGGGCGACCGCGGCATGATGTCGGGCAACCTGGGCGGCGAGTTCTACGTGCTCGCGCTGTTCTCGATGCTCGGCCAGATGATCATGATCTCCGGCAATAACATGCTGCCGATCTACCTGGGCCTGGAACTGATGTCGCTGTCGCTGTACGCGCTGGTGGCAATGCGTCGCGACCACGCGATCTCGACCGAAGCGGCGATGAAGTACTTCATCCTCGGCTCGCTGGCCTCCGGTTTCATGCTGTACGGTATCTCGATGGTGTACGGCGCCACCGGCTCGCTCGACCTGTCGCGCATCGCCGAAGTGAGCAATGCGCACGCCGCCAACCACACGATCCTGGTGTTCGGCCTGGTGTTCATCGTGGCCGGCATGGCCTTCAAGCTGGGCGTGGTGCCGTTCCACATGTGGGTGCCCGACGTCTACCAGGGCGCGCCGACCGCGGTGACCCTGCTGTTGGGCGGCGCGCCGAAACTGGCCACGCTGGCGATGGTGATCCGCATCCTGGCCGAAGGCCTGCCGTCGCTGGCGATCGACTGGCAGCAGATGCTGGTGGTGCTGGCCGTGCTGTCGCTGGCGTTCGGTAACCTGACCGCGATCGCGCAGACCAACATCAAGCGCATGCTGTCCTATTCGACCATCGCGCAAATGGGCTTCGTGCTGCTTGGCCTGATGGCCGGCGTGGTCGTCGACGGCGCGGGTGTGGTGAACAGCACCAACATCGCGACCGCCTACAGCTCGGCGCTGTACTACGCGATCACCTACGTCCTGACCACGCTGGGCAGCTTCGGCCTGATCATGATGCTGGCGCGTTCCGGCTTCGAAGCCGAGGAACTGGCCGACTTCAAGGGCCTGGCCCGTCGCAGCCCGTGGTTCGCGGTGGTCATGACCGTGCTGATGTTCTCGCTGGCCGGCGTGCCGCCGATGATGGGCTTCATGGCCAAGTGGGCGGTACTGCAGGCGGTGACCGCCACCGGTGCGGTGTGGCTGGCCGTGGTCGCGGTGCTGTTCTCGCTGATCGGCGCGTTCTATTACCTGCGCGTGGTCAAGGTGATGTGGTTCGACGAAGCGGTCGACACCTCGCCGATCCTGACCCCGTTCGACATGCGCGTGGCGCTGTCGGTCAACGGCGTGGCCGTGGTGGTCCTCGGCCTGATGCCGGGCGCGCTGCTCGGCGCCTGCCTGAGCGCCATGACCAAGACGCTGGCCTCGTAAGCGGCCGGTGGATGTCTCGCTGGCCAGCTGGTTGGTGGTCGCCGTCGCACTGGCGGCCGCCAACCTGCCATTCCTGAACGAGAGCGTGTTCGGTTTCATTCCCATGAAACCCGCGCGGGCCGGGGGCGCTCGCACCAAGCGCTTCGTGGTGCGCCTTCTCGAGCTGATTGTTTTATACTTCATCGTCGGCGGACTCGCCTACGCGCTGGAATCCCGGATCGGCAATGTGTTCGCCCAGACCTGGGAGTTCTATGCGATTACGGGCCCGATGTTCGTCGTGCTGGCGTTTCCCGGGTTTGTACTGCGTTACCTGCGCAAGCGCCGCGGCTGAAATATTCCCTCGTTAGCCGATAGGCCGTCGGCTCATGGGTTGCGGGACGTTTTCATTTGAACGCAGTGATCACCTGGAGCCCGGATGGATTCGCACCTCAAAGAAACCCGCATCGACGGCGAGACCGCTTTTGACGGCCGCTTCCTGAAGGTCAACCGCGACCGCATCAGGCTTCCCGACGGCTCCATCACCGACCGCGAATATATCCGCCACCCCGGCGCGGTGGTGATCCTGCCGCTGCTGCCCGATGGCCGCGTGCTGCTCGAGCGCCAGTTCCGCTACCCGAACGACCGCGTGTTCATCGAATTCCCAGCCGGTAAAATCGACCCGGGCGAGGACCCGCTGGCCTGCGCCAGGCGCGAGCTGCAGGAGGAAACCGGCTACACGGCCAGCGACTGGACATTCGTCTGCACGATCCACAACGCGATCGCCTACTCGGACGAGCACCTCGACCTGTTCCTGGCCACCGGCCTGGCGGAGGGCGAAGCGAAGCTCGACGAAGGCGAATTCCTCGAACTGTTCACCAGCACCGTGCCGGAACTGCTGGAGCAGGTGCGGCGCGGCGAGATCACCGACGTCAAGACCATCATCGGCATATTCTGGCTGGAGAAAATCGTGGCCGGCACGTGGCGGCCAGCCTGACCCGGTGAGATCGGCGCGCGAGTTCACTCCGGTTCTTGCGCCTATCAGGAGATTCTTGCGCATGAGATGCGCCATCTCAAAGCCTATCTTGATTATTTGCCGAAAGTGGAATCAAGGGTCCGCGCTGCGCCGGCGAAACGGTTCGACGCCAAGCCCCTGACAGCGGAGGGCTGGGCAAAGTTTGCAAAGGTGAGGTACAGTCTCTTATTGGATCGGCAAAACGAACGAGATCGTGACATGAATCAGCAACCGCCGCGTTACTTCGCGCTGGTGCCGGCCGCAGGGGTCGGGGCGCGCATGGGCGCAGATGGACCGAAGCAATACCTGCAGCTCGGCGGCAAGCCGATGCTGCGCCACACGCTCGACGCCTTCGCCTCGAGCCCGCTGATCGCGCACACCTTCGTCGTGGTCAGCGTCGACGATCCGGTCATCGACAGCGTGCTGCCGCCCGAGGGCGTGACGGTGCTGCGCTGCGGCGGCGCGTCGCGCCTCGAATCGGTACGCAATGGCCTGTGGGAACTCGAACACACATTGCACGGCGCCGACTGGGTGCTGGTGCATGACGCCGCGCGGCCGGGCCTGAACGCCGCGCTGATCGAGAAGCTGATTGCCGAAACCGGCGAGCATCCGGTCGGCGGCCTGCTGGCCTTGCCGGTGGTCGACACCGTCAAGCGCGCCCTCAACGACGAGGTCGCCACCGTCGCGCGCGACGGCCTGTGGCTGGCGCAAACGCCGCAGATGTTCCGTTTCCGGCTGCTGGCCGACGCGCTCGCGGCCGCCACCGACCCGTCCACGATTACCGATGATGCCAGTGCGGTTGAAGCCTTGGGCCTCGCCCCCAAACTGGTGGAAGGACACCCCCGCAACCTGAAAGTGACGCTGCCCGCCGATATCCGGATCGCCGAGATGTACCTGGCGGCGCCTTAACCTGACACGACTGAAATCATGGCACTCGCATCCTACAACCCAACCCCACCGTTTCGTATCGGAACCGGTTATGACTGCCACGCCCTGGTCGAGGGCCGCAAGCTGATCGTCGGCGGCGTGACCATCCCGCACCGGCTGGGCCTGTTCGGCCACTCCGATGCCGACGTGCTGTTGCACGCCATCATCGACGCGATGCTGGGCGCGGCCGCGCTGGGCGACATCGGCAAGCATTTCCCCGACACCGACCCGATGTTCGCCGGCGCCGACTCGCGCACCTTGCTGCGCGAAGTCGCGCACCGGGTGCTGAACACCGGCTACACCATCGGCAACATCGACGCCACCATCATCGCCCAGGCGCCGAAGATGGCGCCGCACATTGCCCAGATGGTGTCGCGGATTGCCGAGGACATCGGCGTGTCGCCGCAACAAGTCAACATCAAGGCCAAGACCAACGAGAAGCTCGGTTACCTGGGCCGCGAGGAAGGGATGGCGGCGGAGGCGGTGGCGATGCTGATACGGGTCGCGGCGTAATTAAAAGCACCCGACAAGCCAGCCCGTCGTTCCGGCGAAAGCGGGAACCCATGCTGAGTATCCCGTTCGGCTCGGCATGGATTCCCGCCTGCGCGGGAATGACGGTTGTGCTTTCAACTTCCTGGTTTGGTCGCACGCGTCCAATTCGTTAAAACACCCCGGCGTTCAATAAATCAGCACGCCGCGATTGCAAATAGGTGTATATGCACTATAATCCGTTCAGGTTATCCGTGTATCTACACTATTCGCCATGCCCGCCGCCCCTTCATCACCGCTCGGTTGCACCTGCTTCCGCCTGCGCAAGCTGACGCGGACCATGTCGCGCCTGTACGACCAGCACCTGGCGCCGGCCGGCCTCAAAACCACCCAATACTCGGTGCTCGCCAACGCCGCGCGCGAAGCGCTGCCGGTGGCCGAACTGGCCGAGCGCCTCGGCACCGAACGCACCACGCTGACCCGCAATCTCAAGCCATTGACCGACGCCGGCTGGATCGAACTGCTGCCCGGCGCGGACAGCCGCCAGCGCATCGTCACCATCACCGCCGCCGGGCAGGCCAAGCTGAAGGCCGCCTACCCGTTCTGGCGCGCCGCCCAGGCCGAATTCGAAAACCTGGTGGGCCGGGACGCCGTGCGCGCGCTGCACGGACAGCTCGACGCCACGCTCGCCCAGGTCACGCCACTACTTATGGAGAACAGCCATGCCGACCCAGACTGAGATGAGCCCGCGCGCCGCGTGGCTGCTGATCCTCGCCGCCAGCGCGATCCTGATGATCACGATGGGCGCGCGCCTGACCACCGGCCTGTTCCTGTCGCCGATTAACACCACCACCGGGCTGGGTGTCGCCTCGATCAGCTTCGCGCTGGCGGTCGGCCAGTTCATGTGGGGCGCCGCGCAGCCGGTGTTCGGCGCGGTCGCCGACAAGTACGGCGCGGCGCGCGTGATCGTCGCCGGCGCCGTGCTGCTCGCCGCCGGCCTGGCCGCCACGCCGTTCGTGAGTTCGCAGTGGGGCCTGATGATGACGCTGGGCGTGCTGTCGGCCGCCGGCGCCGGCGCCGGCAGCTTCTCGATCCTGATCGGCGCCACCGCGCAGCGCCTGCCTGCGGCGCGCCGTCCGTTCGCGTCGGGCTTCATCAACGCCGGCGGCTCGTTCGGCCAGTTCGTGTTCGCGCCGCTGATGCAGGCGATTATCGCCAGCACCGGCTGGATCGCCGCGATCCTGACGATGGCCGCCACCACGCTGCTGACGATTCCGCTGGCCTGGGGCATGCGCGGCAAGAACCCGGCGGCCGCCACCGTGGCGGCACCTGGCGCGACCGCGGTCGGCGGCGGCGTCACCTTGACGGCGCAGCTGCGCCAGGCGCTGCGCGACCGCAGCTACCTGTGCCTGCACGCCGGCTTTTTCACCTGCGGCTTCCACATCGCCTTCCTGGTCACGCACCTGCCGGGCGAGGTCGCGCTATGCGGCCTGCCGGCCGGCGTGGCGGGCACCGCGCTCGGCCTGATCGGCCTGTTCAACATTGGCGGCAGCCTGGCCGCCGGCGCGCTCGCCACGCGCTACCGCATGAAGTCGCTGCTCGCGCTGATGTATGCCAGCCGCGCCGTCATCATCGTGCTGTACCTGCTCGCGCCCAAGAGCGCGCTGACGTTCTACCTGTTCGCGGCCGCGCTGGGCGCTACCTGGCTGGCCACGGTGCCGCCGACCGCCGGCCTGGTCGGCAAGCTGTTCGGCATGCGCTACCTGTCGACGCTGTTCGGGCTCACACTCCTGTCGCACCAGGTCGGCGGCTTCTTCGGTGCATGGCTCGGCGGGCTGTCGTTCGTCCGCTTCGGCGACTACAGCTGGATGTGGTACGCCGACATCGCGCTCGCGCTCGGCGCCGCGCTGATCAACCTGCCGATCCGGGAAGCGGCGGTGGTGCGCGCGCCAAGGCTGGCGCCGTCAGGGGCCTGAGGCGGTGGCGCGCGACAGCTGGGCCTACCGCGAGGTGGCGGTCGAATCGGTGCCTGACCCGCGCAGCGGGCGCCTGCGGCTGCGCCCGATGGCGGGCCAGGCCTACGCCACCAGCATGAAGGTGAACGCGTCGCGCAAGCTGACCGACCCGGCGCTGTACCCGGCCGGCACGCGCTTCCTGGTCAACGCCAAGCTGACCGACCGCCTGGGCGGCGAGCCGTTCCTGTACGCCTGGTACGGCGATCCGGTCGTCGTGCTGGACCGCGCCCGGCTGAAGAGCTTCCTCGACGAATACCGCCGGCGCCGGATCTGAGGCGGGCCTGCCCCGGCGACGCGCGGATGCAAAAATGGTTACTATCAAGACTTCCCAACGCACGCCCGAAAGGACCATTCATGGCTACGAGAAAGATCGCAGTACTGGTAGGCAGCCTTCGCAAAGACTCGTTCACCCGCAAGGTCGCCAAAAACCTGATGTTGCTGGCCCCGCCCACGCTGGAGATGGAGATCGTGGAGATCGGGCAGTTGCCGCTGTACAATCAGGACGATGACGCGAACCCGCCGCCGACCTTTACCGAATTGCGCGACCGGATCCGCGCGTCCGACGGCGTGCTGTTCTGCACACCGGAGTACAACCGCTCGGTGCCGGGCGTGCTGAAGAACGCGATCGACGTCGCCTCGCGCCCCTACGGCCAGTCGGCCTGGAACGGCAAGCCGTGCGGGGTGGTCAGCGTGTCGCCCGGTGCGCTGGGCGGCTTCGGCGCCAACCATCACCTGCGCCAGTCGCTGGTGTTCCTCAACATGCCGTGCATGCAGGCGCCCGAAGCCTACCTCGGCGGCATCTCCAACAAGCTCGATGGCGACAAGCTGACCGACGACTCGACCCGCGCCTTCCTGCAGACCTTCATCGACGCCTTCGCCACCTGGGTCGAGCGCCATGCCGACTGAAACCCGGGCCATCCAGGTCCGCGGGATCGACCACGTCGTGCTGCGCGTGCTTGACCTCGACGCGATGGTCCGTTTCTACGGCACGGTACTGGGATGCGAGGTGGAGCGCCGCCAGGACGAGATCGGGCTGGTGCAGCTGCGCGCCGGCAGTGCGCTGATCGACCTGGTGCCGGTTGGCGGCAAGCTTGGCAAGGCCGGCGGCGCGGCTCCGGGGCGCGAAGGCCGCAACCTCGACCACTTCTGCCTGCGCATCGAGCCGTTCGACGAAGCCGCGATCCGGCGCCACCTCGAGGCCTGCGGGGTCGCCGCCGGCCCGGCCGAATCGCGCTACGGCGCCGAAGGGGAGGGACCGTCGATCTACCTCGAGGACCCGGAGCACAACACGATCGAGCTGAAAGCGCCGGCCCGGAAATGAACGACACGCCGCGCCCCTACGTTCCACAGGCGCCGGAGTCGTACGGCAAGCCGGCGGGCGGCATCCGGCGCCGCCTGTACGACATCATCTTCGAGGCCGACACGCCGGCCGGCAGGCGTTTCGACATCGGCCTGGTGGTGGCGATTTTGGCGAGCATCCTGGTGGTGGTGCTCGATAGCGTGCCGTCGGTCGGGGCGGGGCACGGCGACGCGATGAACGTGCTCGAATGGGCATTCACGCTGCTGTTCTCGGCCGAATACATCGCGCGCCTGTCCTGCGTGCGGCGCCCGCTGCGCTACGCCACCAGCTTCTTCGGGGTGATCGACCTGCTGTCGGTGCTGCCCACCTATTTCTCGCTGCTGGTGCCCGGCAGCGCGCTGTTCCTCGACATCCGCATCCTGCGCCTGCTGCGCGTCTTCCGCATCTTCAAGCTGACCCTGTACATCCAGGAGTACACGCGGCTGTCCGAGGCGCTGGTCGCCAGCCGCCGCAAGATCCTGGTGTTCCTGTCGGTGGTGCTGATGGCGATCCTGATCCTCGGCACCGTCATGTACGTGGTCGAAGGTCCGCAGCACGGCTACACCAGCATCCCGGTCGCGATGTATTGGGCGACCGTGACCATGACCACCGTCGGCTACGGCGACATCACGCCGCACACCAGCCTTGGCAAGGCGATCGCCTCGTTCATGATGCTGATGGGCTGGGGCATCCTGGCGGTACCCACCGGCATTGTCACGGCGGAGATGACCTCGCAAGGCATGTTGCAGCGCCAGCGCGAGCGCGCCAGCATGCGCCGTTGCGCGGCATGCGGCAGCACTGGGCACGACGACCGCGCCCGCTTCTGCAAGGATTGCGGCGCGCCGCTGCAGCACTCATAACAGAACGCTGGTTGACGTGGCGCTTTGGATCTTTGATCGAACGCAAAGTCCGAAACCACCTGTCGACTAGCCTTGTACCTCGTGCTGAAGACCAGTCAGCCCGCAGGGCGCCATGGCCTTCACCGCGTCAAGCCAAGCGGCGGCAATGCCACGGGCGTTGTCCGCTTCGGCATCTTGAATTATCCGTTGACACACAACCCTTAATCGAGGCGACTAATGTATCCATTCGACCAATCAGTGACACCGGCAGTGCGCACCCACATCGATGCCCAGACCGCGTTCATGAACGACATGTCCAAATCCCTGTTCCGTTCCTTCCAGCAGATGTGCGACCTGAACATCCAGCTAATGCAGACCATGCTCGAAGAGACCACCACCGCCAGCCAGCAACTGCTGACGGCCAACCGCCAGACCGAGGTGCTCAGCGCCGCGGCTTCGCGGGCCCAGCCGATCACCGACAAGCTGCGCGCCTACCAGCAGCACATCGGCCGGGTGGCGGCCGATGCCCAGGTCGAGCTGGCGCGGGTCACCGAGCAGCACGTGCAGAACACCTCGCGCACGGCCCGCTCGCTGGCCGACGAAGTGGCGCGCACCGCGTCCGAGGAGACCCAGCGCGGCATTCGCACGCAGCAGGAAACGGTAGCCCGTTTCGCCGACCCGTTCAGCCGCTCGGGCGACGGCAGCGCTTCCCAGTCCCAGATGTGGGCGGACAGGGGCAGTTCCACGATGCAGAGCGGCAGCCAGCAAAGTGGCAGCCAGCAAAGCGGCAGCCAGCAAAGCGGCAGCCAGCAAAGCGGCCAGTCAGGCTCCCCGCAGGCAAGTCCACAGCATGCCGGTTCGCAGTCCGCATCCGGCAACGGCAGCGCCGGCAGCTCGCCGGCAAGCGGCAGTGCACCGCAGGGTAGCCCTGCCTCGCAAAGCACGCGGCCAGGCGGCGGCGGCAGCGCACACTGACGCCCGGCCAAGGGGCGGCCAGGCCGCCCCCGGCATTCACGCAGCGCCCGCGACCAGCGGGCGCTTTTCGTTTGGCGGCGCGGGCAGCCGGGCCAGGCCGAACAGGGGCCGCAGCAGCGCGCTGCTGCGCACCAGCTCGAAAATCCCGAAACTGATCGTGATGGTCAGCACGACCAGCAGGATCGCTTCCAGGCCCGGCGCGCGGTGCAGGGGCTTGAACGCATGCGCGAGCGACACGATCAGCGTCTGGTGCACGATATAGACCGGGAACACCGCCTCGGTCAGGTAGCGTCGCGCGGGGCCGTCGAACTGCAGGTGGCGCTGCGCGAAGCCGCAGGCGGCGGCGATGGCGCTCCACGCGCACAGGCCGTGCACCGATCGGATCACCAGCATCAATGTCGGCATATCGTGCGGGAGGCCCTGGTCGTGGATCGCGAAACAGGCCAGCAGCGTCGCCCAGCAGGCCAGGGCGATCCCCAGGCTGGCCCAGCGCAACGCACCGAAGCGTACCCAGACCTGGGGCGTGCGCCCGAGCAGGGCGCCCAGCACGAACAGGAACAAGTAGTTCGCATGGCTGTACCAGTCGCCCAGGAGTGCATGGGTCTGTGGGTAACGCGAGGCGAGGGCGACGCGCGCGATCGCCAGCACCGCGGCCGGCAGCACGATCAGCTTCCAGCCGGTGAGCAGGTTCGCCACGCCGCGCGCCAGCGCTTCGAAGCGTGCTCCCAGCGCGGGAACGAGCGCGGCCAGCAGCATCGTGTAGACCCACAGGTAGGCGACGAACCACAGGTGGTTCCAGGTCGGCATGATCAGGCAGTCTTCGCGGCAGAAGCCGCGGTAGCCGGTCAGGTAAAGCCGCATGAAATCGCCATAGCCGCCGGCGTAGCCGACCTTTTCCACCACCTCGAAGTAGGATTGCGGCGGCACGATCACCAGCATGCCAAACAGTAGCGGCACCAGCAGCCGCCAGCTGCGCTGGCGCGCGAAGCGGGCCGCGCCGACGCGCGCGAGCATGAAGCTCGACGCGACGCCCGAGATGAGGAACAGCAGCCCGAGGCGCCACGGCGCGGACAGCATCATGTAGGGTTCGAGCGCATCGCTGGCGAACGGGCTTTTCACGTGCCAGTCCCAGCTCACGTAGTACATCCCCACGTGGTACAGGATCAGGACGAAGAAGGCGACGATGCGCACCCAGTCGAGGAAGAACAGGCGCGCCGCATGGTTGGAAGCAGGAGGGTTCATGGCATGGGTCCGGGGTTGATGACGGCTGCCAGAGTAGGCCGGCGTCCCTGCGGACGCGAGCGGAATGTGGCGAGCCGGGCCCCGGGAGGGGCGAACCGGGCCGGCTAGAGCCGTTCGGCCAGCGCGGCGCGGTACTGGCGGCTGCACAGCACCCGCGCGCCGCCGCGCAGCACCAGCTCGCAGTCGCCCTTGTCGAGCGGGACCAGGCGCTCGATCCAGTCCAGCTGCACCGCCGCGCGCCGGTGGCAGCGCACGAAACCTTCGCCAAGGCTGGCGACCAGCGCGGCCAGCGTCTGGCGCAGCAGCGGCGCGCCGCCGGCGGTATGCAGCACCACGTAATTGTCGGCGGTCTCGATCCACTGGATGTCGGCGGTGCGCACGATCCGCGTGCCGCCGCGTTCGGACACCAGCAGCTGGCGCACCGGCAGCGGCGCGGGGCCCTGGGGCGCCTGGGTCGCGCGCCGTTCGCGCAGGCGCGCGAGGGCGCGCTGCAGGCGTGGCTGGTCGAACGGCTTGAGCAGGTAGTCGATCGCGTTGGCGTCGAAGGCGCGCAGCGCGTACTCGTCGAACGCGGTCACGAACACCACCAGCGGCGCCGGGTCGGGCAGCGAGGCCGCCAGCTCGATGCCGGACAGCTCGGGCATCTGGATGTCGAGGAACAGCGCGTCGGGCCTGGCTTCGCCGATGCGCTGCAATGCCTCGATCCCGTCGCGCGCCTCGATGATGGCGGCGATGCCCGGCTCCTGCTCCAGCATGCGGCGCAGCTTGTCGCGCGCGGGGCGCTCGTCGTCGACGATCAGGACCCGCATGGAACCCGCAGTTCGGCGCGCACCCCGGCCGGGGCCAGTTGCGACAGGGTCAGGCTGGCGCGTTCGCCGTACAGGGCGGCGAGCCGCTCGCGCAGGTTTGCAAGGCCGATGCCCGGCTTGTGTGCCGACGACAGCACGCCGCGGTCGTCCTCGACGCTGAGCACCAGCGCCTCGCCGTCACGCGCCGCCGACACCGCGATCCGGGTCGGCTGGCGCGTATGTTCGACGGTGTGCTTGAATACGTTCTCGATCAGCGGCTGCAGGCTCATGACCGGCAACGGCGCCGCCAGCGCCGCGGCGTCGATGCGCCACGCGATCTCGACGCGGTCGGCGAAGCGTTCCGCCATCACCCCGGCATAACCGCGTGCGAGGCGCAGTTCGGTCTCGAGCGGCGCTTCGTGCGCGTGCGCCACCGCCAGCGTCGTACGCAGCACGCCGGCCAGCTGCACCAGCGTGGCGTCGGCCTTGTCGACGTCGGTGCGCATCAGCGACGACACGGTGTTGAGCGCATTGAACAGGAAGTGCGGCTGCATCTGCTGCGCCAGCTGCCGCAGCTGCGCCTCGCGCAGCAGCGCGTTGGAGCGCTCGGCCCGCAGCTTCGCCTCGAGCAGTTCGCGGTACGACAGGATGCCGAAGCGGATCACCGTGAACAGGCCGATGAAGATCGAAATCTTCAGCGATTCGTAAAGGAACAGCCCAGGCCAGGGCCGGTGATCGTAGGTCTCGCCAGCCAGCGCGTAGACGCCATGCCGGATGCCGAACGCCAGCGGGACGAAGGCGATCCAGTACAGCGGAAGCCAGAGCGCCTGCAGGCCGAACCAGCGCCACGGAGCGGTGACCAGGTTGTCGTGGCGGCGCGTGAAGTGGCGCTGCACGAGCAGCAGGCAGGTCGCCACGACCATCGACGAGGTTTCCCACAGCAGCGGCTTCCACAGCGCGCCGTTGCCGTCGTCGCGCAGGTAGTCCTGCACCGCGACCGACGCCATCAGGCCCCAGAACAGGAGCCACGACAGGCTGACGACAAGCTTGGTGCGGCTCGAGTGCATGAATGGCGGCGTGTTCAATATCGACCCGCCGGATCATCCCGCATTCCCGGCAGCTTGTCAAAACCTCACCCGCCGTCCACCTCGTCGCTGCCCTTGCGCCTGCGCTCCGTGTCCAGCCTCGCCTTCATCTTCGCGACCTCGGCCATGAACTCGTCGACGCTGCGGTCGTCGGTGGCGCGCATCGACGGCGGCAGCAGCGCCGACATGTACAGTTCATCGGCCAGCCGCCCGTTGCGCTGCTCGTTGCTGATCAGGGCCAGGCCCGAGCCAAGCACCGCCAGCCCGGCGCAGATGACCGCAAAGCGCCGCGTGCGCTGCGGTTTGACGGTCGCGAGGTGGAAGTAGACCATCCCGGCGACCAGCGCGATCGCCACGTGCGAGCCGTAGTGCGTGAACGCCTCCAGCGAAAAGGCGTAGCCGATCGAGGTCGACGCCAGTTCGTAGAGCGTTATCGCGGCCATGCCGCAGCCGAAGATGAACAGGTGCCGGCCAAGGCGCGCGTGGCGGCCGAACAGGCGGTTGCCGAACGCCCAGAGGCCGCTCCAGACCAGGGCCGCGGCAAGGCCGAAGGCAAGCGCCTGCAGGTAGCGGATCAGCTGGAACGATTGGGTGTCGGCCGCCCACATCGTAAACAGCGCCACCGCGCCGGTCAGCGCAAGGCCGGCGACGCCCGGCAGCGCGCCTTCCCAGCCGTGCCGGGTGCGGTCGACCAGTTCGGGCGGGACCGGGAAGTCGGCGGCGCGCACGCGCAGCGTGGTGTGCCCGAGGCGCACCACCGTGTCGCCGGTCAGCACGATGCTGTCGTGGCGGCGCCCGCGATGCGCGACCCCGTTGCGGGTGCCGAGGTCGCGCAGCACCAGGCGGCCGTCGCCATCGAGCTCGACCAGCGCGTGGCGCGGCGCCGCGTAGTCGTCGTCGACGATGTAGTCGTTGTCGTAGCCGCGCCCAAGGCGGATCGGCAGCGCGTCGACCTGGTGCCGGTGCAGCACGTCGCCATTCCTCGCCAGGGTCTCGATGAAGAACGGCCCCTTCATCGGTTGCCCCCGCGGCCGAGGGCCGTGAGGAAGGCGCGGGTGGCGCGCAGGCCGTTCTCGTACGAGACGCCCGACACGTCGAGCCGGCTTTGCAGGCTGGCGCTGGCGCTGTCGGCGCTCGCGGTGAGCAAGGTGAAGTTGTACAGGCCGGCGAACTTGCGGTACGCGCGCACGCAGGTGACCGCGCGCAGCGGCAGCGAGGCGGTGCTGACGAACTGCTCGGCGCACATGGGCCCGGTCAGGCGCGTGTCGCGCATCGCGCCCAGCTTGTCGGCCTTGAACATATGGCTGGCCAGCACCGCGAAGCGCAGCGGATGCAGGCTGGCCGAACGCACGTACTGGTGCGTCATCGAGACGTAGCCGGTCTGCTGGGTGTCCGAGACGTAGATTGCCGCCTCCATCGCGCAGCTCACGGTGTCGACCGTGAACGGCGCCTCGGCTTTCACGTTCGAGTGGCCCCAGCAGCGCACCTGTTCCGACTCGCGCACCGGCACCTTGTACGGTCCCATCGTCTTGCGTTCGAGCGGGGTGGCGAGCAGGCGGTCGATCATGCCGCGCTGGTGCGCCAGCAGCTGTTCGCCGATCAGCGGGTTGAAGTTCTTGGGCGGCGCGCCCATCGCCGCGACCTTGCGCAGCAGTTCCTGCGCATACTTGACCGGCACCAGGAAGCTGACCAGCTCGCCGTCGCGCCGCTTCGATACGTTGACGCCGGCCACGGTGCCGGCCCCGGTGACGCTGGGCCCGCCGCTCATGCCCGAGTTGATCGGGCCGGTGAACATCAGCTGGTCGTAGAAGCTGCGCGTGACGACGCCGTTGTACGCGCCCTCCGAGATCGCAAACCCGAGGTCGAGCGGATTGCCGAGCGAGTACAGGTACTGGCCCTGGGTCAGCTTGACCGGGCGTTCCGGCACCTTGAAGAAGCCGGTGCCGTTGCGGTTGACGATCCGCACCACCGCCAGGTCGTGCAGCACGTCGACCGCCATCAGCTCGATCGGGCCGCTCTTGCCGTCGGTGTCGACGTATTCGCCGGTGTAGATGTCGGGATCGAGCGCCATCTGCGACACCACGTGGTAGTTGGTCAGCACCAGGTTCGATTCGCCGACCATGAAGCCGGAGCCGACGGTCGACTGGCTGCGCCCGTTCCTGAGCAGCATGCGGATCTGCAGCAGGTCGGAACGGGCGGCCGAGTACAGTTCCTGCGCGGCCGAGGAGGGCGGCGGCAGGGCGGCATTGGTGTCGGTTTCGCCGGGGCCGGGCGCGGGCGGGGTGGTGGCGGGAGGCGTTGCCGGCGGCACCACCAGCGGCGGCGGCGGGGCCTGGACCGGCTTGCCGGCGGTGGCCGGCCTTTGCGCGGCCGGTGCGGCAGCCACGCCAGCGGAGAGGCAACCCAGCAGGACAGCGATCGAAACGAGTTTCATGCAATCCTTTGGCGACGGAGGGAGACCCTATCTTGCCACCAGATTAACCCGATTGCACGTCCTACAGTTCGCCGTCCTCGGCGACCGCCTCGTTCAGGGGGCGCATCATGTGGCCCAGCTTGGCTTCCTTGGTGTTCAGGTAGCCATTGTTGAAGGCATTGCGGTTGACCAGCAGCGGCACGCGCTCGCTCACCTTGACGCCGAGCTTGGTGAGGGCGTCGATCTTGCGCGGGTTGTTGGTCATCAGGCGCAGGTCGCGGATGCCGAATTGCGCCAGCATTGGTTTGCACAGCTCGTAATTGCGCGCGTCGGCATGGAAGCCCAGCTGCAAATTGGCTTCGACCGTGTCGGCGCCGGCCTCCTGCAGGCGGTAGGCGCGGATCTTGTTGACCAGGCCGATGCCACGGCCTTCCTGGCGCAGGTACAGCAGGATACCGCGCCCTTCGGCGGCGATCTTCTTCAGCGCGCCCTCGAGCTGGGCGCCGCAGTCGCAGCGCTGCGAGAACAGCACGTCGCCGGTCAGGCATTCGGAGTGCACGCGGGCCAGCACCGGCTCGCCGTTGCCGATGTCGCCCAGCACCATGGCCAGGTGTTCCTTGCCGGTCGCGTGCTCGACGAACGCGTGCAGCGTGAACTGCGCCCACGGGGTCGGCAGCGCGCAGGAGGTGACGTAATCTAACAGTGGAGCGTTTGCAGGGGAGTCTTGCATTCCGGATTCTCGATTCTGGGGCGTATTCTGTAACTGCCTAGTTTACCGGAAATTGGACGGCCCCGTTGGCAGTGGCCAAGACTTGGCCCGGGCAAGAGCCGGCAGGCCAGGCGACGCGCTCATCTCAGCGTCGCAACGGGTCGAGCAAGCCGCGCAGCGCGTTGTGGTCGAGTTCGTACATCAGTTCCAGCAGTTCGCCCAGCTCCCCGCGCGGGAAGCCTTCGCGCGCGAACCAGCCGAGGTAGTGGCCGGGTAGGTCGGCGATCTTGCGGCCCTTGTATTTGCCGTAGGGCATTTCGCGCGTCAGCAATAATGGCAGGTGTTCCGGTTTCATCGTGTCGCCACTTTAGCAAAGATGGCGAACGATGTAGCATGAACACCACTGGGAGGACGCCATGGATACCGATTTCGACCTCGAGCGTTTCGTCACGGCGCAGGACGAGGTGTACAAGACCGTGCTGGCCGAACTGCGCGCGGGACGCAAGCAGAGCCACTGGATGTGGTTCATCTTTCCCCAGGTGACGGGACTGGGGCGCAGCGAGATCTCGCAGAAATACGCGATCGGCTCGAGCGACGAGGCCGCCGCCTACCTGGCGCACCCGGTGCTCGGGTCGCGCCTGCGCGAATGCGCGAACCTGGTGCTGGCGATCGAGGACCGGTCGGCCCAGGAGATTTTTGGCAGCCCCGACGACCGCAAATTCCAGTCCTCGATGACCCTGTTCGCCGACGTCGCGCCGCATGAGGCGGTGTTCCAGGCCTGCCTCGACAAGTATTTCGACGGCCGGGCCGATGCGGCCACGCTGGAGCATCTGTCGTGAGCGCGCCATGCGTGACCCCGGCGGCCCGCCTGCGCGACTTTGTGCGCGCCTTCACGCAGCTGGTCGAGCGCGCGCCGCCCGAAGAACGCATTTTCACCGACGGCCGCTCGTTGCTGGCGCAACTGGTCGCCGCCGACGACTGGCTGCCTGCCGAATTCGCCGCGCCGGATCCGGCGCGCTACCGGCAATACCTGCTCCATTGCGACCCGCTCGAGCGGTTTTCGGTGCTCAGCTTCGTGTGGGGGCCGGGGCAAGCGACGCCGATCCACGACCACACCGTATGGGGCATGGTCGGCGTGCTGCGCGGCGCCGAGCGCTGCGAGGAGTTCGCGCCGCCCGCCGCGCCTGGGCCGATGGGGCGGCTCGGGCAGCACGAACTGGCGGCCGGGATGATCGACCTGGTGTCGCCGGCCGCCGGCGACATCCACCGCGTCTCCAATGCACTGCCTGACCAGGTCTCGGTGAGCATCCACGTCTACGGCGGCAACATCGGGACCATCGCCCGCCATCTGTACGACCCCGACAGCGGCGAGCGCGCCCGTTTCGTGTCCGGTTATGCCAACGACAAGGTGCCGAACCTGTGGCGGTAATTTGGCCGACAGCCTCCCGCGTGACGTGCTGGTAATGTTGTTGCGTATAATCGACGGGTAGCGTTTCCATCCATCATTAGAAAACAACAACCTATGGCTTCATCCTCAGACAACATCAGCATGGCGGTGTTTTGCGACTTCGAGAACGTCGCACTTGGCGTGCGCGATGCGAACTACGAAAAATTCGACATCAAGCCGGTCCTCGAACGGCTGCTGCTGAAGGGCAGCATCACCGTCAAGAAAGCCTACTGCGACTGGGATCGCTACAAGGGCTTCAAGGCCACGATGCACGAGGCCAACTTCGAACTGATCGAAATTCCCCACGTGCGCCAGTCGGGCAAGAACTCGGCCGACATCCGCCTGGTCGTCGACGCGCTCGACCTGTGCTACACCAAATCCCACGTCAACACCTTCGTCATCATCTCGGGCGATTCCGACTTTTCGCCGCTCGTGTCCAAGCTGCGCGAGAACGCCAAGCAGGTGATCGGCGTGGGCGTCAAGCAGTCGACCTCCGACCTGCTGGTAGCCAACTGCGACGAATTCATCTTTTATGACGACCTGGTGCGCGAAGTGCGGCGCGCCGCCGCCAAGCGCGACGAGCGCAAGGCCCAGCCGCAACCGAAGCGCGCGAGCGACGAGACCAACCGCCGCAAGGAAGAACTGGAAGCGCGCAAATCCCAGGCCCTCGACATGGTGGTCGAGACCTTCGACGCGCTGGTGTCCGAGCGTGGCGACAGCGGCAAGATCTGGGCGTCGCTGCTGAAGGACACGCTCAAGCGCCGCCGTCCGGATTTCTCCGAGACTTACTACGGCTTCCGCACCTTCGGCAACCTGCTGGAGGAAGCGCAGACCCGTGGCCTGTTCGAATTCGGGCGCGACGAAAAATCGGGCGCCTACGTCTACCGCAGCAGCGGCGGCGCGCCAATGCAAGCGGTGCCATCGGTCGAGCAGCTGCATGCGGTACCGGACACAACAGCCCCGGACGCGGCCGACCAGGCCGAGGCGGCGCCCGAGTCGCAGGGCGAGCCGCGCGACAGCTCGCGCCGTGGCCGTGGCCGTGGCGGCCGCAAGCAGGGCGGGGCGCGCGCCGGGGCTGCCGAGGCGGCGGCCAACGAGCCGATGCTGTCGGCTGAGCCGGCGGATTCGCCAGCGCAGCCGGAAACCTCGGTCGCGGTCCAAAGCGAAGAAGCCTTGCCGGTGCAGCTGGCCGAGCCGGCCGCCGAAGCGGCGCCGAAAGAGCGTCGCCGCACCGCGCGGGCTCCGCGCAAGGCTGCCGGCAAGGCCGCCGCAGCGGTCGAGCCGGCGCCAGCCGAGGCTGCCGTAGCCGAAGCCGCTCCGGCCACCCCCGACGAGGCGGCCGCCAACGCCGACGGCGCGGATGCCAAGCCGGCGCGCAAGAAGTCCGCCAATCCGGCGCACAAGGCTCCGGCGCGCAAGCCTGCGGCACGCCCGCGCCGGCCGGCCAAACCCAAGACCGCGCCCGACAACGCCTGATGCGTTTGGTTCCGCGTTTGCTCTGCAATATAGGGCAAACCGGAACCGGCGCGCAGGGGTCTAACTGGCCGAGCCGCTGCAACCCAACCGCGGTGTGGAGGAGATCGTGCGTACGCTGACCGGATTGCTGATGTTGTCCCTGTTCGCCGCCCAGTGCGCGTGCGCGGCGCCTCCCGAACCCGTGCCGAACCACCCGATCCTGGGCATCTGGAGGCTGACGATTCCCGAGATCGGCTGTTCCGAGACCTACCATTTTCGCGGCGACGGCACCAGCCTGGTGACCAGCGCCGACGAAATCTCGGAAAGCGAATTCCGGATTCCTTCAAGGCCGAGCGCCAAAGGCTTCTACAAGCTCGAAGACAAGATCGTCAAGGACAACGGCAAAAAGGATTGCGCCGGCGAGATCACCAAGGTCGGCACGCGCGCCACCAATTTCGTGCGCTTTCACCCGTCGGGGGCGCTGTTCCTGATGTGCGCGGACGAAACGATGCAGGCCTGCATCGGGCCGTTCGAACGGGTGAAGGGGCAGGGTACGTAGGGTACTGGCGCCGAACGTAGCGAACATCGAGGGCTTCAGGAGGAATAGTTCGGCCCCTCATCACTGGGGGAAGGCGAACCGCTCCAGCCAGAAATGCTGCTCCCCGTGCGCACCTTACACCCGGTGAAGCTCGGTGGCGCAAGTTCGCTGGACGGAACGGTTAAGATTGAACAGCAGCGGATCATACATACATAGTCTACGAAGGAAGAGAATTCAGGATCTTCCTGGCCACTTCAGCTCGTTTCTCGACGTACTTACGCGCATCACCCCCCAGACTCTTAATCTTTCGATCCAAGAAACCAATGTAGAGCTTTAGTTCATCCGAGTTCATAGACAGAAGCTCCTCCTTCTCTTTATAAACCACAGCAGCGCGAGACATTGAGCACTCCCCTAACGTCTGAATTCACCGGCCTGCGCAGTTTTTTGCGCAGGTCCGGTGGAATGATGGGTTAGCGCCACAGATCAGCGACGTAACTTGAGCAAACATGAGCGAGAACCAAACGGAATCGGACACGTCGATCAGGACCGCGGTGCCATCCAGACCAGGTTCCAGAGATGGCCATCGAGGTCTTCGAACCCTTGGTCATACATGAACCCGTTGTCCTCCGGCGGATGCGGGATGCGACCGCCGGCTGCGACGGCCTTGGCGATGAGGCTGTCCACTTCTTCCCGGCTTTCGCAGCTCAGGCAGATCACGACCTCGTTGGCTTCCTTCGCCTGCACGACGGGCTTATCGATGAGTGTCTTGAAGAAGCTTTCGGTCGTTAGCATCGCTTGGATGCTGTCTTGCGCGATGACCATCATGGCCGCGCTCTCGTTAATGAATTGCGGATTGAACCTGTAGCCGAGCGCGGAAAAGAAGGCCTTGGACTTGTCCAGGTCCTTGACCGGCAGGTTGATGATGATCTGCTTGTTCATGATATCTCCATTGTCGAAAGTGTTTTTGGATAAGGGGTCACGCATCGGGACGACGAATGACGACGCCTGAGATCGACAAGCCTGCCCAAAAATTTAGCGGGCGGTATCGAACCAGATGCGATCGGCCGGCACGCAAGCTTGGGTTCTCGCCTTCGCGGGTACGACCTTGGAGGCTGAGGCTGCCCAAGCCCAATTCCTTCCAGATAGTCGCCCACACGCCTTCAGTGTATATTGCTGGGCGAAACGATAACTTCCCTGGAATACCATGTCCCCGGCTTTACTTTTTTGCATCCTGATCGCTTACTTCGCGCTGTTGCTTGGCGTTGCCTGGGCGACGTCGCGCAATGCCAATAACGACAGTTTCTTTATCGGCAACAAGAGCAGCAACTGGATGCTGGTCGCGTTCGGCATGGTCGGCACCACGCTTTCCGGCGCCACCTTCATCAGCGTGCCGGGCGCGGTGGGCAGCGACAGCTTCGGCTACGGCCAGATCCTGATCGGCTACGTCATCGGCTACATCGCCGTCGTGTACCTGATGCTGCCGCTGTATTACCGCCTCAAGCTGACCTCGATCTACCACTACCTCGACGTGCGCCTCGGCCGCCGCGCCTACCAGAGCGGGGCCGGCTTCTTCATCCTGTCGCGCCTGCTCGGTGCGACTGCCCGGCTCTACCTCGTCGTCAACATCCTGCAGGCCATCATCCTCGACAGCCTGGGCGTGCCGTTCTGGGTCACCACCTTTGTCGTGCTCGGCATGATCCTGATGTACACCTACCAGGGCGGGGTCAAGACCATCGTCTGGACCGACACCCTGCAGACCACCTGCATGCTGGTCGGCCTGTTCGCCTGCGTCGGCTTCATGCTCGGCCAGCTCAACCTGTCGATTCCCGCGAGCCTGGCGCAGATGGACGCGCGCGGCCTGTCGCGCATCTTCACCTTCGACGCCGACAGCCCCAATTTCTGGCTCAAGCAGATCGTCGCCGGCGCCTTCATCGTACTGACCATGACCGGCATGGACCAGGAAATGATGCAGAAAACCATCTCGGTGAAGACCCTGGCCGACTCCCAGAAAAACCTGCTGAGCCTGACGCTGGTGCTGGTGATCGTGCTGTCCTCGTTCCTGTTCCTCGGCGGCCTGCTGTACCTGTACGCGCCGGCCGCCGGCGTGACCGCCACCGGCGACAAGCTCTTCCCGGCCGTGGTGATGGGCCACCTGCCGGCCGCGGTGCAGATCATCTTCCTGATCGCGCTGATCTCGGCGCTGTTCCCGAGCGCCGACGGCGCCATCACCGCGCTGACCTCGACCTTCTGCATCGACATCCTCGGCATCAAGCGCCGCGACGACCTGTCCGAGCAAGCCAAGGAGCGCCTGCGCCGCCGCGTGCACCTCGGTTTCGCGTTCCTGTTCCTGCTGCTGGTGATGGGGTTCAAGTGGGCCGACAATCCGAGCATGATCGGGGTCATCCTGAAGCTGGCAGCCTACACCTACGGCCCGCTGCTCGGCCTGTTCGGGTTCGGCATGCTGACGCGCCGCACGCTGAACGACCGCCTGGTGCCGATCATCACAATCGGCGCGCCGATCGTTTGTGCGATCCTTGAGGCGAATCAGGCCCACTTGTTGGGAAGCTATCGTCTCGGACTTGAACTGTTGATCGTCAATGGCATATTGGTGTTCGCCGGCCTGTTCGCCATTTCCCGCCGGGAAAAGATGGGTCCGGCTACCATCGCCGCCTAAGTTCTCCAACCTTTAAGAAGCGGAGTCTCGATGTCCTTCAAGCCACTGTCCTCGCTGCGCCGCGGTTTCGGCGCGTTCTGGCGCGCACTCGATGCGACGCGCCGCCTGGTGCTGAACCTGGTCTTCCTGCTGATCGTGGTCCTGCTGCTGTGGGCGATCTTCGGCGGCGGCTTCAGGCCGCTCGCGCCGAACACCGCGCTGGTGCTGGACATCAAGGGCGACCTGGTCGAGCAGCACAGCGGCAGCGTGCGCGAAGCGCTGCTGTCGAACGTCGGCGGCGAAACCCGCCGCACCGTGCAGCTGCGCGACATGCTGACGGTGCTGGACGCGGCCGCCCGCGACCGCAACATCACGAGCGTGGTGCTGCTGCTCGACGACATGGACAACGCCGGGCTGGCGATGCTGCACGAGGCCGGCGCCGCGATCGACCGGGTGAAGGCGGCCGGCAAGCCGGTGGTGGCCTGGAGCGGCAATTACGACCAGAAGCGTTACCTGCTGGCTTCGCATGCCAGCGAAGTCTACCTGCACCCGATGGGCATGGTGATCATCGAAGGCTTCGGCCGCTACCGCAATTACTACCGCGATGCGCTCGACAAGCTGGGCGTGACCGTCAACCTGATGAAGGTCGGCACCTACAAGAGCTTTGCCGAGCCCTACATCGGCAACGGCCCGTCGCCGGCCGCGCGGGAAGCCGACACCATGCTGTACAACGCGCTGTGGAACGGCTACACGGCCGAGGTCGAGAAGAACCGCAAGCTGCCCGCCGGCACGGTCGCGAAAGACATCGAGCAGCTGCCGCAATTGCTGGCCGCGGCGGGTGGCGATGCGGCCAGGGTCGCGCTTGACGCCAAGCTGATCGACGGCATCAAGACCCGCGACGAGGTGCGCGCGCTGATGATCAAGCGCGGCGCCTACGACGAGCCGAACAAGACCTTCCGCCAGGTATCGTTCCCCGAATACCTGGCGCGCCATCCGCAAAAAATGCTGGGCGAGGCGGTTGCGGTGGTGGTGGCCGAAGGCAGCATCAGCGAAGGCACCGGCGGGCCGGGCGTGGTGGGCGGCGTGACTACCTCCAACCTGATCCGCCGCGCGCGCGAGGACGACCAGGTCAAGGCGCTGGTGCTGCGCGTCGATTCGCCTGGCGGCAGCGCGTTCGGCTCGGAGCTGATCCGGCGCGAGCTGGAACTGACGCGCGCCGCCGGCAAGCCGGTGGTGGTGTCGATGGGCAGCGTGGCGGCCTCCGGCGGCTACTGGATGTCGATGGCGGCCGACGAAGTGATCGCCGATCCGGCCACGATCACCGGTTCGATCGGCGTGTTCGCGATCCTGCCGACCGCCGACAAGGTGGTCGACAAGCTCGGCATCCACACCGCCGGCGTGACCACCACCTGGCTGGCCGACGCCTACAACCCGCTGCGCCCGCTCGACCCGCGCTTCGCCCAGGTGGTGCAGAGCAGCATCAACCACGTGTACAGCGAATTCACGGCCAAGGCGGCGCAGGCGCGCAAGACCACGCCGGCAAAGATCGACGCGGTCGGCCAGGGCCGGGTCTGGACCGGTACCCAGGCGCGCGAACGCGGACTGGTCGACACGCTGGGCAGCTACGGCGACGCGCTCAAGTCGGCGGCGCGCCGCGCGCAACTGGGCGACGGCTACCGGGTCGCGTATTTCGAACGCGAGGGTTCGCGCGTCGAGCGCCTGCTCGGGATGTTCGGCATCTCGCAGGTGGCGGCGGTCAACATCCAGGTCAAGCTGGGGCTGCTGCCGGACGGCCTGCCGGCTGGCGCGGCGGCCGGCGTTGCCAAAGACCTGGGCTGGTTGTCCGGCGTGGCCGACCGCCGCCAGCCGTTCTCGGCGGTCACACACTGCCTGTGCGACGCCCCGTGGTAGCGCGTTTGTAGCGAGTTTGTAACGGTATGTACGGCTGATACAGTTGCCGTAAAGAACGGGCGCGGAGGCATTTTCGCGCCCGTTTTGGGTTCTGGGCGGGGATTCGGCGGCCATTGGCGTTAATCGGCGTAAAGGCGACGCCCGGCGGTATTCCCCAGCAACGCGCGGACCGGGTCGAAGGCGCGCGCTATGTACGATACGAAACATATTGTCGCAGCGGTCCATGCTAAAGTCAGTCGGTCATTTGATGTGTTTTTGATCACCGAGGCCGAACAAGGACGAGCATGGATTCGACCGTATCCCCTGATAAAGTTTCCCCTAACCAAAAAAACCGCAGCCGGCGCTCGCGCCTGATCGGTAGCGCGATTGCCGTGCTGGCGATGATCGGACTGGCCGCGCTGGCCTGGCACCTGACCCACCAGGCGCCCGCCGGCGCGGCCGGCGCGGGCGCGGCGCGCGGCCTGCGCGCCACCAGCACGATCTCCGGCAGCACCACCCGCGGCGCGGCGGAGACGAGCCGGCGGGCGAGCACGTCGTCGGCGTACTCGCGCACCCCGGCGGCGAGTGCCCGCGCGATCGCCTTCTGGTGCCGCTCCTTGCCGAGCAGCCGCCCTTCGAGTGGATGCGAGAT
>JBJMVW010000076.1:0-34011 GCA_045810465.1 Massilia sp. | reverse complement strand
GCGTGTGGATCGGCGACGCCCCGAACTGGGCGACCACGCTGAAGGCCATCGCCAAGGCCAGGCCGGACTATTTGGGCATCTGGCACCAACGGCAAGGATGGGGCGCACACGTCTACCTGATCCCGACCGCCGAGGACGTGATCAAGCCCGTGCAGCTGTGGGCGTGCGAGCTCGACCTCCTCGAATGGCTGGACTTCCAGAACCGAGACTTCATCGAAGGTCGAACTTATCAACCGCCACAAGAGGAAATCAACCATGAACCTTATCCCAGACAACATCGACTTCAACGCTTACATGGAGGAGGACGAGCAGTACCGCATCATCCCGGCAGCCGACTTCCTCGAGCAAACCGTCGCGCTCTTCTACCCGCCGGCGCAGCAGCAGCGCTTCCCGACCATGCTGTGGGACAAGGCGAAGGATAAGGTCGAGTTCCGCCCGGGCGAGGTATCGCTGTGGGCAGGCGTCAACGGCCACGGCAAGTCGATGTTCCTGTCGCAGGTCGAGCTGGACCTGTGCTACCAGGCCGAACGCGTGATGGCCGCCTCGTTCGAGATGTCGGCGCCGCGCCAGATGCAGCGCATGTGCCGTCAGGCGTATGCCGGCGATAGCCCGCCTATCCCATTCATGGGCGAGATGCACCGCTGGACCGATAACCGCCTGTGGATCTACGACCACATGGGCGCCGTCGAGTGGCGCAAGGTGATCGCGGTCATGCGCTACGCCCACAAGCACTTCGGCATCACGCAGTTCGTTGTGGACAGCCTCATGAAGTGCGTGCGCGGCGAGGACGACTACAACGGCCAGAAGGACTTTGTGAACGCGCTGTGCACCTTCGCCCAGGCGAGCGGCGCCCACGTCCACCTGGTGCACCACGTCCGCAAGGGCGAGAGCGAGACCAAGGCACCTGGCAAGTTCGACATCCGCGGCGCCAGCTCGATCACTGACCTGGTGGACAACATCTTCATCGTCTGGCGCAACAAGAACGCCGAGCTCAAAAAGACCGAGGAGCCCACCTGCATCATCGCCTGCGAGAAACAGCGGCACGGCCAGTTCGAAGGGAAGCTGGGTTTCTGGTTCGACAAGGACTCCCAGCAGTACCTGGAGCGTGTCGACGCGCAGCCGGTTCGCTACAACCTGAAGGCGGCAGCGCAGCAGCAGCCGCTGCCCGCCTGATCAAGACCATTTCGCGCGCGAGGCAACCGTAACTGATGAAGGGCGATAATTGAAGAATAATCGGGAACGCCTCAGAAACTGGGAATTGTGGTCGCTGCGCACCTTTGACCGAATAGCCCGGGCGAGGCGAGGCGGCTTCGGATCCTCCCACCCTGAGCGATCTGCACGATCCCAAGGCCAACGCATGGTGACGGCCGCGGCCCGCGTAGGTCCGCAGGAAAGTCCGCAGGAAAGTCCGGCATTGCGGACCAGTGCCAAACGTATGCCGGCTGGAACCCGCGTGACGAGGATGTCGACTCGTTCGGCCTGATGGTTGATCTCGACATCCGCGTAACTCCGGGCGACGTAAAGTGCAGCGCCGAATGGTGGGTCAGGCCCGACATGATGCACCGCGAATACCATGAGCGCGCCGCGCCGATCATCCAGGCGCTTGCCGCGATCGAGGCCGGCAAGCCGAAACCGCCACCCCACCCTCTTCCCTCTGGACGATTACCTGGCCGTGCCCAAGCTACGTGCGTTGGCCGAGGATATGCTGCGGCCGTACGAACTGGACCTACGCGAACAGTACCTGCGCCAGTTAACCGAACTGCCCAGGCCAGGAACGCCCAGCCGCCGAACTGAGTACTCGCGACAAGCTCGCGCTGGCCCGAGCAGCGGGCATCCTTACCGAACTGGTCGAGGAAGGCGGCAAGCTCACGATGAGGTCCATCGGCGTGGCTGATCGCGGCGACGGCGATTGCACCGTCGCCAGTCGTCAGGGCCGCGACCACAACCCCCTACCTGAAAGTCCTTGACACCCGGAAACCTCAGCAGTAAATTCGCGCGAACAACTTATTTCCGTCGAACATGACGCGTCCGGGTTCCCAAAGGGAGCCCGCGGCGTCTCCGGAAGAATCCCGAAGCCCTGCGATCAGCGATGACGCGGGGCTTTTTGTTGTCCATCTCATCAACCACCAGGGGTATTTCCATGAATGATCAACTCAACCAACTGCTCGCCAGCGCCATCCTCGCCGAACTGGCCAAGGGCTCTGACCCTGTCGAGGCCACTGCGCGTGCGTTCAAGGCCGCCGAAGGTGCCGCCAAGGCCTATGCAGCAGGCCAGGCGGCATACAAGCAGGCTATTCGTTCGGCAACACCTGCACGAGAGCCTCAAGCAGGGACGTGATGTAGGCGGCGTCCGCGGTTCCGTTCTGGGCAGCATTAGGCGCGTGAGTTCCGGTCCCGTGGAGCTTGATGCTTCCGCTCTGAATGCCGGTCTTGAGCAAGTCCATCGCAGTACGGAATGCGTAGTCGTCTTTAAGAGCCATGGGTGATTCCTTTCGTGAAAGTTGTTGTCGGAGAATGACAATCTAGCACGACTGGAATCGCCCGCCCTTTTTCAAGAAGTTAATAACTAGGAACCGTGATGAACGAGATTGTTTCGCGCGACCACATCCGCGCAAAGGCACGCCGCAACCGCGCAGCACACAAGGGCTGATCGCCAACCAATGCGGGACCGGCGCACATCACCACGGGGCATCAACGAAGGGCAGGCTGAGCTTGCCCTTTCCCCGCCCCCGCCCTCTTTCCGCGCGACCGTGCTGGCCGTGGTCAACGCCTCGACCGACTGGACCAGCGCCCACGACATCGCCGCGCGCGCCCACCTGACCTACCTGCAAACCATCTTCGCGCTGGTGGCGCTGCACAACCACGACAAGATCGCGCGTAGCGGCCGCAAAGCCACCGCCAAGTGGGGCCCGCTGTCGCTGCTCCAGCCGCCAGACCACAACTTCAACCTGCTGCAATCGCTGTTCAACACGTCGATCAAGCGCGATCCCGGCATCAAATAGATTCCTGCTAGATACAGTTGTCCAGTTCGCCGGCGGCGCCGAACTGCCGGCCAGGGCCTCGCGCGAGATCGTCACGCCGCAACCGATTAACCTCGGCATCGCGCAGATCGTCTGCGTAGGCGCGTGGTCGGCGCGCTTCGGCCGCCGTGGAGGCGGTCAAGGCGCACTACCCGAAGCCGTAAATCAAATAGAAACGGCACCGCTAGACTGTCTGGATGGAAAACTTCCAGCGCCTGGCGCACGACGTCGATATCCTCCCGCTGCTGCTGGCGATTAAGCGCCGGCCCGAGTTGTGGAAGGAAGACACCTATTTGCGCGACTACCCCCAAGGCCCGTTCAACCAGATCGAGTCGATCATGCTGCGCTTCCCGGTGAAGAGCGTGCACGAGACCGAGGCCGAGCTACAGAACCACCTGTCGACCTACGACCAGCACGAGAACGTCGATTACCCGGCGTATGCACTGCTGCCGGAAGCGCGGCCGCTCGTGATGGGCTTGATGACGCGGGTCGGCGGCGAGCGCCTGGGGCGGGTCATGATCAACAAGGTTTCGCCTGGCGGCCAGATTTTCCCGCATGTCGACACAAAGGCCCATACCGATTACTACAGCCGGTTCCATGTCGTGCTGCAGAGCCAGCCTGGCGTCGACTTTCGCGCCGGCGGCGAGCACGTGTACATGGCCACCGGCGAGGCCTGGTGGTTCCAGAACGCCGAGGAACACGCAGTCATCAACAACAGCGCGGACGATCGGATCCACATGATTTGTGACATCAGAACCAGCCGATGATCACCTGCCACGTCGAGTCGTTCGAGCAGAAGCTGGGCGAGTTGCAGGCGCTGCTGCCGGCGCACTACCGGGAATTGGCGCTGAACCAGGATCAGGTACCGCTGTCGCCGCAGTACATCGTCTATATCGACCGCGAGCGTGCCGGCGGCCTGCTGTTTGTCACGCTGCGCGACGCCGGCGAGCTGGTCGGCTACTTCATCGGCTTCATCGCACCCGGCCTGCACTACAGCACCTGCCTAACTTGTACCCTCGACATCTTCTACGTGCGGCAGGACAAGCGCACCGGTGCGGCCGGGCTGCGGATGTTCCGTTTCGTCGAAACCGAGTTGCGCCGGCGCGGCGTGCAGCGCTGGTTCATGGGCTCGAAGGTTAAGGCGGATGCCAGTGCGCTGTTCAAGCGCATCGGCGCCGAACCGGTGGAAACCTATTACAGCAAGTGGCTTGGAGGATAAATCATGGTCGCAGCAGTAACTCTCGGCTCGGCAGTCATCGGCGCCGTCGCCTCCAACTCGGCGGCAAGCAAGGCGGCGAAAGCCACTCAGGGCGCTAGCGATGCCGCCGCCGCCCAGGCCGCCATCAGCCAGGACCAGTGGAACACCTACAAGGACACCTACCAGCCGCTCGAAAAGCAGTATGTGGCCGATGCGCAGAGCTTCGACAACCCGGCCAACCGCGAGAAGGCGGCAGGTCTGGCGTCAGCCACCGTGGCCGACCAATTCGGCAAGGCGCGCGAACGGCTGGGGCGAACGCCGGGACTTGATCCGTCCAGCGCGGCCTATACCACCGGGCTGGCCGGACTGGACACGACGCAGGCGGCCGCCGATGCGGTCGGCCAGAACGCCGCGCGCCAGTCGGTTGAGGACCGCGGCTGGGCACGGCGCACCGATGCGCTGAGCCTTGGCAAGGGGCTGCCGGCGCAGGCATCGGCAGGGCTCAGCTCGGCTGGGATGATCAATTCGCAGTTGGCCGGCAATGCGCAAGCGCAGGCCAATGCGACCGGGGCCGGCATCGGCAACCTGGCGTTCAAGGCTTTTGACGCGTGGGGCAAAAATTCGAACACGGGGCTGAGCTACACCCCCGACGCCGACTATGGCGCCGGCGGCGGTCGCGCTAACGACTTCAGCGACAACATGCAGCAATACGGGATCTAGGGAGAAATATGGGGCTCAATCTTGCTGGCGGGCTCGCCGCCGTCGATAGTTTCTTCCGCGCACAGCAGCAACAGCAGGCCGCGATCAGGGCGCTGACAGAACCGTTCATTCTGTGGCGGACGGAACCGCGGCCGCGAGAGCGCTGTTAAGGCGGGCGATCTCCAAATCGTTCGGTTCGCAATTCACCCAGCGCTTATAGTGCTGGAGGAACATGCCCACGCTATGACCGAGCTGCTTGGCCGCGAATGTTGGGCTCACGTCGGCCATCAGCATGATAGTCGCGTGGGTATGGCGCATGTTGTAGGGCGGCCGGTAGCGGATCCCGAGCAGTTTGAGCGTCGGCGTCCAGAAACTGCGCCGGAACGCGCGCTCGTCCTCCCACGGTGCCCCGTAGCGCGGGTCATGGAACACCGCGCCGCCGGCCATCTGCGTGTGCTGGCGCTGCTGCTTGATCGCTGCCAACGCCCTGCTGTTGAGCTTCACGAGCCGGCTGGAGTGGGTTTCCGTGATGTCTTTGCGTCGACCGCGCACCAGCGCTTCGGTAATGACCAAAGACTTGCTGGCCAAGTCGACGTTTTTCCACTGCAACCCAAATATCTCGCTGGTGCGCATGCCGGTCCAGAACCACGTCTCGACCAGGTTGGCGACCTGCCCCGGATATCGCGCTGATACCTCGGCGCAGACGCGCTCCAGCTCGTCGCGGCTGAACGGGTCGGGAGGCTCCGTCTGGTGCCTCGCGCGTGGTACCTTCGTTACCGGGTTCTCGGCCAGGATCCTGTCCGTGACCGCCAGCTCGATTGCCTCGCGCAGCACGGTTACATAGTTGTTTACGGTCTTGCCGGAAAGCGCTGTGCGCGTTGCCAGCGCGGTCTGGACGTCGCTAGTGCGGAGCGCACGCAGTGCCTTGTCACCGAGGGCAAGGCCAGTCTTGGTGTCGCACACCGCAGCCTTCCAGAACCGCACCGCGCTCGCATAGCCGGCCCTGGTAGATTCCTCCAAACGCAACGCCCCCATCCAGGTATCCAACTGGGCCCCCACCGTCAGCGCGCCCGTTCGTCCCATGCCATTACCCCCTTTGCTGATGAATTAATATGGCAGTTCGGCGACCAACGCGTTTGCGCCAGGTTTCTTTCGTCATCCGCAACTACCTGGGCTTCGTTCCGCCCCTTTGTGCGCAGCAAGTCTTGCCGCCCGCCTTTCCCAGGCACCCATCTTGGTCTCGTTAGAGACGCGTTCGCTCCGATGGTTCTGCCATTTTCCGTTCCTCGTGGCTGGCCATTTGCGGTTTCTCGTGACTGGAATCGGGCGCGCTGGTGAAATGAAAAATCCGCTTGACGACTATCGCTATTCAGTTCTATTCTTCACTTGTCGCGAAAAAAACGCGGCCGAGTTTGGCGACTCGAAATGACAGAGGCGGACAACCGCCGCCCGGCGGTATTTTTTCGTCCGTGCCATGCTGCGCCTTCTATGGGCGGCTGTGGTAGGGAGACCTTCGGGTCTGCCGGTTACCTTTGTCACCGGTTCGCCAACCTTGCCATTTGCCGCCCCCCCTCTTGCCGGGTTGGCGGTTCACTATGAGCATACGGAGGCTTCAATGGCACGTTCGGATAGCATCTCGGCACCCTCCCTTAAAGCCGTTCAATCCGGCCAAGACCCAAGACCTTTTCATCAGCCTTTTTGCTGGCTTAATTCCGGGCTGCGTAATGATCCACAAGCACGGTTTGCTGCCCTAACAATGGACGTCAGCAACGGCGTACAGACGTGCCTACAGCTGATCCACCGCGACATGATGACCCGCGACAATAATCGACTTGCAGCCCCCGGGCAGGAAGTTGCGCCCGTACTTGACGAGGCAGCGGGCGAACGTTTGCTCTTATTGGCGACTGCTGCCGTGCAGCTGCTGTCCGCGAGGGCAGAAGACCATATCGACGCGATGCATACGCGCGCGGAAAGCCAAGCTACCTCTGGAGTTCAATCATGACCGGCATCGAACAATTGACCGCCGCATATGAGTCCATGAACCCATGGGCAAGGAAGCTTCTGCGCGACATCGCGGAGGACTATGCCAAGTTGTTCCCAGCGCCAAAACGGGCGTCGAAACTAAGCCAAGTCCCCCGCTCCATGGCGAAGCCAGCAATGAACAGGTCCGATTCCACTTCGCGCTAGCCCAGACCGCGGGTGGGCAAGCCGTGCTGTCCTGACGCGGCCCACCCGCACACTGGAATGCAAACAGTTACTCCAATATCCTCCTGAGCACCAGGCGGTTAGCTAAGCTGGTCGCTATCGCTTTGAACCGTGACGCGTCCTCCTCGGTTACCGGTTCTTTGGTGTGCGCAGCAAGATTACGCATCGTGTACATCCGCATAATTTGCTCACCTTGGGATTTGTCTATGACCTCCCGCGATAAGAGGTACGTAACGAGGTCGGAGACTGGAAGAATCTCTCTTCCACCCAATCCGTGAAGCTTGCGGGCACAGGCTCGGATCTCGGACTCCAACGCCGTCCAGGCTTCCATCACGACCCCAGTAGGGTTGGCATGCAACGCGATATGGTCGACCAGATAGGCCGCAGGCGTATGGTTTAGGAATAAGACGTTCGAGGCCGGCGAACCGTATTCCTTTTCCGGCGATAGCGCCTGTCTTGCCGCCTCGGGATTCGGTGCGGTCGCGCAGGCATTCTCGACTCCGCGGCTCGTCAGCTCGCTCCGTGCCTGTTCGAGTTCGTTTGCAGGTTCGAGCTGTCCCAGCTTAGGCAGCTCTTTCTCGGTGACGGTCGCCTCGACCAACGCCAATTCACGCTTGAACTCGGCCGAAATGCCGCCCGGGAGCGTCAAGCTTGATAGGTCTGGGAGACGCTTGAGTATCCCATCCCTAAAACCATAGACGATGGCTACAGCAGCCACCGGCCACGCGAGCGACCCGGTCATGCTCGAAACGAACTCCATCCAATCCATACGAATTCTCCGGTCGGTAAGTTGCAACAGATTACCAGAAAGAAAAAGGACGCCTGTTCATTCCCTCTGCGGCTCCGTCTGCAGCGCCGCCGTTTGCCAAAACTAGCTTAAGGTCAGCAGTGGACCGACGCTTTGCCGAGTTGTGGCGCTGCACCAGGGCATAGCAGTTATGCGCTCCCGCGCCGCTTGCGCTGGCGGTGTACTCGGGCGAGGACATGCTGTTGTTGACCATCGCGGCCAGGTCGGCTGCCGTCTGCGCCAGCGAGACCGAGGTACGTGGCACCGGCGGGTCACGCCCCTAAACTGGCCGCGCTGCAAAGCCAGGAGCCCGAGGAATACCTGCTGCTCGACGGGATGAGCGACAGCGTGTGGCGCGAGCACATCGGCAACCTGGTGCCGCCCGATGCGGCCGAGGCAATCGGCGACGTGTGCGGTACGACGTTGCTGCTGGCCTGGTCGGGCGAAACCTTCGTGCTTGGCGCGACACCGATCTGGGTGCGCGACGTGGCGCTGGCGCTGACGATGCCGGGGGAGCAGCGGACATGAACCAGATCGACATCTTCTCAGTTGGTGTGAAGCGTCCGAGCACTGACTCGAGCATCGACACACTTTACGTGAACGGCACCCCGCAGCCGAGGTTCTTCTCGGTCCGGCTTAGGTACCGCCGCCGATACTTCGACGCCGATGACGCCCAGGACCTGCTGCTACAGCCAAGTTGCGGGAGCGGCACGAGGTCAACGAATTTCATTCATGCCGCGCCCAAACTGGAGTTTGGATTCGCGTATGTGTTTTATGCACGTCTTGAGGAGAAGCGATGCGTTTGGGCTGCCGCGGCCACTTTCGCTGTCGTGCAGACGCGTGATCCCTTCGCTGAGCGCCTCCAGGTTCGCGCCGAGCAGATGGATTGCTTCAGCCATGTCATAGGATCCCAACTCGTAGGTTGGGATCGACTTAACCGTGGCGACGACATCCTGTATCGCCATTCGCCCGCCGTTGAGGCGCTCGGCATAGTCCGCCGTGTCAGCAATCTCCGCAGGCGTTATGTCAAGATCGTCGTATACCGCGTTAGCTACCCTAACAGCGCGTTCCACGATCGCACTTACGGCAGCGGCTCGCCTCCTGAACACAAGCGTGTCAGCATCAACGAGCAGGCGGGCTGCGTGCGCGTTTTGCTTACTCATGACGTAGATCGCAACCAGCAAAGCTGCGAGCGAACCAATCGCTTGGGTCCATCCGGAGTCCAGCGTCGACCAGGTAATGAAGTCCACGACCCATCGAATTATGATCATGGTGGCCATGAACAGGAGCAGGCCCATTGCCCAAAAGCCGATGACCTTCCAGAGTCTGTCTTCCATAGTCGCCCGCTGAAATGTTCGCTGGATCGTAACACAACGACAAGCATCACCCGCACCCGATGCCGTTGCATCGGCTGCCGCCAGCCGCTGGGCCAGCCGCACCTGCCCGGTTGCCTATCGAAACGCTTCGCGGCGCTTTCCAGCCAGACTCGATGGTCGACCAAGTCACGAAGTCGATCACCCATCGGATGAGCGCATCGCCTATCCTGGTGGCGACGTGCCCGTGGAGCGTGGCGTCTGCACCGACGTCGTCGTACGGGCCTACCGCAAGCTCGGCGTCGACCTGCAGAAACTGGTACACGAGGACATGCGCGGGCACTGGGCCGCTTACCCACACGTGAAGTGGGGCTTGAAACGTACGGACACCAATATCGACCACCGCAGGGTGCCTAACCTGGCCACGTTCTTCCGCCGCCACGGGATTGCGATCGCACCTAGTCACACGCCGGAGGATTTTCACCCAGGTGACCTTGTTGCGTGGGAGCTGCCCTTCGGCTTGCCGCATATCGGCATCGTGGCCGATCGCCGCTCCCAGACGGGCACGCCGCTTGTTATCCACAACATTGGTTCGGGAACGAAAATGGAAGATGTCCTGTTCGCCTTTCCGATCACAGGGCACTATCGTTATCCCGCAACGGCCAACTAAATGGCCTGCAAACCCGACCATCTCCCGAGACTGATGCGACGCTTACTGACCTTCGCCGCGCCCCCTTCCTACACGGGGCGATGATGTGGCATGGCTCTAGACTGGTGCTTGCCAGCGCTGGCGCAGCGCTTCGCGATCGGGCTGCTGGTCCTGTGCCGTTGGCAGCGCCAAGGGCCGACCGTGAAGCTCGGCGTAGGTCGACCCACGCAGCGCGGGCGCAAGCGCCACACACAGGGTGTCCGGACAGATTGACAACAGACCCAGATCGAATAGGGTATGGACGTCGGCTCGTAAGAGCAGGCCGTTTCTCACATCCTGCGACTGCGGCCCACAGTAGCCGATGATATGTGCCGCCTCGAGCGCGGCCTCGGCGTCACATCCGGTCACGGCGCAGCGCCCACCATAAGCCAGGAACAGCTGCCGTCGGAACGCTGGCTGGCCGCGGCGCTGCACCACTTCACGGAGCACGCGCGCACTTGCGTCGACCATGGCGGCCGGGGAGGAATAGTCGCTGGCCCCCAGCGAGGCGCTCTCGTGCTGGAGCTTGGCAGCCAAAAACAGATCGGGCGCGGGGACGGTGTGACGCGCAAGCAGCTCTGGCGCGATGCCGGCGAGCGGCCGGGCCTGCATCCATAGGTCTGCGTCCTCGAAGCTGCCCAGGAACGGACCGCAGTCAAACGTAGGCTCAACGCGCACAGCCTGCTGTCGCGGTCCTTGAGTACACCGATAATCGGCAAAGGGCCGCGCTGACACAGCGCCGGGCTGTGCCACTGGGCCTTCCACTGGGTGGCCGCGCGTGAGTCCGGGCGCCGGGAACTGGTACCACAGGGAACCGTTCTGTGGGTCGCGCAACAGGGCCTTGCTCGATAGATCGGGCTGGCGTCGGCGCAGAGTCGGTGGTAGTTCCATAAGGGGACCACGTAGCGGGTGGCGCGTCCCTGGTGCGCTTCGATGCAAATCTCGTTCATGACAGCGAATTTCTGATGTAGTTGTTGAAGACCCAGCGCCCGCGGCCATCTCCGTGGCCCAGGTCATTCGACGTCCGAGACAAGGCGACCTTCTTGCTGCAGCCAGCCGCCAGGTAGTGCTTGTACTGGTCCATGGCAAAGGCGCGCCGTAGCGAATGGCACGAGTTCTCCCCCTTCAGGCCCAACTTGGCCAGCCGGTCGGAATGCTGCTCCACGGCCGCTTTCAGGCTCTTGCTGACTACGAGCTGCTTTTGCTGCTCGAGCACTGCCTGCGCGGATTTAACGGCTCCTACGGCCCTGCTCAGCCCTCCTGGGCTCACCACCACCGATCTGGCTCGCCCACCTTTGGTTCCATCCCTGACGATGATGGGCTGGCCTTGAGTTAGAGCACGACTCCACTCTCGTAACGAGTTGGCAGACATGATCGCTTCACGTTCACGCAAGCCGAGACTCCGGCTCAGCTCTAGAAGGGCGATAGTGTCCGCCGGTGCGCGTTCCAAAGCGCTCTGCAGCACCTGAGGATCGACTATCTTCCCGGCGCCGATCCTACTGCCTGTCGGCACACCCAATTCCTTGTTCGAACACACGTCCTGGGCGAAATCCACGCGTCCCACTCCCTCCAGTGAGCGGCGAACGTGGCTCATCTCATTCTGGATCGATCGGGCACTAATACCCTGCTCGATGCGGCCGGCGACAAACCCCTTCAGCTGCTTGGCCGTCAACGAGGCCGGATCAACCGCTCCCCACCGCTGCTGCTTCGCAAAGGCCTCGATCGCCTTGTACGTGGTTTGCATCCTGGTCTTCGTCAGGGTCGCCGCCCGATTGTTGGCCAAGGCGGACTTCATGAACTTTGCCTCGACGGAGTCGCCTTTTTTGTAGATGTCTGCCATAGAAAATCCCTCCCCAGCGGGAAAAAACAACCAGGTACTTCCAACACCGTCCTGCATGAACGGTGGCCCAACATCGTTTAGATAGGAGCGGCTGCCGTCATGCAGACGGGGGGAACTTCGGCCTGGTGAAACATGCTGAACAGGTGCGCTATGTGCCGCGCGAGCTTTTGCAAAGATTCCTTTCTGGACTGCCTTTTAGGGTGGATTTGATGGGTGAAAAACGCGTGTCACTTCGGGCTCACTTCGCAGGAGCCGCATGGTTGCTGGGGTTTGGGGTTGGAAAAGGCCGCGTCACTACCGGGTAGTGGCACGTTGAAAAAAGACGTAGCGAATCGCAGGCGAACATGTCAGCGCATGATCGGGCGATGGTGGCTACGTCAGAAGTGGAATGGGCGGCTAGCGGCCGCAGTATTGCGAGTGGCCATATGGCCGTTCAGATTCAGTCCGCAGTGCGGTAAGAAATCTAAGTGGTGGTGCTCTTTCGCAAGGTGAGCCCTGTGAAAAAGATTCGTTTGATGTGGTTGAAACAATGCCGGAGACCGACAAGGCGATTGTACATCTTAAGTTTCTTTAAGGAAAGGCCCCCATCTGACCAAGCCGGTAATGCCGAGGCTACCATCGTGAGCAGTGCGCGCGATCCTGCTTACGCAGTTCGTTCGACCAGTGGATCCCCAGTCTGGGCGTCCTCCGCCGGCACAGGGAAGACGCCCCCATCGACCTCCTCGCCTTCGTCGACCAGCTGCAGCTTCGAGCGGGCTCCCGGTCTGCTGAGCCGTCTACCGTTACGCCGCCGACTGCCAACGCGGCCCCGCTGGACGCCGGCAACTCGAGCTGATCACGTCGGTCTTTGTCGACCTCGATCTCTCGGCATGCATACTCCCGCTCGCGCTCCTGCTCCGCCTTCTGCTGCGCCAGGCGCACGGCCTCAAGCCCCGGGCGCATGCGGCGCCGACGCCGGCCAGGATTGCCAGCTGCTCGGCGCTCATGCCCGGCGTGCACGCGCGTTTTCATCACCTCGGCCAGCGGGGTCGCGTTCTGGACCCAGTGCCAGTTCCGAGCTGTCGCCGAACCGTCGGCGCCCACGGCCGCCGCCGCCGACATGCGCGGCCGGGATCTCGCACTTGGTGGTGATCGGGACCTCGACCGATGGCCCGGTGACGCTGTCGCGCTGGCGCCCGGGGCCCAACACCTCCGCTGTAGTGGACCAGCACATCGACGCTGCCTTGGTCGGCCATCTGGGGGGATGGCTGGGCGACCAAGTCGCCGCGCCAGTGCTCGTCATCGGCGAATGCGACCCGCCGCGGGCGTATGGTCCAACTGGCGGACCACGACCACCGGCGTCTCGCTCCCGGACACAGGCTGTGCTACGACGCCCATCTCCGCGCCGAGCGTGCGCTACGCGCGAGCCAGCGCGATGCGCGCGTTGTTAGGGCACTGACACCCCGATTGAGTCCGGAACGTGGCTCTATCGAGGCGCACCGAGACGAGTATGTGACGGGGTGCATCGGGAAGTTGTCGCCCCGCCGACCGTGAAATTTGGATAGTATTTTGCCAATTTGCAAGCGTATGATCCGGCGATAGAGCGGCGCATTCGACGTCGCCATAGGGAGACAAACATGAAAAAGATCATCTTTGCAGCAGTCATCGCTACGCTTGCGTTCTCTGCAGAAGCCAAAGGCGGCGGGCACGGCGGGGGCCATGGTGGCGGCCATTCGGCCGGACACTCGAGCTTTGCCCATTCGCACAGCGCGCGCCCTGCCACCGGTACCGGTGCCAAGCTCGCGCGTGAGCATGTGTCCAGCTATACGAGGAAAAACAGCACGCGCGTCGCTGCACATGACCGCTCGACAAGCGACAGCACCAGGGCCAACAATTGGTCGACTAAGGGCAACGTGAATCCTGCGACGGGAAAGCCAGGCACGAAATGAAGCGCGTGCTCCACCGCTCTCTTTGCCTTCGCGCTCGCTCTTCCCGAGGGGCGTGGGCGCAGCGCGCGCCCGATCCTACGCTGGCGCCGCAGCACCAGCTGGCAGTGCCGGCCGACCCATCGCAGCACGCCGTCCAGGCCAAGGTGGCCGAACTGCTGTCGCATCGGCACTACATAGCGAAGGATGGGCGCGAGGTCCACTCCCTGCCCGGTCAACGCACGACAAAGCGCGAGCCCGTTCCAGCGCGAGGTGTCGGGATGGCAGCTACAGTTTCAGCCAGCACCACCGCGTGACATGCTAATAATATTTCGGCAACTAACTGAGTCGTGACAATTGGATAGTCTTCCGCCAAGACTGCTGCGATATCATGCCTGCACGACAATGACCTTTTTGCACTATAGGGCGCTTTGCGCTCGATACGATAGTCGATGACGAAGTTACGAGTAGCAACGAAATTTGCCGTCACGCCAAAACAACAGTAGCATGCCGGTTTGGGTGCTCGACCCACATGCACATTACATTCTATAAATGACTCCGCAGGCAGCTAAACCCGAAGTTCACGCCTTTACAGAAGAAGTGGCAACGATGCTTGCCTCGGGCGTATTCGACACGGCGCGGTTGCGCCAAATCGAGGCGCGAATCTCTAGGCTTGTTAAGCTGGGCGCAGGCCAAGATCCCACTTGCGATATGATCCTGTCCATGGTCGCTTTTGGCCTAGGCGATCGGGAACAGGCTGAGAAGTGGGCTCGATCAGCGGTCTCCAATCCAGCCGCGGCTGGCAAAGTGGTATTGTTAAATGTAGGCAACGTATTTGCGAATGTTGGCGACGCAGATGACCTCGTCGAGGTACTAAGCGTGGCGAGAAGTCGATACCCGAACGATAAGAAAGCCTCAATGTTCGCGTATACTCTTTACAACAGGGCCGGGCTCATCTTCTCTGCGGCCCAGGCGTTTGACAGATATGCAGACCTAATTGCTCCGGAGCATAAAATGGCTGCCCCCCAATATCAGCAGCACCTTAAGGAATGCCAACTGGCTACTGAAAATGGTTTTACGGAAGCCGATATTTCGGCGAGAGTCTCGACCGCTGTCGGTGCCGTTCGAAACAGTGGTCTTGAAGTATTAAGGCAGACTAGGCAGCCACTTGATGACGGATCATTTATTCAACATTTCTATGTTGACGCCGATGTCTCTCGCTGCGCGGATCTAAATTTCGACATAGCGGATACTTTGTGCGACAACTATGAGAAGACCGGTGCCGAGTTTTTCTCAATACTCTGCAGACCACTAACTCACTACACTCTGAAAAATGAGGTTGTGAGAGCATGAGCGTAACCTTTAACGATATCTTAGAATCTTCAGAGACACTCGCACTCGGGGAAGCCGAGATTGATTGGCGCAACAGTGTCAGTCGAGCTTATTACGCAGCGTTTCATCGAGCCCGAAATTCGGCGCACTTCTGCCCGGATAACGGCCATCTTCGCATGGGTGCTCATGAGGCGCTGAGCAATCGATACGAACTGCATGGCAAGCATGGCGCGAAGTCAATTTCTGTAGTTCTTCAGGCGATGAAGCGAAATCGACATCAGGCCGACTATGACTTGTGTGGCGAGTTTGATCGTACTCTTTGCTCAGAGCAAATTGCACAATGCAAAAACCTCGTTGAGCGTCTTGTATCATTCGACAATGCAAACCAGCTAAAGTCGGCATAAGAACTCATGATTCTGCCTGAATTCATTACCGAGCCCGCCCCGAGCGGGCTTTTTTACGTCCACGGCACGGGCTTGCGCGCACGATAGCGCAGGCCGGCCCCAATACGAACCCCGGGAGCAGAGATGCTTTGGCCGATGACACGTCGCCGGGCATGCGGCGAGTTGGCAGAAGCGGCGCGCGCAGCAGTCGACCGGAGACCAACGCGCGTCGAGGCCTGCAGAGGCCACGCTTAAACCGGCTACCGTTCGCGACATGGATACCTCGATTACCACTAGGGCCCGCCCCGATCGGTAACGCCCTCGCCGCCGCCGACCGACCGTAGCCGCCGAGCTGGTCGCACAGTCCGCCGCGCGGCTCTTGATCGCTGACGGCGCCGGCTTCACGTTCAGGTGCGGTGCTGGCCGAACCCGGCCGGCCGGCGCCGCACTCGTTCTTGATCTGCTGCTGGGGGGCCGTTGAGCGCAGCCAAATTGCCGTAAACCCAATCTAGCCAGAATGCCTCATCACCAACAACGGGGGCATCATGGCAGCGGACTATTACCTGCAGCTGGACGGCATCAAAGGCGAGTCGGCCGATTCGAAGCACGGCGGATGGATCGAGTGCAGCTCGGTTAACTGGTCGATCACGCAGCCCAGGAGCGCTACCGCGTCGACCGGAGGTGGCCATACCGCGGAGCGTGCCGAGCTTAGCGAGATCAGCATCAGCAAACTGGTCGACCTGGCGTCGCCGATCCTGGCGCAGACCTGCGCGTGCGGCAAGACCATCCCGAAGGCGAAGCTCGAGATGCAGCGCGCCGACGGCCAGGGCGAGCCGATCAAATATTTCGAGGTCGAACTCGAGAACGTGCTGATCGCACATATCGCGCCGGCGTTCAACGGCGGCGGCCAGCCGATCGAGAGCCTGGGCCTCAAGTTTTCCAAGATCCGCTGGAGGTACACCCAGCAGAAGGTCAGCGGCGGCGCTGGCGGCTCCACGGTTGGCGGCTGGGACCTGGCAACCAACAGGTTGGCATGATGGGCCGCCACCAGCGATGGGACTACCGCACCGCCGACAAGGTGCAGGATGCTTTGCGGGCGCGTGGCGCGCACCCGGCCGCGCGGGCAATGGAGCACCAGCAGGTCGCGCTGCAGCTGGCGCTGCGCGTGCTGGCGAGGCCGGCGCAACGGAGGCGGCCATGCGCGCACTGATCCTGGCTGGTCTGGTGCTCGCGACGCCGGCGCACGCGGCTTCACCGTGGATGACTGGCGCGCAGCTGCTGCAAAAGCTGCTCAGCCCGACCGGTGCGACCGAGGCCGTTAGCTACCTCAAGGGTGTGCACGACATGACGGCCGACAGGACCTGGTGCTACAGCGCGGCCAAACCCGGGACGGCGCAACTGCAGTCGGCGCTCGTCGACGGGCTCCGCGCGCTGTCGCCGGCGCAGGCCCAGCGCAATGCGGGCGAACTGGCGGCGCAAATTTGGCGGGCGAAGTGGCCGTGCCAACCCAACGGGTGCTGTCATGATTAAGCCGCCCTATGCAGTCCTGCGCCGGAACTATCCTGATCGGCGTTCGGTTAGCAGCGACGAGCTATATATGTGGATTGGGCAGCCAGAACTGGCGAAGAAGCTGGGCTGGGAGAATACCTGCGCCTTGCGCATGAGCCTTGGCCTGGTGCGCTCGGGCGTGCACGTCTCGCCCGCGAGGCTGCTGGTGCGCGCGGGCGAATGCAAGGGTCGAATGCTTGAGCCGGGACAGGCGAACCTCTCGCGCTTTCTGGAGCGCGCTTGGGGCGTGCCGGAGAAGTACAAGGGCGGGCCAGCGGCAGCCAAGGGGATCGGCAGCCGCCACGGTGTGATTAGCTTCTACCGCCTGTGGGGCGAGACCGATCGACAGGGGCATATCGACCTGGTGGCACCGGACCGTTACGGCCTGGTGTGCGAAGAGGATTGCTACTGGTCGTCGGTCGACGTCTGGTTCTGGCCGCTGAAGTAGCTCATTTCGCGCAGGCCGGGCGGCCGCTAGCTGCCCGGTGCTGCTGCCGCCCACTCCCGTGTAGGAGCCGGGACGTGGTTGCAACGAGACCATTTCGCGCTGGCGCGCGAGGCAGGTCGAATTCTGAGGGTAACCGGAGTATTTGGTTAGGCTGAGCGAGAGCGCACCCGAGGTTCGAAAGCCGCAGCCAACGATGTCAGCGGGCCCCCGCTTGGCCGCAACTTGGGTACCCCTTAGTCATCCGGCGGCCCTTTCTAGGTCCTTCAAGGTCCTTCGAGGCCTTTTCGCTCCCATCGGGGCTCGTTGCGGCATGGCAGCTGGCGCAGGAAACGTGCGACGCCTCGGTGTCGGTGGCGCAGCTGGCCCTGCGGCATGGCTTGATTAGGAAAACACCGTTTCGCTGACGGCGGTGACCGGCGGGCGGCCGGCTGAGACCGGCGCCGTGCCGCAAGCTGCTGAGCCCCGGTCAGCCGGCAGCGCGAGTGTGCACGCCGTCCCCATCGCCATCGCGCCGGCGCATCGGCACGTCGCCCCGGCGCAGGCCGGGGTCCAATTTTGTGGGTGCGGGCCGCGTTTGCGGAAATTGGGCCTGGGCCTGCGCCGGGGCGACGGTCTTGAGGCTGGCGACATTTTCCAGCCGGACGTCGACTAGCGTGCGGGGCGACCGCGCCGGGCCGCTGCCCTCCCGCTCGCCCCGGCACGCATCGGCATGTCGACCTCGACGCGGCCATTATCCACTTGATCCATGAAATCTCCGTCGACGGCCTCCGCGGCCTCGCGGCGCCGGGCGCGCAGGTTCTCGATCTGAAGCGCCTCGACCGTGTCGGCCAGATGCGGGTAGGCGACTTCCAGCTTCGCAGCAGGGCTCTCGCGCTGCAACCTCCTTTCGATCCGGCCGAAGAAGCGATCGACCCGGCCGATCCGCTGCTCAAGGTCGCCCGCGGTCCACGGCAGGCCGAAGTGCATCACGCGGTCGCAGAAGAGGTGCAGATTCACGCCTTCGCGGATGGTATCGGTGCCGACCATCACGTAGGGCATGCCCGGCGTGTTGAACTGGCATACCGCTCGCTTGTGGCCGCCGGAACCGCCGGTGACCGCGACCACCGGATCGAAGCTAGTCATGAACTCGAAGGCGTTCATGGCGGCCAGCTCCGCCGGCCGCTGCGGCGCCAGGTCGCCCACCGCCGCCGAGAAGATCAGGCGGTGGTGCGCGCACCATTCTCGGCATGCGCCCAGCAGGCGCACAGCGCCCGCGCTGCCAGCGCGTAACCAGTCGACGAACGCATCCAGCATTGGGTCGCCGCCGGTGCCACGCAGGTCCGCGCATCGCAGGTCGACCAAGGCATCGGTCAGGCGCAGGTATTGCGACAGCGCGGTCGCCACCACCTTGCGCCAATGCAGGGCTTCATCATCGAACTCCCCGCCCGCGGGCGCTGGCAAGCACAGCAGCTCGAGCGCCTCGACGCGCGTCCAGAACGATTCGAACAGCAGCAATTCGCGCTCGGGCACCGTGTCCGCCATGTGCGCCATGTTTGGCGCCGGCTGCGCCTTGTCGTCGTACAGGACGGGACGCAGCGCCTGCGCCAACTTCGCGCCACGCTCAGCATCGAGACCGAACACCTCTTGCGCATGCCGTTCCAGGCAGCGCCAGGCCAGGAAGCGTGCCTGTGTGCGCCGGTAGCGCTTGCCCGAGCGGGTAGCAAAGGCTGCCGAATCACGCCACGCGTCTGCCGGGACCGCGTCGGCCGCCCTCGCGGGATCGACGCCGCCGGCGGTGCACAGCCAGCGGAACCAGTTCAATTCGAAGAACAACGCATGGCGTTGGCCGTCCGTGAAGGAAGCGCGGAAGTTGTACAACCACTTGCCGGGCTGCTGGGCCAGGCGCAGGCGGTTCTGGTCGTCGTCTCCGGCGCCCTCTCCGTCCTCCGGTTGCACATTCTCGTCCGGGCCGGCACCGGCGTCCGCGACGCGGCTCTTCGCCGTGAGGTCGGTCAGGCCCTTGTCCCAATCGATCGCCATGCCCCAGGTGGCGCGGCAGCGTTCCTCGATCCCGCGCAGGTAGCGCTTCATGAGGCGCTCGCGCAGGATTCGCACGCTGCTCAGGCGACGGCAGAACACGACCGTCTTGGTGCCGCCCGGCTGCTGCTGCGTGCCGTCGCCCCAGACAGTACGGGCCAGGTCGCGCTCCACCCCATCGACCTTCGGGTGCGGCAAGCCAATATTGAAACGATCGTGGAAGTCCGTGCTTATTCGCGTTACGAACCCTTCGTCTGGCGCCTTACCGTCGTCGGCGCGCGCGTGGCGCTCGCCGTAGAAATCGCTGCCCTCCGGTGGCGCTTCGCCGTCCTGCGGATCGGCCGAGACGCCTGCCGCGGCGCGACCCTTGAGCGAATCCTCGAGGCTTTCGAAGCTGGCCATGAAGCCGGTCCGAAAGCGGAAGCCATCGCCATCCTCGAGCATGCCGACCAGGCGCTTTTGCACCATCGCGATCGACAGCGTGTCGAGTACGCCGCTGCAGCGCAGCGCGAAGCCGGCTTCGTCATCAAGGCGATAGTCGCGCTTGTGTAATTGCCGGCCCTGCACGGTGTAGGTCCGCAAGCGCCGTAGCATGTACGGCTTCATCGCTTTACGCAGCGCAGTGCCGCCGAGCGCCGGATCGATCACCTGGCCGCGGCCGGGATAGCGGTTCATCACGGTGGCGATGTTCGCCGCCCCCGAATGCGCCGGCGTGGCGCTGAGGAACAGCCAGCGGTCGACCCTGCCCTTGAGCAGTTCCTGCAACACGGAATTCGTCTGTTGCCCGTCCAGGTTGCGCAGGCACTGTGCCTCGTCGACCACGACCAGATCGAAGCGAATCCCGCTCTGCGTCAGCCAGGCGTTGACGTCTTGCGCGAACGCGATGTTGTGGTCCCAACTGGCGCCGTTCGCCGTCGGCGTCACCCGCACGCGCTCGCGCAGGGTGTGGACATTCGGTAAGTCCAATCCTGCGACGGCGTCCGCCCACGTGCCGTCGTTGTGATACACCGGGCGACTGAAGCTCGGGTGCCTGAGCAGCGACACGCCCGGCCCAGCGCCGGCGCGCAGCCAGTCACGCAGGTTGCCGAAGGTGGACAGCGTGGCCATCGGACGGTCCGGTGCGACATACGACACGAAGCGGCCGTATTCGTTCTTCCAGCCGTTCTGCACTACCTCGCGCGGCGCGATCACGAGCACGCGCGCGGCGGGATGGTCGGCCAGCAGACAGGACACGACGCCGAGCGCTTGCATCGTCTTGCCCAGCCCGACCTCGTCGGCCAGATAGGCGACGCTGTGGCGTTGCAGCATGTTGCAGACGGTCGCGACGCCGTCGCGCTGGAGGGCGACCAAGGCGGCGTTGTCGCCGAAGCGCTTGCCGCAGGAAAAGTCCAGGTATGTGCCAACCGACTCGGCCGTCCAGCGCCTCATCGCGCGCTCCCCTGCCGCAGTTGCTTCTCGTACCAGGCCAGCACGTCGCCAGCGCTGCCGGTCGCACGTTGCGCCGCCAGCGCGCCCTCTAGTTCCTTTTCTACGAACGTCCTCAATGCCTGCATGCGTTTCTCCAGATTCTTGCGCCGCGCCTTGAGCAAGGGCGCGGCGCTCACGTGTGGCGCAAGTAGCTGGCTGCACTCGCGCGCCACCAGCCACTTGGCCACCGGCGGCATGGGACCGGCCAGCACGGCGTCACACAGCGCCAGCACACTGTCGCTGCGCGCCAGCGCCAGCTCCACCAGTGAGCGCCCGTCCGCCGCAGCCTGGCCGAGCCTGCGCTCCATGTCGCGCGCGCAGCGGTAGAACAGGAACCAGTCGAACGGCGCCGCCTGCCGGCCGGCATCGGGCGCCGGCGGAGGTGGCGCCTCCGGACCGTCGTCGTCGTCGCCCGGCGGTGGCGGTTCCGCTGCGCTGCGTAGGCGCCACGATTCCAAGATGTCGTCGACAGCCAACATCCGCCCGTAGGTCAAGGTGGACGCGTCGACGTTGAGTTCTTCCACCAGCCCCTCGTACACCTCGCCGCCGGCGCACGCGAACTTGAAGGTGCGCGCCTGCAGCACGCCCTTGCGCCGGCCCTCGGCGCCGTCCGCCGTGAGCATTACGGGCGCGCCGCCGTCGGGCGGATGCAGGGTCACGGGTAGCGCGCTCCCGCTGCCCGCCAGGCGCCAGCGGAATTCACCGTCGCGCCAGTCGTATTGCAGGAACACGTAGGCCGGCAGGATGTCCGGCATGTCTTCGGACGAACTCGCAAGCGGGACCTCGGCGTCGTCGAGTTGCGCCTGCGCCGGCAGTTCGGGCGCAGTGCGGTCAAACAGCATCGATTCGACGTTGCCGCTTGTGGGCGTCCAGAACTGTCCCCGGTCGGTGAAATTGCACGAGCCAAGGCCGAGGAACTTGCCACGGCCGGTGTCGGCTTGGTACAACTTGAGGTGGTAAAAGCGCCCCCGATCGCCGTGCCAGGTGCGCACCGCGTCCTTAGGGACGCCTTTCGGGTATAGCTGCGCCAGCGTGTTTTTACCAAGGTTGACCGAACGGAAGTGCGGGGCGCAGCGCGCGGCCACCAATTCCAGCCGCGCGTGACCGAGCTTCTTTGCCGCTTCCGTGGAGTCGCCCCAATATGGCGAACCCGCGAGCACCGCGGTCGGCGCGCCGTAGGCCCCGGCGATGAAGTCCCACAAGGAATCATGCAGCGGTGAGAAGTACAGCTGCAGGTCCTTCTTGCGATCGACGTTCCCGCCTTCCGGATCGTCGAGCTTGCGGTATTCACGCAATGCCGTCCAGGCGGCGCGCGCCGCCGCCAGCACTTCGGAGCCCGGCCGGGTCGCGCCCTTCAGCCACGCCAGGAAGTCAAACAGCGCGCGTGCCGGCTGCTCGGCGCGCGCGTGGATCCAAGTGTCGGCGACCCCTTCGACGTTCTTGCCCCAGCCCGACGTGGTCAGATTGGCCGACATCGTGGCGACGTAGATCCACCGTTCGCCCTGCGCGCTGTGGCCGAACAACACGATGTTCTTGGGGTGGAACAGCTTGCCCTGCCCTTGGTAGACCGGCGTGGCCGCGTAGCGGAAGCGGCGCCGGCTCGGCTTGAGCATCGAGGCGTCGTAGAACACGCCGACGCGCGTGGTCAGGAGGCCCTTGTGCACGCGCGCCTCACGCACCGCGCGCGACGCACCCGGCTCGGCACCGAACAGCGCCGGCAGCACGTTCTGCTCAAAGAAGTCGGCGCTGAAATTAAAGGTGCAAAACAGCGCCACGTCGATGTGGGCTAGGCGCGCGGCCACGGCCGCCAAGCGTTCGCGGATGACCGTCATCGCCGCTCCTTGCGGGTCCGCAGTGCCAGGTGGCGCAAGGCATCCAGGTAGTACGTGTTGCGCCAAGCCGTGCGCGCGTCGAGGGGCTCGTCGTCCGTGCCCGCGTCCGCGTCGGCGGCCGCGAGCACGCTTTCCAAGCGCCCTGTGTCGCCCCACTCCACGAGCGGCGCCGTGCGGCGCGCGAGGCTGACCTCGCCATGGTAGGTCACGAGGAAGTCCGCCAGTGCAGGCGTCGAGTCGAGCGGGGCCTCGGCCAGCCGCGCGTGGCGCTGCTGCGCGAGGCCGTCGTAGGTGCCGCTGGCGCGAAAACGCTCGCGACTGGCGCGCAGCTCCACCATGTTCACCTTGAGCGCCGCGGCGAGTTCGTTGCGGCGCAGCCCCGGACGGGCGGCCAGGCGCTCGAACGCCTCATCCATGCAGGCAATGTAGCGTTCGCAATCCCCGACCGCACGCAGGGCCGCGGCGAATTCCGGGAGTAGCTGGCCCGCGCGCGCAACGAAGGCATCGAGCGGCTCGTCGTCCCATTCGCACAGCAGGCGAGCCAGCTTGCCGGTCAGCGGCGAGGACCCAGGCCGCACTAGCGCGGCGCGGATGTCCTTTTTCTGCGGCGGGTCCGCGACCAGGCCCGCGAGCTTTTCCACATTGAATGACTTCCTTTCGAATGCGACCACCTGCGCGGCAGGATCGCGTAAGGCCTGCGCAATTCCGGAAAACAGCCGGGGCAGGACGTCGCTGGCGTCGCGGATCGCGGCGGCGCGCTCCGGATCGAGCTCGCCGAATTCGCCGATCAGGCCGGCGCTCGCGGCGGGGCCGCGGTACAGTCCCCACGTGCCGTTGGCAAGCGGGCTGTCGAGCAGGAAGTCACGGCGCGCATCGAGTCCGAACCAAACGCCGTGCATGGGCGAATCATGCAGGCGCCGCGAGCCCGGCAACGGCCACGAGTGGCCGCACGTCCTACATGCGCGCGCGAAGGCCTGTTCCACCAGCAGGAAGAAGTTCCTCGAGTCCTTCGCCGGGAGTCCGAACCGCGCCGCGAACTGCGGCCACCATGCGAACGCCACGAGCAGCAGCTGGAAGCCGGCCGGCTCGCGGCTGGCGGCCGTCAGCGCCGGCACGAGGTCGCGCGCACGCCGTTGCCAAACGACCTGCGTGCCGAGCGGATCCCGCCCGGACACGGGCAATGCGAGGTCTTCGTCCTCGGAACTGAATGCAAACAAGTGCTTCTCCCGCCGCCCAAATGCGTCGTTACTATCGTGAACTAGTTTCAAAAGTGCAATATTATTGCACTTTCGGTCGCACGTCCATGGCGACTGGAATGCCGGCATCCAGCCCGGCGTGGATCTCGAGGAGGTGGCCATCGGGCACGCCCACGGTCACGGGGCGCGCCCGGAAGCCGCGCGTCACGCGCGAACACCACCGGCAGCTCGTCCGCAGTCTGCAGCGCGGCGGGCACCGCCACGGGCACTCTCGTGGTTGCGTGCGCCAGCGCCACCTCGACGAACAGGACGGGGCGCCAGGCCCGCGACGGGCAGGTCAGCCTGATGCTGACGGTGGGCGCAGTTGGTCTGCTCGCCGACCAGCGGCCCGCAAGTCACCGGCCTACAGCTCGACAAGCGCCAGCAGTGCCTGCTGCTCGACACGCTCGAACGGTTGCACGACGCCGCGCTGGCCTGCTGCGACGTACGCATGCTAGAGCTGGCTCGTCAAGCCGTCGAGCGCGCCGCGGCACTGCGTGACGGTCTACAGCGCGCCATCGCCAACGCGGAAACCTGCGAGCATCGCGCGCTAAACCTGTCGAGCCGTTTGGCGGATGGCCTTCTGGAAATGCGAATGTGCCCCTTCGGTGAAGGCGTGCACGCACTGCCGCGCATGGTGCGCGACCTGGCGCGCAGTCTAAGCAAGGACGTGCGGCCGAGTGTCGAGGGCGAGGCGCCACGCGCGCGAGACCGACGCCAGCCGTCCCATCCGACCGAACCGCCCGAGCGTCCCGCTGCGGGCGGCGGATCGGGCGGCTTCGAACGGCGCGGCCGTGGCGCTGCCGGCGCTCAGTCCGCGGCCGCGTCAGATCTTGCCGACCTCTTCCGGCGCTGCCGGTGCTTTGTCGGGCAATTCCAGCTGCAGCGCCAGGTTGAGCAGCGTGTGACGCTGGCAGTATCAGTCCTGCCGCAGCATGCTGGCGTCCCGGCCACCGCATTCGGATGAGGCGCCATTTTGATGAGTGCACGCAACAATTGGTGAGCTTCACATAGTTGCCATCGTATACACTGGTTTTGCGAAACGGCGCGCGTCGACGCCGGCATCAGAGGGGTAAAATGAAGGTTCTAGCTGTGGTTCTTGTTGCGGCCTCACTCGGCGCCGCGTTTCCTGCGAATGCAGGTCCTCCGAAGAAGTCTTCGCCCGCGCGCGTCACGCCAGAAAAGGTCCCTGCCTACGCAGTAGGCCCACTCGAGCCTGCCTCTGATTCCCTGCCATCCCACTACTTGGGGCATGACTGCCGTTCTTTCGCTAAGAAGATCGCCTCCCTGAGCGCGGAGAAAGGCGAATTTGAGACCACTGCCGCCTACAACGAGCGAGTAGCGGCCATGAGCAATCGTGCCGTTGTGGGTGAGACGACACTCGCTGACACCGTAGGATTCGTTCCTGCTTCTGACGCGGTTTCAATGCTGACAGACAAATACGATGCGGATCGGGGCACGCTTAACGTCTCGACGTATTGGGGTGGCGGGATGCAGATGGTCGGGACGGATATCGTGACTTCCACAAAGCTTACGTATAGACCCAAGGCGCATCGTTCATACCAGGCATCGAATGCCTATGGTAAGACTGTGACGGTCGAAAGCACAACGTATGACACTTGCGGGCTGGCTTTCTCGAATGTCAAGTATGGATCTTACGTCAGCTCGCGCATCTCGGAAGAAATCATAATGAGCCCTGAGGAAGCGCGAGCCGCCAAGGGCAATATCGCCATCATGTACGTCGGAAATTTGACAAGTCCATTTCGTGTCGAGTTTAGCGACTACCTAAAGCCCGCCATTGACAGTCCACGTGAGGCCGCATGGGGTGGAGACGCACTGGTTATGAACCTGTCCCAGATATGGCTTTTCAACAAAGAGACGGGCAAGGTCTACAAGAAAATCAGCATGTAGCCCCATAACCGGATAGAAAACTGTAGCCCGCCACGAGCGGGCTATTTTTTTGCGCCTCTCGTGAAACGCCGAACGGCCCTTGCGACGGTTGACCAGGTAATGGTGGTCACACTTGCGATTTTAGGGGTAACTTTTGGGGTAACTGGAATGACCAATTTCGGTGAGTCCCAGTATCTATGCGGCTCCCGACTGGTTGTTCGGTAGCCTCCGCCTCCACCAGTATTCAAAAATAAAGCCCGCTGGCGCAAGCCAGTGGGCTTTGTTTTTGAATACTTGCATGTAGACCGTGGCATCGAATCCTCGTCCGGCACGGACGAGGGGCGGAGCCGGGGTTTCTCGCCGCCCGCGGCGAGCCGGCGGAGCGACTTGCGCTTGCAAGCGCAAGGCTCTCCGATTCGCCTGACTAAGGAAAATCGCGCAGCGATTTTTTGCCCCTCCGCCTCCACCAAAATTCCGCTAACCCGCTGATTCGTCAGCGGGTTTTCTTTTTTTGCCCGTCCGGTTGTGGCTTGTCACCCCAAGTCAGCACCACAAGGACAGGCGTGCCAATCAGGCTACCATCTCATCTTCACCGCGCCCGTTCGGGCATCTTGCAGCTGTTATGCCAGAGCCAGCGAAGCACTCGCCTCTGTTCTCCGAACTGATAGAGGACTACAAGCGCAACAGGCTCGCGGCCAACAAGTGGACGTCCATGACTCAGAAAGAGAACCTTGCGGCCTACAATCTGTTCATGGACATCATCGGCGACCTTCCAATCGGCGACATAGACGAGGACCGGGCGCTGACATATGTTGAAACGCTGAAAAGGCTGCCCGCGAACATGAACAAGATGCCCGCGTATAGAGACAAGTCCATCAGCGAAATCCTCGATCTCAACCCGCAGCCTATGGCAACTCGGACGATTAACAAGAATCTTGAACGGATCAGCAGTCTGTTCAAATTCGCCACGTCGAAGCCACAGTATGACTTGCGGTACAACCCGTTCAGTGGCCGCAGTCTGGACGACAGCGACGGCCAGCAGCGCGAACCCTTCACGGTCGAGGAACTGGCGCGGATCTTCGGTGCTCATGAACACGCCCGACGCCGGTACAGGGCTGCCCATAACTATTGGCTGCCACTAATGGGACTGTTGACCGGCGCGCGCTTGAATGAGCTTTGCCAGCTTCACTTATCCGACTTTCAAGTCGTTGACGGCATCCACTGCATCAACATTCAGGACGAGGAAGAAGGACAGCGGCTAAAAAACAAGAGCGCCAAGCGACTTGTCCCGATTCACGACAAATTGATCGAAGTCGGCCTCATACGCTACGTCGATCGACTGCGTGCGCAGGGCCACGAACGGTTGTTCCCTGCACTGAAATTTCGCGAAAAAGGTGGCTACGGCGCGACAGCTTCAACTTGGTTCGGGAAGTTCAAGGAACGGTGCGGCATTATGGAGAAGCATACAAAGGTTTTCCACTCGTTTCGGCACACGTTTATATCGTCGCTACTTAACGACGATGTGCCGGAAACGGCCATTGCGCCAATCGTCGGTCACGAGGGAAAGCTAGTCACATCAAAAGTCTATTGGAATGTGAAGGACCCCGCAAAGCGTAAGCCGACAATCGAGAAGTTTCAGCCTCCTTCCGCGGTCTGGGCACTCATTCCAAAATTCGACGAAATTACCGTTAGCAAGACACACGACTGAAGAGGCGAACCTACTTCTATAAGGTTAAACGCCAGCAATTTGTATTTTCAACTGCTGGCGCCAGTTATTGAGAGCACAAATACTATGTGCTAGTCCCCTCCCCACTTGTGCCTAATCTAGTTTCGAGTTTAAGTATAATCTCTCGCAATATTTTCCTTGTAGTCAATATTACAGGCTCTTCGGCGACGCGAATCGGCAGGCGCTTAATATTCTGCATGATGTAGCAGAAAGAATCATATAGGCCTCTGCATTGCATTTCATTGAACTGTTCACCGAATTTACTGAACAACATCGCATAGTTATGCATCGGGCGATATGGCTCAGTCTTATAGATTTCATCCTTCGTAATCTTAGCCAAACGTGTATCGGCCTGAACAAAGTACCCATAAGCTTCGGTAGCTGTAGTCGCAGAGTGAAGTGCGTACTCTATGTACAGGCGGGCTTGCTGAGTTTCGATATCTACCGTTGTAAAGCCCTTCCTCGAGCGCGCGATGGCTAACGCGGTCTTCAGATATATGGACGCTTGCTCCAAATCGCCTGCTTGCGGCTGATTCATCCGTGCCATTGCATATTGCAGCCAGAAAAGCGGATTCTCGCGCTCCAAGTCAATCGTCCGTAGCCCCTCATAAAATCGAATTAATAGCTCCCTTTTTCCAGCTTCCGGCAGCATTCGTCGCACGCTTGAGAAGCTCGCCATATCTCGATACAAATCCCAATAAAAACGAGAGATATTAAATTTTCTTTCAGTTGCCGCTTTCTTGCGAGTAGTTTTGCAAATATCAACAAGGCAATCAACAAGCAATCCTGGGTCTGGGAAGTGCTGCATGCAAAACTCCGCAAGAGCCGCTGATTTTGGCGTTATTATATCTCTATCACTATTAAAAAATTGCTTGAGAACTGAGTTTGATTTAAACGCAGGAGAAAATATTGTCCCATCACCTGTAATAGCAGCGATCATGTGCGCATCGGGGTGCGTTATATTTAGTAGATTCAAACAAAAAGCGGCCACCAAAGTTTTCGCCACCTGTTTCGGACCTTTAAATTCTGCAAACAGGTTAGCGAATCGAGACTGAATTTCTGGAGAAGAAAGCAAATCAAGCAATACGCCGTGTAATTCCGAATTACACACGTGCTGGACATATTGAATTTTTTTATGTTTTCGCTCTGCAGTCTTGTCCCCCCAGAGGCCAAATTTCGCGAAATAATCAACGAGATTTTCAAGCTCAACACTTGAAAGCTTATTACAATCGATCTCGCATGTCCTAGAAACGTCGATACGAATTTTCTTATAATACAAATCTTCTTGCGCGTTCTTGTGCAATAGTGTCCGTGCGGAGAACATTAAGATGGTGTCACTGCGTCGCTTGAGGTTGACGTATTCGATTAACTCTAATTTTTTTGTATAGTTGTCGAATACAATTACCGCAGGTTCTGAAAGTTTCAGTATCGCATCAATTTCATCTTGACAATCGTACGCTTCGTCTTTTATCCAAAAGCACCGACGTCCTGTTTTTAAGAAGGCAGCACATAAGCACCTGAGCAACGTTGTCTTTCCGTTACCGAGATCGCCAACAATCATGTAATTCTTTGCCAACTCCGTGCTGCGTTGCAATCCGTCCCGATTGAATACATAATCGTTCTCAGTATCAGACATGACCTGCTCTGAAATAAGATCGGAATTCGACTCTCCGCGCAACAGAAGCGAGAATACATCCTCCGCAGTGTTCGCTAGTTTCACCTCTGGAAATTTCATCTCTTCCAGCCCAATCAGAACCAACGATTTATCACTACTAAGGGCCAAGGGATCGACCGAGGAAAGGTCCTGGGCGAATTTTTCAGTGCCAATTGGAAGAATAGTGCCGAATTCGCCGAGATCCGAAAAGAAAATATCTTCCTTAGTCATATCTTCTCGTTGGATGAAGAAGGTTTTCTCGCGCAGCGAACGATCGGCATATAGAATTTCTTGAATATCGAGATCGTATAGAGAATAGCCGACAAAAAAGATTGCTTGAGCCGATCTTATGTGGTGAAGAAATAGGTCACACCATTCCGACTCACGAAATTGCGCCGTAAGATAACTAGTGTTCGTCAACTTAAATTCGGTTAGCAGAGTGGACTCATTTAGTCGATCAATATACCCATTTATATGAAGTACCGATCCAGAAGAGTCACGGTGATCTCGCGGATGATCGTTCAGAGTAGCGGGCGTAAGTTTCTTACCCCTAGCTTTCGCGCCCAATTCAAGCACATCATCGTAATTTGTCGTGTAAATCGCCTTCCACGGTACGCTGGCAATGGTCTCGTGGTTTTGTTTAATATCTTTCGCTGAAAATGTCTGCTTTAGGAACGTAATTAATTCATCGGGTCGCTTTGCTTTCAGATACCGGCTTGCGGCGGTTTTCAAATCGTCCGACATAGGCACTTTAGCGTCATTACATAGAACTTTCGCCAATTTCGAGCCAGTAGGGAAATCCAGTCCGTTTAGAGATGATGATCCAAGTGAAAAACCCGCGCCAGCAAACAAGATAGCTTTACCATCTGCGGCTGAAATAAGCGCCCGTCCATAGTCCATTTTATGCCTATTATTAAAGTAAATTAAATTTGCAACTCGTATTGATATCGCCGCTAGCGGCACTGCGCGACATCCGCTTACGGGCGGTCGCGTAAGCTCACGCCCTAGTGTAAGAGCATGTTTGCTTTTAGCCAAGAAATTATTAGCTTTAGCTGCACTTCAGCACGACCTGATCCCCCAAACCTTATAGTTTCCGGAAATCTCCCAAGGATGGCTTGCGGGTATCGCAACCGCCAGTGCGGCACCCTGAACTCAACGACCCCGCGAAAGGTCATGGACCCGGGGGGGCGATTCCCGAGACCGCAATCGAACAGGGTCAGGCCATCTCAGCAAAATGTACCTGCCATGCAGTGCTAAAATGCCCCAAGTTCGCACCCCAAATGGGGTGCCAATGTATGCGCCACGCCGGGACCGACGATTAATAGAATCAAAGAGTTAACGGAGCAGATGGTGGAGGCTGGAGGCTCCCTCCGCCTCCACCAGTATTCAAAAATAAAGCCCGCTGGCGCAAGCCAGTGGGCTTTGTTTTTGAATACTTGCATGTAGACCGTGGCATCGAATCCTCGTCCGGCACGGACGAGGGGCGGAGCCGGGGTTTCTCGCCGCCCGCGGCGAGCCGGCGGAGCGACTTGCGCTTGCAAGCGCAAGGCTCTCCGATTCGCCTGACTAAGGAAAATCGCGCAGCGATTTTTTGCCCCTCCGCCTCCACCACTAAACACCATAGAATCAAGGACTTATATTACCGGCGCGCAATCATCGTCCAGTCCTTGTGCCCCATCTGCTGGGCAACCCACATCGGGTTTTCGCCGGCGCAAGGAAGGCAGCTGCGGGCAGTCGACCGAACTTGTCTTGCAGCTCGAGCGCCGCGTCAACCATCCGCGCCCGGCGCCGGTCGGGACGGTCATTCACTTGCATACCGCCCTGACGCTCACCCTACCGGCCTTCCGCTGTTCCCCGACGCTGCAGCTGGTCGCCTTGGCATCCATCTTCCACCAGGCGACTTTCCCATCGCGCCCGTACCAGCACGCCAGCCACTTGACAGCGCGCCCGTCAAACCCGTAATGCCGGCCTTTGGCGCCCTTCGGCGTGCCGATCAGTTCATACTCATGATTCGGCCCGTCGTACATGCTCCCACCGGTCAGGTTGACCGCCGGCGCCTCCTTGATCGTCTGTGGGCACTCGACCACCTGCGCCTGGGCAGCTCCGGCTAAGAGCAGGCCCGCGAGCAGCCTCACCGCACCACCACATAGAACTTATCCGCGTTATCCGCGTCCGCGTAGGGATTCCCCTGCCCGGGGTTCCTGTCACCCCTAGCGCCTACAGTGCGCGCGTGAACGGTATTGGTCGGTTTGCGGTTCTTCCACTGGTCCATCATCACGATGCTCATCGGGCGTCCAGTCGACTGGCTCCTCGGGCCGAACTCGACAAAGAGCGCCGCATGGTAGCCATGCCGGTTGGGGAATCGTCCCCTACCCGCCGCGTCGAACACGAAGTTGGCAATCACGGTGCCGGGATTCAGGTACGACAGGTCGACAACACGGGGCCCTGGCCGCCAGCCGCTGGTATGGCCCAGTGTCGTCACCGCTTGCGGCAGTGCGACACACTCACCGTCACCGAACGGCTTACGCCCTTCCAGGTGGTCCACATTCCCTCGATATATAACCGCGCCCATGTAGCCTCCTCCGGTTGATGTGGCCATCGTGCCAGAGTTGGGTTTACGGCAACTTGGCGGAGGTCAAGCAACGGTGGGCGGGTGGTCAACTCGTGGTGGCGTGCGGTCCGGAATGACAGCTTTGTGCCAGCCTACCCCTCGAAATCCGCATGGATGCCCATTTACTGAGGGTTCGATTCCCTCCCCTCCACCAACTAATTGTTGAGTAACGAAAAACGCCGTCCTAGAGACGGCGGGTTTCGTTGTTGCGTCCTGCAGCGATCGTCTAGGCATCCTACGTTGGCTTGTTCAACGACATCCAAGTCCTCTTGCAAGGCGGCATCCAAGACATGGGGCATTAACATCAAGCACGACTATCATGTGCGTGCCAAGCCCTGCTTAGGACGGCATGCCGAAGGCGATGGCGCCGGCCAGCGCGCCGATGCTCGGGACCCCGACCAGGACAATCGAAGTACCAGGCAGGCTGATGAGTAAATCGTTGCCGGTGTCGGTTACATACTTCGCGACGAAGGCGTCCGCGGTCATTGGAGTTGAGAAAAAGTTCGCGAAATACAACTTGTCGCCCTCAGCAATATTGAAGTCCATGACGCGGTCATTGCCGCTCTGCGGTTCGATCACGAACTTGTCGGCCCCCGCGCCTCCGATGAGGATGTCATTGCCCTTGCCGCCAAAGATAAAATCGCCCTCGGTGCCGCCATCGAGCGTGTCGTTGCCGCCATCGCCGTACAGATAGTCGATGCCCGCGCCACCGAAGAGCTTATCGTCGCCGTTGCCGCCGTAGAGTGCGTCGGTGCCGCCGTAGCCGGAGATCGTGTCGTTGCCATTTCCGCCCTGGAGTACGTCTTCGGCGTTGTTGCTCGCGTTGCCCGACAGCGTGTCGTTGCCATTCCCCCCATTCAGATTCAAGCCTTTGTCGGTAGTCGATCCGGTCATGATCAAGTTGATCGAATTGCTACTCGTCAGGCCGCCCAAGTCCGTAACCGTGTAATTGAATGTGGCCTTCACCACCTGCCCGGTGACCATCCAGTCCAGTTCCGTCGGCGGCGCGAGAGTGACGGTAGTGCCATCGGCCGAGATACTCGCCTGCACGTTCAGGGATGATAGATTGACCGCAGCGTGCGTAACCGGGTTGATCAGCGTCGTTGAGGCATTTGGATCGCTGTTCGCCCAGGTCAGGGTGGCCGAGTTCGAATTGAAGGAAAGCGCGAGCTTGTCGCCAGCATCCTGGTCGTAGGTGAAGTCGGAGACCTGAAAGGTGATCGATGTGTTCTCGACGGTCGACACGCTGCTGGGCGAAGCGACCGGCGCTTCGTTGACATTGGTGATTGCGAGGCTCACCGCCTGATCGGTGTGGTTGCCGGCGGCGTCCGTCGCTACCACGGAGAAGTGGTAGGCGTTGATGGCTTCGAAGTTAGGATTGTCCTTCAGCGTGACGACACCGGCGGCGCTGATGTCAAACTTGCTGGCGTCGTCACCATTCAGGTTATAGACGACGAAATGCTCATCTGTTGCATGTGCCAGATACACGATCTGATTGTCGCCAATGTTCTCCGCAACGCTGACGGCCGCCGCGGACGTGAAACTCGGTCCTTTGCTGTCGAGCGTAAAAATTGACGATGCACTCTTGCTGTTGCCTGCGCCGTCGGTATCGACCACGCTGACGGTATGGCTGCCATCTGCCAGGGTGCTGGCATCGTAGCTGTCTACCACGGTTCCGTCGACCTTGATGACACGGACTGCGTCGCTGTCGGCAGTGTTGAAGCTCAGGCTGGCCTGGTTGGTCAGGCCGTCGCCGGCCTGGCCGCTGTCGGTTGCCAGGGCCACGGTCGGCGCGGTCAGCGTGGTATCGAGCTTGAAGGTGAGCGAGGCGCTCTTGCTGTTGCCTGCGCCATCGGTATCGACCACGCCGACGGTATGGCTGCCGTCGGCCACGGTGCTGGCATCGTAGCTGTTCACCACGGCGCCGTCGACCTTGATGACACGGACCGCATCGCTGTCGGCGGTGTTGAAGCTCAGGCTGGCCTGGTTGGTCAAGCCGTCGCCGGCCTGCCCGCTGTCGGTCGCCAGGGCCACGGTCGGCGCGGTCAGAGCGGTATCGAGCTTGAAGGTGAGCGATGCGCTCTTGCTGTTGCCTGCGCCATCGGTATCGACCACGCGGACGGTATGGCTGCCATCTGCCAGGGTGCTGGCATCGTAGCTGTCTACCACGGTTCCGTCGACCTTGATGACACGGACTGCGTCGCTGTCGGCCGTG
>JBJMVW010000075.1:0-40775 GCA_045810465.1 Massilia sp. | reverse complement strand
GCGGAGGCTAGCGTCTGAATAGCGAATGACTCATGGCTGGCATTCGCGTGGGCACGGGGTGCCCACCCTACGTCCCGGAGCCAACATAAAAAAACGCCCGGTAAACCTTTCGGCTTCCGGGCGGCAATCCAAGTTTTCGGAGAAAACTGGAGGAGACGTGTTCAATATAGGCCGTCTTATTGTGCACTGCAATACCGTAAAACTACGATAGACCGCTCTCCTACAAGCGCTGTAGTCAAGCTCCGACAAGCTGGAATCCGGGTGTCCGTTGCGGCATTGCGGGAAACACCTTTTCCAGCTGGCGGTCCGACAGCCGCAGGTGACGCTCGGCCACCTGTGCCAGCACCGAGCGGAAGTCGGTGGTCACCGGCAAGTCGCGCCCTTCGTTCAGTGCGCCATCGCCGACACCCTGCCAGTCGCCGTAAACCTTGCCGCCGTTGACCCGCCCGCCCAGCACCCACATCACATTGCCATGGCCGTGGTCGGTGCCGCCGTTGCCGTTTTCGCGCGCGGTGCGGCCGAATTCGGACATCACCACGACCGTCGTGTCATCGAACATCGGCCCCAGGCGCTGTGCCAGCACCGCCAGCCCCTGTCCCAGCGGCGCGAGCCGGTTGGCCAGCTGGCCGGTGGCGGCGCCCTGCCCCGCGTGCGTGTCCCAACCGCCCAGCGCGAAGAAGGCCAGCTGGATCTTGGGATCGTTGCGCATCAGCGTCGCCAGCCGCGCCGCGTCGTCGGGAAAGCCGTTCGGCAGCGGCGCGCCACGGTCGGCCATCTGCATTTCGCGGCTCTCCGCCGCCTCCATCAATTCCTTGCGCGCGCTCCTGCCATCCGTGTAGGCGCGGCCGAAGCGCTCGTGGCTCAGGTACAGCTGGTCGAAGGCGGTGCCGATCGCGGGGCGGTCCAGGACCGTGGCGCGCGTGCCGGCAGCTCCATTGGGCAGGTTGATCGCGGCGGCCGACCCGGACAGGATGCGCGGCATGACCGGCCCGATGCCCAACAGGCGGCTCGGCGTCCCAGTGCCGGGCAGTTGCGCCACCAGCCGATTCATCCAGCCATCCGGGGTGCTCTTGTGGCCGGGCGTGGCCGACTCCATGTAATCCTGGGCGTCGAAGTGCGACCGCGTGTCGTCGGGCGAACCACTGGCGTGCACGAACGCCAGCTTCTTCTGCTGCCACAGCGCTTGCAGGCTGGCGAGCGCCGGGTGCAGGCCGAAGTAGCCGTCCAGGTCAAGCACGCCACCCGGCGCGCCCGCCGCCGCGAGGCCGATCGTCGGCCGCAGGCGCAGATAGTTCTCGTCGCCGACCGGGGCGACCACGTTCAGCCCGTCCACCGCGCCGCGCAGCATCACCACGACCAGCTTCTTCTGGGTTGGGTTGTCGCTGGTGGCAGCCCAGGCGCTGCGGCCAACCGGCAGTACCAGGCCGGCGCCGGCCGCCATCGCATTCAGGAAGTCCCTGCGTTTCATGTTCTTTTCCTTCCCCGATCAGTGCTGCATGAAGTCCGGGCTACCGAGCAGCATGGCCGCACGCAGCTCCGCACCATTGCGGTCAACGATGTCGAGCGTGTGCCTGGAGATGGACGCGCCCAGCGTGGCCTGCAGCCGGCTGGCGTCGAGCGGAGGAGAAGATCCCTGCGCGCTTGCAGCCATCGCGGCGCCCGACACCGTCGCCGTCACCATCGGCGGCGGCACTGCCGGCGCGGTCGCTCCCATCTGGGGCGCCGGCTCTACCGTCGCCCGGGCCGGGATTGCAGCAGCGGCGCTGGCTGCGGGTTGTGGCGCCGGCGGTGGCGACGACAGCGCGATCCGGCCCGAGCCCAGCGCGGTCGCGAACGTGATGCGCCGCGTGAGCGCGTCGGGATTGAGCCATGCGTCTTGCGTGTTCTTGTAGCCGTCCGGCGTCTGGCAGCCGTACAGCGGCATGCCGAGCTGGTTCAGCGTGCCCACCAGCGGAGCGATATTGGCGACCGGCGCGTCGCCGGCACGAACGGCCGAGACAACGAACTGGTACGGCGTCTTGAACTTGGCGCCCACGGCGGCGGGGGACATGAACTCGTCGCTGGCGAACAGCGTTGCCAGCACCGAGCGGATGTCGCCTTTGGTTTGCAGCCAGGTGTGCGCCATGCGCTCGACCAGCGCGGCCGGCGGCGCATCGCTGACGAAGTACTGCGCCAGCTGGTAGCTGATGTGGCGAGCGGTCGCCGGATGCACAGCCAGTATGTCGAGCGCCATCTCGCCTTCCAGCTGGCCGTTCGGCGCGACGTCGCGCCCGAGCCACCTCTTCGCGCCCGCGTCGTGGCGCTTCGGATCGAAGCGGAAGGTCTCGTTGTTGCGCACAAGGCGCCGCTGGTCGAAGGTCCAGCCGGTTAGCATGCGCGCCAGTTCGGTCACGTCCTTTTGCGTGTAGCCGCCGTCGACGCCGAGCGTGTGCAGTTCCATCAGCTCGCGCGCGTAGTTCTCGTTCAGGCCACGCGCCCTGGCCTTGGCGCCGTTCGCGCCGGCTGGCGTGAAGTCGCTGGCCGTGGAGAGGTAGTTATCGAGGTAGAACAGCATCGCGGGATGATGCGCGGTGGCGCCCAGCAGCTCGCGGAAGGAGCCCAGCACGTACGGCCGGATCGCATCGCGCTCGTAACTGGCGATCAGTGCGCGGTCGATCCCTTTGCCGGCAAAGACGTTGAAGTGGTTGAACCAAAAGTCCACCATCGCCTCTTCGAGCTGGCGCGGGCTGTCGACGGCGCGTAGCAGGCGTGCCTCGGCCGCCTCGCGCGCGATCCTCGCCAGCTCGCTGCGGCGCCGCTGTTTTGCGCCCTCCTCCTCGTCGCGTACGTCCTTGCGCAGCTCGACGAATTCGCGCACCACCTCGCCCGCGGGCTGGTTCGCCGTCTCGAGCGTCGCCAGCCGCTTGGCCAGCGCTTCGGGGTAAGGAATGGACTCGGGGTGCAGCTGGATGTCGATGTAGCGCTGCACGCCCATTTGCCGGACGCGGTCGATGTCGCCAGGCTTGGGGCCGTAGCCGAGGCGGTTCAGGACGTGAACGGCCTGCAGCTCGGCCGTCAAGGTCGCGGCATGCAACGGCTGCACGGCGCCGAATACGACGGCAAGCAATGCGAGGCGGAACTGTCTGTTCATGGTTTCCGATGCCTTTGTCTGTTTAGCTTTTATACCGGAACGGGACGTACAGTGTTGAGATGCCAAGTATCAACTGTAAGCGATTGTAACAGTGCTGGAACGGGCGGACGGACTGCCCGAGGCAGCCGGATTTGCTACACTCGCAAGTCAGCCATTTAGAAGTGGGAACGAAAGCAATGACCTGGTTAATCACGAAATACCTGATCACGGCGGGGGTGGTGGTCCTCGTTTCCGAGATCGCCAAGCGCAGCGACAAACTGGGCGGCTTTATTGCTGCCCTGCCGATGGTGACTTTCCTGGCGCTGATTTGGCTGCACCTTGAAAAACAGCCGGAATCGAAGGTGGCGAATCACGCCTGGTACACGCTGTGGTACGTGATCCCGACGCTGCCGATGTTTGGCGCCTTCCCGTTCCTGCTGCCGCGCCTCGGGTTTTGGGCGACGATGCTCGCTTCCGTGCTGATCACGGTCGTTTGTTTCGGCCTGTTCGCCCTGCTGGTGAAGCGGTTCGGGATTGAACTGTTGTGATGGCCCACCAAACGACAACGCCGGCATTGGCCGGCGCTATCTTGTAGTGAAGCGAGGACGGCTAATTAATAGTCGCGACGGCTTCCGCCAAACAGCTTGGCCAGGATAAAGCCTGCGCCGACGGCCATCATTACCGCGGTACCCGGTTTTTGACGGATGTAGTCGCGGCTCGTTTCCATCAGCTGGCCATAGGTCTCGGTCAGCTGCTGCTGACGCTGGCCCATCGTTTGCGAGGCGCCGCTCAGCAAGCCGGACATCTTGTCCACGCCTGCGTGTGCGCTGCTGACCAGGCGATCGACCACCGGCTGCGCCGCTGCCGCTGCCTTATCGATGGTCTGGTGCATTTCCTCCGGGCGCAGCGAGGACATGCCGCCTTTGCCGCCGTCCTGCGACGACGCGCCGGTGGTGCTGCCGCCCATGCTGCCAGTGCCGCCGCTGGAGCCGGCGCCGCTGCTGGCCATGTCGGCGCCGCTGGTGCCGGTCTTGCTGCCGCCATTTGCGTTGTTGCTCATGTTGCTACCGCTGCTGCCGGCGCCGCTGGAGCCGCCGCCGGTGCTGCCGCTGCTGCCTGCGCCGCTGGTGCTCATCGAACCAGCGTTGCTCACGCTGCCGACTGCGCCCGAGCTGGTGCCGGTGGCGCCGGCGGTGGTGCCTGAGCTACGGTCCGATGTGCTGCTGCTGCCTGCGCCGCCGTTACCTTTACCTTCGCTGCGGCCGGAAACCTGGTCCTTGCCCATGCTGGTGCCCGAGCCCTGTCCGGTGTCGCGTGCGCTTCCCTCGTTCGATTTCTGATTATCCATGATGTATCCCTCGTTAAAAATGTAGACCAACGCGGAGTAGACCGATACTCGACCATCACCACATTCTTGCCCGATTTCGCTAGAAACAAAACGAAGGCACGAGAATGACCTGCGCTACATCAATGGTTCTAATGGGTACTGCCTTGGGTCAAAGTGTGTGTGTTGGCGACACCAAGCCAGCGCAAAAGTTCCATCGGTAGACAGACCATCTCGCTTTTCGCAATGTTGAGCTCACGCCTTGCAGCGTACGAACCCGGCGCGGATCAGAGATCTGCGTCGCGATACAAAAAATACAACAGCGGGGCTGCTGCGACTGTGCGGTGCCTAACAGACCTACGTTAAAGGCAATCTTTAAGGAAAAGATATTGCGCTGCTAAACAAGTGAAGTTTTTTTTGCCCCGAAAACAAAAAACCCGCGCCTCTTGCGAGACGCGGGTTTTTATTGTCTTGGTGCCGCTTGCCGGAATCGAACTGGCGACCTTTTCATTACGAATGAACTGCTCTACCAACTGAGCTAAAGCGGCGAAGACCCTAATTGTAGCAAATAACTCAGCAAACTTGCTAGTGCGAACCCCTAAGTCTCGCGGGATTTTTTCTGCCGCCCCCATTGCACGGGCTTGCGCAGGCGCCGAACTGGGGTTTCGCGGGGCGCCGAGGCCTGCGCGGGAACGACGTGCTCAAGCCAACTTTATTCCTTGTGGTAGCTGGTTACGCGCTCGACTTCGGCCTTCGAACCGAGGAACACGGGTACCCGCTGGTGCAGCTTGTGCGGGGCGATGTCGAGGATGCGCTTGCGGCCGTCGGTGGCGGCGCCGCCGGCCTGCTCGACCAGCATTGCCATCGGATTGGCCTCATACATCAGGCGCAGCTTGCCCGGCACCGAGGTGTCGCGCAGGTCGGCCGGATACATGAAGATGCCGCCGCGGTTCAGGATGCGGTGCACGTCCGCCACCATCGACGCGATCCAGCGCATGTTGAAGTCCTTGCCGCGCGAGCCGGTAGAACCAGCCAGCAGTTCCTCGACGTAGCGCTGGACCGGCGGATGCCAGTGGCGCTTGTTGGACATGTTGATCGCGAATTCCTTGGTCTGTTCCGGGATGCGCATGTCGCGCTGGGTCAGGACCCACGAGCCCATTTCGCGGTCCAGCGTGAAGCAGTTGACGCCGTTGCCGGTAGTGAGCACCAACATCGTCTGCGGGCCATACACGGCGTAGCCCGCCGCGACCTGCTGGGTGCCCGGCTGCAGGAAGGCCTGTTCGGTTGGGGCGCCCATGCCTTCCGGCGCTTTAAGGACCGAGAAGATGGTGCCGATCGAGACGTTGACGTCGATGTTCGACGAGCCATCCAGCGGGTCGAACAGCAGCATGTATTCGCCCATCGGGTAGCGGTTCGGGATCGGGTGGATGCTTTCCATTTCTTCCGATGCCATGGCGGCCAGGTGGCCGCCCCACTCGTTGGCTTCGAGCAGGATCTCGTTGGAGATCACGTCGAGCTTTTTCTGCACTTCGCCCTGGATGTTTTCAGTGTCGGCGCTGCCCAGGATATCGCCCAGCGCGCCTTTGCCGACCGAGTGGCTGATGGTCTTGCAGGCGCGCGCGACGACTTCGATCAGGAGACGCAGTTCGGCTGTGATGGCGTTGTTGAGGCGTTGTTCTTCCACCAGGTGTTGCGTGAGACTGACGCGTTTCATTGACTTCCTTTGGGTTTGGTTTGTATTCGTTCTGGGCGGACGACGGCGTGCGCATGGGTGCGCACTCTACGAGCTTGCACGCCGCAGGCGCTGCAGCGGAAGCGCGACAGGTGGGCGACATCCGCGTGGGCGGAGGACCGCCCACCCAACGTTACGGCGCGGGCCTGTCGGTCGAGCATTTGTTTGGTTCAGTTGGTCAGGGCCTTGCCGACCACCTCGCGGACGTCGTTGGACAGTTTTTTCAGGCCGTTCACTTGCTGCAGTGCTTTTTTCATGTGCACTTGCAGCCCCGGGGCGTAGCGGCGCCAGCGGTCCATCGCGCGCGACAGGCGGCTTGCGACTTGCGGGTTCAGCTTGTCGAGCGCGGTGACCTGCTCGGCCCAGAACGCGTAGCCGCTGCCGTCCGGCGCGTGGAACTGGACCGGGTTGGCGACGCAGAAGGTCGAGACCAGGCTGCGCGCGCGGTTCGGGTTGCGCAGGTTGAAGGCCGGGTGCCGCATCAGCTCGCGCACCTTGTTGACGTCGGTGGTCGAGGCCGAAGCCTGCATCGCGAACCATTTGTCGATGACCAATGGGTCGTTTTCGAACTCGCGGTAGAACCGGTTCAGCGCCTCCTGTGCGGACGGCGCGCGGGCGTGCAGCAGTGCGCCGAGCGCGGCCACGCGGTCGGTCATGTTGTCGGCCTGGTCGAACTGCTGTTGCGCCAGCGCGACCGCTTCCTCGCTTGGCGCCGCGGTCAGGTAGGCCAGCGCCAGGTTCTTCAGCGCGCGGCGGCCGGCCGACACGGCGTCCGGGCTGTATTCGCCCGGCGTCTGGTTGGCGTTGTATTGCTCCAGCAGCTCCTTGCGCAGGCGCGCGCCGATGTCGGCGCGCACGAACTGGCGGGCCATGTGGATCGCCATCGGATTGACCACCTCGACCTGCTCCGCGATCATGGTCTCGGTCGGCAGCAGCAGGGCCTGCTCGCGGAAGGCCGGGTCGAGCGCGTCGTCGACCAGCATCTTGCGCATCGCGTCGAGGTAGGTGTCGTCGAGGTTCATCTTGCCGCCGGCGGCGACTTCGCCGGTCAGCTTGAGCAGGCGGCTCATCGACAGGCGCTGGCCGGCTTCCCAGCGGTTGACCGGGTCGCTGTCGTGGCTGAACAGGTGCAGCAGTTCGGCGTCGTTGTAGCCGTACTGCAGGATCACCGGCGCGGAAAAATCGCGCAGCAGCGACGGCGTCGGCTGCTCGGTGACGCCGGTGAAAACGAAGGTCTGTTCGGGCTCGGTCAGCTCGAGCACGGTGGTGGCGCCGAGTTTCTTGCCGTCCAGCACGAGCGGCAGGTCGCGGCCGTCGGCGCCGAGCAGGCCGACCGCGACCGGGATGTGGAACGGCAGCTTGTCGGGCTGGCCCGGGGTCGGCGGGCACGACTGCACCAGTTTCAGTTCGTAGGTGTTGGCCTGTTCGTCGTAGCGCGTTTCGGCGCGCACCACCGGGGTGCCGGCCTGGCTGTACCAGCGTTCGAACTGGTCGAGGTTGCGGCCGCTGGCGTCGGCCATCGCGCGGCGGAAGTCGTCGCATTCGACGGCCTGGCCGTCATGCCGTTCGAAGTACAGGTCCATGCCCTTGCGAAAGCCCTCGCGGCCCAGCAGGGTCTGGTACATGCGCACCACTTCGGCGCCCTTTTCGTACACTGTCACCGTGTAGAAATTGTTGATTTCGACGAAGGAGTCGGGCCGCACCGGGTGCGCCATCGGGCCGGCGTCCTCGGGGAACTGGGCCTGGCGCAAGGTGCGCACCTGGTCGATGCGGGTCACGGCGCGGCCGGTATCGGTGCCGATCATGTCGGCCGAGAATTCCTGGTCGCGGAACACGGTCAGGCCTTCTTTCAGCGACAGCTGGAACCAGTCGCGGCAGGTCACGCGGTTGCCGGTCCAGTTGTGGAAGTATTCGTGGCCGACCACCGCCTCGATGCCCTGGAAATCGACATCGGTCGCAACGCGCGGGTTGGCCAGCACAAACTTGGTGTTGAAGATGTTCAGGCCCTTGTTTTCCATCGCGCCCATGTTGAAGTCGCTGGTGGCGACGATCATGAAGCGGTCGAGGTCGAGCTCGAGGCCGTAGCGCTGTTCGTCCCAGCGGATGCTTTTCTTGAGCGATTGCATCGCGTAGTCGGTCTTGTCGAGGTTGCCCTCTTCCACCCACACCTGCAGCAACGCCTGGCGCCCGTCGGCCAGTGGAAATTTCTCTTCCTGGCACACCAGCCGCGCGGCGACCAGCGCGAACAGGTAGGACGGCTTCTTGAACGGATCTTCCCACTTGGCGTAGTGGCGGCCGTCGCCGAGCTCGCCTTCCTCGATCAGGTTGCCGTTCGACAACAGGACCGGGTACTGCTCCTTGTCGGCGCGCAGCATCACCGTGTATTTCGCCATCACGTCGGGACGGTCGGGGAAAAAGGTGATGCGGCGGAAGCCTTCCGCTTCGCATTGGGTGAAAAAGTTCCCATTAGAAACATACAGGCCGCTGAGGGTCGTGTTCTGCTCAGGCACGCACAAGGTTTCGATCTCCAGCGTGACCTCTTCCGGCGCGTTGGGGATGCGCAGGAACCTGCCTTCGAGCAGGTATTCACCCTTGGCCAGCGTCTTGCCGTTCATGCGCAGGGCGACCAGCTTGATGTCCTCGCCGCACAGCTCGATTTCGCGCTGTGCGCTGTCGGGATTACGGCGCATGGTCAGCCGGTTGGCGACGATGGTGCGCGCGGGCGCGAGGTCGAAGCCGAGTTCCACCGTATCCACCAGGTAGCTCGGCGGGGTGTAGTCCTTGCGGTAAATCGTCTGGGGCGTGTCGGTGCGCATGGGAGGTCCGCTATGTACGTGGCTGAAGTGCTTATTTTACCAACAGGCTTTGGCGCGCCTGCGTTCAATTTCATGTATCGGATTGTGGTTCGGGTAACTGCTTGTAAATTTATCTGCGAGAATACGGAACAAGCCGTAATCTAAAGGCTGGAAGAAGTCCGTAAATACAATGGAGATGAGAATGAAACGCCTGTTTATCGCCGCTGGAGCGGCGCTCGTTTTGCTGTTGGGTGGCTGCGCGACCACGATCCGTAGCGACGTCACGACATTCCACCAGTGGCCGGCGCAGATCGAGGACAAGAGCTACGCCTTCGAAGCGCCGCCGGCGCAGGACGACACGCTGGAATGGCGCAGCTACCAGGAACTGGTGCGCGGGCAATTGGCCAAGCTCGGCTTCCATGATTCGGGCGCCTCCAAGCCGGCGCTGCTGGTGTCGATGCGCTTCACCACCACCGACGTGCCGGTGCGCGTGATCCAGCCGGCCTATTCGCCATTCTTCTATCCGCCATCGGCGCGCTTCGGCTTCTACCGCCATCGCCGCTTCGGCGGGTTTTACAGCCCGTTCTACGATCCGTTCTGGGGACCGTTCCCGGAATACGAGGTGGAAATCCAGCACGCGTACCGGCGCGAACTGCAGGTGGCGATCAAGTCGGCAACCGAACCCAAGCGGCTGTTTGACGTAACCGTGCATAACATCAGCGGCGAACTGTCGACGCCGAAGCTGATGCCGGCGCTGGTGCAAAGCGCGTTCGAAGGCTTCCCGGGACCGAACGGGGTGGCGCGCAGGGTGGAATTAAAGCGGCAGAACGGCTGACCTGGACCCCCGGCACGTCGCGTCAGGACGACCCGCCAACACGTCATTCCCGCGCAGGCGGGAATCCCAGTTCTTAGGCAAACCTGCGATGTCGTTTTCCCGGCCGGCACACGAACTGGGGTTCCCGCCTCCGCGGGAACGACGGTTTTGCCCTGCCAGGTCAGGAAGACGCCCCGGCACGTCATTCCCGCGGAGGCGGGAATCCATGCTGAGCGCGCTATTACAGCGGATGCGCCAATCGCGGGAACTTAACAATTCCTGGAATTCTGTAGGGGTTCCCGCCTGCGCGGGAACGACGGTTTTGCGGCTAGCGGCCGCAGCCCAGCCGCGTCAGGAAGAGACGCCAGCACGTCATTCCCGCGGAGGCGGGAATCCCAGTTCTTAGGCAAACCTGCGATGTCGTTTTCCTGGCCGGCACACGAACTGGGGTTCCCGCCTCCGCGGGAACGACGGTTACGGAAGTGGGTTCCCGCCTGCGCGCGAACGACGGTTTTGCGCAGCCCTGCCGCGTCAGGAATAATACGCTTCCGAGCCGAACGTGATGGCGACGATGAGCAGCACGGCGAGCGCGAGCACCAGCAGCAGGCGGCCGAACCTGGGCGCACCCACCGTGTCCCGTTCCGATGGCACTTCGTTGTCGTCGCTGAACTCTCTCATGGCAGCAGTATCGTCGATCCCGTCGTCTTGCGCGATTCGAGCGCACGGTGCGCTTCGGCCGCGTCCGCCAGCGGGAATTTCTGGTTCACGTTAATCTTCACCTTGCCGCTCGAGACCATCTGGAACAGGTCGGCGGCCATCGCTTCGAGGTTCTCCCGGTTCGACGCGTAGGCGCCCAGCGCCGGTCGGGTGATGTACAGTGACCCGCGCGAATTGAGCTCGCTCAGCGAAAACGGCGGCACCGCCCCAGACGAATTGCCGAAACTGACCATCAGCCCCAGCGGACGCAGGCAGTCGAGCGACTTGAAGAAGGTGTCCTTGCCGACCGAATCGTACACCACCGGGACCTTTTCGCCGTTGGTAATTTCCAGCACCCGCTGCACCACGTCCTCGGTGTTGTAGTTGATCACGTGCGCGGCGCCGTGCGCCTTCGCCAGTTCCGCTTTTTCCTTCGACCCCACCGTGCCGATCAGGTTCACCCCAAGCGCGCGCGCCCACTGGCACGCGATCAGGCCGACGCCGCCGGCCGCCGCGTGGAACAGGATGGTTTCGCCCGGCTTGATCTGGTAGGTGCGTTTGAACAGGTATTGCACCGTCAGGCCCTGCAGCATCATCGCGGCCGCGGTCTCGAACGGGATCTCGTCCGGCAGGCGCACCAGGATGTCGGCCGGCATCGTACGCGCCTCGCTGTACGCGCCGTTCGGACGGCCGGCGTAGACCACGCGGTCGCCGGGCTTGACGTGGGTCACGCCCTCGCCCACGGCTTCCACCACGCCGGCACCTTCCTGGCCCAGTCCCGACGGCAGCGGCTGCGCGTACAGTCCGGTGCGGAAATACACGTCGATGAAGTTGACCCCGATCGCGTGCTGCCGCACCCGCGCCTCGCCCGGCCCCGGTTCACCGACCTCGACGTCGACATATTCCAGGACCTCGGGACCGCCCGTCTTCGAAAAACGGATTGCTTTTGCCATCGTTGTGCTCCTTGTTTGGTTGGTTATTTCTTGCGCGCCTTTAGCATCAGCTGCGACAGCACCAGGTGCGCGGTCGACAGATTCGTCGCGCACGCCACGTTGTGCACGTCGCAGGCGCGCACCAGCGCGTTGATGTCCGGTTCATGCGGCTGCGGCGTCATCGGGTCGCGCAGGAAGATTACCGCGTCGATCTCGCCCTCGACCAGCTGCGCGCCGATCTGCAGGTCGCCGCCGTACGGCCCCGAATGCTTGCGCTCGATCGTCAACCCCAGCTCGTTCGCCAGCCGCCCGCCGGTGGTGCCGGTCGCCGACAAAACGCAGCCGCGCAGGAACTCGATGTACTCGGCCGCCAGCATGACCATGTCGTCTTTTTTCTTGTCGTGCGCGATCAACGCGATTCGTGGCTTCATTTGTCTGGTCCGTTATTTTTTAACGACAGCATATAAATACCCACCAACACCAGCCCGGTTCCGGCCAGCTGCACCGTCGTGATCGGCTCGCCGAGGATCGCCGCGCCCAGGAACAGTGTCGAGACCGGCCCGATCATGCCGGCCTGCGACGCGGTCGCCGCACCGATCCGCTGCACCGCGATCATCGTCATGAACACCGGGAAGATAGTACAGAATATCCCGTTGACGAGCGACAGCCAGTACACCGGCATCGGCTGCACCAGCAGGCTCGCCGGCCGCAACAGGAAGAACTGCAGGATGCACGCCACGCTCGAGACGCACATCGCGTAGGCCACCAGCCGCAGCGAGCCGATGCGGCGCACCATCTCGCCGGAGCCGAGCAGGTAGACGCCGTACGCCAGCGCCGAGCCGAGCACCAGCAGCGAGCCGGACACGGTGCTGCCGGCGCCGCCATTGAGGTCGTGCACGAACACCAGCACGATGCCGCAATACGACAAGGCCAGCGCCAGCCACTGGACGCGGCTGATGCGGTGCTTCAGGAAGATCGAGGTAATCAGCAGCACGAAGGTCGGCGTCAGGAACAGGATCAGGCGCTCTAGGCCGACCGAGATGTATTGCAGGCCGAGAAAGTCGAGAAAGCTCGACAGGTAGTAGCCGACCAGGCCGAGGGCCACCAGGCGCCAGCGGTCGGCGCCGGACAGCGGCGGTTCGGTACGCATCTTCCAGATCGCCACCGCCGCAAAAAACGGTAGCGAGAACAGCATCCTGAACGCGATCAATGTAATCGCATCGATGTGGTAGCGGTACAGCAGTTTGGCGACCACGGCCTTGGTAGAAAACAGAATTGCCCCACCGATGGCGATGGCGAGGCCGGAGACCAGGGCCGGACGAGGGACAGCAGAAACGGATGCAGCGGTTGCGGTTTTGCTCATCCGGTAATTGTAGAACGATTCCGCCGTCCTGGCTGATGAGCTCCCTGAACGCCTTGCGAACCCTGCTGTCCAACTGTCGCCAACTCATCCACTGGAGGGCATCATGCGGCACCGGCGGCAGCAGGGTCATTGCATAGCCAGCGCGCAGGCGGGCATATGAATACCATTATCGAAGCGCGCCGGACCGATTCCGAGCGCACGGCCATATTTACACTGCTCGGCGCGCTCGCCCTGGCCTGCTGGGCCTACCTGCTGTCACGCAGCCCGGGGCCGCCGCAACCCGCCGCACTGGCGGCGGCCGCCCAGCTCGAGCAGCTGGCGCGCGTGGCCGGGCTGTGGGCGGCCACGCTGGCGGCGATCATGCTGCCGGCCGCGGCGCCGGCGGCGCTCGCGTTCGCGCGTACCGCCCGCGGGCGTTACGGCCTGCGCCGCCCCTACCTGCGCACCGCGCTGTTCACCTGCGGCCTGGCCATCGCCTGGTGCGGCTGGGCGCTGGCGGCCGCGCTGGCCCAGCGCTGGCTGCAGAACGCCGGCCTGCTCGATGCCGACCTGGCGCTGTCCAACCCGGACGCCGGCGCGCTGCTCATGGTCGCGGCCGGCGCCTACCAGTGGACCCCCGTCAAGCAGGCCTGCCTCGAGCATTGCAGGGCGCCCCACGAGGTGGTGCTGGCGTGCTGGCGTCCCGGCCTGCTGGGGGCCATCGGGATGGGCATCGACGACGGCAAGGCGGCGGCCGGCTGCTACTGGCCGCTGACCGCCCTGCTGTTCGTCGCCGGGGTCACCAACCTGGCCGCGATCGCCGCCCTGGGCGTGCTCGTGCTGGCCGAAAAACCACGCCGGGCCGGCACCGTGGTGGCCTGCTTTGCAGGGCTGTTGCTTGTTGCCTGGGGGACGCGTCTGCTGTTTCCGTGACGCTTTTGACAGGGGGGCCTATGTTAGAATGTCGCCCACTCTTGCATACCGTCTATAGGAACTATTCGACATGGCTGGACACAGCAAATGGGCCAATATCAAGCATAAAAAAGCCGCCACCGACGCCAAGCGCGGCAAGATCTGGACCCGACTGATCAAGGAAATCACCGTTGCCGCCCGCATGGGCGGGGGCGATGTGGCGACCAATCCACGCCTGCGCCTGGCGGTCGAGAAGGCGGCGGATGCGAACATGCCCAAGGATAACGTCAACCGCGCCGTCCAGCGCGGCGCCGGCGGCCTGGAAGGCGTGAACTACGAGGAAGTGCGCTACGAGGGCTACGGCATCGGCGGCGCGGCCATCATCGTCGATTGCATGACCGACAACCGGGTGCGGACCGTGGCCGAAGTGCGCCACGCGTTCAGCAAGTTTGGCGGCAACATGGGCACCGAGGGTTCGGTCTCGTTCATGTTCAAGCACACCGGCCAGTTCCTGTTCGCCCCTGGCGTCGAGGAAGACAAGCTGATGGAAGCGGCGCTCGAAGCGGGCGCCGAAGACGTGGTGCAGGACGAGGAAGGCGGCTTCGAAGTGCTGTCGAACCCGAACGACTTCGCGAGCGTCAAGGACGCGCTGGAAAAGGCCGGCTTCAAGGCCGACCAGGCCGAAGTCATCATGAAGCCCGACACCGAAACCGTATTTACCGGCGAGGACGCGCAGCGCATGCAGAAACTGCTCGATGCGCTGGAAAACCTGGACGACGTGCAGGAAGTCTTTACCAACGCCGTGATCGAAGAGTAAGCAGAACAGCAAGCAGCTAAGGGAACTATGAAAATCCTGGTAGTCGGCTCTGGCGGCCGTGAACACGCACTGGCCTGGAAACTGGCCCAATCCGAACGGATCCAGATGGTGTACGTTGCGCCCGGCAACGGCGGCACCGCGCTCGACGCGCGCCTGGTCAATGTCGACCTCACCGAGCCGCAAGCGCTGGCCGATTTCGTCGTGGCCGAACACATCGCGCTGACGGTGGTCGGTCCGGAAACGCCGCTGGCGGCTGGCATCGTCAACCTGTTCCGCGCCCGCGGCCTGAAGATCTTCGGGCCGGCGCGCGAAGCGGCGCAACTGGAAAGCTCGAAGGATTTCGCCAAGGCGTTCATGCAGCGCCACGGGATCCCGACCGCGAAGTACCAGAGCTTTTCCGACGCCGTGCAAGCGCACGCCTACATCGACGCGAACGGCGCGCCGATCGTGGTCAAGGCCGACGGCCTGGCTGCCGGCAAGGGTGTGGTGGTCGCGATGACGCTGGACGAAGCGCACCAGGCGGTCGACCACATGCTGTCGGACAACCGCTTCGGCGACGCCGGCGCCCGCATCGTGATCGAGGAATTCCTGGCCGGCGAGGAAGCCAGCTTCATCGTCATGTGCGACGGCAAAAACGTGCTGCCACTGGCCACCTCGCAGGACCACAAGCGCCTGAAGGACCACGACCAGGGCCCCAATACCGGCGGCATGGGCGCCTATTCGCCGGCGCCGATCGTGACCCCGGCGATGCACGCGCGCGTGATGCGCGAGATCATCATGCCGACGATCAACGGCATGGCGAAGGACGGCATCCAGTACACCGGCTTCCTGTACGCCGGGCTGATGATCGACGCCGCCGGCAACCCGAAGACGCTGGAATTCAACTGCCGCATGGGCGACCCGGAAACGCAGCCGATCATGGCGCGCCTGAAGAGCGACCTGGTCACCGTGCTCGAGCATGCCTGCAACGGCACGCTGGACGCGGTCGAACTCGAATGGGACCGGCGCACCGCGGTCGGCGTGGTGATGGCGGCCGCCGGCTATCCGGACAGCCCGCGCAAGGGCGACGTGATCGACGCGATTCCGCCCGAAACGCCGGAGTGCGTCACCTTCCACGCCGGCACGATGCTGGTGGGCGGCAGGCTGCAGACCTCGGGCGGGCGCGTGCTGTGCGTGGTCGGGCTGGGCGACAGCGTCAAGATGGCGCAGAAGCAGGCCTACGAAACGGTCGAAAAGATCCATTTCAACGGCGCGCAGTACCGCCGCGATATCGGTTGGCGCGGGGTCAAGTAAGGCTTCCGAAAGCCAGCGTAGGGTGGGCGGCCTCTGCCCACGCGCCCCGGTTCGCGTTACGCCGGCTTTCGCGTGGGCACGGGGTGCCCACCCTACCTGCTGCCGCTGCACCGCGCGCGCCCCAGTGCGCACCGTACGAACGTTGTTCCCGACAGCGCGCAACGGCGTGTTGCGTTGTTTTGTTACAGATACCTCAGGCAGTGTACAATCTGCCCAATTTTAACCCCCCGTTTTCACTCTGATGTCATCGCCCTCCCCCGCCGCCGTCAAGGCCTGGCTGCTCGACCTCCAAGCCCGTATCGTGCAGGCGCTGGAAGCCGTCGATGGCAAGCCGTTCCTGCGCGATAGCTGGGAACGCCCGGAAGGCGGCGGCGGCGTCTCGCGCCTGATCGAAGAAGGCAAGGTGCTCGAACGCGGCGGCGTCAATTTTTCGCACGTCACCGGCGCCAGCCTGCCGCCGTCGGCAATGGCCGCGCGTCCCGAACTGGCCGGCCGCGCATGGGAAGCGATGGGCGTATCGCTGGTGCTCCACCCGCGCAACCCGTATGCGCCGACCGTGCACATGAACGTGCGCTTCTTCGAAGCCACCGCCGAGGGCGAGGAACCGGTATGGTGGTTCGGCGGCGGCATGGACCTGACCCCGTACTACGGCTTCGAAGACGACGCGCGCCACTTCCACCAGGCCTGCCATGACGCGCTCGCGCCCTACGGCAGCAGCCTGCACGAACGCTTCAAGAAGTGGTGCGACGAGTACTTCTACATCAAGCACCGCAAGGAGCCGCGCGGCGTCGGCGGCATCTTCTTCGATGACTTCGACGAAGCGGGCTTCGACCTGTCGTACGCGATGGTGCAAAGCGTCGGCGACAGCTTCCTGGCGGCCTACCTGCCCATCCTCGAGCGCCGCAAGGACCTGCCCTACGGCGAGCGCGAACGCGACTTCCAGGCCTACCGGCGCGGCCGCTATGTCGAGTTCAACCTGGTGTGGGACCGCGGCACGCACTTCGGCCTGCAGTCGGGCGGGCGCACCGAGGCGATCCTGATGTCGCTGCCGCCGATCGTCAAGTGGCGCTACGACTGGAAGCCCGAACCGGGCAGTGAAGAAGCAAAGCTGTACACCGACTTCCTGGTGCACCGGGACTGGCTCGCTTCGTGACTGGCTGCGTCGCCCTGCTGGGTGGTAGTTTCGATCCGGTCCACCACGGCCACGTGGCGCTGGCCGAACTGTTCGCCGGCCTGCTGCAGCCAGGCCAGCTGCGCATCGTCCCGGCCGGCCAGCCGTGGCAGAAGTCGAGCCTGCAGGCCAGCGACCATGATCGCATCGCGATGCTGGAGCTGGCGTTCAGGGATGCCCGTTTTCCGGTCGTGCTCGACCTGCAGGAAATCGAGCGCGGCACGCCGACCTACACCGTCGACACCCTCAGGCAGGTGCGCGCCGAACTTGGCCCCGACGCCTCGATCGTATTCGTCATGGGCGCCGACCAGCTGCACAAGCTCGACACCTGGCGCGAGTGGCGCACGCTGTTCGAGCTGGCCAACATCGGCGTCGCCGCGCGGCCGGGCTTCGCGCTCGGGCGCGAGGCGCTGCCACAAGCGGTGGCCGAAGAACTGGAGCGGCGGCTGGCGACGCCCGATCAGGTGTGCGCCACGCCGTCGGGCCGGGTATGCATCGCACATACGCTCGCGGTCGACATTTCGGCCACCCAGGTGCGCGACGCCATTCGCGCCGGGGCCGACGCAAACACTCTCATAGCGCCGCAAGTGCTAGACTATATTCAACAACACAATTTATACAGAAGCTAATGGATATTAAAAAACTGCAAACCGTCGTCGTGGACGCCCTCGAAGACGTCAAGGCCCAGGACATCGTCCTGTTCGACACGACTGGCCTGACCAGCCTGTTCGACCGGATCGCCGTCGCCTCGGGCACCTCGAACCGACAGACCAAGGCGCTGGCCGCCTCGGTGCGCGACAAGGTCAAGCAAGCCGGCGGTGACGTGGTTGGCCTCGAAGGCGAAGACACCGGCGAATGGGTGCTGGTCGACCTGGGCGACATGATCGTCCACATCATGCAGCCGGCGATCCGCCAGTACTACCGCCTCGAAGAGATCTGGGGCGAGAAGCCGGTCAAGCTGGGCGCGGCCAAGCGCAAGTCGAGTGCCGAAGCCCTCGAAGCGGCCGAGCCGAAGACCAGGTCGAAGCACCTGGCCGCGAACCAGGACCAGCCGGAAGCCAAGCCGGTACGCGAACGCAAGACCGCCGCCGCGAAGCCCGCCGCCAGGAAGCCGGCGGCCAAGAAGGCTGCCGCAGCGCCGGTCGGCAAGGTCGTCAAGGTGCCGGCAACGAAGAGCGAGACCGCGGCCGTCAAGGCACTCAAGGCGCTGCCGCCAAAGCGCGCCACCAAGTCCGCCGCACCGGCCGCGGAGGGCGCACCGGCCAAGAAAGTCATCAAGCGCGCCGTCAAGAAGGCTGCAGAGTAAGCGTCAATGCAGCTCATTATCGCGGCGGTCGGCCACAAGATGCCAGCCTGGATCGAAACCGGATTTTCCGAATACACCAAGCGCATGCCGCCAGAGCTGCGCATCGTGCTCAAGGAAATCAAGCCGGTCGAGCGTTCGGGCAGCAAGACCGCCGCCACCGCGATGGCGCTCGAGCGCGAACGGATTGAAGCCGTGCTGCCGAAGGGCGTGCGGATCGTCGCGCTGGACGAGCGCGGCAAGGACCTCACCAGTGTCGGCCTGTCGCAGCAGATCGAGCAGTGGCAGCAGGACGGGCGCGACACCGCCTTTTTGATTGGCGGCGCCGACGGGCTCGACCCCGAGCTGAAGGCGCGCGCCGAAGGCATGATCAGAATCTCCAGCATGACGCTGCCGCACGGGATCGTGCGCGTCATGCTGGCCGAGCAGTTGTACCGCGCGTGGTCGATCACGCAAAACCATCCTTATCATCGCGTCTGACGACGCCTACGATCCCGACGATGAGAAACCTCGACAAAAAAATCTACCTTGCATCGAAGAGCCCCCGCCGGCGCGAACTGCTGCGCCAGGTGGGGGTCGAATTCGAACTGCTTATGCTGCGCAACGACACCCAGCGCGGGCCGGACGTCAGCGAAGACGCCTACGACAGCGAAGCGCCGCACGACTATGTCGCGCGCGTCGCGCTGGAAAAAGGCGCCTTCGCGTGGAACGTGCTGCAGCAGCGCCGCCAGCCGCTGCGGCCGGTGCTGGCGGCCGACACGACCGTCACGATCGACGACGAAATCCTCGGCAAGCCGGCGGGGATGGCGGAAGCGATCGCGATGCTCGAGCGGCTGTCGGGGCGCACGCACCAGGTGCTGACCTCGGTGGCGGTGCACTACCTCGACATGGCCGAGCAGGTCACGCAGGTGTCGAACGTCCGCTTCGCCAAGTTGACGCCGGCCGCGATCAAGGCTTACTGCGCCACGACCGAGCCGTACGACAAGGCCGGCGGCTACGGCATCCAGGGCCTGGCCGCGCTATTCGTCGAGCATATCGAAGGCAGCCACTCGGGCATCATGGGGCTGCCGCTGTTCGAGACCGCCCAGCTGCTGCGCAAGGCCGGGCTGGCTCTGTAGGGTGGGCGGGGTCGCCCGCCCACGCGTTCAATTCATGCTCGAACAGCCCGTGCGGCGGGTGTGGCGACGCCTCGGCGCACGCCGTCGTTGAACGCGTGGGCGGACCAGCCGCCCACCCTACCGCGGTACCGGCGTCCGCGCATATTCCCCGCCCCTACGACGCGCGCCCGCCGTGTATGATTACACTCTGAACAATACTGCACGGCCGGCGCCCATGAACGAAGACATCCTGATCAATATCACCCCGCAGGAAACGCGCGTCGCGCTGATCCTGCAGGGCGCGGTGCAGGAACTGCACATCGAACGCACGCTCACGCGCGGGCTGGCCGGGAACGTCTACCTCGGCAAGGTCGTGCGCGTACTGCCGGGCATGCAGTCGGCCTTCATCGACATCGGCCTCGAGCGCGCCGCCTTCCTGCACGTGGCCGACATCTGGGAAGCGCGCAGCCACGAAGGCGCCAACACGCCGGCCACGCCGATCGAAAAACTGCTGTTCGACGGCCAGGTGCTGACCGTGCAGGTCATCAAGGACCCGATCGGCACCAAGGGCGCGCGCCTGTCGACCCAGATTTCGATCGCCGGGCGCATGCTGGTCTACCTGCCGCAGGACAGCCATATCGGCATCTCCCAAAAGATCGAAAAGGAATCGGAACGGGAAGCGCTGCGCCACCGGCTGCAAGGCCTGCTGCCCGCTGACGAAAAAGGCGGCTACATCGTGCGCACGATGGCCGAGGAAGCCCCCGACACCGACCTGGCTGCCGACATCGATTACCTGCGCAAGACCTGGGGCGCGATCCTGCAGGGCGCGCGCACCCGGCCGGCCACCACTTTGCTGTACCAGGACCTGAACCTGGCCCAGCGCGTGCTGCGCGACTTCGTGCACGACGAGACCGCGACCATCCAGGTCGACTCGCGCGAGAACTTCGTCAAGCTGGTCGAGTTCGCGCAGGTGTACACGCCGTCGGTGCTGTCGCGCCTGCAGCACTACACCGGCGAACGGCCGCTGTTCGACCTGTACGGCGTCGAAGAAGAGATCCAGCGCGCGCTGGGACGGCGGGTCGACCTCAAGTCGGGCGGCTACCTGATCGTCGACCAGACCGAGGCGATGACCACGATCGACGTGAACACCGGCGGCTTCGTCGGTGGCCGCAACTTCGCCGACACCATCTTCAAGACCAACCTCGAAGCGGCGCACGCGATCGCGCGCCAGCTCCGGCTGCGCAACCTGGGCGGCATCATCGTCCTCGACTTCATCGACATGGAGAACAACGAGCACCGCAGCGCCGTGCTGGCCGAGCTGAAAAAGACGCTGGCGCGCGACCGCACCAAGGTGTCGGTCAGCGGCTTCTCGGCGCTGGGGCTGGTGGAGATGACGAGGAAGCGCACGCGCGAATCGCTGGCCCACATCCTGTGCGAGCCCTGCCCGGCGTGCAGCGGCAAGGGCCAGGTCAAGACCTCGCGCACGATCTGCTACGAGATCCTGCGCGAACTGCTGCGCGAGGCCAAACAGTTCAACCCGCGCGAGTTCCGCATCGTCGCGTCGCAGGAAGTGGTCGACCTGTTCCTTGAAGAAGAGTCGCAGCACCTGGCGATGCTGGGCGACTTCATCGGCAAGCGGATTTCGCTGCAGGTCGAGAAGGGATATCCGCAGGAGCAGTACGACGTGATTTTGATGTAGCCGGATTCGCCGTTCCGCGGAAATCCGTGATGACCCTAAAAAATTATTGCCGTCCTTGCACGGCTCTGTTAGCCATCCAACAGTTCAGCTCGTCCACCTCCGCTATTTTGTTTGTTCAGCACGCTTCCCCAATGAACAAACAACCTGTGAGGTTTGGATGGCTACACGCAAAAACAACCCCTCGTCCGTCGACGGCGCCGGCTCGATCCTGAGCACCGTCTCCGGTCCCTCTGACCCAAGACCGCCAGCCACCCTCGGCAGCAACGAACCAGTCGCCGAACGGCTGCTGGAAAAGGTCGTCGCCGGGCAGCAACTGGCGGCCGACATGCCGTTCAACCCAACCAAGCCCAGCGAACATCGCGATGCCGCCCGCACGCCCACCGCCGGTGAAACCCGCACCCCTTCCTCGCCCGCGGCGACCGGCAGCACCAGCACCGAAATCGTCAAGTCCGACAAGGTTGGCGCGGGCATGCCGGCGCCGGGCAGCAACCCGACCGTCGCGCCACTCGACCGCGTGCGCGTCGACGCCAGCGAGAAAGTGCTCACCACCAACCAGGGCGTGCCGGTTGCGGACAACCAGAACTCGCTGAAAGTGGGCCTGCGCGGCCCGACGGCGATGGAAGACTTCATCCTGCGCGAAAAGATCACCCACTTCGACCACGAACGGATCCCGGAACGCGTGGTCCACGCCCGCGGCTCGGCCGCACACGGCTACTTCGAATCGTACAAGGACTTCAGCGACATCACCCGCGCCGCGCCATTCGCCGCGGCCGGCAAGCGCACCCCGACATTCGTCCGCTTCTCCACAGTGGCTGGCGAGCGCGGCTCGACCGACACCGCGCGCGACGTGCGCGGCTTTGCCGTCAAGTTCTACACCGACGAAGGCAACTGGGACCTGGTCGGCAACAACATCCCGGTGTTCTTCATCCAGGACGCGATGAAGTTCCCGGACCTGGTCCACGCGGTCAAGCCCGAACCGCACCACCAGATGCCGCAAGCCTCGAGCGCGCACGACACCTTCTGGGATTTCGTCTCGCTGATGCCGGAGTCGGCCCACATGCTGCTGTGGCAGATGTCCGACCGCGCCATTCCGCGCAGCTACCGCACGATGCAGGGCTTCGGCGTGCACACCTTCCGCCTGGTCAATGCCAGTGGCGAGTCGCGCTTCTGCAAGTTCCACTGGACCCCGCTGCAAGGCACCCACTCGCTGGTATGGGACGAGGCCGTCAAGATTTCCGGTGCCGACCCCGACTTCCACCGGCGCGACCTGTGGGAAGCGATCGAGTCGGGCAATTTCCCGCAGTGGGAACTGGGGCTGCAAGTATTCACCGAAGAGCAGGCCGCCGCCTTCGAATTCGACGTACTCGACCCGACCAAGATCGTGCCCGAGGAACTGGTGCCGCTGCTCCCGGTCGGCCGCCTGGTGCTCGACCGCAATCCCGACAATTTCTTCGCCGAGACCGAGCAGGTCGCCTTCTGCACCGCGCACATCGTGCCAGGCATCGACTTCACCAACGACCCGCTGCTGCAGGGACGCATCCACTCGTATCTCGACACCCAGATCACCCGTCTCGGCGGCCCTAATTTCCACGAGATTCCGATCAACTCGCCGATCGTGCAGGTGCAGAACAACCAGCGCGACGGCATGCACCGCCAGGCCATCCACCGCGGCCGCGTCAACTACGAGCCGAACTCGCTTGGCGGCGGCTGCCCGTTCCAGGCCGGCATGCGCGGCTTTTCCAGCTTCCCCGAACGGGTCGCCGAAGACAAGGTGCGCGGCAAGCCCGAGTTGTTTGCCGAGCACTACGGCCAGGCGCGCCTGTTCTGGCAAAGCCAGGACCCGATCGAACAGGCCCACATCGCCAACGCGTTCCGCTTCGAGCTGACCCGCGTGCAGACGCCCGCCGTGCGCGAACGGGTCGTGGCGCTGCTTGCCAACGTCGACCAGACGCTGGCCGAAACGGTGGCGGCCGGCCTCGGGATCGAAGTCCCTGCGCCGCTGCCGCTCGCGACCGAGGCGCCGATTCCCGAGTACGCGCCATCGCCGGCGCTGTCGTTGCTGTCCCGGCCGGGCGAGACTGGCATCCGGACGCGCCGGGTTGCGATCCTGGTCGGGCACGGCGTCGATGCGGCGGCGGTGCGCGCGATCTACAGCGAGCTGCTGGCCGACGGCGCCGTACCGCGCCTGGTCGGCAGCACGCTCGGCAAGGTAAAGGGCAGCGATGGCGCCCTGCTCGATGTCGAAATCACGCTCGAAGCCGGGCCGTCGGTGCTGTACGACGCCATGATCGTGCCCGATGGGCAGGACGCCATCGACATGCTCAGCCGCGACGGCCACGCGCTCGAATTCCTGCGCGACCAGTACCGGCACTGCAAGCCGATCCTGGCGCTCGGCGCCGCGACTGCGCTGCTGAAGAAGGCGAATATTCCGGACGCCCTGCCGGACCAGTCGGCCGATCCGGGGCTGATCGCGGTCCAAAGCAGTAAGCTGAAGCAGGCGCTTGCAGCATTCAAGAGCGCGCTGGCGGCGCACCGCAGCTACGCGCGCGAAACCGATCCGCCGCAGGTGTAAGGCCGCTGGAGGCCGATAATGAAAAGGCTATGCCTGCGTTAAGCGTTGGATTCAGCACGTCATTCCCGCGAAGGCGGGAATCCATACTGCGCTGCGCCTCACGTCAAGCATGGGTTCCCGCGGCGCCCGGAGGATGCGCGGGAACGACATGAAGCGAAGCCCGCAAAAGCGCAACCATCCAGTTGCACTACCCCACAACTAGGGTCAGAGTCGAATTGTTCGGAACATTCCGCCCCTGCAACAAAAACAATGAGGGTCAGAGTCAAATTAATTCGAAACTTTCGCGAGTTGCTAAACAATTTGACTCTGACCCCAATTGCGAACGTGCGCACCAGCAAAACCTGGTTCAGGGTCAGAGTCGGCTTAAGTCGAAATTTGCAATGTTGCCGAACAATTCGACTCTGACCCCACTTTTGGGGCAACGTTGCGTTGCGATCACGTCGGGTTCGGTGTCGGCAGGAATACGAAGGCGCATACTGCGGCCGCCAGCGCCGCCACTGCACAGGCGATCACGGCAACATGGAATGCGGCGAGCAGCACGCTGCCGTGCGCTGACAGGATCATCCCCAGCAGCGCCGTGGCGACCAGCCCGCCGGAGCGGGCAACCGCGCTGTTGAATCCGGAAGCGACGCCCGCGTGTCTCGGTTCAACCGTCGACAACACCGCGGTCGTCAGCGGCGCCACCGCGCCAGCCATGCCGACCGCGATGACCAGGACCGCCGGCAAGGTCGTGCTCCAGTAGGTGCCGCCACCACCAATGCGCGTGGCAAGCAGGAATCCGCCCGCCACCACCAGCGGCCCAATCGACAGCGGTAAGCGCGATCCGATTTTGCCGGCAAGGCGCCCCATCAGCGGTGAGGCCAGCGCGATTACAACCGGCAACGGAAACAACGCGGCCCCGGCGGCGGTCGCCGAGTAAGCCGCAACCTCGATCAACACGAACGGCACCAGGATAAACAAGGCGCCGAGCGCACCGTACAGGAAAAACGTGAGCAGGTTGAGTCCGACGAAACTGCGTGAAGCAAACAACGCCAGCGGCAGCATCGCGTTCTCGCCACGGCGCTTTTCGGCTGCGAGAAAAAGGTACAGGAACAACACTCCGCCACCAATCGCGGCCGCCCCGATCCAGTGAAAGCCGCTGCTTGCCGACGCAACCGTGAGTCCCCAGGTCAGGCCGGCCAGGCCGATGGTGGCCAGTGCCGCCCCCGCCAGGTCGAGGGCGCCTCGCGCAACATTCGGATTGTCGCGCAGGCCGCGCGCGCCGAGGTACAGCGCCAGCCCGGCAAGCGGAAGGTTGATCAGGAAAATTGCGCGCCAGCCTACTACATCGATCAGCCAGCCACCGATCAGCGGCCCCAGCGCGCCCGCCGCCGCGCCGACCGCAGCCCATATCCCGATCGCCCGGCCGCGCGCCTCGCCTTCGAAGCTGGAGCCCAGGATCGCGAGGCTGTTGGGCATCAGCAGCGCCGCTCCAGTGCCTTGCAGCACCCGCCCCACCACCAGCCAGCCCAGGTTGGGCGCGACCGCGCACAATAGCGAGGCCAACGCGAACAGGCCGATGCCGAGCATCAGCAGTCGGCGGCGGCCGAAGCGGTCGCCCGCTGCGCCGCCCGTCAGCAACAGCGCACTCAACGGCAGCAGGTAGCCGTTCACGATCCACGACAAGCCCTCCCCGCCCGCGCCCAGGTCGCGTCCGATCGCCGGCAGGCCGACGTTGACCACCGAGCCGTCGATAAAGGCCAGGCTCGAGGCAAGAATGGTGGTGGTGAGAACCAGCCGCGATTCCTTTGCACCGGGCAAGGCTGGACGCGCGCCGCTCGGAGCAATGACGCCAGCCAACGCAAGGTCGCAGCACGCAGGCAGGGCGGCGCTCATGCGCTCACACCTGGACGGAACAGGTCAGGTTTGGCCGGCCGGGGTGCCTGTTTTGACGGTGATATATTGGGAACCATGGTTTAGTCTGCTGTTCACGAACCCACCCTTGATTGGCCCGTGATGACACTAAAAGACGCCCTCGGCGTGACCTTCATTGCGCTTGGCGCCAGCGTCGCCACGCTCGGTTATCGAATACTTGGGCTGCAATGGTACTTCGGGGCCGCCGTCCTGTTTTTGGCCGGACTGCTGCTCATTTGGAGTGCGGCACGCGACAGAAAGATTCAACGAGCGCTGGATGAGGTTGATGGCGACTGGGGCGACCGGCACTACCTTTCGGGTACGCACGCCACCGATGCATTGGACTCAGCCGCCGATCTCGACGGTGACTAGCGGCCTGGCGCGCCGCCAGCCGGTGCCGTGCGCGCTGCCGCCAGCAGCCGGGGTACGATGGACGGCATGAACCACACTCCCCCACTTCGCATCGACGTCTGGAGCGACTACGTCTGCCCTTTCTGCTACCTCGAGCTGCCCACGCTGCAGCAGCTGCAGGAAGAGTTCGGGGACCAGCTCTCGATCGTCTGGCGCGCGTTCGAGCTGCGGCCCGATCCCAAGCCGGCGCTCGACCCCGACGGCGAATACCTGCACACCACGTGGGAGCGTTCGGTCTACCCGCTGGCCGCCCAGCGCGGCATGACGCTCAAGCTGCCGCCGGTCCAGCCGCGTAGCCGCAAGGCGCTCGAGGCGGCCGCCTTCGCCGACTCCCACGGCCGCTTCAACGCGATGCACGAAGCCCTGTTCCGCGCGTTCTTCGAACACGGCCAGGACATCGGCAACATCGATATCTTGTGCCTGATTGCGACCGAAGCCGGACTCGACGTCCCTGCGCTCAGGCACGCGCTCAACGAGAACCGCTACACGGCCGAGGTGCTCGACGACGAGCAGCTGGCGCACGAACTGGGCATCACAGGGGTGCCCATCATGGTCCTGCGCGCCGGCGACGCAGCCTGGGAAGAAGGCTTGCCGCTGCGCGGCGCCGTGCCGTACGAGATGCTCGAGTCCGCAGTGCGCGAGACGCTGCAGCGGCTCCCGCCCGGATGACTCCAGCGCCCGCCGTCGGGCTACGTTGCATTTCGCAAACGACTGGCCGCGACCGGCGTGCGCGCGTTCGTCCTCGCACTTTTGATTCTTGTTGACATGCCCCTTGGCGCCGGGATAGTTTGTTTAAACCAGCTACTCGTGCTGCCCAAAGAAAGTGCCCCATGCCCGATACCAGCACCGTGTCCCGCCGCGACCTCCTGAAACTTGCGTTGACCGGCGCGGCCGTGTCGTCGATCCCGCCGGCAGTGCGCGCCGCGGTCCAGGCTGGTGTTGCTGGCGATCAGAAATTTGCCGCCCTGCTCGCCGATTTCGCGGATTAGCTCTTGCGCCTTGCGCCCACGCTGGCGACCTCGCTTGGCCTCGATACCGGGCCGCGCGCTGCGCTCAAGTCGCAACTCGAGGACGTCTCCCGCGCCAGCGACGCGCACTGGGCCAGCCAGGCCAGGTCGATGGCCGCGCGGCTCGACAAGGTCGACCGTGGCAGCCTCGGCCAGCAAGACCAGGTCCGCCTCGATACCTTGCGCTACGCCACCGCCGCCGGGATCGAGGGCATCGCGTTCCCGTTCGGTGGCGCCGCCAGCGGCCTCCAGGGCGGGACCGCGCCGTTCCCGGTCACGCAGCAGGACGGCGCGATCACGCGGATTCCGGAGTTCCTCGATTCGCAGCACCAGGTCGCCAACGCCGCCGACGCCGAGGCCTACCTGGCGCGGGTCGAGGCGATGGCGCGCCTGCTCGACCAGGAGAGCGCGCGCATCGTCGAACAGGCTGGCATGGGGGTGTTGCCGCCAAACTTTATCGCCAGGACCGCGCTCGGCCAGCTCGAGGAGTACCGCAAGACCCCGGCGGAGTCGCAAAAACTGGTGAGCTCGATTGCCGGGCGCACCCGCAAGCTCGGTATCGCCGGCAACTGGCAGGAGCGCGCGACCAGGCTGGTCAGCGGCCGGGTGTATCCGGCGCTGGAGCGCCAGATCGCCGCCCTGTCCAAAGCCGCCGCGCGAGCGACCGACGTCGCCGGCGTCCACCGCTTGCCCAACGGCGAAGCCTACTACCGCTGGGCGCTGAAACTGGGCACCAGCACCAGCGCCAGCCCGGCCGAGGTGCATCAGGTTGGCCTGGAACAGAACAAGATGCTGCAGGCGCGGATGGACGAGATCCTGCGCGCGCAGGGAATGACCCAGGGCACGGTTGGCCAGCGGATGCAGGCGCTGTCGAAAGACCCGAAGCGCCTGTACGCCGACGACGAACGCGGGCGCGCCCAGCTGATCGCCTATTGCAACGAGCGGGTGGCCGCGATCAGGAAGCTGGTCCCCAAAATCTCCCACCTCGACCTCAAGGCGCCGCTGGTCATCAAGCGGGTGCCGACCGATATCGAGGCCGGTGCGCCGCTCGGGTACATGAATTTCGCGTCGCTGGACGGGGCGCGCCCCGCGATCTACTACATCAACCTGAAATCGACCGGGCTATGGCCGAAGCACGAACTGAGCTCGCTGACCGCGCACGAGGGCATCCCCGGCCACACCTGGCAAGGCGCCTACCTGGCCGAACACCATGCCGAGCTGCCGCTGATCGCGTCGATGATTGGCTTTAACGCCTTTGTCGAAGGCTGGGCGCTGTACGCCGAGCAGTTATGCGACGAATTCGGCCTGTACCAGAACGATCCGTTCAGCCGCCTCGGCTACCTGCAGGCCCAGAAATTCCGCGCCTGCAGGCTGGTGGTCGACACCGGCATCCATGGGCTGGAATGGTCGCGCCAGAAGGCCATTGCCTTCCTGTCCGAACATACCGGACGCGCACTGGCGTCGGTGACGAGCGAGATCGACCGCTACACGGTCTCGCCGGGGCAGGCCTGCGGCTACAAGATGGGCCACAACGAAATCCTGCGCAGCCGCGAGCGCGCCAGGGCTGCGCTGGGCGGGCGTTTCGACCTCGCCGGGTTCAATGACGCGCTGCTCAAAAGCGGGGGCGTGCCGCTGGCCGTGCTGCCGGCGGTGGTGGACCATTACATCGCCGCGCGGAAGGTGCGCGCCTGACCTGCCGGTCAACGCTTGCTCAACGGCCGAGGGCACTGATGTCGGGCGACTCCAGCACCCGCTTCGGCGCTCCGCGCCTGACCGCATTGAGCATCGCCCGGCCCATTTGCGCCGTGGTCACAATCTGGGTCGGCAGGGCGGCGCGCAGCAGCGGCAGCACTGGCTTGAACAGCGAATAGAAGATCCGGTAGGCGGGTGTTTTCGATTTGATGCCGCCGAGCGGCTGGATCATCCCTGGCCGGAAGATGTAGACCGCCCGGAACGGCAGCGCCAGCAGCGCGTTCTCGATTTTGCCGCGCACCCGCTCCCACATGACGGTGCTCTTTTCGGTGCTGTCGGCGCCGGCGCCCGAAACGTAGATGAAGACCATCCGCGGGTCCAGCCGCAGCAAGGCGTTGGCGACCGCCAGCGTCATGTCGTGGGTGATGTGGGTGTACTTGTGCTCGTCCATGTGGGCCCCGGCCGCGCTGACGCCGATGCAGAAGAAGCAGGCGTCGAACCCGGACAGTTCGTCCTCCATGCCTTCGTACTGCCACATCTCGGCGTGCACCAGTTCGCGCAGCTTGGGATGGCGCTCGCCGGTTGGCGTGCGGCCGATGGTCTTGACCAGTTCCACGTCGGGGGCCGCCAGGCATTCGCGCAGCGCGCCCTGGCCGACCATGCCGGTGGCGCCGAAGATCAGTACTTTCACGGATGGGTCCTCATCTATCTACACGCTTGTGACGGCGCAAAGTCAGCATGGGTTCCCGCGTGCGCGGGAACGACGTGCATTAGCTGGCGGCCATAACACCGTCGTTCCCGCGCACGCGGGAACCCATGCCGAGCGCGACGACATGCGGCGCCCTCACCGCGCCGACGGGAAAAACAGCTGTTCCCCCGCCGGCCCGAAGGCCGCGATCCGCGCCTGCCCTTCCGCCGACGTGATCCAGTCGATCAACAGCTTCGCGCCCTTGTAATTGATGCCCTTGTGCTTCGCGGGATTCACCGCGATGATCCCGTACGGGTTGAACATGCGTTTGTCGCCCTCCACCAGGATCGCGAGCCCGGTCCTGGCCTTGTACGCGCTATAGGTCGCGCGGTCGGTCAGCGTGTACGCGCCCATCTCCGACGCCATGTTCAGCACCTCGCCCATCCCCAGCCCGGCCGATACGTAGTTCGCCCCCGCCGGCCTGGTTCCCACCGCCTTCCAGTATTTCTTCTCCATCACGTCGGTGCCCGAGTTATCGCCGCGCGAGATGAACTTCGTTCCGCTCGCCGCGATCTTTTTAAAGGCCTCGATCACGTCCTTGCTGCCCTTCACGTGCGCCGGATCGGCCACCGGGCCCGCGACGATGAAGTCGTTGTACATCACGTCGCGCCGGTCGATGCCCCAGCCCTCGGCCACGAACTTGTCTTCCAGCTCGCGCGCATGCACCAGCGTCACGTCGACGTCGCCGTTCTTGCCCAGCTCGAGCGCCTTGCCGGTGCCGACCGCGATCACGTTGACCTTCGTATTGGTCTTTTTTTCGAACTCCGGCAGCAGCCACTTGAGCAAGCCCGAATTCTCGGTGCTGGTGGTGGTCGACATGCGGATCACCTGCTGGGCCAGCGCCATCGGCGACGCCAGCGAAGCGCACAGCATCACGGCAATCAGTTTACGGCGTTTCATCACGTGTTCTCCTCGTTGTCAGCGGTATTCCAGGTGCCCGTCGCGCAGCTTCAGCCGCCGCACGCCGGGTAGTCCGATCAGGTCGCGGTCGTGGCAGGCCATCACCACGCTGCGGCCGGCGTCCACCAGGGTCGGGATCAGCGCGATCACCTGTTCGCGCGCTTGCCCGTCCAGGTTCGCGGTCGGTTCGTCCAGCAGCAGCAGTTTCGGCTGCAGCACCCTGGCGCGCGCCAGCGCCACGCGCTGCTTCTCGCCACCCGACAGCCTGGCCGGGTCGGCGTCGCGCAGGTGCGTGATGCCCGCCCAGGCCATCGCCTCGTCCACCGCCTGCGCTACCCGTCCGGCCGGTTCGCCGCGCGCGAGCAGGCCGTAGCCGATGTTGTGCGCAACGCTGGTCGAGAACATGATCGGGTGCTGGTGCACATAGACGATCGCCGAGCGCAGCGCCTTCGGATACGGATGCAATACCAGCGCCCGTCCCTCGAATTGGACACTGCCGGCTTCGGCCTGTTCCAGCCCCGCCAGCACGCGCAGCAGCGTGCTCTTGCCGGCGCCGTTCACGCCGGTGAGCACGTAGGCGCTGCCGGTATCGATGGTCAGCGTGTCGATGTCGAACAGCAGGCGCTCGCCATAACGCTTGCGCAGGCCGCGTACGGCCAGCAGCTCGCTCATGCGCGCACCCCGACCGTGTGCGCCTCGCCCTGCAACAGCATCAGCGCACCGTTCATCAGCAGCGCGATCGTGACCAGCACGATGCCCAGTGCGATCCCCTGCGCGAACTCGCCCTTGCTGGTTTCGAGCGCAATCGCGGTGGTGATCGTGCGCGTTTCGCCTTCGATGTTCCCGCCCACCATGAGGGCGCAGCCGACTTCCGAGATGACCCGGCCAAAGCCGCTGATCACGGCCGCCATCACGCCGAAACGCACTTCGTACAGCAGCGTGGTCATCACCCGCCAGCGCGAGGCGCCGTGCGCGATCGCGGTTTCGGCGTAGCGCGGATCGGCCGCCTGCACCGCCGCCAGCGTGAACGCCAGCAGCACCGGCAGCGCGACGATGAACTGTCCGGCCACGATGCCCGGCTGCGAGAACAACCACTGCAAGCCGCCCAGCGGCCCATGGCGCGACAGCAGCAGGTACAGCACCAGGCCGATCAGCACGGTCGGCAGCGACAGCGTGGCCTGCGCCAGCCAGGTCGCGATGCGCCGGCCCGGGAAGCGGTGCATCGCGATCAGGTAGCCAAGCGCCACCGCGGGCGGCGTCGCCAGCACCAGGCCGGTCACGCTGGTTTTCACCGACACCCAGACGATGCGCCACAGCGCCGCGTCGCCGGTCAGCAGCAGCGCGAACGCGTCGCGGGTTGCATCGAGCAGCGGCATTACGCCTGCCGCGGCACGGCCGGCGTCGCAGCGGCGGGCGCGGCGGCTTCGAGCAGCCCGGGCTCGAACTCGAGCCGGTCGTGGCCGGCCAGCAGCAGGAAGTGCTTGCCGGTGCAGCGCGCCAGCAGCGACATGCCGACCCGCTCCGCCACCATGTGGCCCATCTGGGTGGTGCCGGAGCGCGACAGCAGGAACGGAATGCCCATCTGCGCGCCCTTGATCACCATTTCGGAAGTGAGGCGGCCGGTGGTGTAGAACACCTTGTCCTCGCCGCGCATCCCCTCGAGCCACATCAGCCCCGCGATCGCGTCGACCGCGTTGTGGCGGCCGACGTCCTCGACGAAGTACAGCAGCTCGCCGCTGTTCGAAAACAGCGCGCAGCCGTGCACCGAGCCGGCCTGCTTGTAGATCGACTGCTGGGTGCGGATGGTCTCGACGATGCGGTACACGACCGACTGCTTCAGGCGCGCATCCGCGGGCAGCGCGATCTGGTCGACCTCGTCCATCAGCCCGCCGAATACCGAGCCCTGGCCGCAGCCGGTGGTCACGACCTTCTTTGCGGTGCGCTCCTCGACGTCGGCGATGCCGTTGCGGGTGACGACCGCCACCGCATCCACCGACCAGTCCACCTGCACCGACACCACCTCGTCGATCGAGCGCACCAGGCGCTGGTTGCGCAGGTATCCGAGGGTCAGCGCCTCGGGCGCGCCGCCCAGCGTCATCAGGGTCACCAGTTCGCGCTTGTCGACGTAGACCGTGAGCGGGCGCTCGGCCGGGATCGAGATGACCGAACGCCGGCCTCGTTCGTCGACGGCGGTCACTTCCTGGGTCAGGCTGGCGCTCGATTCGGAGAGGCGCGGGCGGTAGCGGGGCAAGTCTGGGCAGTTCATGCTTGTAATTGTGCCATGCCCTCCAAAACTTGGCCGCCACCGTAGGAGCCCTGCGGTGCGACCTGCCCGCCGGCCGTCACCCGGATCGCGCAATACTTGAACTCAGGAATCTTCCCGAACGGATCCAGCGCCGCATTGGTCAGGCGGTTGATCGCCGCCTCGTAATAACAGAACGGCACGAAGATCGCTCCCACCGGCGAGCTGTCGTCGGCGCGCGCGTACAGCGCCACCTCGCCGCGCCGCGACGCCAGCGTGATCACGTCGCCCGGCTTGACGCCCATCCGCTCAAGGTCGAGCGGGTGCACCAGCGCCACCGGGTCCGGTTCGATCGCGTCCAGCACCGCGGTGCGGCGTGTCATGCTGCCGGTATGCCAGTGTTCGAGCTGGCGGCCGGTGATCAGCACCATCGGGTACTCGGCATCCGGCCGCTCGTCGGCCGGGATGATGTCGGCCGGGACGAAGCGCGCCCGGCCCGACTGGCGCGGGAAGTCCTCGGTGAACACCACCGGCTCGCCCGGGTCGCCCTCGTTCGTGCACGGATAAGTCACGGCGCCGTCGCGCTCCAGCCGCTCCCAGGTGATGCCGCCGATGCTGTGCATGGTGCGCCGCATTTCGTCGAACACTTCCGACACGTGGCGGTAGTTCCAGTCCAGCCCCATCTTGCGCGCGATCTGCTGGATGATCCACAGGTCCTGCTTCGCTTCGCCCGGCGGCTCGATCGCCTGGCGGCCCAGCTGGACCAGCCGGTCGGTGTTGGTGAAGGTGCCGGTCTTTTCGGGGAAGGCCGACGCCGGCAGGATCACGTCGGCCAGGTAGGCGGTCTCGGTCAGGAAGATGTCCTGCACCACCAGGTGGTCGAGCGCGGCCAGCGCGGCGCGCGCGTGGTTGGCGTCGGGGTCCGACATCGCCGGGTTCTCGCCCATGATGTACATGCCGCGGATTTCGCCGCGGCCAATCGCGTCCATGATCTCGACCACCGTCAGGCCCGGCTTCGGATCGAGCACCGCGCCCCAGATCTGCTCGAAGCGCGAGCGCGCCACCACGTTGTCGACGCGCTGGTAATCGGGCAGCATCATCGGGATCAGGCCGGCGTCGGACGCGCCCTGCACGTTGTTCTGGCCACGCAGCGGATGCAGGCCGGTGCCGGGACGGCCGATCTGGCCGGTCATCAGCGCCAGCGCGATCAGGCAGCGCGCGTTGTCGGTGCCGTGGATGTGCTGCGAGACGCCCATCCCCCACAGGATCATCGACCCCTTGGACGTGGCGTACAGGCGCGCCACGTAGCGGATGGTATCGGCGTCGATGCCGCAGATCGGCGCCATCGCGTCCGGGCTGTAGTCGGCGACGTTCTTGCGCAGCTCATCGAAACCAATGGTGCGGCTGTCGATGAACTGCTGGTCGACCAGCCCTTCGTTCACGATCACGTGCATCATCGCGTTCAGCAGCGCGACGTCGGTGTCCGGCTTGAACTGCAGGTAGCGGTGGGCGTGGCGCGCAAGCTCCGAGCGGCGCGGGTCGCACACAACCAGTTTGGTACCGGCCCGGACCGCGTTCTTGATCCAGGTGGCGGCGACCGGATGGTTCACGGTCGGGTTGGCTCCGATGATGATCACCACCTCGGCGCGCGTCACGTCCATCACCGGGTTCGACACCGCGCCCGAGCCGATCCCCTCCAGCAGCGCGGCCACCGACGAGGCGTGGCACAGGCGCGTGCAGTGGTCGACGTTGTTGCTGCCAAAGCCAGTACGCACCAGCTTCTGGAACAGGTAGGCTTCCTCGTTGCTGCCCTTGGCCGAGCCGAAGCCGGCCAGCGCGTACTTGCCGTGCTGGTCGCGGATGCGCGCCAGCTGGCCGCCGGCCAGTTCGAGCGCTTCCTCCCAGCTCGCTTCGCGGAACACTTCCATCACGCGGCTCGGGTCCATCGTGAAGTCGCCGCTCTTGGGCATGCCTTCGCGCCGGACCAGCGGTTTGGTGAGGCGGTGCGGATGGTTGGCGTAATCGAAACCGTAGCGGCCCTTGACGCACAGGCGGCCATGGTTGGCCGGGCCGTCGCGTCCCTCGACGTACAGGATCTTGTTGTCCTTGATGTTGTAGGTCAGCTGGCAGCCGACGCCGCAGTACGGGCACACCGAGTCGACCTTCTTGTCGGGCACGGTGAGCGCCACCTCGCGCGCCGGCATCAGCGCGCCGGTCGGGCAGGCCTGCACGCACTCGCCGCAGGCCACGCAGGTGGAGTTCCCCATCGGGTCGTCCTGGTCGAACACGATCTTCGCATCCTGCCCGCGGAACGCGAGGCCGATCACGTCGTTGACCTGTTCGTCGCGGCACGCGCGCACGCAGCGCGTGCACTGGATGCAAGCGTCGAGGTTGACCGTGATCGCCGCATGCGAGGCGTCGCGCAGCGGCGCGCTGCGCGTGCCGGCAAAGCGCGGCCTGCCGAGGCCAAGCTTCCGCGCCCACAGGTCGACTTCGTTCTTGCGCGTGTATTCGGTCTCGGGCATGTCCGACATCAGCAGCTCGAGCACCATCTTCTGCGCGGCCACCGCGCGCGCGCTGCTTGTTGCGACCTTCATGCCCTGCGACGGATGGCGGCAGCATGACGGCGCCAGTACGCGCTCGCCATCGATCTCCACCATGCACGAGCGGCAGTTGCCGACCGCTTCCATGCCTTCCTTGTAGCACAGGTGCGGGATCTCGATGCCCTCGCGCTTCGCCACCTCGATCAGCGTCTCGTGGGCCAGCGCCTCGACCTCGCGGCCGTTGATCTCGAATTTGACAGTCCTGATAATGGCGTTCATGGTTTCACCAGCTCATGCGGAAAGTACTTGATGACGCAGTCGAAAGGATTGGGCGCAGCCTGTCCCAGGCCGCAGATCGACGCGTCGCGCATCACCTGCGACAGCTCGGCCAGCAGCGCGGTGTCCCACTGCGGTTGTTCCATCAGCGCGACCGCCTTGGCGGTGCCGGTGCGGCACGGCGTGCACTGGCCGCAGGATTCGTCCTTGAAGAACCGCAGCGTGTTGCGCGCTGCCGCAGCGGCGGTGTCATGGTCCGACAAGACCACGATTGCGGCCGAACCGATGAAGCAGCCGTACGGCTGCAGCGTGTCGAAGTCGAGCGGGATATCGTTCATCGCGGCCGGCAAGATGCCGCCCGAGGCGCCGCCAGGCAGGTAGGCATAGAAGCTGTGCCCTTCCTGCATGCCGCCGCAGTACTCGTCGATCAGCTGGGCGATCGTGATACCGGCCGGCGCCAGCTTGACGCCCGGGTCGCGCACCCGGCCCGAGACCGAGAACGAGCGCAGGCCGCGGCGGCCGTTGCGGCCCTGGCTGGCGAACCAGTCGCCGCCCTTCTCCAGGATCTCGCGCACCCAGTGCAGCGTTTCGAAGTTGTGCTCCAGCGTAGGCCGCCCGAACAGGCCGACCTGCGCCACGTATGGCGGACGCAGGCGCGGCATGCCGCGCTTGCCTTCGATCGATTCGATCATCGCCGACTCTTCGCCGCAGATGTAGGCGCCGGCGCCGCGCCGCAGGAAAATTTGCGGCATGCCCTGTGCGGGCGGGTCGGCGCGCAGCTTGTCGAGCTCCTGCTCGAGCATCGCGCGGCAGCCGTGGTATTCGTCGCGCAGGTAAATATAGATGGCCTCGATGCCGACCGCCCAGGCCGCGATCAGCGCGCCTTCGATGAAGCGGTGCGGGTCGCGCTCGAGGTAGACGCGGTCCTTGAAGGTGCCCGGTTCGCCTTCGTCGATGTTGATCGCCATCAGGCGCGGTCCCGCTTCGGCGCGCACGATGCGCCATTTGCGTCCCGCCGGGAAGCCGGCGCCGCCGAGGCCGCGCAGGCTCGATGCCTCCATCGTCGCGATCACGTTCTCGACGTCGTGCGTGCCGGCGATGCATTCGCGCAGCAGGCGGTAGCCGCCCTGCTCGCGGTAGGCGATGAAATCGACGTGGCCGGCCACGCTGTCGGTCACTTCGCGCGCGGCGGCTTTGGCCGCCAGCGTATCGACGGTGGCGTGCGGCACCGCGTGCTGGCCGACCAGTGCGGCCGGGGCCTGCTCGCAGCGGCCGATGCAGGGAGTCGGAACCACGCGCACATCCGTGCCCAGGATCGCCGGCAGCCTGGCCAGCAGGTCCTGTGCGCCGGCCATCTCGCACGACAGGCCGTCGCACACGCGCACCGTCAGCGCGGCCGGTGCGGCCTCGCCATCGCGCAGCACGTCGAAGTGGTGGTAGAAGGTCGCCACCTCATAGACTTCGGACTGGGCCAGGCGCATTTCCTGCGCCAAGGCGGCAAGGTGGGCGGCGGACAGGCAGCCGTAGCGGTCCTGGATCTTGTGCAGGTACTCGATCAGCAGGTCGCGCTGGCGCGACTCGGCGCCAAGCAGGGCCTGCACTTCCTGCAGGGCCTGCGGGTCGACGCGGCGGCCCTTGGGGGCTTCGCGTTTGCGCTGGCGCGTGGCGCCCTGCACGGCGATCGGGATGATGGGGTGGCTCATTTGGACGTTCCTGATTGATTCTTTTGAGTCTGATGCCTTGGCTACGGTTGGTAGAACGCGTGGGCAGCAGACCTGCCCACCCTACAGGAGCGGCTAGCGTTACTTGTAGGGTGGACAGCTTCGCTGCCCACGCGTTCAAACCGGGCTTGCCCAGCCTGTTACTTGAACAGCACCACCGCCTTCTGCAGCGTGATCCAGATCCCGAGGAACAGCGGAATTCCGACCGCGGCCCACGCGAACGCGGTCACCGCCGGGTTGACGCCGCCCGTGATCGCCGCGCCGCCCTGGCCACTCGATGCTGCAACGTCGCGCTCGTGCGCCAAGCGCTTCTCCTGCGCCAGCTCGTCGTCGGTCATGAAGTATTTGTCGGCGAGCGGACGCACCATCACGTTGCACAGCAGGCCGACCACGACGAAGCCCGCCAGCACATACATCGTCACGTCGTAAGCCTGCGCTTTCGGCACCCCATGCGCAATCTGATATTCGCGGATGTAGTTGATCAGGATCGGCCCGAGCACGCCAGCCGCGGCCCATGCCGTGAGCAGGCGGCCGTGGATCGCGCCCACCATCTGGGTGCCGAACAGGTCCGCCAGGTAGGCCGGCACCGTCGAAAAGCCGCCGCCGTACATCGACAGGATGATGCAGAAGAAGCCGACAAACAGCGCCAGCTGGCCTGCGTGCGCCATCGACGGAATCGAAGCGTACAGGATGACGCCGAGGATCAGGAACACGAAGTAGGTCGATTTGCGCCCGATGTAGTCCGAGCAGGAGGCCCACAGGAAGCGGCCGCAAATGTTAAACAGCGACAGCAGGCCGGTGAAGCCGGCCGCGATTGCCGCGATCTGGCCCTTCTGCACTGCGTTCAGGTCGTTGAACGCGGCGTCAACGCCGAGCAGGCGGCCGCCGAACACTTCCTGCAGCAGCGGCGAGGCCATCGCGAGGATGCCGATACCGGCGGAGACGTTCAGGCACAGCACCCACCAGATCAGCCAGAACTGGGGGATGCCCCAGACGCGGTTCACGTGCACGTGGCGTTGGGTGATCATCGCGTTGGCCGCCTTGCCGGCCGGCGGGGTCCAGCCGGCGGGCTTCCAGCCGGTCGCAGGCACGCGGTACGACAGCGCCCCGGACACCATGAACACGAAATAGATCACGGCCAGCGCCAGGAAGGTCTGCCATACGCCGACCGAATCAGGCGTGGCGAAATGCTTCATCAGCTTGTCCGCCAGCGGGGCGCCGATCATGGCGCCGCCGCCGAAGCCCATGATCGCCATGCCGGTCGCCATGCCGCGCCGGTCCGGGAACCACTTGATCAACGTCGAGACCGGCGAAATGTAGCCGAGCCCGAGTCCGATACCGCCGATCACGCCCGAGCCCAGCCACATCAGCCAGATCTGGTGCGTGTAGATCCCCAGCGACGAAATCAGCAGGCCGCCGCACCAGCACACGGCTGCCGCCAGGCCGCCCTTGCGCGGACCGGCGTGCTCGAGCCAGCCGCCGAACAGCCAGGTTGCGAGGCCCAGGAACAGGAAAAACAGCGTGAACATCACGCTCAGCATCGAGATTTTCCAGTCGCATGTGGTTGACGTGATCTCGGCGATGAAGCCCATGTCGGCCGGGCAGGCGAGCGACTCCTTGATGCCGATCGCTCGCGACAGCGGCAGCCAGAACACCGAAAAACCGTACGCCATGCCAATGCACAGGTGGATCGCCAGCGCGGCCGGCGGCACCAGCCAGCGGTTGAAGCCCGGTCCCGCGATCGTGTGCTCCTTGTTTAGTACGTCAAGAAATGCCATGTCTCCTCCGTAGTTATTTTGAACTTCAATATGCTCGAAAAAGCATATTTCCCTGACACATTTTTGTTCTTTGCGGAGCGTAACATGATGCAAATCAAGAAAAAATAGGCTATTTTCAGCATATGCTCAAAGTTCACATCCGCCCGCACTGGGAGATCAGCTTCAGCGGCGAGCCGCCGCTCGATACCGCAGCCCTGCTCGGCCTGCTGCTGGCGATCCACGACACCGGTTCGATCGCGCAGGCCGCCAAGGCCGTGGCGCTGTCGTACCGCTACGCGTGGGGACTGCTGCGCGACGCCGAGCAGCTGTTCGGCGAACGCCTGCTCGAAACCGGGCGCGGACGCGGCACCATCCTGACGCCGCTCGCGCAAAAGCTGGTGTGGGCCGACCGCCGCATCGCGGCGCGCCTGTCGCCCACGCTCGAAAGCCTGGCGTCGGAACTGGAGAACGAACTGTCGAAGGTGATGCAGGCGGGGCTGCACACGATCCGCATGGACGCCAGCCACGGCTTTGCGGTGGCGGCGCTGACGGGGCACCTGAACCGGATCGAACTGCCAGTCGAGCTGCGCTACCGCGGTTGCGGCGATGCGGTGGCCGCGCTGTCGCGCCGCGAGTGCGACCTGGCCGGCTTCCACGCCCCGGTCGGCCGGTTCGAGCAGCCGACAGTAAGCTGGTACATGCGCTGGCTCGACCCGAACCAGCACTGCCTGGTGAACATCGCCAGCCGCGAGCAGGGCCTGTTTGTCGCGCGCGGCAATCCGCTCGAGGTACGGGGCCTGGCCGACCTGGTGCGGCCCGAGGTGCGCTTCGTGAACCGGCAAGTCGGCTCGGGCACCCGCATGCTGCTCGAGATGATGCTGGCGGCCGACGGCATTTCGCCCGACGCGATCAACGGCTACAACAGCGCCGAGTTCACGCATTCGGCGGTGGCGGCGTATATCGCGAGCGGCATGGCCGATGTGGGCATCGGCGTGCGCACCGCCGCCGAGCGCTTCAACCTCGACTTCATCCCGCTGGCGCGCGAGCGCTACTTCTTCGCGCTGCGCACCGACGCGCTGGACGAACCGCTGATGCAACAGCTCGTCACGGTGCTGCAGCAGGGCGACTACCATCGGCTGGTCGACGCCCTGCCCGGCTACGACGCATCCAATACCGGCAAGATCGAATCGGTCACCCAGGCCTTTGGCGCGGCCGCCCAACATGCTTCGAATACGCCATGATGCGCGCCCCCGATACCCGGCAGCTGGTCGACATCGATGCCCTCCCCGCGCGGATCAGCGATATCCCGCGCCGCATCGCCGCGCGCTCGCCGGACGCGCCGGCCCTGCTCGAGGCGGGCCGTTGCGTGAGCTATGCGCAGCTGGTGCGCCAGGTCGACCAATATGCCGCGCTGTTGCGCGAACTGGGCGTGCGTGCGGGCGACCGCGTGATGGCGGTCGGCGAAAACAGCGTGGCGCAGGTCGCGCTGATCTTCGCTTGTGCGAGCATCGACGCGTGGACGGTGAACGTGAACGCGCGGCTGGCCGAACGCGAGCTGGCTGCCATCCGCGAGCACTGCCATCCGCGCCGGGTGCTCTACACCTCGGCCACGTCGCCTGAAGCTGCCGCCCATGCGGCGCGCGACGGCGCCACTGCGCTGGGCGAACTGATGGCAGGCGCCTTGAACGAGGCCTGCGAGCCGGAGCCGGTCGAAGCCGGCGCCGGCCAGGTCGCGGCGCTGATCTACACCACCGGCACCACCGGCCGGCCGAAGGGCGTCATGCTCACCCACCGCAACCTGCTGTTCGTCGCGGCGGTATCGAGCACGTTGCGTGGTCTGGTCCCCACCGACCGGGCGTACGGCGTGCTGCCGATCTCACACGTGTATGGGCTCGCCTCGGTCATGCTGGGCACGCTGTACGCCGGCGCCTGCCTGCAACTGGCCCCGAAGTTCTCGGCCGACGCGATGCTGCGCGC
>JBJMVW010000074.1:0-39807 GCA_045810465.1 Massilia sp. | reverse complement strand
GTCGCCGACCGCTGCCTGCTCACCGGCAGCCGCCTGTCGCGCATCTTCCAGCTGCCCGACCCCGGCATCGACGACGCCCGGGCCCATTGGCTGTGGAGCCCCGAGAGTCCGCAACTGATCGACGCCGGGATCGAACTGCGCGGCGCCGATGGCGAGCTGCTCGACGCGGTGGCCAGCTACACGGCGTTGCGCACGGTCGGCGTCGAGGGCGACCGTTTCGTGCTCAACAGCCGTGCATATTACCTGCGCATGGTGCTCGACCAGGGCTACTGGCCCGACAGCCTGATGGTGGCGTCGTCCGGGCAGCTGCGCGACGATGTCCTGCTGATCAAGCGGCTTGGCTTCAATGGCGCGCGCAAGCACCAGAAGTCGGAGGACCCGCGCTGGCTGTACTGGTGCGACGTGCTGGGCCTCGCGGTATGGGGCGAGATGCCCTCTGCGTACGGCTTTTCGAGCCAGACGGTGCATGGGGTGATGGAGGAGTGGAAGGAGCTGGTCGAGCGCGACATCTCGCATCCCTGCATCGTCGCATGGGTGCCGACCAACGAATCGTGGGGCGTGCCCGAACTGATGAATGACCGGCGCCAGGTCGATTTCGTCAAGGCGATGTACCACCTGACGCGCGCGCTCGACGGCTCGCGGCCGGTGGTGGGCAATGACGGCTGGGAGATGCCGTGCGGGGACTTCGTCAACGTGCATGACTACCACCACGACCCGGCCGAGCTGTACGAGCGTTACGGCACGCGCGACAAGGCCGCGCACACGCTCGAGCATGTGCGCCCGGCGCGCCGGCGGCTGGTGATCGACGGCTTTTCGGGCGCCGGCAAGCCGCTGTTCCTGTCCGAATTCGGCGGTATCGCGTGCATGGAGGCCGGCGATGACAAGGGCTGGGGCTATTCCACCGCGCGCGACGGCGCCGAACTGCTGGAGCGCTACCGGGCGCTGATGGATGCGATCCACCGCTGCACGCCGCTGTCGGGCTTCTGCTACACCCAGCTGACCGATACCTTCCTTGAAAAGAACGGGCTGCTGACCGAAAATCGGACACCGAAGGCGCCGCTCGAGGCGCTGGCGCTGGCGACGCGCGGCCCGGACGCGATGCTGCACGACTGGAGCACCGACCCGCTCGGCCACGGCGAAACATGGCGCACCCGGCGCGGCGCCGACTTCCAGGCCGAGTGGTCACGCGTCGGGGAAACCGCGGAAGTGCTAGCCTATCCGGGCGAGCGCAACCAGCAGGATGGGCCGTCGCCGGGCAAGCGGCCCGGGGGCGGGGCGGGGCCGCGAACCCGGCGCAAGGCGGCATAGGCAACGGCGCGATCGACAAACACTTATAACGACAATTGGAGACAACGTGGCGAAACGGGGAACATACCTCGCCGCCGCCGTGATGCTGGCAGCGCTGTGCGCGCCGGCGCTGGCACAGGTCGAGGTCAGGATGTGGACGCTGCTGAGCGGCGGCGATGGCGCCCGCATGCGCGCGCTGGTCGAGGAGTTCAACGCCAGCCAGCGCGATGTGCGCGTGGTCAGCACCACGCTCAAATGGGGCGAGCCGTTTTACACCAAGCTGATTACGGCGACGGTGGCGGGCGCCGGCCCGGACCTGGCGACGGTGCACCTGTCGCGCATGACCAACCTGGCCGGCGGCGGCGTGCTCAGGCCGATCTCGGAGGCGGAACTGCGGGCGGCGGGCCTGGACGGGGCAGACTATTTTCCGCGCCAGTGGGACAAGTCGCGCTACCAGGGCGTCAACTACGCGGTGCCGCTCGACCTGCATCCGCTGGTCCTGTACTACAACAAGACCCTGGCCGGGAAGGCCGGGCTGCTCGACGCGTCTGGAAACCTCAAGCCGATCGAGGGGATCGATGCGCTCACGCGCGCCTTCCAGGCAGTGAAGGAGAGCACCGGCCGGCCGGGGCTGACGATGGAGAGCAGCCAGAGTTCGTACGCAGTGTGGAGGCTGTGGCTGTCCATGCTCGCGCAGCGCCAGGTGCAGGTCATCGCCAATGGCCGCTTCGCGTATGGGCCGGCGGGTGAGGAAACGCTGGCCCGCATCAGCGCATGGTTCGGGCGCGGCTATGCCCAGTCGGGCCTGGATTATCCAGCCTCCACCAGCCAGTTCATGGGCGGCGGCGCGGGGTTCATGATCAACGGCGTGTGGGAGGTGCCGGAGCTGGTCGCCGCGCAGTCGAAGAAGACGCTCGGCTTCGACTACGGCATCGTGCCGCTGCCGCGCATGTACAACGACGCCAGCGCCTGGGTCGATTCGCATGGGTTCGCGCTTCCTGCCAACGAGGGCAACCCGATGTCTGCGCAAAAGGTGAGGGCGGTCCTCAGCTTTGTCGCCTATGTCAGCAAGCATTCGATGCGCTGGGCCGAAGGCGGCCATATTCCGGCGTACCGGCCGGTGGCCGAATCGGCCGAAGCGCGCGCGCTGATGCCCAATGCGATGTACGCGGCGGCCGCGGAGCATGCGGTGTACGACCCCGACGGCTGGTACATGGGCGCCGCCGGCCCGCTCGAGGCGATGGCGTCGAAGTTCCTGCCGGGTGCGCTGTCGGGCCAGCTGACCCCCGCGCAGGCCCTGCGGATGTTTGAAACCGAGGCCTCGCGGCTGCTGCGCAAGCGGCCGCCGAGGTATTGACCAGCGCCGGAGACCTTTCATGAAACGAGCCGATTTTCTACTGCCCGCCGCGCAGGCCGCGCGCACCGGGCGCCGCCGCGACAGCCTGCCGGCCGCGCTGCTGCTGGCGCCGTTCGCGATCGCCTTCCTGCTGTTCTTCCTGGTGCCGGCCGCCCAGACCTTCTACCTGAGCCTGACCGAAAGCAGCCTGACCCGCACCAGCGCCTTCATCGGCCTGGCCAACTACGCGACCCTGGTGCGCGACCCGGCGTTCTGGGCGTCGCTCGGCAATACCTTCTACTTCTCGCTGCTCACCGTGATTCCCCTGACCGCGCTGGGGCTGGCGATGGCCCTGCTGGTCGAGCATTTCTCGCGCGCGCGGGCCTGGTTGCAGGGGACGTTCTTCCTGCCGTTCGTGCTGCCGATTTCGGTGATGACGCTGATCGCCGACTGGATGCTGCAGCCGTCGTCGGGCGTGATCAACCACCTGGTCGGCGGCCAGCGCGCCTGGCTGGCCGACCTGCACTGGGCCATGCCATCCGTGGCGATCGCTACCATCTGGTGGACGGTTGGGTTCAATATGCTGATGTTCATTGCCGGCCTGCGCAACATACCGGCCGAACTGTACGAGGCGGCGGCGCTCGATGGCGCGCGCGGCTTCACGCTGTTCCGTTCGATCACCTGGCCGGCGCTGCGGCCGGTGGCCGTCACCGCGCTGGTCCTGCAGCTGATCGCGTCGCTGAAGATCTTCGGCCAGACCTATATCCTGACCAGCGGCGGGCCGTTCAACACCAGCCGGGTCACCCTGCACTACATGTACGAGACCGCGTTCACGCAGAGCGACGCCGGCTACGCGGCGGCGATCGCCATGGCCTTCGTGTTCATCGTGATCGGCCTGTCGCTGCTGCACCGCGGCGTGGCGAAGCTGGCCGGGAGGCGCGCATGAAGGCCAGGACCACGCTTGGCTGGTCGGTGGTGGCCGCCGTGTCGGCGCTCGTGCTGGCCGCGCTGTGGGCCGCGCCTTTGCTGTGGGCGCTGTCGACCGCGCTGCGTCCGGAGCACGAGACCGTGGCGGCCGTGTTCCACTGGCTGCCGCACCAGTGGACGCTGGACGCCTTCCGCAAGGTCCTCGCTGCCGGCAACGTGCCGCGCTGGATGTTCAACAGCGCGCTGGTCGCGTTGCTCGTCACTGTCATCACGATGGCAATCAGCCTGATGGCGGCGTATGCGTTTTCGCAGCTGCGCTTTCGTGGCCGCCAGCTGCTGTTTGCGGCAGCGATGCTGGCCTTCCTGCTGCCGTTCGAGGCGCTGCTGGTGCCCCTGTTCAGGATGATGCACCAGCTCGGAATGATCAACAGCTACGCCGGCATCGTGCTGCCGCAGGTCGTCGCGCCGGTGGTGATCTACGTGTTCAAACAGTTCTTCGACCAGATCCCGGCGGACTTTCGCGAAGCGGCGGTGATCGACGGCGCCTCGCCGCTGCGGGTGCTGTGGAGCGTGTACCTGCCGATCTCGGGCAACATCGTGTGGGCGATGGCGATCGTGACCTTCATCGGCGCCTGGAACAACTTCCTGTGGCCGTTCATCATCGTCACCTCGTCGGACATGATGACGATCCCGCTGGGCCTGACCCAGACCTACGACGCATTCGGCGTGCGCTATGCCCAGCTGATGGGGGCGGCGCTGCTCGGCGCGTTACCGGTGGCGCTGGCCTACGTCGCGTTCCAGCGGCGGGTGACGCAAGGCTTCCTGGCCGCCAGCGGCCTCAAAGGCTAATTCTTGATTGGAGTGGATATGGCATCGGTCAGCCTGCGCGGTATCAAAAAACAGTACGACACCAACAGCGTGATCAAGGGTGTCGACCTCGAGATCGAGGACGGCCAGTTCGTCGTGTTCGTCGGTCCGTCGGGCTGCGGCAAGTCGACCCTGCTGCGGATTATCGCGGGCCTGGAGGACATCACCGAGGGCACGCTCGAAATCGGCGGCCAGGTCAGCAACGACATCGAACCGGCCAGGCGCGGCATCGCGATGGTGTTCCAGAGTTATGCGCTGTACCCGCACATGACGGTGGCCGAGAACATGGGCTTCGCGCTGAAGCTGGCCGGGGTCGGCAAAAGCGAGATCGCGGCCAGCGTCGCGCGCGCCGCCGAGATCCTGCAGATCGGCCATTTGCTCGACCGGCGGCCCAAGGCGCTGTCGGGCGGCCAGCGACAGCGTGTTGCGATCGGCCGCGCGATCGTGCGCAAGCCCGAGGTGTTCCTGTTCGACGAACCGCTGTCGAACCTGGACGCGGCCTTGCGCGGGCAGACGCGGGTCGAGCTGGCGCGCCTGCACAAGGAGCTGAAGGCGACCATGATCTACGTGACCCACGACCAGGTCGAGGCGATGACGCTCGGCCAGAAGATCGTCGTGCTCAACGCCGGGCGCATCGAGCAGGTGGGCACGCCGGCGGACCTGTACGAACGTCCGGCCAACAAGTTCGTCGCCGGCTTCCTCGGCTCGCCGCGCATGAATTTTCTCGACGCCGTGCTCGAGCACACGCAGGGCCGCGCAGCGGTGGTGCGGCTGGCGGGCGGCGCGCAGGGGCTGGTGGACGCCGACGTCGCGCGGGCGCGGCCGGGCGCGCGCGTGACGCTGGGCGTGCGGCCCGAGCACATCGAGATCGTGCGTCATGGCGGGCAGGGCGACGGTATTTCCGCCACGGTGGCGCTGGTCGAATACCTGGGCGACGTGACGCTGGTGTATGCGCAGGTCGAGGGTGTGAGCGACATGGTGTCGATCAAGTGCGATGCCGACAGCGCGCCGCCGGCAGCTGGTTCAAAGGTGACGCTCGCGTTCCCGGCGACTCGCGCGTACCTGTTTGATGAAGCCGGCGTCGTGTTCGCGCCTGCGTGGATTGCGGCAGAAGCCGAGCCGGCCGCAACGGCGCGCTAGCCGGGGATTATCACCACACCGCACGTCGTTCCCGCGCAGGCGGGAACCCAATTTTCTCAGCGCGCCACTTCGCTTGCTTGTGCCGCCTGCATGCAAACTTGGCTTCCTCCTGCGCGGTCGATCACCACACAGCACGTCGTTCCCGCGCAGGCGGGAACCCAATTTTCTGAGCGCGCCACTTCGCTTGCTTGTGCCGCCCGCATGCAAACTTGGGTTCCCGCCTGCGCGGGAACGACGTTTGTTTTGCGATTTTTAGCCGCCATACAGCCTGCAGCCTGTGCGCTCAGGCGCTCATCACGTCCACCCCGCATCCACCACAAACTCCTGCGCGGTCGATCACCACACAGCACGTCGTTCCCGCGCAGGCGGGAACCCAATTTTCTCAGCGCGCCACTTCGCTTGCTTGTGCCGCCTGCATGCAAACTTGGGTTCCCGCCTGCGCGGGAACGACGTGGTATCTAGCGCCTGGCCTTATCTGCGCTCAGCCCGCATCACGTCCACCCCGCATCCACCACGAACTCCTGTGCCGTGCACATCCGGCTCGCGTCCGACGCCAGGAACAGCACCATTGACGCCAGGTCGGCTGGCGCCAGCTTCCCCGGCAGGCACTGGTTCTGCGCGATCGCCGCTTCAGCTTCGGCGTCGACGTGGTCGGCCAGCTGCCGTTCCGTCATCACCCACCCGGGCGTGACCGTGTTGATCCGGATCCCGTGCCGCCCCGCGTCGCGCGCCATGCTGCGCGTGAGCCCGTGCGCGGCCGCCTTGCACATCGCGTACAGCGGGTAGTTTCCGGCCTTGATCTTCCAGCTGGTGGAGCTGAAGTTGATGATCGAGCCGCCGCCGCGCTGCTGCATCTGCGGCATGACCGCCTGCGCGGCAAAGAAGTAGTGGCGCAGGTTGATCGCCAGCCGGTCGTCCCAATACGCCGGACTCACCGCTTCCACGCTGTGGCGTTCGTCGTGCGCGGCGTTATTGACCAGCACCTGCACCGGCCCGAGGCGCGCGCGCGTGTCGTCGATGGACTCGGCCAGCTGGCCGAGGTCGCGGAGATCGCAGCGCAGGAACAGCGGCGGCACCCCGAAGCGTTCGTCCAGCCGGTTGCACAGCCGCTCGGCGGCGGCGGCGTCGATATCGACGAACGCCGTGCGGCAGCCTTGTTCGGCCAGCGCCTCGACGACCGCCGCGCCGATGCCGGACGCGCCGCCGGTGACGAAGGCGACTTTGCCGGCCAGGCCAGGGTAGTGGGCGACGTCAGTATGCATCGGTGACTCCGTCTTGGGTGGGTGGTTGCCGGCTCAGGCCGGCCGCAGCCAATGAACGACCGCGCCGTCGCGTTCTTCGGAAAACGATGCGATCGCGCCGCCCGCATCGGGCGCGATGGTCGCGCTGAGGCCGCCGCTGCGCAGCGTGATCGGTGCCATCCTGTCTCCTGTTACCGCTTGTCGCACAAGCTGTTGTACCAATGATTCTAACCATAATATTAGTAATAAATCGATAAAAATTGCATTGTTAGCTATCTGGTTTGGTGATATGTTGGCTGGACTATTGTTCATAAAACAACACGTCGATGACCGCACCGGCCCGTCCCCGCCGCCCGACCATGACCGACATCGCCAAGCTGGCGGGCGTCTCGCAGTCGACCGTTTCGCTGGTGATCAACCACATGAGCGGGGCCAAGGTCTCGAAGCGCACGCGCGACGCCGTGCTGCGCATCGCGCGCGAGATCGGCTACCCGGCGGCGCGCCACGCGCACAGCGCCGCGCGCCAGCAGCGCAACCTGGTCCTGTACCTGACCGACGAACTGACCACCAGCCCGCACGCGATGCAGACCATCGACGGCGCCAAGGACTACGCGTGGGAGCAGGACTGCCTGGTGGCCGTGTTCGCGACGCGCAGCGACCCCGAGATCGAGGCTGCGGTGCTGGCCCGGATGCTCGACCATCCGGCGCTGCTGGGCGTGATCTACGCGACCATCTTCACGCGCGCCGTCACGCTGCCGCCGGCGCTGGCGGGCGTGCCGACCGTCCTGCTCAACTGCCACGCCAGGGACCGCGCGCATTCGTCGGTGGTGCCGGGCGAAATGCTGGGCGGGTTCGCGGCAACCATGCACCTGATCGAGGCCGGGCACCGGCGCATCGGTTTCATCAACGGCGAGCTGTGGATCGAGGCCGCCAGCGAGCGCCTCAAGGGCTACCGCCAGGCGCTGTCGACGGCGGACATCCCGTTCGACCCGGCCCTGGTGCGCGAGGGCGACTGGCAGGTCAGCAGCGGCTTCGAGCATGCGCTCGCGCTGCTGTCGCAGCCGGACGCGCCGACCGCGCTCGCCTGCGCCAACGACCTGATGGCGCTGGGCGCCCTCGACGCGGCGCGCAAGCTCAAGCTCGAGGTCCCGCGCGAGCTGTCGATCGTCGGCTACGACGACCAGGATATCGCCCGCTACACGCAGCCGCCGCTGACCACGGTGCTGCTGCCCGACCATGAAATGGGCCGCTGGGCCGCCGAGACCCTGATCGCCGAGGCGCGCGGCGCCGGCAGCGTGGCGCGGCGCCCCAGCATCAAGATGGAATGCCCGCTGGTGCCGCGCGATTCGGTCGCGGCGCCGGCACGCCGGGGCGGCTGACCAAGGCCGGCCGGTGGCATCACGATTTCGGATAGCTCCGCGGTAAAACGTTATTTGTTATGACTTATAGCGGCTCTTAATATGAGCTGTCTGAAAAAAGGCCGCGTTCGCGCGCGGCTGTCGTCCCAGGCGCCTTGCCAAACAAATAGAAAACCAGGAGACACGCATGACCCCATTGAAAGTCAAGCCGATCTGCGCGGCCATCATGCTCATGACGGCCTACGCGGTACCGGCCATGGCGCAAAACACGGTGGACAACGCGCCTGCGGGCGCTACCGACCAGACAAACACGCCGATTCCGACGGTCGAAGTGACCGGCATCCGCAAGAGCATCCGTTCGGCCGAGGAAATCAAGCGCGACTCCGTGCAGGTGGTCGATTCGATCAACGCCGACGACATCGGCAAGTTCCCCGATCGCGCAGCCGGCGACGCGCTGCAGCGGATCGCGGGCGTGCAGGTAGGGCGCGACCGCGGCGAGACCAGCAGCGTGATCATCCGCGGCCTGCCAGACGTCGCCACCACCCTCGACGGCAACGAGATCTTCACCGGCACCGGGCGTCGCCTGGCCTACCAGGACCTGCCGGTGCAGTCGATCGCCGGCCTCGATGTCTACAAGTCGGCCACCGCCAACCAGTTCGAGGGCGGCATCGCCGGCGCCATCAACATCCGCCTGCGCGCGCCGTTCGACTTCAAGGAGTTCACCGCCACCGGCTACCTCGAGGACCGGCGCACCAAGCCGTCCGGCAGCGATGCGACCTCGTCGAAGAACAATCCCGGCGGCGGCTTATTGGTCAGCAACCGCTGGCAGACCGGGGTGGGCGAGATGGGCGTGCTGTTCGACGTCGCCTACAACAAGGACAACTGGGCCTTTCCGGTGCAGTGGACCGACCGCCCGGACCGACTGTTCTCGGTCAGCCCGGACGGCACCGCGACACGCCTCAACGACGACCAGCCGATCGCGCCGCTCAAACCGGGCGACCGGCTGGGCGAACTGCCCAACATTGGTGGCATCTACAACGCCGGCACGCGCGACCGCACCAGTGTGCACGGCGCTTTCCAGTGGAAGATCAGCCCGACCCTGGAAGCGAGCGCGCAGTATCTCGGCACCGGCTACCACGGCCGCAGCGAAGTCGATTACATCCTCGCGATCACCACCTGGGCGCCGAAACTGACCAACGTGGTGATGGCGCCGGAAGGCGCATACTGCAAGACCTCGCAGGGCACGATCTGCCCGATCCAGTCCGCGTATGCGCCGGCCGCGCGCTGGGGCGGCCCGTACGACTGGGATCCGTACGTCGCCACCAGTACCTGGGGCGTCAAGGAGCACACCAACACCCATTACCTGAACCTCGGCCTGCAGTACCGCGAGGGTCCGTGGCAGGTGGTCAGCAGCGCGGCCTACACCAGGTCGAAGTTCGTCAACGATACCGTGATCGTCGACCAGCAGATCCCCGGCGCGAGCGCCAACGTGTACTCCGCCGGCGCCGACGGCCACGGCGGCTACAACGCCATCACCACCCCGGCCAGCGCCGCGGCGCTGCGCGACCCCAACCAGTTCGTCCTGCGCGGCATGGTGCAGAACTGGGGCGAGTCGAAGGGCGACCAGCTGCAGTGGCGCACCGACGCCAACTACCGCCTCAACGCCGGCTTCTTTACGGGCCTGATGGGCGGGCTGCGCCTGTCGTCGCGTAACGCCAGCTTCAATGGCGCGGAAGGCCACTCGGACGTGAACGGGAACGCGCGGCCGTCGCCGGTCAGTGCGTTCGGCGCTGGCTTCGAGAGCCTGGTGCCGGGGCTGGACCGCCTCGGCGGCCCGTGGATGACGCCGTCGCGCGACTTCCTGATCGACGAGGCCGACGCCGTGCGCGCGGTATACGGCGCCGCCGCCGGCCGTGTCCCGGACGACCCGACGCGCCTGTTCGACCAGCGCGAGCGCACCGCCACGCTGCACCTGGCGGCGCGCTGGAAGGCCGATCTCGGCCCGATCGACATCAGCGGCAATGCCGGCGCGCGCGTGGTGCACGTGAGCCGTTCGCTCAAGGGCAAGAACCGGATCGGCGACGTGATCAGCGACGTCGACCTGTCGACGACCGAGACCAACGTGCTGCCGAACGTGTCGGCGGTGGTCGGGTGGAGCGAGCAGTTGCAGTCGCACCTGAGTGTCGGCAAAACCCTGACGCGGCCCGACTTTGGCGCGCTCAATCCGGCGCTGTCGCTGATTCCGCCGACCGTCAACGCGCCCGGCACCGGCTCGGCCGGCAACCCGTACCTGAAGCCGACCGAATCGATCAACACCGACGCGACGCTCGAGTACTACTTCAAGAAGAACGGTTTCGCGCAAATCGCGCTGTTCCATCGCGATATCGACGGCTACCTGCAGAACTTCGAGCAGGCCGAGACGATCAACGGCCTGAACTACCGCGTGAACCGGCCACAGAACTCGGGCAAGGGCAAGCTGAAGGGCGCCGAGCTGGGCATCCAGAAGTTCTTCGACTTCCTGCCGGAGTTCTGGAACGGTTTCGGCGCCCAGTTCAACTACACCTGGATCAGCGGCGAAAACCAGACCCGCACGGCGCTCAACAGCGGCAGCTACACCACCACCGGGATGGTCGGCGTGGCCAAGCAGAGCTACAACTTCGCGCTGCTGTACGAGGCCCATGGCCTGACCGGCCGGCTGGCCGCGACACGGCGCGGATCGTATGTGGAGCAGATCGCCGAGCCGCGCTTCGGCCAGGATCGCTGGGTCGCGGCGAGCACCTTCGTCGACCTGAGCCTGGGCTACGAGTTGAACAAGAACCTGTCGCTGCAGTTCGACGCGGTCAACCTGACGCGGGCCAGGTACGAAAGCTACCTGGGCGATCCGATCCGTCCGCGCGACGTGCGTTACAACCCGGCGACGTATGGCCTGGGCCTGCGCTTCAAGATGTAATTGCCGGTGCTCCTTGCGGCGCGTGTGCGCCGCCTATCTTCGCGGGTAGGCGGCGTTTTTGTTTTAGGATGGTGTGCGCGCCGCCGCTTTGCAGATGAAGGATTTACCGATGCAGCGAACCTACGTCAACCCCGTTTACCCCGGCGCCATGGCCGATCCGTTTGTGCTCAAGCACGACGGCCGCTATTACGCATACGGCACCGCTCCCGGTGCGCCGGACGGCAAGCGCTTTCCGGTGCTCGGTTCGTCCAACCTGGTCGATTGGAAGCCGCTCGGTTATGCGCTGGTGCCGCCGGGCGGGCACGACTTCTGGGCGCCGGAGGTGGCGTTCCACGATGGCCTGTTCTATATGTACTACTCGGCGCAGGGCATCGATGGGTGCGACCACCAGCTGCGGGTGGCGACCAGCGCAGCGCCCGCCGGCCCGTTCATCGATGCGGGCCGCGTGCTGGCGCCTGGCCAGCCGTTCTCGATCGACGCCCATCCGTTCAAGGACGCGGACGGGCAGTGGTACCTCTACTACTCGGTCGATTTCCTCGAACTCGAGGGCGACTACCGGGTAGGCACCGGCATCGTGGTGGACCGGATGCTGGACATGACCACGCTGGCCGGCCAACCGCAGGTGGTGGTGCGCCCGCACGCCGACTGGCACCTGTTCCTGGCCCAGCGCGCAATGTACGGCGCGGTGTACGACTGGCATACCGTCGAGGGCGCGGCAGTGCAGGTGCACGGCGGCCGGTACTTCTGCTTTTACAGCGGTGGCGCCTGGGAGCGCGAGAATTACGGCGTCAGCTACGTGGTGGCCGACCATCCGCTGGGGCCGTTTCGCCGCCCCGACCCGTGCCACCAGGCCTTGCTGATGCATACGCGCGCCGGCAAGGTCATCGGCCCCGGCCACAACTCGTTCACCCGTTCGCCGGACGACAGCGAAACCTGGATCGTCTATCACGCCTGGGACGCGGACCGGACCGCGCGCCGGATGTGCATCGACAAACTGGAATGGCAGGACGGCCTTCCGGTGTCCAACGGCCCGACGTACACCGAACAGCCGGGGCCGTCGGGGGCTTGATGTTCGCACCCCCGGCCACCCGATTGCCGATATGCCGTTAGAATAAGCGCCAGCTGGATGAGTGTGAACATTCAACAGTGTGCAAATATTCAAGTCGGACAGGAGGCAGTATGAGCATTGAGAGTAGCGAAGACAATTCCCGGGACACCCAGTTGCGCACGGATGCGCTTGAGTACCACCGCAGCCCAACGCGCGGCAAGATCGAGGTGATCGCCACCAAACCGTTGTCGAACCAGCGCGACCTGTCGCTGGCATACTCTCCCGGGGTGGCTTACGCGTGCGAGGAAATCGCCGCCGACCCGGCGATGGCTGCCGACTACACGTCGCGCGCCAACCTGGTCGCCGTGATCACCAATGGCACCGCGGTGCTGGGACTGGGTAACATCGGTCCGCTGGCTTCCAAGCCGGTGATGGAGGGGAAGGGCTGCCTGTTCAAGAAATTCGCCGGGGTCGACGTGTTCGACCTCGAGCTGGCCGAGCTCGACCCGGACAAGCTGGTCGACGCGATCGCGATGCTGGAGCCAACCGTTGGCGGCATCAACCTCGAGGACATCAAGGCGCCCGAGTGCTTCTACATCGAGAAGAAGCTGCGCGAGCGGATGAACATCCCGGTCTTCCATGACGACCAGCACGGCACCGCCATCATTTCCAGTGCGGCGCTGCTGAACGCGCTGAAGGTGGTCGGCAAGGATATCGGCAAGGTCAAGCTGGCCGCGTCGGGCGCCGGCGCGGCGGCGATCGCCTGCCTCGACATGATGGTCAGCCTGGGCGTGCGGCGCGAGAACATCTACGTTGCCGACTCGAAGGGCGTGATCTACGCCGGGCGCGACGCAAAGATGGAAGAGAACAAGGCGCGCTACGCCCAGCAGACCGATGCGCGCAGCCTGGCCGACATCGTGCGCGGCGCCGACGTGTTCCTGGGCTGCTCGACCGCCGGCGTGCTCACTGGCGAGATGGTCGCGACGATGGCGGACCGCCCGGTCATCCTTGCGCTCGCCAATCCGGAGCCGGAGATCCGGCCGGAAGTGGCGCGCGCGGCGCGGCCAGACTGCATCATCGCCACCGGCCGTTCGGACTACCCGAACCAGGTCAACAATGTGCTGTGCTTCCCGTACATCTTCCGCGGCGCGCTCGACTGCGGGGCGACGCGCATCACCGACGAGATGAAGCTGGCCTGCGTGACCGCCATCGCCCAGCTGGCCGAGGCTGAGGCCAACGAAGCCGTGGCCGCCGCCTACGCGGGCCAGGACTTGCGCTTCGGTCCGGAATACATCATCCCGAAACCGTTCGACCAGCGCCTGATCGTCGCGATCGCCCCGGCCGTGGCGGCCGCTGCCGAAGCCTCCGGCGTCGCCACGCGGCCGATCCGCGACATGGACGCTTACCGCGAGCAGCTGGCGCAACTGGTCTATCACACCGGGCTGTTCATGAAACCGGTGTTCGCCGCCGCCAAGTTGGCGAAGAAAAGCGTGGCCTACGCGGATGGCGCCGACACGCGCGTGCTGCGCGCGGTCCAGACCGTGGTCGACGAGGGACTGGCCAGGCCAGTGCTGATCGGCCGCGGCGAACAGGTCGAGCGCGCGATCGCGCAGGCGGGCCTGCGCCTGCAGCGCGACGTCGACTATACGCTGGTCGAGGCAAGCGGCGACACGACCCTGCAGGGCACGCAGATGCTCAAGTCCGGCGAAGTGGATGCGCTGCTGTGCGGCATGCAGGGCAAGTTCGACAGCCACCTGGCCCACGTGCGCAACGAGATCGGCACGGCCCCCGGCGCCGAGGTGCTGGCGGCGATGAACGCACTGGTGCTGGACAAGTACACGCTCTTCATCACCGACACCTACGTCAACGACAACCCGTCGGCGCAGGAGACTGCCGCGATCGCCCGCCTGGCCGCGGCCGAGATTCGCCACTTCGGCGTGACGCCCAAGGTGGCGCTGCTGTCGCATTCGATCTTCGGGTCGTCCGACCGGCCATCCGCGCGCAAGATGCGTGAGGCGCGCGACCTGCTGGTGCAGGCAGCGCCCGAGCTCGAGGTGATCGGCGAGGTGCATGGCGACGCGGCGCTGTCGGAGGAAATCCGACGCGTCTACCAGCCGGAGGGAGGCTTCTCCGGCAGCGCCAACTTGCTCGTGATGCCGTCGCTCGATGCCGCGAACATCACGTTCAACCTGTTCAAGGTCGCCGCCGGCAAGGGCGTGACGGTCGGCCCGATTTTGCTGGGCGCGGCCAAGCCGGTGCATATCCTGAGCCCGAGCGCGACGGTGCGCCGGATCGTCAACATGACGGCGCTCGCGGTGGCCGGCTTCGGCCAGTAACCGTGGCTTGAATGCGACCCCGCCCGCACGATCGGCGGGCGGGGCGCATATGCATCAGCCAGGTAGCGCCGACCAGATGACAGCGGAAGCGTCGTCGGCACTCTTTACCGACAGGCTTTCCGCGGGCGCCCGCGCGCGCTCGACCTCGCGCAGTTCGTCCAGCATGGATTTCAAGCCGCGCTGCCGGCACAAGTGCGCCAGTTCCTCGTTGGAGTAGACGCCGTAGGTATCCACCAGCCGATAAAACCCGTCGGTCATTGCCAGCAGCATGGAACCGGCACCCGCCTGGATGCGATGCTCGCGCGCCGCAAAAGCACCGTTCGGCTTCAGGCACAACACAGTTGGCGACGCCGACGAATTCAAAAACGCACGGCGTTCCCGGAGCATGGGCGTGAGCCTTCGGCGCCGCTCGGCGGGATCGGCGACGCCATGTTCCGCCAGGCGCGCGATTTCGTTTTGCAGCACGAGCTCCTGCGGGTTCACGTAGGGGTCCAGGTCGACCACGCTCCCGCCGGGCTGCAGCAGAAGGGCCTTGCAGTCGCCGAGGCAGTAGAGGTCGAGGCTGGCAGGGGCGCTGGTGTGGGTGATCCGGATCCATGTCATCGCCGCGATGGGCCAGGCATACAAAGGGATCGACGCTCCGCCGGTTTTCTCTTCGAACGCGGCGCGCAGGCAGGTGGTGGCCAGTAACACACTCTCCGCCTGCGACCGGCCTTTGCCGATCGCCTTGCCGAGCGATTCGGCGAAAGTCCTGACGAACCAGACCACGTCCCCCATGTCGGCATCGATGAAATCCCTGTCGGCCACCGAGGTGCCGCCATCGATGATGACGACGTCGATGACGCCCTCGTTTTCATACACCGCGACCAGGTCTTCGTTGTGGCCGGGAGTGGCGCCGGCCGATAGCGTTTCGATCCCCATCTTCCTATTCTTCCGGGGCCGTCAGTTGCGGGTACGGCGCATAGCCTGCCAGCTCGGCCAGGAAGCCCCGTTCCAGGTAGTGCGGAATCTTTGCGAATTCGCCCAGTACGCGCTCCCTGAATTCCTGATGTTCGCTCCAGCGTGCCGCCGGAAGGCCAAAGTAGTTGACCGGGCATGCCGACACCTGCAGCGCGGGCCAGTGCCGTTCCAGCGTCATCAGGTAGCGCCGCATCGAGCACACCTTGCCGATCACCAGCACGCTCGCAACCTGTGCAAGGCCGATCGTTTCCGCTATCTTCGCGCGGCCGAAAATCACGTTTTCCCCGGTATTGGTCGCTGCGGTCTCGAGAATCAGGGCCGCTTGCGGGATCCCCATCTGTATGAGCCGGTCGGCGATCACCTCCGCCTCGGACCGGGAATCGCCGGGCGTATGGCCACCGGAAACAAGAAGCTTGCCGAACATCTGACGCCGCCACAACGAATACGCGACGGAACAAAACTCGTCGACCCCGTGCCGGGTGCCGAACAAGAAGCCGAGATCGGACGGCCGCATCGGGACGTCGGGCATCACATAGTCGGAGATCAGCAAATAGTCCGCCGGTGTCACGTTATCCAATCGAAGCAGGCCGGGCCTGAAAGTTCTTTTTGATGCCCGACCAGCACTCCTGGTAATTACGCTGCAGTTGCGGTGAATTGAGTGCGTGTTCGGTCGGGATGATCACGTTGCGGGTTTCGAACATGAAGGCCATGGTATCGGCGACCTTGTTCGGCTGGGTGGTGTCGGCATTGCTGGCCTTGTCGAAGGTAGCCGCATCCGGCCCATGGCCGCTCATGCAGTTGTGCAGGCTGGCGCCGCCCGGCACGAAACCGCCTCCCTCCTTGGCGTCGTAGGCGCCGTGGATCAGGCCCATGAATTCGCTCGCCACGTTGCGATGGAACCAGGGCGGCCGGAACGTGTCCTCGCCAACCAGCCAGCGTGGCGGGAAGATCACGAAATCAAGCGTGTCGACGCCCGGCGTATCCGATGGCGCCTGCAGCACCAGGAAGATCGACGGATCCGGATGGTCGTAGCTGATCGAGCCGATCGTGTTGAAGTGGCGCAGGTCGTACTTGTAGGGCGCGTAGTTGCCATGCCAGGCCACCACGTCGAGCGGCGAGTGGCCGATGCCGGCGCGCCACAGCTTGCCGCAGAATTTGGCCACCAGCTCGAACTCGCCTTCGCGCTCCTCATAGCACGCAACCGGCGTCAGGAAATCGCGCGGGTTGGCCAGTCCATTGGATCCGATCGGCCCCATGTCGGGCAGCTGGAGCAGGGCCCCGAAGTTTTCGCAGATGTAGCCGCGCGCCTGCCCGTCCGGCAGCGCGACCTGGAACCGGATGCCGCGCGGGACGACGGCGATTTCCTGCGGCGCGATCTCGACCACGCCCAGTTCGGTCGCGATCCGCAGCCGGCCTTGCTGGGGCACGATCAGCAGTTCGCCGTCGGCCGAATAGAAGAAGCGGTCGGTCATCGGCTGGTTGGCGGCGTACAGATGGATCGCGCAGCCGGTCATTGCCTGGGGTGAACCGTTGCCGGCCATGGTCACCCAGCCGTCGATGAAATCGGTGGGCTCGGCCGGCATGGGCAACGGGTCCCAGCGCAGCTGGTTCGGCGGCGCAGCGACCCCGCTGAAGTCGCTGACGATACGCTCGTTGCCGAGTTGCTCGAACTGGCCGTGCATCGCTGCGGGGCGAATGCGGTACAGCCAGGAACGGCGGTTATGGCTGCGCGGCGCAGTAAACGCCGTTCCGGAAAGCTGCTCGGCGTACAGCCCGTACGGCACGCGCTGCGGCGAGTTGCGATGGGCGGGCAGGGCGCCGGGCAAGGCCTCGGTCGCGAATTCGTTGCCGAACCCGGACTGGTAGCCGGTGTCCGGACGGGTGGAGTGGTTCACGTCGGTCTCCTGTTATCTGGATTTTTCCCGCCACTGTAGATGAAGCTGCCGGATTTTGCGAGATCGATGTAAAAAAGTCACAGCGTGCGCTTGTTCCCCAACCATCCCTGAGCGGTATCAGGGCTGGCGTACAAAACTCCGGAGCCTTGCACGGTCATAAAAGGGTAGTGCGAGCGAGGCAGCGACGATGGTTTCGAAGTCGACAGCACGATGTGCGCGCCCTGTCCAGGTGCGGAAGCCCCGTTCCGGCCCGGAGGTTTCATGCTGACGCCTCTGCGGGCACTGCCGCTGGCGGCCATCCTGGTAGTGGCTGCCGCCGGCGCGCACGGACCGGGTCCACATGCCGGGCCAGCAGCCAAGCCCCTGGCCCGGCAAGCTGCCGGGCACAAGGCGACACCGGGCAAGCCAAAGGGCGCCACGCGCAACCGCTCCCGGACGACGGACAAGTTCCGCTCCACGCCGCCCGCAGTCCTGTTATCGACGATCAGCGTGGCGCCAGCCAGCGGGCGCCGGCAGGATGGGCCGTTGCGCGGTGGACCGGCGGCGCTGCCAGCCCTGGTGCCCAGGCCTGGCCCCGGTGGCCCGGGAAACGGCCCGCCGCCGGCGCACTCGCCGCTGGCCGTGCCCGATCCGGACGGCTGGACCGTCGAGGCCAACCCGGACGGCGCGTATGGCAGGAACAGCATGGACTGGTCGATCCCGGTCAATGTCACGGCAAGCACGTTGACCACGGTCGGTGACCGGATCGTTGCGGTTCGCGCCGGCGTGCGCTCCTGGGCCGACACCCCTACCGGACGCCAGCGCCATTGGGGCATCTGCTTCGGCGTTTCGATTCCCTTTTCCCATTAAGCCGCGGGACCGTGCTGTCGCCGAAATTGGTGATAGGCACTTTCTTAAAATCCGGATAACATAGCGCCGCTAATGTCATGTCTGCCGATGCTGCTGTCTGGCACGGTTTACAATAGAGTCCGGTCGCCTGGTAGTGTAAATATGCTCGCTCGGGCATAGAAAGCGAATGAACGTTCCATGACAACACAAGAAGACCAAGCGCAACTATTTATTGATTGGAGACCGTAGTGAGTATTTTCAGAACGAAAAATCTAGACAGCATGGTGGCTGCCAGCCGTGCGCCCGGGGGGCTCAAGAAAGTCCTGGGGCCGCTGGACCTGGTCCTGATGGGCATCGGCGCCATTGTTGGGACGGGTATCTTCGTGCTGACCGGGACGGGCGCGGTGACGGCCGGCCCGGCGCTCACGATCTCCTTCATCATTGCGGCGCTGGCCTGCGGTTTTGCCGCCCTGTGCTACGCCGAGTTTGCCTCGACGATCCCGGTTGCCGGCTCGATCTACACCTATAGCTACGCCACGCTGGGCGAGCTGGTGGCGTGGATGATCGGCTGGGACCTGCTGCTCGAGTATGGCCTTGCCACCTCGGCCGTGTCGGTCGGCTGGTCCGGCTACTTCCAGTCCCTGATCGCTGGTTTCGGGCTCCACCTGCCGCCGGCGCTGACCGCGGCGCCAGGCGCGCTGCCGGGCGTCACGACGATCATCAACCTGCCGGCGCTGCTGATCATGATCGTACTCACCGCCATGCTGTCGTGGGGCGTGCGGGAATCGGCGCGCGTCAACAACGTGATGGTGATCGTGAAGATCAGCGTGGTACTGCTGTTCATCTTTGTCGGCGCGCGCCACGTCGAGCCAGCCAATTGGAGCCCGTACATGCCGAAGGGCAGCGGCGGCGTGCTCAGCGCGGCGGCACTGGTATTCTTTGCCTTCATCGGCTTTGACGCGGTGACATCGGCGGCGGAGGAGGTCAAGCGTCCGGAACGCGACCTGCCGATCGGCATCATCGGCTCGCTGGCGGGCTGCACGATCCTGTACGTGCTGGTGTCCGCGATCATGACCGGCATCGTTCCGTACCAGAAGTTTCTGGGCGTCGACCACCCGGTCTCGCTGGCCCTGCAGTACGCCGGCGAAACCTGGTTCGCAGGCTTCGTCGATCTCGGCGCGATCCTCGGCATGACCACCGTCATCCTGGTGATGGCGTACGGCCAGACGCGCATCATCTTTGCGATGTCGCGCGACGGACTGCTGCCGCGCAAGCTGTCCAGCGTCAACGAAAAATTCGGTACGCCGTTCTTCGCAACCTGGATGGTCGGCATTATTTTCGGCCTGATCGCCGCCGTGGTCCCGCTTAACGTGCTGGCCGAGCTGATCAATATCGGCACGCTCGCAGCGTTCTGCCTGGTGTCGATCGCCGTCATCATCCTGCGTAAAAAACGTCCGGACCTGAAGCGCGCCTTCCGCTGCCCGGGCGTGCCCGTCATCCCAATGCTGGCCGTCGCCTTCTGCGTCACGCTGATGGCCTTCCTCAGCAAAGTGACCTGGATCGCGTTCGGCATCTGGCTGGTCATCGGCCTGGCCGTGTACTTCGGTTACGCCCGTCATCGTTCGGTATTGAACGGCGCTAAATAACACCGGTTCACTTCCGCCAAAAAGCCCGCCCGCGCAAGCCGGCGGGCTTTTTTGTCCGCGCAGAAAATCGATGCGGGTATGGTTAACCGAACGGACGGCCATGCGGCCAGCGCGTACCATTCACGCACAAACCAATTGAAAGGAACCGGACATGGGAACGACAGTTGGCGATTTTCTATTGCAACGGCTGGGCCAATGGGGCGTGCGGCGCATCTTCGGCTACCCGGGCGACGGAATCAATGGCGTCCTGGCGGCGTTTGCGCGCCAGCAGCAGATCGAGTTCTTCCAGGTAAGGCATGAGGAGTTGGCCGCATTCATGGCCACTGCGCACGCCAAGTTCGCGGGCGAGGTCGGGGTCTGCATGGCCACTTCCGGTCCCGGCGCGATCCACCTGCTGAACGGGCTGTACGACGCCAAGCTGGACCACCAGCCGGTGGTCGCGATCGTCGGCCAGCAAAAACGGGTCTCGCTCGGCAGCGGCTACCAGCAGGAGGTCGACCTGGTCTCGCTGTTCAAGGACGTAGCGGGCGCCTATGTGCAAATGGCGACCACCCCCGAGCAGGTGCGCCACCTGGTCGACCGCGCGATGCACGTCGCGCGCAGCGAGCGGACCGTGACCTGCGTGATCGTGCCAGCCGACCTGCAGGAACTCGATGCCGCGCCCGCGCCCCCGCGCGAGCACGGCAGCACATTCTCCGGCATCGGCGCGGTGAGCCGGGCACTGGCCCCGCCGCAGCCCGGCCTGCAGGCGGCCGCCGATATCCTCAACAGCGGCAGCAAGGTCGCCATCCTGGCCGGCGCCGGTGCGGCCGGCACGACCGACGAACTGATCGACGTGGCCCAGCTGCTGGGCGCCGGGATCGCCAAGGCGCTGCTGGGAAAGATGGTCGTGCCGGATGACTTGCCGTTCGTGACAGGCAGCATCGGCATGATCGGCACCAAGGCCAGCTTCGACATGATGAACGAATGCGACACCTTGCTGATGGTGGGCTCCGGTTTCCCGTACGCTGAATTCCTGCCGCCCGAGGGCCAGGCGCGCGGCATCCAGATCGATGTCGACGGCAAGAACGTGAGCCTGCGCTACCCGATGGAATGCAACCTGATCGGCGACGCGCGCGAAACCCTCCGTGCACTGATACCGCTGCTCAAGCGCAAGGACGATCGCGCGTGGCAGGCCCGCATCGAGCAGGGCGTGCGCGACAGCTGGCAGATGCTGGAGCAACGGGCGATGCAGGAGCTGCCCTCGGTCAACCCGCAACGCGTGTTCTGGGAACTGTCGCCCCGCTTGCCGGACAACGTGATCCTGACCGGCGATTCCGGCTCGGTCGCGTCCTGGTACGCGCTCGATATCAAGGCGCGGCGCGGCATGATGGGCTCGCTGTCGGGAGGGCTGGCCACGATGGGATCGGCGGTGCCCTACGCGATCGCCGCCAAGCTGGCCTACCCGGACCGGCCGGTGGTTGCGCTGGTGGGCGACGGGGCGATGCAGATGATAGGCATCAACGGCATGATCACGATTTCGCGGGCGTGGCCGCAGTGGGCCGATCCTCGGCTGGTGGTGCTGGTGCTGAACAACCGCGACCTCAATTTCGTGACCTGGGAACAGCGCGGCATGGGTGATCCGAAATTCGAAGCGTCGCAACAACTGCCGCGCTTTTCGTACGTGGAATATGCGCGCATGCTGGGGCTCGACGGAGTGCTGGTGGAGCGGACCGACCAGATCGCCGGGGCCCTGGAAACGGCGCTCAAGGCGAACAAGCCTTGCCTGGTAGAGGTCGTGGCCGAAGCCAACCTGCCGCCGCTGCCGCCACACATGGTGCGCAAGCAGGCCAGGAGCTATTTCGAAGCGATGGCGAAAGGCGAGCCGGAAGCGGAGGTGGTGCGGCGGGTGCTGGAAATGCAGTAACTGGCCAGGTCCGGTGCTGCTACCGGGCAAACGGGATTTGGACGCGTGGGCGGAAGATCCGCCCACGCTACGCCATACGGAACGGCTGCCAATTACATCTTGTCCGGATGCGACCCGGTTGCCTTGTAGATCGCTTCCAGCGCGTCCTTGCCCACGCGCGGCTCGACCTGCTTGTACACGCCGATCATCGCTTTCTTCAGCGCGCGCTTCTCGTCCTTCGTCAGCACCACGATCTGGGTCTTGCCGGAGGCCTTGATCTGTGCCAGCGAGTCGGCTTCTTCCTTCTGCGCGATCTCGTTGAAGTAGGCGGTGGTGTCCTTCACCACGCCATCCATGATCGGCCGGATGTTGGCTGGCAGGCTGTCCCAGAATTTCTTGTTCGCGATGAGGACGTAGGCGTGGTAGCCGTGATCGGTCACGCTCAGGTACTTTTGCACCTCGTAGAACTTCTGCGTCGCGATGTTCGAGTACGGGTTGTCCTGGCCGTCGACCACGCCGGTCTGCAGCGCCTGGTAGACCTCCGAGAACGCCATGACCTGCGGGTTGGCGCCGAGCGCGCGGATCTGGGCGTCCATCACCTTCGACGACTGGATCCGGATCTTCAGCCCGCGAAAGTCCTCGGGCTTGCGCAGCGGCTTGTTAGCCGTCATCTGCTTGAACGCGTTGTCCCAGAACGCCAGGCCCTCGATGCCTTTGTCGGTCAGCCTGCCGAGCATGGCCTTGCCAACCGGACCCTGCGTCACCTTGCGCGCCATGTCCATGTCATCGAACAGGTAGGGCAGGTCGAGCGCTTCAAATTCCTTCACGCCCAGCGGACCGAATTTGGAGAACGTTGGCGCCAGGATCTGCACCGCGCCCAGCTGCAGCGCGTCGAGCTCTTCCTTGTCCTTGTACAGCTGGCTGTTGGGGTAGACCTGCACCTGCACCTGGCCCTTGGTGCGCTCCTCCGCCAGCTTCTTGAAGTATTCGGCGGCCTTGCCTTTCGGGGCGTCCGCCGCGACCACGTGGCTGAACTTGATGACGATCGGCGCTGCCCATGCCGAAGTGGCGCTCGCCAACGCGCCCAGCACGACTAGCCAGTGCTTGAGTTTCATGGTTTGTCTCCTGTATTGTTTTTTAAATGATTGCCGCCCCGGGAATCGGGGCGGGTGCTGCGGGGTCAGGCTTCCAGCAACCTGGCGATCGCGTCGCCGACCTCGATGGTGTTGGCCTTGCCGCCCAGGTCGGCGGTGCGCGGGCCGTCCTTGAGCGACTTTTCGATGGCCGCCACGATCGCATCGTGCGCCTCGCGGTAGCTCGCGTCCGCGCCCGGGGTATCGGCCAGGAAGGCGAGCATCATCGCGCCCGACCAGATCATCGCGATCGGGTTGGCGATGCCTTTGCCCGCAATGTCCGGCGCCGAACCGTGGACCGGCTCGAACAGCGACGGGAACTTGCGCTCGGGATTGAGGTTGGCCGACGGTGCGAGGCCGATCGTGCCGGTGCAGGCCGGGCCGAGGTCGGACAGGATGTCGCCGAACAGGTTGGAGGCGACCACCACGTCGAAGCGGTTCGGCTGCAGCACGAAGCGCGCGGTCAGGATGTCGATGTGCTGCTTGTCGATCGTGACGCCAGGATAGGACTCGCCCATCGCGTCGGCGCGGCCGTCCCACCAGGGCATGCTGATCGCGATGCCGTTCGACTTGGTGGCGACGGTCAGGTGCTTGCGCTGGCGCGAATTGGCCAGTTCGAAGGCGTACTTGAGCACGCGGTCGGCGCCATGGCGCGAAAAGACCGATTCCTGGATCACGATTTCGCGCTCGGTGCCCGGGTACATGATGCCGCCGAGGTTGGTGTATTCGCCCTCGGTGTTTTCACGCACCACGAAAAAGTCGATGTCGCCCGGCTTGCGGTTGGCCAGCGGGCAGGGCACGCCCTCGAACAGGCGCACCGGGCGCAGGTTGATGTACTGGTCGAACTCGCGGCGGAACTTGAGCAGCGAGCCCCACAGCGAAATGTGGTCCGGCACCGTCGCCGGCCAGCCGACCGCGCCGAAATAGATCGCGTCCATGCCCGAGAGCTGTTCTTTCCAGTCGGGCGGCATCATCGCGCCGGTCTTCAGGTAATAGTCGCAGCTGGCCCACTCGAAATGGGTGAACTCGATCTGCAGGCCGAAGCGGCGCGCGGCCACTTCCAGCACCTTGATGCCTTCGGGCAGGACTTCCTGGCCAATGCCGTCGCCGGCGATGGCGGCAATTTTGAAACTACGTGTCATGTTGCACCTTTCTAAAAGAATAGCGTGATCGTAGCAGCGTTTTGGCGTGTACAATCGACGCCTTCGTGAATCCACCATCAACGTAGTGTGAATAATCTACCGGACCTTGGCGACCTGAGGGTCTTCGTCGAAACAGCGAAACGGGCGAACTTCGCACGTGCGGCCGAGGCGCTGGACGCGTCGGCGGCCTATGTGACCAAGCGCATCCGGGTGCTGGAGCAGTCGCTCGGCGTCAAACTGTTCCACCGTAGTACGCGCAAGGTCGTGGTGAGCGAGGAGGGCGAACGCATCTACCAGTGGGCGCTGCAGATCCTCGACGCGGTCGACGGCATGGTGGCGGAAGTCAATGTGAGCCGGGCGGAACCGCGCGGCACCTTGCGTATCTGCAGCAGCTTTGGTTTCGGGCGCAACATTGTCGGGCCTGCGGTCTCGCAACTGGCGGCGCGCTATCCGCAGCTGAACGTACGCTTCGAGGTGTTCGACCGGCTGGTCGACATCACCAGCGAAGGCTTCGACCTCGACGTGCGCGTCGGCGACGAGATCGCGCCGCACCTGCTGGCGCGCCGCCTCGCTCCCAACTACCGGGTGCTGTGCGCGGCGCCGGCTTACCTGGCGCGGCGCGGCACGCCCCGTGCGCTTGCCGAACTGTCGAGCCACGACTGCCTGATCATCAAGGAGCGCGACCATCCGTTCGGGGTGTGGCGCCTGCGCGACGGCACGCGCGAGGAAGTCATCAAGGTCACCGGGCCGCTGTCGTCGAACAATGGCGAAATCGTGGTCCAGTGGGCGGTGGACGGGCGTGGCATCGTGCTGCGCTCGATGTGGGACGTGGCGCCGCTGCTGGCGTCGGGCGCGCTGGTGCAGATCCTGCCCGACTTTACGCAGGAGGCCAACGTGTGGGCGGTGTACCCGTCGAAGTTGAGCAATTCGGCCAAGCTCAGGGTGTGTGTGGACTGGCTGGAAGAATCGCTGCAGGCATCGATGGCACCAACAACGCCGGGCGCTTTTTTGTAATCGAGGCGACCTGTGTCAAGCGCGATTCATATAAGGCGCTGGTCACGGGATGCGCCGGGCGGGTTGGTGTCAAACAGGCCTTTCGCCTGCCGAGGGAGGTCCGAATGTCCACCGCCGACAACGAGGTGTGGCCGGCATTGCCGTACGCCGAATGGAAAGACACGCGCGACACCTTGCACATGTGGACGCAAATCGTTGGCAAGGTGCGCCTGGTCCAGACGCCGTGGCTGAACCATTCGTGGCACGCCCCGCTGTACCTGACCGCGCGCGGGTTGACCACGTCGACCATTCCCCACGGCACGCGTGTGTTTGCCATCGATTTCGACTTTGTCGAGCACCTGCTGCGCATCGCCACAGGTGACGGGATGTCGGCCACGCTGCGGCTCGAACCGCGTTCGGTGGCGGACTTTTATCGCGCGTTTTTCGCGGAACTGGACAAGCTGGGCCTGCCGGTCCGGATCCATGCCACGCCGAACGAGGTGGTCGATGCGATTCCGTTCGAGCAGGATGAGCAGCACGCTTCCTACGACAAGGCGTATGCCAACCGCTTCTGGCGCGTCCTGTTGCAGGGCGAACGGGTGTTGCGCCAGTTCCGCGCAGGGTTCATCGGCAAGGCCAGTCCCGTCCATTTCTTCTGGGGCAGCTTCGACCTCGCCACCACGCGCTTCTCCGGCGCCGAGGCGCCGCCGCATCCGGGCGGCGCGCCCAACTGCCCGGACTGGGTCATGCGGGAGGCCTACTCGCACGAGGTCAGCAGTTGCGGCTTCTGGCCAGGCGCCGAGGTGATGCCCGACCCGGTGTTCTATTCCTATTCCTACCCCGAAGCACCGGGCTTCAGGACGGCAGCGGTAGGGCCGCCGGACGCGAAGTACGAGGCCGCGTTCGGTGAGTTCGTGCTGCCTTACGACGCCGTGCGGAGCGCGCGCTCGCCGGATGCGGCACTGCTCGAATTCCTCGAGAGCACGTACGCGGCCGCGGCCGATCTTGGGCACTGGAACCGGAGCGCCCTCGAGCGCAACCTGGCCCGGCTTGCCTGACGCGGCCGCTGTAGCGAGCGGCTACCTGGCGGCCGTGCTGGATTTTTTCGCGTTAGCTTGCTGAGCCTGCTGTTCCTGCTGTTGCTGTTGTTGGGCGGCAGCCTGCTCGCGCTGCTTTTTCTTCGACATGTGATGCCCGACGGCACAGCCCACGGCCGCGCCGGCAACGCCGTGGCGTCCGGCGAGGTGGCCGCCGACACCGCCGATCGCAGCGCCCTTGAGGCAGCCAGCAGTGGCCACGCTGCTTGCCGAGGCAAGCGACAGCGCGAGTGACAAGGCGATGAATTTGGTGTTCATGTGAGTTCCTCTCAGAATGGATGGGTGCGGTGCAACCCAGACGGATTATAGTGGTTGTGTTGCATCGATCCCGCACGATAGACGCGCGTCCCCACACATGAGGAGAGAAAATGCAGCGTTTGGCATTTGGCCTGGCATTACTGTTGACAGCACTTGGCGCCGCGGCGGACGAGGCCGGCGAGTGCAGGGCGGGCGCGGGCAGCTACCTGACCGGCGTGGTGGTTGGCGCGCCCAGGTTCGCGCACGGCCGCTTCCGGAAGGGCATCGAGCTGTCGCACACGCACCTGCGCCTGCGGGCGGACGGGGACGGCCAGGTGTACGACGTCGCCATCGACAATGTGTTCGCGACCGGCTACGCCAGTGGGCAGCGCGGGATCCCGGCGCCGCTCGATGCGATCAGGCTGCAGGACCGGCTCGGGGTCTGTGGCGCGCTGTACACGCGGGGCGCCGGGATTCACTGGGTCCACCCGAACTGCGGCCGGCGTCCCAACCCGAACCAGCCGAACGGGTGGCTCAAGCGCCTCGGGCCGGATGGCGCGCCGGGCGCGAATGTCGAGGGCAACACGACGTTTTGCCCACTGTTCCAGAACGGCTTTTCCGCGCCGTAGCCGCTATACTGGAACCGTAAAAACTACCGAGGAGGTGGCATACGTGACGCGCATCGGCATCGTCACCGGCGGCGGCGACGCTCCGGGCCTGAACGCAGTGATCCGGGCAGCCGTGCTCTCGGCCGACCTGCTCGGCTGGGAATGCTACGGCATCCGCGATGGCTTCAACGGCTTGCTGGCGCCGGGGCAGTGCATCGGCGAACCGGTGCTGCGGCTCACGCCCGACGCCGTGCACGGCATCGCGCATCTGGGCGGCACCATTCTCGGCAGCACCAACCGTGGCAACCCGATGCGTTATCCGGTTCGACTGGCGGACGGCGCTATCACCGAGGCCGATCGTACCGATGAGGTCGTGGCGCTGTGCCGCCAGCGCCGGCTCGATGCACTGGTGATCGTCGGCGGCGACGGTTCGATGGGCATTGCCGACTGCCTGCAGCGCAAAGGCATGCGCATTGTCGGTGTGCCGAAGACGATCGACAACGACCTCGACCATACCTTCTCGACCTTTGGTTTCGACACCGCGGTTGGCTTCGCGACCGAATGCATCGACCGGCTGCACAGCACCGCGCAAAGCCAGCACCGGGTGATGGTGGTCGAGGTGATGGGCCGCTACGCCGGCTGGATCGCGCTGCACGCGGGCATGGCGGCCGGCGCCCATGCGATCCTGCTGCCTGAAATTCCCTTCGACATCGATGCGGTCGCCGAGGCCATCCGGGCGCGCGACAGCATGGGCCGGCGCGACTCGATCGTGGTCGCGGCCGAGGGCGCCCAGCCGATCCACGGACAGCGCGAAGTGCTGGCGCCAGCGCGCGCCGGCCATGCCGAACGCCTGGGCGGGATCGGCGCCTGGGTCGAGACCGAGCTCGAACAGCGTACCGGCAAGGAATGCCGCAGCGTCGTGCTCGGCCACCTGCTGCGCGGCGGCAGTCCGTCGGCGTTCGACCGCGTGATTGCGTCGCGCTTCGGCGCTGCTGCGGTGCGCGCCCTGGCCGAGGGCGCGACCGGGGTCATGGTCTCGCTCAACGACAACGGTATCGGCCTGGTGCCGCTGGCCAGCGTGGCCGGGCGCACCAAGCGCGTGCCGCTCGACAGCGACACGGTGCTGACCGCGCGCGAACTCGGCATCTGCCTCGGCGACCGCCCGGCGCCGCAGCGCGGGTGATGCAATTTTTGTAATCCTTATCTTACAAAGCAGCACGACTCGTACCGATTTCGTGCGGGCGGCTCAGTCCGGATAATGGGGAGCTTATCCAGATGGATCGTCCAGCACGCCCGTTACGCCTATGATGTCTTTCCCGGTTTCCGAAGCCACAACCCCAGCGCGCACTGCGCACGCGGCCCCGCCAGGCCGTTCGAAGCACCTGTATTTCGCGCTGTCGGCCGATGCCGCGGCCGCCGCCCCGGCGGCGCAGGAGTACCTGCACGCCCAGGTCGCGGCGGTCCGGGATATACCGGCCGACCTGCCTGCCTCGCTTGCCGACTTGCCAGGGTGGATGCAGGAGCGCACCGACGCGGTCGGCGAGCAGTACCGCGACTACTTGGCAGGACGCAAGAAAGGTGCGCCGCGGCGCTACTTCGACAGCCGCGCGCATGCTCTTTATTTCCTGCAGGCCGTGGCGCCCACCAAACTGGTCGACGGGGCCTGGCTGTATGGCCTGCTCGCGCACTGGCAGAACCCCGACTTCCATCCGCTGATCAAGACCTACCTGGAGGAACTGGGCGATGGCCTGCCGGACAAGAACCATGTGACGCTGTATCGGAAATTGCTGGCAACCAATGGCTGCGAACACTGGGACGAGCTGGATGACCGCCACTTTGTCCAGGGCGCAATCCAGCTAGCGCTCGGTCACAACGCCGACCGTTTCCTGCCGGAGCTGATCGGCTACAACCTTGGTTATGAACAGTTGCCCCTGCACCTGTTGATCACGTCTTACGAGCTGAACGAACTGGGCTTCGATCCCTACTATTTCACGCTGCATGTGACGGTCGACAACGCCGCCAGCGGCCACGCGCGCAAGGCGGTGCAGGCGCTGGCCCAGCTGATGCCGCGCACCGGCGGCCAGGCCGACTTCCACCGCCGCGTCCTGGACGGCTACCGGCTCAACGAGCTGGGCGCCAGCACGACCTCGGTAATCGCCGAGTTCGACCTCGAGGCCGAACTGGTCCGGATCCTCGCCGCCAAGAGCGCGGTCGGCAAGAACATGCACTCGGACTACTGCCGCGTCGCCGGACGGTCGGCCAACGACTGGCTGGCGGAACCGGCGCGGGTGCCGGATTTCCTGGCCGCGCTCGAGGGCGCCGGCTGGATCAAGCGTGGCGAGGACGTCGAACACAGCCGCTTCTGGCGCCTGATCCACGGCGAGCGCGCCGAGATGTTCGGCGTCTTCAGCTCCTACGAACAGCAAGTGCTGCGCGACTGGATCCACTGCGCGCCGGAAGCATCGGCCGCCGCGCGGCGCATGCCGAGCCATCGGGCGCGCCAGCGCAGCCTGGACCAGCTCGGCGCCGCGCCCGCCGCCGGCCAGGCCCATCCCGAGCGGGGCCTGATCCGCCGCCATCCATCCGAACCGGATGGCGACGGCGCCAACGAACTACGCCAGCTGGAGGAGCGGGTTGCCGCATGCGCCAGCAAGGCCGACGCGATGGCGTTGCTGGCGGCCCTGATGTCGCCGTCGGCGCACCACACCGCGCTCGGGCTGATGGCCACCCGCATGTACTCCCGGCTGCTCGACACCTGACCAGGCTGCGCTCGCGCCGTCATCCGGGGCCCGGCCCCGGCACCAACCATCATTGAAGGACCCATCCCGTGTACATCCTCGAACAACGCTTCCTCCGTGGCCCCAACGTCCATGTGGATACTCCGTGCCTGCTGTCGGTGCTGGACCTCGAAGACCTGCACGGCGTGTCGTCGAAAGACCTTCCCGGTTTTAACGACGCGCTACTGTCGCTGCTGCCGTCGCTGCGCGGGCAACTGGTGCTGACCGGCCAGCCGGGCGGCTTTGCCCAGCGCCTGCGCGCAGGCACCTACATGGCGCGCGTGGTCGAGCAGGTCACGCTCGAACTGCAGTGCCTGGCCGGCGCGCCGGTGAGCTACGGACGCACGCGCCCGGTCGCGGGCCAGCCGGGCCGGTTCCGCATTGTCTGCGCCTACCAGCTCGAGAAGGTGGTCGAGCCGGCCTTCAAGTTCGCGGTCGATATCGTCGACGCGCTTGCGCACGGGCGCGGCTTCGCGCTTACCGACCGCCTCGGCGAGCTGGCCGATATCGCATCCCACTACGCGATCGGCACCAGTACCGCCGCCGTGCTGGCGGCGGCGCACGAGCGCGGCGTGCCGACGCAGCGCATCACCGAAGACGCCAACCTGTTCCAGCTCGGCTGGGGCAACCGGCAGAAACGCATCCAGGCCACCACCACCAGCGACACCAGTTTCGTCGCCACCAGGATCGCCAGCGACAAGCAGCTGACCAAGGCGCTGCTGGTGGAAGCCGGCGTGCCGGTGCCCGAGGGCCAGACCGTTACCCGGCTCGCGGACGCGCAGCGCATCGCGCGCTCGCTCAACGCGCCGGTCACGCTCAAGCCGCTCGACGCCAACCAGGGCAAGGGCGTCAGCGTCGACTGCAAAACGCCCGCGGATGTCGCGCGCGCCTTCGATTTCGCGCGCAAGTATGGGCGCCGGGTGATCGTCGAGCGCTTCGTCGAGGGGCGCGATTACCGCGTGCTGGTGGCCGGCGGCCGTGTCGCCGCCGCCTCCTGCCGGCGCCCCGCGCACGTGGTGGGCGACGGCGCCAGCACGATCCGCGAACTGGTCGAGGCCGAGAACACGAATCCGGCGCGCGGCGATGGCCACACCAACGTGCTGACCAAAATCGCGCTCGACGCGCACGCCGCCGGCCTGCTGCGCAAGCAGGGCTTCGAGGAAGACTCGGTGCCGCCCGCCGGGGTCACGGTCGAACTGCGCGGTAACGCCAACCTGTCGACCGGCGGCACCGCCGAGGATGTGACCGACCTGCTGCACGAATCGACGCGCGCGCTGTGCATCCGCGCCGCCGCCAAGGTCGGGCTCGACGTGGCCGGCATCGACATCGTCTGCCGCGACATAGCGCAACCGCTCGAGGCGCAGCGCGGGGCCGTGATCGAAGTGAACGCCGCGCCCGGCATCCGCATGCACCAGCATCCGGGCAGCGGCGAGCCGCGCGACGCCGGCGACGCCATCGTCGACGGCCTGATGGGCGACTCGAATGGCCGCATCCCGGTGGTTGCCGTGACCGGCACCAACGGCAAGACCACCACCACCCTGCTGATCGCGCACACGGTGCGGATGGCCGGACTGGTAACCGGCGTGACCACCACCCATGGCGTATTCATCGATGGCAAACCGGTAGCCACCGGCGACTGCACCGGTTACTGGTCGGCGCGCACCGTGCTGGCGGCGTCCGACGTCGAATTCGCGGTGCTCGAAACGGCGCGTGGCGGCATCCTCAAGCGCGGCCTGGCCTTCGACCGCTGCGATGTCGGCATCGTGCTCAACGTCGCGGCCGACCACCTGGGCCTGGACGGCGTCGAGACGATCGAGGACCTGGCGCAGGTGAAGGCGGTCGTCGCGATGGCGGCCGCGCGCGCGGTCGTGCTCAACGCCGAGGACGCGCTGTGCGTGGCGATGGCGCGCCGCGCCAAGCCCGAGGCCGAGGTGGTGTTCTTCTCGATGGAACCGGACAATCCGGTGCTGCTCAAGCACCTCGAGGATTGCGGCCGTGCCGCCTACCTGCAGGACAACGCGATCGTCATCGCCGACGGCACGCGCCACCAGGAACTGCTGCGGGTCGAGAGCATGCCGGCAGCCTTCGGCGGCCGCGCGCGCTTCAATATCGCCAACGGCCTGGCAGCGGCCGCCGGCCTGATGGCAGCCGGCTTCAGCAACCTGCAGATTGCGAACGGCCTGTCGACCTTCGTCTCGAACGGCAAGACCAATCCGCTGCGCACCAACGTGTTCGAGATTCGCGGCGTGACGGTGATTGTCGACTATGCGCACAACGCGGCGGCCTATGCGGCGATGGCCGAGATGGCGCGCGCCATGCTGCCTGGCCAGCTGGTGGGGATTGTGACCGCGCCGGGCGACCGCCGGGACAGCGACCTGCAGCAGATCGGCAAGGTGTGCGGCGAGCGCTTCGACGAATTGGTGGTGTACGAGTCGCAGAGCCGCGGGCGTCCGGTCGGCGACGCGGTCGACCTGATCCTGCAGGGCGCGCAGCAGGCGGTGGGGCCGTCGGACACGCTGCACCGCGAGATCGAGGTCGGGCCGGCGATCCGCCTGGGATTGTCGCTGTGCCGGCCGGGCGATGTGCTGGTGTTCGCCTGCGGCTCGTCGCTGTCGGTGTTCATCGACGCGATCCGCGCCAGCGACCCGGACAGCGCGGACCGGATCGCCGCGCAAATCGCCTGACGCCGGGTTACGGCACCAACCACGTATCCTGTAGGGTGGGCGGCTTGTCCGCCCACGCGTCCACCAAGGCCTGCACAGTGTTGGCGGATGCTGTCGAACGCGTGGACGGGTGACCCGCCCACCCTACAGGAGGCGTTTCGTCGTTGATGGGCGCCGGCGCAGGCCCACCTCCCGTCACACCGCTTCGGCTTCGATCCGCTGCGCCAGCTCGGGCTTCATCGGCCGGATCGCCTCGGTCAGCTCGGAGATCGACGAACCGCAGCCGAACACCAGCACATCGCCTTTTGCGCACAGCGCCAGGCCGCGGCGGATCGCGCGGTGCACGTCCAGCTCCACGTGCAGCTGGTCGGCGGCGAAGCGCCCAAGGCGCGCGCCCTTGACCAGCAAGGCCGACACTTCGCCGTCGGCACGCCCGCGGTTCTCGGTTTCGTACACGACAAGCTCGTCGAACCCGGCGGCGCAGGTGCGGCCGATATCGACCAGGTCGACGTCGCGCCGGTCGCCCGGCGACGCGACCACGCCGACCACCCGGCCGGCCGTCATCGCGCGCGCGGTCTCGGCCAGCGCGGCATAGGCGGCGCAGTTGTGCGCGTAGTCGACGATCACGGTGACGCCGTCGACGTCGAACACGTTCGAGCGCAGCGGATTGTGCTTGCTGTCGGAGACGAAGCTGCGCAGGCCGGCCACGATGTCGGCATTGGCGAAGCCGGAGGCGGCCAGCGCGGCGGCGGCAGCGAGCGCGTTGGCGATGTTGTAGCGCGCGCAGCCGCCGAGCGAGACCGGCATCTGGCGCGCGTCGAGCAGCGCCTGGTGGCGCATGCCGTTGGCCAGTACCAGCGTGTTGTCCTGCAGGTAGGCGGCGCGGCCGCCGCGCTCGAGGTGGCGCAGCAGCACCGGATTGTCGGCGTCGAGCGCGAAGTACAGCACTTCGACACCATCGGCCAGCCCGGCGGCCATCGCGACGCAGTAGTCGTCCTCGGCGTTGAGCACGACCGCGCGCGAGGCCCGCTGCGCGACCACGGCCTTGACGCTGGCCAGTTGCTCCAGCGTGTCGACCCCGTCCAGCCCGAGGTGGTCGGCCGAGACGTTCAGCACCACCGATACGTCGCAGCGGTCGTAGGCCAGGCCGCGCTTGAGGATCCCGCCGCGCGCGGTCTCGAGCACGGCGAAGTCGACTTCGGGTGAGGTGAGCAGGCTGCGCGCCGAACGGTAGCCGGTGCAGTCGCCCCTCATGGTCAGCTGGCCGTCGACGTACACCCCTTCGGTGGTGGTGACGCCGGTGCGCCGGCCGGCCAGGCGCGCGGCGTGCGCGACCAGCAGCGACGTGGTGGTCTTGCCGTTGGTGCCCGTCAGCGCGACCACCGGGATGCGGCCGTCGTCGTCGCCGAACAGCGCATCGACGATCGCGGCGCCGGCGTCGCGCGGGGTGCCGCGGCTCGGGTATTGGTGCATGCGGATGCCCGGCGCCGCGTTGACTTCGATGATGCCGCCGGCCTGTTCGCGCAGCGGTTTGGCGATGTCTTCGCAGATGATGTCGATCCCGGCCACGTCCAGCCCGATGGTGCGCGCCGCGCGGATGCAGATGTCGCGCGTTTCCTGCGGCAGCAGGTCGGTCACGTCCTCCGCCGTGCCGCCGGTCGACAGGTTGGCGTTGCCGCGCAGGTCGGCGCTGGCGCCCGACGGCAGCACCGAATCGAAGCTGTAGCCCTGCCTGGCCAGTACTTGTGCGGCCAGGTCGTCCATCGGGATCCTGGTCAGGATGTTGGTGTGGCCCGCGCCGCGCGCCGGGTTGCGGTTCTCGACCTCGACCAGCTCGCGCACAGTGGAGAAGCCGTCGCCGGTGACGCATGGCGGACGGCGCCAGGAAGCGGCGGCGACCTTGGCGCCGGTGACCAGCACCCGGTAGTCGCGTCCGCGCAGGTACTGTTCGACGATCACGTGGCGGCTGTAGCTGCGCGCATGCTCGAACGCGCGCCGGACTTCCCCGGGCGTGCTGCAGACGGTGGTCACGCCCTTGCCCTGGTTGGCGTCGAGCGGCTTGATCGTGACCGCGCAGCCGAGGCGGCGCGCGACGCGCTGGGCCTGCTCTTCGGTGGTCACGGTGGAGCCGGCCGGCACCGGTACGCCGGCCTGGTCGAGCAGGGTCTTGGTCAGCTGCTTGTCGCTGGCGATGCTGACCGCGATCGAGTTGGTGGCGCCGGTGACGGTCGCCTGCAGGCGCTTCTGGCGGCTGCCCCAGCCCAGCTGGAACAGGTTCGCGTCGTCGGTGATGCGCAGGCTCGGGATGCCGCGCTTGTGCGCCGCCGCCAGTACCGCTCCGGTGCTGGTGCCGATCGCGTAACGCGCGGCGGCGTCGCGCAGCGCGGCCAGCGCGCTGTCGAGGTCGAAGTCGTCGCCGCGCGCCAGCGCCTCGATCAGGTCGATCGCGGTGCGCAGGGCGGCGCGGGCCACCTGTTCGCAGGTGTAGCCGCACACGACACGCAGCAGCGCGCCGGCGGCGACCGTCCGGCTGAAGCTGGCGGGTGCGCCGGCCAGGCGCTGCAGTTCCATCGTCACCGGTTCCACGGCTTCGGCATGGGAGGCGCTGTCGAGCAGGCGCGCGGAGGCTTCGCGGGGCAGGGCAGGCAGCAGCACCAGCAGGCGCGCGCCGAAGCCGGGCACCTTGGCGGGATCGCCGGCGGCCGGGTCGATCACCGCGAGCAGGCAGGGCGTAGCCGCGTACAGGTTGGGGCCGCGCAGGAAGCGTTTTTCTTTGAGTCTCATGAGATCGGATTCCGTTTCGTTACGTTTTCCAGAAAGTGAAGCAGCGGCGACGGCAGGCGGCTGCCCGGGTCCTCGCCGTCTCCCGGCAGCCGGTATTTGCTGCCCGCCGGGAGCAGGTGCAGCCGCACGTCGATCAGTTCGGGCGTGTCGCGCTCGGCGATGTCGGCCACGTTGGTCAGCATGGTGCGGCCGTCGACAATCGTCACGGCGCCTTCGCCCACGACTTCAATGCCGACCCCGCGTTCGACCACCAGCGCGGTGTCCTCGTCGATGCCGATGCCGAGCAGGTAGGGGTTCTGCGCCACCACCGACAGCAGGCGCGACAGGCGCTGGCGCTCGGAGAAGTGCTGGTCGATGACGACCTTGTGCAGGAAGCCGAGGCCGGCGCCGAGGCTGACCAGGCCTTTCTCGGGCTGCAGTTGGGCGCGGCCCTGGGCCAGCATGTGGCCCGACATCGCCGAGGCGCCGGCGCTGGTGCCGCCGATGCAGGCGCCGCGCAGCTTGAGCGCGGTGTGCATCTCGGCGTCGAGTGCGGTGCCGCCGATCAGCGCCAGCAGGCGTTTCTGGTCGCCGCCGGTCATGAAGATGCCGTCGGCATCGAGCAGGTCGCGGATGTGGTCCTCGTCGTTGGCCTGCTGCCGGCTGTGCAGGTCGAGGTGCACGCGGCGCTTGACGCCGAGGTCGTCGAAGGCCCTGTCGTACATCTCCCACATCTCGGCAGCGATCTGGCTGGCGGCGGTGATCACCACCACCTTCGCGCCCGGGCCGCCGGCCAGTTCGACGAAGCGCGCCAGGATCTGCTTGTCGTCCTTGCGGTCCTCGCCGCCGCCGATGATCACGAGGTGGCCGTGGCGCGCCGTCGTGTGCGGTTCGGTCTTCATTCGTTGCTCATCCTTGCCTGGGGCATGTCCTTGTTGCTGCAGCTGCCAGCCTCGCGGCGGCTGACCGCGATCAGGCCGACGTCGACGTCCTTGTCGATCAGGTCGACGCCGCGCTGCAGCGCCTGTTGCAGCGGCACGCCGTCGGCGATCCACTGATAGACGGTGCGCGCCAGCATGTGGCGCATGATGTGTTCGCCGATGCCGGTCGCGGCCACCGCGCCTTCGGGGCCGGCGTAAAAGCCGCTGCCGATGATCGGGGTGTCGCCGACGCGGCCGAGCAGCGACGGCGCCGAGCCGCCGGTCGAGCCGGCGACGGCGAAGTGGCCTTCGGCGTCGCGCACGACCGCGCCCACGGTGTCGCAGGCGGCGCCCGGCGGCAGCTGCAGCGGGGTCTTGTAGTTCCAGAAGCGCTCGAACAGGCGGTTGTCGACGCCGGGCATGGCCGGCACCGAGCCGGCCAATTGCTGCAGGATCTTGCGATGCTCCTCGCGCTGGCGTGCGCCGGCGCCCGGATGCAGCGGCAACTCCAAGGCGCGCGCGAGGCGCTCGGCGCCTTCGCCGGCCAGCAGCACGTGCGGCGTGTCGGCGATGGCGCGCGCCAGCAGCACAGGGTTCTTGACGTTGCGCACGGCCGCGATCGCCCCGAGGCGTCCGCGCGTGTCCATGATCGAGGCGTCCATCTCGATGGTTTCGCCGTCCAGGCCCAGGGCAGCGCCGCTGCCGGCGTTGAAGCGGCCGTCCTCTTCGAGCACCACGACGGCGGAGACGGCGGCATCGAGGGCGTCGCCGCCCTGGCGCAGCCGTTCGAGCGCGCGGCGCGCTGCCCGTTCGCAGCCGTCCTGGTAGTCGGTGGAGCCGCCGACGCCGCCATGGACGACTACCGTGCCTTGTTGTTCAGTGTTACTCATTGCCTGCCTTTCGATCTGCGGCCGTGCTGCGGCGGCACGGCAAAAAACGGAATGACCGATTATCTAAAACATGCAAGCAAGGCAACATCGGTTGCGCCGCCGTGCGCGTGTAAGAGGCCGCTTACAAGGCGGATTGCGGTGTGGCAGGGGAGGCACGGCGCACACCGGTGCGCGCTCAGGCCAGGTAGGAGTTGCCGCGCAGCTCGCGCCGCAGTTCCTGCGCGACCTGCTGGCGGATGGCGTCGCTGACGAAACTGCCGACTTCGACCTTGACGCCGCGCGACTCGAGCTGGATCAGGCTGCGGCGCCGGTTGTCCGGCAAGGCGATGCGGGTCCAGCTGGGGTCGAGGCGCACCTGCTGGAGCTGCCCGGCCTGCACCCGTTCCACCAGCAGGCAGCCGTCGTACAGCGTGATGTGCTCGTGGTCGAGTGCATGGCGCGCGTAATTGAGCAGCGCGCAGGCAATGCCGGCCATCTCGACCAGGGCGAACGCGAACACGAACCAGATGCCCTGCAGGACGAAGAACAGCGCGATGCCGAACGCGCCGCTACACAACACGACGTAGGCGAGCGCCAACTGGCGCGGCGCCAGCGAGCAGTTGCGCTTCATTAGCCATTCGTGTTTCATACCGCATGCTACTTGACCACGGGCGGGGTCTCGAAGGTGTGGAACGGGGCTGGACTTGGGATCGTCCACTCCAGCCCCTCGGCGCCGTCCCACGGCTTGGCCGGCGCCTTGTCGCCGCCGCGAATGTTCGGGATCACGATGAAGAACAGCCAGTACACCTGGCTCAGCCCGAACAGGAAGGCGCCAGCCGAGGTCAGCACGTGCCAGTCGGTGAACTGGGCCGGATAGTCGGCGTAGCGGCGCGGCATGCCGGCGAGGCCGAGGAAGTGCATCGGGAAGAAGGTCACATTCACCCAGATCAGCGAATTCCAGAAATGGAAGCGGCCGCGCTTTTCGTTGTACATGTGGCCGGTCCACTTGGGCACCCAGTAGTAGTAGCCGGCAAATATGGCGAACAGCGAGCCGGCCACCAGCACGTAGTGGAAGTGCGCGACCACGTAATAGGTGTCCTGGACCTGGATGTCGATCGGCGCGACCGACAACAGCAGGCCGGAAAAACCGCCGATCGTGAACACCCAGATGAAGCCGACCGCGAACAGCATCGGGGCTTCGAGGCTGATCGATCCGCGCCACATCGTCGCGACCCAGTTGAACACCTTGACCCCGGTCGGCACCGCGATCAGCATCGTCGCGTACATGAAGAACAGCTGCGCGGTGACCGGCATGCCGGTGGTAAACATGTGGTGTGCCCAGACGATGAACGACAGGATCGCGATCGCGGCGGTGGCGTACACCATCGATGCGTAGCCGAACAGCGGCTTGCGCGAAAACGCCGGGATCACATGCGAGATGATGCCGAACCCGGGCAGGATCATGATGTACACCTCCGGATGGCCGAAGAACCAGAAGATGTGCTGGAACATGACCGGGTCGCCGCCGCCGGCCGCATTGAAGAAGGTGGTGCCGAAGTGGCGGTCGGTCAGCAGCATCGTGACCGCGGTGGCCAGCACCGGCATCACGGCGATCAGCAGGTAAGCCGTGACCAGCCAGGTCCAGCAGAACATCGGCATTTTCATCAGCGCCATGCCGGGCGCGCGCATGTTCAGGATGGTGGTGATGATGTTGATCGCGCCCATGATCGACGACGCACCCATCAGGTGGATCGCGAAGATCGTCATGTCCATGCCGATCCCCATCTGGGTCGACAGCGGCGCGTACATGGTCCAGCCGGACGCGGCGGCGCCGCTGCCGGTGAAGAACGAGCCGACCAGCAGCACGGCGGCCGGCGGCAACAGCCAGAACGAGAAATTGTTCATGCGCGCGAACGCCATGTCGGACGCGCCGACCAGCAGCGGCACCATCCAGTTGGCGAAGCCGACGAAGGACGGCATGATGGCGCCGAACACCATGATCAGGCCATGCAGGCTGACGAACTGGTTGTACAGCTCGGGCTGGAAGAACTGCAGCCCGGGCTGGAACAACTCGAGCCGGATCAGCAGCGCCAGCACGCCCCCGATCATGAACATGACCAGTGCGAACCACAGGTAGAGCGTGCCGATGTCCTTGTGGTTGGTGGCGTACAGCCAGCGCCGCCAGCCGTGGGGGTGGACGTGCTCGCCCTCGCCGTGGACGTAATCGGGGCTCTTGCCAGTGGTGACGCCGCTCATCGCGCTCTCCCGGGGTGGGCTCGGAACTAGCGACGACTATAGCGGGGCGGGCCGCGGCACGATTGGAGCGGGGCGGGCCGCTTGACGCAGGTCAAACAGAAACTCCGCTAACCGAACCGGCCGCAGACGCGTTGCAAGCGCGCCTGCGGCTGGCCGGGCTCCGTTTCAGTCGACGGCGAAGCAGGTGGTGCCCTGGCCGTACGGGCTCAGCAAGCCAGGCGGCGCAACATCGCGGTTGACGTAATCCGAGGCCAGGCCGGACAGCCAGAACGTGCTGCGTGCCAGCGATTCGGTGCCGGCGACGGTCCCGGTCACGGTCAGTTCGGCCTGCACCCAGCGGGCGCGGTCGCGCGGATAGCGCAGCGCGACCACTGCCATGCCAAGCGCGTCGGTCTTGCCGCTCGAGCTCGCTGACAGCGGAATTCCCGGGTCCAGCAGGCCGTTGCCATTGCGGTCGAACGCGTTCTCGAACAGCCCCTTGCGCTGGATGTCCTCGTTGTCGCAGGTGGTCCCGCCCTTGATCTGCCAGCGCCCCTTCGAATCCGGGCTGGTGGAGTCATCCGGGAACCAGCCCTGGCTACCGGTGCGGTAGGCGGTCGCCCAGACCGCGGCGCTGATCGTGACGTCCTTCACCGGATTGCCGGC
>JBJMVW010000073.1:0-16040 GCA_045810465.1 Massilia sp. | reverse complement strand
GCCGCTGCTGGCGCCGCGCGGCCTGGCGGTGGCGCCGTCCGAGGCCAACCTCGAGGACGTCTTCATCGTGCTGATGCAAGACGCTTCCAGCGCCGCGCCGGGAGGCGCCTGAGATGCGCTGGCCGGGCCTGTCGGCCACGCGGGTGCTGGCGATCCTGGTCAAGGAATTGCGCCAGATGCGGCGCGACCGCCTGACCTTCGCGATGCTGGTGGCGGTGCCGATCATGCAGCTGGTCCTGTTCGGCTACGCGATCAACACCGACCCGCGCCAGCTGCCGCTGGCGGTGGTGCTCGCCGACGACAGCCAGATCGCGCGCAGCTTTGTCGCCGGGCTGCAGAACTCGCGCTTTTTCCGGCTGGCGGCGCAGCCGGCCGGCGAACGCGAAGGGGACCGCCTGCTGGCGCGCGGCGAGGTCCAGTTTTTGCTGGTGATCCCGGCCGGCTTCGGACGCCGCGTCGAACGCGGCGAGCGCCCGGCGCTGCTGCTGGCGGCCGACGCCACCGACCCTTCGGCGGCCGGCAATGCGCTGGCCGCGCTCGACCCGATCGCGCGCCAGGTCCAGGCGCGCGAGCTTACCGGCCCGCTGGCCCCGTTGCGCCCCGGGGTCCCGGCCTTCGAGGTCCGGATCCAGCGCCGCTACAACCCGGAAGCGCTGGCGCGCTACAACATCGTGCCGGGCCTGATCGGGGTGATCCTGACGATGACGATGGTGATGATGACGTCGCTCGCGGTCACGCGCGAGATCGAGCGCGGCACGATGGAGAACCTGCTGGCCACGCCGGCGCGCCCGGCCGAGGTCATGATCGGCAAGATCCTGCCTTATATTTTGCTGGGCTACCTGCAGGTTTGCCTGATCCTGCTGGCGGCGCGCCTGCTGTTCGACGTGCCGATGCTCGGCAGCCTGGCGCTGCTGTCGGCCGCACTGATCCTGTTCATCGCGGCCAACCTGGCGGTCGGCTTCACCTTTTCGACGCTGGCGAAAAACCAGCTGCAGGCGATGCAGCTGACGTTTTTCTTCTTCCTGCCGTCGATCCTGCTGTCGGGCTTCATGTTCCCGTTCCGCGGCATGCCGCGCTGGGCGCAGGTGCTGGGCGAGGCGCTGCCGCTGACCCACTTCCTGCGCGTGGTGCGCGGCATCCTGTTGAAGGGGAACGACCTGGCGCAGATCGCGCCCAACCTGTGGCCGATCGCGCTGTTCATGCTGGTCGCCGGGGCGCTTGCGCTGAGCCGCTACCGCGAGACGCTCGATTGAGATTTCACCAGCGCGCCCGGTAGTCCTCGGTCAGGCCGGTCAGGCGCGCCACCGCGCGCGCCGGCGCGCCCGCCGCGGCCTTGACCCAGCCGTCGAAGGTACCGACCTGCTGCGTCATGCGGCTGCTGGCGACGAGCAGCTGCTTGTCGTCGCGGCGCGCGCCCTCGGGGGTAAAGCGCAGGTCGACCAGGCCGTCGTCGGTGCGCACGCGCCACGCCGACAACGGGCCCGCCTGCTCGGCCTCGAAACGCGCCGCCCCGAGCGGGACGATGGTCCCATCCACCCACAGCGCGTTCTCGTTGCCGCCGAAATGGCCGGCCGCCAGGTTGATGCCGATGTCGCGGCTGTGGGCCGCGACCCAGCGCCAGTCGCTGCTGCGCCCGAGCAGGCCGTTGGAATAATCGAAGCAGGCCACGCCCCCGTCGAGCGGGTAGCGGCGCCCGTCCACCTCGGCGCAACCGAACAGGCGCAGCGCAGTCGACTTTTGGGTCGCATGCACCGAGCCGCCGTCGGCCACCGGGCCGACCGCCAGCAGGCGCTGCGACTTGCCGCGGTACTCGGCCTCGATCCTGAACCTGCCCGCGTTCAGCGACAGCAGGTAGCCGCCCTGCCCGTGCGGCTTGAGCTGAGCGTGGAAGCCGCGCTGCCGGAAGTGGCACGGCGCGCAGGCGTTGATCCCGACCTGGGCCGACGCCCCGGGCAGCCCCATCGGCGAGGCGGCCGCGACCACCTCGCGCCGGACCCGGTCGAAGGCATAGGCGAAGGCGCTGTAGCCCCAGCCGACGTCGACGATCGCGATCCCGCAGAACAGCTCGTCGGTGGCGAGCGCGACGAAATGCCAGCGCTTGTGGCGCAGCCGGCGCTGCAGGGCGCCGCGCTGGAACGGCGCCGCCAGCGCATGCCAGGCGTAGGCGCCGGTGACGCCACGGTAACGGCCAAAGCACGGCTGGCCGTCGACGCCGACCAGTTCGCGCGGTGCTGCGGGCAGGTTCATGCTGCCTTCCTTTCGGATGCGGGACCTTCATCGAGGGCGGCGCCAAGCCGGGCGCCGAATTCATGCGGGGTGGCGGCGCCCAGGCTGACGCCGGGGCAGCCGTGCCAGCGCGCGCACCGCAGCAGCGCCGCGGCGACGTCGCGCGTGAAGCGTTCGCTGGCGCGCACGCCGGGTTCGAGCATCACCGACTTGAGCTCGAACACCCCGGCGCGCCGATGCGCCTTGGCGTCGACGCGGCCGACGAGCTGCCCGCGGCGCAGGATCGGCAGCGTAAAGTAACCATAGCGGCGCCTGGCGGCGGGCGTATAGCATTCGAGGCGGTAGTCGAAATCGAACAGTTCGAGCGCGCGCCGGCGGTCCCAGACGATCGGGTCGAACGGCGACAGCAAGGTGGTGAGCGTGGCCGGCAGGCCGCCGGCGGCCGCGCGGCGCGCCGTGTCCAGATGGTCGGGGTGGATGTACGCCGGCTCGCTCCAGCCCTCGACGCGGACCGGGACCAGCAAGCCCTCGTCCGCCAGCGCGGCCGGGTCGACGTGCGGGCGGCGCGTGCGGTGGTAGTCGGGGATCCAGGCCGCTTTCGCCACGCCCAGCGCCCGCACCGCGCGCAGCGCGAACTGGCGCTGGACGTCGGCGTGCGGCGGCAGCTGGCTGTCGTCCCACGCCGGGTGCACGCGCTCGGCCAGGTCGTACACGCGCTGGAAGTTATGGCGGCGCGCGATCATCAGCGCGCCGGACGTGAACAGCACTTCGAGCGAGCGCTTCTCGGGCTTCCATTCCCACCAGCCTCCGGCCTTGCCGTCGCTGCGTTCGAAATCGGACGAGCGGGCCGGCCCGTTGGCGCTGATGTGCGCCAGCACCTGCGCCACGTCGTCGGCGCGCTCGCGCATCCAGGCGGCCGGGTATTTCCAGCCCATCGCCTCCGGGTCGAGCATGCGGTGGCGGTACAGGCCATAATCTTCGATCGGCAGGAAGCAGGCCTCATGCGCCCAGTATTCGAACAGCTGGCCCGCGGCCAGCAGCTGGTCGAGCCAGGCCGGATCATAGTCGCCGAGGCGGCTCCACAGCACGAAATATGGGCTGCGCGCGACCACGCTGATGGTGTCGATCTGGAGCATGCCCATGCGGCGAATGGCGTCCAGCACGTCGCCCTGCGTGGCCTTGCGCCGGCGCGGCTGCAGCATGCCCTGCGCCGCCAGGTGCACGGCGCGGGCGGCGCCGGCCGAAAGGATCAAATCGTTCATCCGGCCATTTTAGTGACAATTCTGCATCACAAGCTTGATCGGCCTCGAAATATGTTGCGAACACAACAGTGCGGCTCAGGAACGGGGGGCGCGCGGCGCCGGCCAGCCGACGTCGCGCCGGATCTGCTCGGGCGCTGGCGGCGGCCGGCGCTGGCGCAGTTCGTCGTGCAGCCAGCGCCGCACGCTTTCCTTGCTGGGTTGGGTATTGCTGCACATGGCTGCCTCCATTCCTGCGTTCGCCCTTATAACGCGCCCCGCGTTCCGGGGTTGACTCCGCCGGTGCTAAAATGACGCCCCTTCACCGTTAATCCCGGATCGTTCGATCATGTTCAAACCCGCCCGCATCCTGACCTTCAAGTGCGCCAACTGCGCCAAACCGGTCAAGGTCTTCCTGCAAAAAGTCTCGGCCTGCTCGCACATCCAGCCGTACCAGGGGATCTGCGACTGCGGCGAAGTGAAACGCCACGCCACCGGCAATCCCGACGCGGTCAAGTCCTACCTCGAATCGAGCGACGGCAACTGGCAGCACCACCACTGATGACGGCCGACGCACGCATCAGCTGGATCGAGGACGGCGAGGAGCATTCGGCGCGCTGGCATTCCGAAAGCGGCATGGCGGCGCCGAAAAAGGTCGTGCTGGCCGACGACACGATGGCGGCCGACACCGCGTACCACCTCGCGCTCGAAGGCACCGCGCTGCTGTGGCGCGGCGACTTCCAGAACGCGCGCCAGCTGCTGCAGGCGCTGGCCCGCCGCGTCGAGCACAAGGGCGGCCGCGCCAAACGCGCGAAGGCCGCGAAGCCCGAGGCCACGCTCACCGAACAGTTCCATCGCCATCGCCTGGCCCAGCTGCAGCGCGCACGTACGCTGGCGATGCTGCTGATCCCGTTCGGCGACGGCTACACGATCCCGCTGCGGCGCGCACCCGACGTCGCCGACGCCTGCCGCGAAGCCTACGGGCCGTACCAGCAGCCGTTCGTGACCTCGCTGCGCGAACTGCTCGGCCTGATCGGCGCGCACGAGTGGCGCCGCAAAGGCGTCGAGATCCCGGCGCTGGGTGCACGCATCCATCCTTATTACGGCGTGTTCTCGCCGGTGCGCGGCGAATACGTGGACCTGGTGGCGCAGGCGCCGCTGCCGCCTGGCGCGACGCTGGCGTTCGACATCGGCGCCGGCACCGGCGTGCTGGCGGCGGTGCTGGCGCGGCGCGGCGTGGCGCGCGTGGTCGCGACCGACATGGACCAGCGCGCGCTGGCCTGCGCGCACGCGAACCTCGAGCGGCTTGGCCTGTCGCGCCAGGTCGAGGTGGTGCAGGCCGACCTGTTCCCCGACGGCCGCGCGCCGCTGGTGGTCTGCAATCCGCCCTGGCTGCCCGGCAAACCCAGCTCGTCGATCGAACACGCGATCTACGACCCGGACAGCCGCATGCTCAAGGGCTTCATCGCCGGCCTGCCCGCGCACCTCGAGGATGGCGGCGAAGGCTGGCTGATCCTGTCAAGCCTGGCCGAACACCTTGGCCTGCGCACGCGCGAGCAGCTGCTCGGCTGGATCGGCGCGGCCGGGCTCGAGGTCGCCGGGCGCATCGACGCACGCCCGACCCATCCGAAAGCATCCGATCCGTCCGACCCGCTGCACGCGGCGCGCGCGCTCGAGGTGACGTCGCTGTGGCGCCTGCGCCGCGGCTGACATTGCGTCAACGCGCGTATCGCGGTACAATCGATCTACAGACGCGGGGTGGAGCAGTCTGGCAGCTCGTCGGGCTCATAACCCGAAGGTCACAGGTTCAAATCCTGTCCCCGCAACCAAATACCGGTACGAAACGAGCCCGACTCTTGCAGCCGGGCTTTTGTTTTTTACGGCAGCGAAGCGACATGAGAGACAAAAAAGACAACGCGACGTTCGACCTGCCTGGCTTCGAGTTGGCGGCGCCGCCTCCCGCAGTCGCCGCCGAACCGAAGCCCAGCGTCCCGCGCCCGCGCAAGGCCACGCTGAAACAGGAGCAGCTGCAACTGCTCGAAGATACTGACGCCAGCGGCCTGCCGGTCTGGCACCGCGACGATAACCTTGACCTGACCGGCCTGCCTGTCTGGGCGCCGGCCTGACCGGCTGGAGCCTCATGCACACTTCCTTCTCCGCGCTGCCGCTGGCGGCGCCCTTCCTCGCCAACCTGTCCACGCTGGGCTACCACCAGATGACGCCGATCCAGGCCGCGAGCCTGCCGGCGGTGCTGGAGGGCCGCGACCTGATCGCGCAGGCCAAGACCGGCAGCGGCAAGACCGCCGCGTTCGGGATCGGCCTGCTGCACAAGCTGAACCCGGCGTGGTTCGCGGTGCAGGGGCTGGTGCTGTGCCCCACGCGCGAACTGGCCGACCAGGTCGCCAATGAGCTGCGGCGCCTGGCGCGCGGGGTCGGCAACGTGAAGATCCTGACCCTGACCGGCGGCGTCGCGATGCGTCCGCAAATGGCCTCGCTCGAACATGGCGCCCACATCGTGGTCGGCACGCCGGGGCGCATCCGCGATCACCTCGGGCGCGCCACCCTCGACCTGTCGCGCGTGCAGACGCTGGTGCTCGACGAAGCCGACCGCATGACCGACATGGGCTTTTACGACGAGATCGCCGGCATCGTCAGCGCCTGCCCGGCGCGCCGCCAGACGCTGCTGTTTTCGGCGACCTATCCCGACGATATCCGCCACGCGACCGCGCTGTTCCTGCGCGATCCGCTCGAGGTCGCAGTCGAAGCGCAGCACGACGCCGGACAGATCGAACAACGCTTTTACGAGGTCGACACCGGCGAGCGCGACGCGGCAGTGGCGCGCCTGCTCAAGCACTACCGGCCGGTATCGACACTGGCCTTCTGTAACACCAAGGCGCACTGCCGCGAGCTGGCGGACAGCCTGCGCGAACAGGGCTTTTCGGCGCTCGCGCTGTACGGCGAACTGGAACAGCGCGAACGCGACGAGATATTGGTGCTGTTCGCGAACCGCAGCTGCTCGGTACTGGTGGCCACCGACGTCGCCGCGCGCGGGCTCGACATCGCCAATCTCGAAGCGGTAATCAACGTCGACGTCTCGAAGGACGCCGAGGTGCACGTGCACCGCATCGGCCGCACCGGGCGTGGCGGCGAGACCGGGCTGGCGCTGTCGCTGTGCGCGCCCAACGAAAAGAAGTGGGTGCGCCTGATCGAGCAATACCAGGACACGACGGTCGAGTGGCACAAGCTCGACGAACTGGGCGAGCACAGTGAACCGGCCGCGCCGGCGCCGATGGTCACGCTGGCCATCGCCGGCGGCAAGAAGGCCAAGCTGCGCCCGGGCGACCTGCTGGGCGCGCTGACCGGCGACGCCGGCCTCACCAAGGAACAGGTCGGCAAGATCACGATCACCGAATTCACCAGCTACGTCGCGCTGGACCGGCGCGCGGCCGGCCAGGCCTTCGCACGCTTGAGCGCAGGCAACCCGCTGGGCCCCGACTTCGGCAGCATCAAGGGCCGCAACTTCAAGATGCGTTTCCTCGAGGTCTAGCCGCGCACCAAAGCAACGTCGTCCTCGCGCAAGCGGGGACCCATGCTGAATCAGCTAAGCAAGCTCAGCATGGATTCCCGCCTCCGCGGGAATGACGTGCTAGCGTCGGAATAAACCTCGAGGTCCAGCCGCGCACCAAAGCAACGTCGTCCTCGCGGAAGCGGGGCCCCATGCTGAGTTTGCTTAGCCTGCTCTGCATGGGTCCCCGCGTACGCGAGGACGACGTCGGGCGAAGGCGAATAGGCGCGCACTGTTGACTTCCTAACCGACGCGCTTGCTACAAATCTGGCATTATTTACAAGAGATTAATGCTGAGCCGGTACTCGCGCAGGCGCTTCATGCGCTGTCGCCCGGCGGATTTGCCATGATGACGAGCACTATCGCGACGCACGCGCAGCAGGGCCAGGGCCGGACCGTCAGGGACGTGGTCGAACACAGTCACGAGCTGGTCAACGAGGCGTTCTGCCGCAAGATCTTCCGCCAGCTGCTGCAGTCGCTCGAAACGCAGTATTCGATGCAGATGCCGCACCGCGCGATCACGCCCGACACCGTGGTATTCCAGGAGAACGGCGAGCCGCTCCTGCTGCCCTCGCAGCTGCCGACCGACGGCCAGGGCCAGGCGGACGACCTGCATGCGCTGGCCAGCGTCGTCCATTACGCCATCACCCGGGAATGGCCGCCAGCCCGGCCGCTGGTGCCGCGCCGGCTCGACGGCTTCAGCGACTCGCTGGTCGGCGCGATCGACAAATGCCTGGCGGGCGACCCGGGCGAACGGCCCCAGACCATCGACGAACTGCGCAACCTGCTGGGCATCGTGTCGCTCGGCCCGGCCGTGCCCGCAACGCCGCCGCAATTCACGCCGCAACACAACACGCCGCAATTTGCCGCGCCGGCCGCCGCACCCGAATTCGCCGAAATAGCCGGTAGCTCGCGCCATCGCGCGCCGCTGGGGCGCCTGCAGCGCTGGGTGCTGATCGGCGGCGCGGCCTGCGTGCTGCTGGCGGCCCTCATCGGGCTGCTCGCGCTGCTGCGCGGGACCGACTCCGGCGACGTGGTGGCGCTCTCGCTGCCACCGGCCGAACGTGCCGCGAGGGGCCTCGCCCCGAACGAAACGATGGTCGTCGCGCCAAAGCCTGCGCAGCCCGCGCCTGCGATGCCTGCAAGCGGTTTGCCCACCGCGCCGCCTGCCCCGGCCGCCGCGCCGGCCCTGCCGCCCGCCGTGCCGCTGGCCGTCCAGCCGGCTCCGGCGCAGGCGCCCGCTGCCGCGCAGCCGGTACCGCAAGCCGCGCCGGCGCCTGGGCCTTTCACCACTTACAAACTGGCGATCAGGCCGTGGGGCACGGTGTACGTGGATGGACAGGCGTACGGGGTCAGCCCGCCGCTCAAGCGCCTGGCGCTGCCGGCCGGGCCGCACACGGTGCGCATCGTGAACCCGAACTACCGGGACCGGGTGCTAAGGATCTACGCCGGCCGCAGCGCGACAGGCAAGATCGTCCACAATTTCTCGAACCGGTCCCGATAAGGCTTGACCACATGACCCGCATCACTGTAATCAAGCGTCCTGTTTCCCTGCTCGGCGGCGTACTCGCGGCGGGCATCCTCGCCGGCTGCGCGCAGATGCCGTTTTTCGGCGACAGCAAGCCGGCCCATCGCCCGGCCGCCGCAAGCCGCACGCCTGCCGCCCTGCGCGACGGCATCGCCATGTACAACGAGGGCGATTTCAACGGCGCGATCCGGCGCCTGTCCTCGAACGACATCGCCGGCGCCTCGGTGGGCACCCGCGTCACGGCGCTCAAATACACCGCCTTCAGTTACTGCGTGACCTCGCGCCCCGTGCAGTGCAGGCAGTCGTTCGAAAAAGCGCTGCGCCTCGATCCGTCGTTCGACCTGGAGCCGGGCGAACACGGCCACCCGCTGTGGGGGCCGGTGTTTGCGAAGGCTAAAAAGGAAAAGTAATTACAGCTTGACGTTGACCGACGCCGGGAACGTCGGCGCGCGGCGGTGCAGCGTCGCCTGCTCGTACGCATAGGCCATGGCGATCAGCGTCGCCTCGCTGTAGGCGCCGCCGACAAACGACAGGCCGACCGGCAGCCCGCGCGTGTACCCCGCCGGCACCGTGATGTGCGGGTAGCCAGCCACCGCTGCAGGCGACGAAAAGCTGCCGCCGTAATGGTCGCCGTTGACGTAATCAGTCAGCCACGCCGGGCCGCCGGTCGGCGCCACCAGCGCATCGAGCTTGTGCTCCTTCATCACCTTGTCGATGCCCTCCTCGCGCGAATAACGCTGGTTATTTGCCAGCGCCTCCTTGTATTCGCGCGCATCGAGCCCGGGCTTGGCCTCGGCCGCCACCAGGTGCTCCTGCGCGAAGTACGGCATCTCGCGCCCGGCGTGCTTGTCGTTGAACGCGATGACGTCGGCCATGCCCTTGACCTGTGCGTGCGGGGCGTAGCCAGCAAGGTAAGCGGCCAGGCCAGGCTTGAATTCGTGGAGCAGCACGTCGGTTTCGCTGTCGCCGTACTTGTCGATGTTCGGCACCTTGACGTCAACCAGCGTCGCGCCCTGCGCCTTGAGCACCGCCAGCTCTTTCTCGATGATCGCGTCGACCGCGTCGTTACTGCCGAAGAAATTGCGGGCCACGCCGATGCGCTTGCCTTGCAGGCCGTCCTTGCGCAGCGCGGCGGCGTAGTCGGACGCGCGGCTGTCTTTGGTTGCCGGATCGGCGCCGTCGACGCCGGCCATCGCGGCCAGCAGCAAGGCGGCGTCGGCGACGCTGCGCGTCATCGGGCCGGCCGTATCTTGCGAAGCCGCGATCGGGATGTTGCCGCTGCGGCTGACCAGCCCAAGCGTCGGCTTGATGCCGACGATGCCGCAGGTCGAGGACGGCGACACGATCGAGCCGTCGGTCTCGGTGCCGACCGCCAGCGTCGCGAGGCTGGCCGCAATCGCGGCGCCCGAACCGGAGCTCGAACCGCTGGTGTTGCGGTCGAGCGCGTACGGATTCCTGGTCTGGCCGCCACGCCCGCTCCAGCCGCTGATCGAATGGGTCGAGCGCATATTGGCCCATTCCGACAGGTTGGTCTTGCCGATGATGACCGCGCCGGCCGCGCGCAGCCGGGCGGCGACGAAGGCGTCGCGGCTGGCGCGCACGCCGTCGAGCGCGAGCGAACCCGCGGTCGTGCACATCTTGTCGCCGGTCGCGATGTTGTCCTTGAGCAGGACAGGGATGCCGTGCAGCGGGCCGCGCACCTTGCCGGCGGCGCGCTCACGGTCGAGGCTTGCCGCGATCTCCAGCGCGTCGGGATTGAGTTCGATCACGGAATGCAGGCGCGGGCCGGCCTTGTCGACTGCGGCGATGCGCGCCAGGTATTGCGACACCAGCGCGCGCGAGGTGAGCTTGCCGGCACGCATCTGCGCCTGCTGCTCGACGGCGCCAGCTTCGAGGATGCTGCTGCCCGATGCCTGCGCTGCCGCTGCGGCGCCGGTGTGCGCGACGCCGGCAACGGTGCCGGCGGCCAGTCCGAGTCGTACGAAATCCCTGCGATCCATGCCACCCCTCCTTTGATTGAAGGACATAGCATAGCAGCAATATCGCCGAGAACTGGGATCCGGAACCGGTCAGGAGCTTGCCCGGCGCGCCCTGACCGCTTCGATAATCGTTTCGTAGTAACCCTGGACAGCCTGGCCCCTGCCAAACCGTCCTACAGCCGGGTGAAGGGTGCGAAAACAGTCAGTGTGACCATAGGTGAAGTGCCAGAGCGCCCGCGGAACATGTACCAGCACCGTCTTTCGCTTCGGCTGCTCGAACACCTCTTTGATGACCGCGTCGTGCGTCGCGCTGCACCCGAGAATCACCACATCCGGCCGCAGCAGCTCGAATTCAAACCGGAACAGTTTGGCGGAGAACTCGGTGAGCGTGTCCGAAAACCGCCGCGCATTCCGGGACCGCTTCTTTCCACGGTAGACGTCCATCTTGAACAAGTTATTCCAGATTACTGCGCCCGGGATGCCACCGGCCAGCTGCTGCTCGAGATAGCGGCGGGTCTGCAGAAACCTGGAGTGCCCCGGATTGGCGAGCAAGCCGGTCGCGTAGCGCGCAAGCAGATCGTCGACAAGCGCATGGTTCTCCAGCACTGCAGGGAGACGGCAAAGCCAGCCCTTGGTCTCCTGTCCCACGAACATGATGCGTGTGGGCGCGTCGAAGTAGGCCTTCGCAGCTTGCAGGTTCAACAGGAATGGCGCAGAGAGTACCGCCATTTCTTCCGGCTGCAGGCCACCGGAGCAACGCAGCTCTTCCAACGCAGTCAGATAGAAGCTCGTCAGCCTCGCTTGAAGTTGCGCCACATCTTCGCTCATTCATGACCTTCCAGTTGCGGAGTCATCAAGGTAGTCTTGCAGCGCGGATAGTGTTGGCAACCCCAGAACGGGCCGCGGCGGCTCTGGCGCGCGACCATCTTTACCCCGCATGAGGCGCAGGTCGGCGTGCGGTAGTCGCCCTCGAATGTGCGCTTGAGCAAGGCCTCCTGCTTTTCCGGCGGCAGCTCGAGTATCTTTTTCTCGAATGCTGGCCCGTCGAGCAACTGGATCGGATTTGCTGCTCCGAAATCAAGCGCATCTTTTGTATAGGTGCCGGTCGTCATAAAGATGCCCCGGCGTATCTTTTCATGTGCCATCACACCCAGCAACTCGCGGATCTCCTTGACCCCCACCTGATGAGTATTCCATGCTTTGCATTGAACGATGGCCAAAGGCTTGGATGGATCTATCTTGAACAGCTTGACGTCGATCCCGCCGTCAGGGCCAGCCTCCAGGGTAGCGGTGCTGAAGCCCACCGCTTCGTAGTACCAGGCGCACAGGAGCTCAAAGCGCTTCCACTCGAGCGCACGCAGCGCCTCCATCGACCATTTTGTTGGCGTCGGCGGCGCAACCGCTTTGCCTGCCGGAGGGCCGCCGGCAGGCCCGATCTTTGCCCGCGCAAAAGTAAGCAGGGCAAGAAAACCAAACCCACAGAGCGCGATCCACGAGAGACGATCGCAACCCGAAGCCAAGGGGCCAAGCAGCAGGCGTTGCTGAAGAAATCCCGGCAGTATCCAGCGCACCCCGATAAACGCGCCAACCGCGAGGATGGCGCTGACTTGCCACGGCAAACCGACCAGTTCATTTGCCAGACTGTTTTTTCTGCGCCCCATGCTTCCCCTTTTTGTTGTCCTATGGAAAGCAAATAGTAACCGAGACGCCTGCCGCGCGGGAGGCAAAACGGCCAACAATAAAAAAAGCACGGCAGGCGAAGCCTGGCGTGCTTTTTTGCGAAGGAGCCGGCGCAGCCGGCGTCCAGCGTGATTAGTTGCGCACGACGCGCTTGTACTCGTTGGTACGGGTGTCGATCTCGATGACGTCGTCGGTGCTGACGAACAGCGGAACCATGACGATGTGCTGCTGCGCTTCGATCGCGTTTTCGATCTTGGCTTCCTTGAGCACGTTGCCCGAGGTGTTGCCCTTGACCGCCGGCTCCGAGTAGATCACCTGGCGCGCGATGGTGGTCGGCAGTTCGACCGAGATTGCCTTGCCGTCGTAGAACACGGCTTCGCATTCCATGCCGTCTTTCAGGTAGTGCAGCGCGTCGCCGAGGTTTTCTTCTTCGATTTCGAACTGGTTGTACTCTTCGTCCATGAAGACGTACAGCGGATCGGCGAAGTACGAGTAGGTCACCGGCTTCTTGTCGAGGACCACGACGTCGAACTTGTCGTCGCCGCGGAACACGTTTTCCAGCGGCGCGTTGGTCAGAAGATTTTTCATCTTCCACTTGTAGGTGAAGCCCGTGCGGCTCGAGCCGTTGACATCGGAACGCAGCACGATAAATGGCTTCTCATCGACCATGATGATGTTGCCGACGCGGATTTCTTTTGCGGGTTTCATAGGAATTATGGGTATCAAAAAAAGTTGCAGTAACCGAGCATCATACCATGATTCTGGGCACGACGCCTACCGAAGTGACCCGGCAAAGCTCAACAGATTGCTTGCCAGGTCGCCGTTTTCCAACATTTGCTTTCGCCATTCTTCGGCCCGCAACGCGAGCGCCGGCATCTCGGCTTGCAAGGCCTGCCAGAGGACAGGCCAGTCGGCCGCCCCCTCCATCCGGTCCGGCCTTGCGCCGTTCCAGCACAGGGAAAAAGCAATCAGGCCCTCCATGCCGCCGGCGTAACGCTGCAGGAAAGCACGCAGTTTTTTGTGGTGCAGGTTTTCATCTTGCGGATAGATGTGCCAGATGAATGGCTTGCCTGCCCACTGCGCGCGCACGAACGAATCCTCGCCGCGCACGAAGTTAAGGTCGCACGCCCACAGCAGCCGGTCGTAGTCGGTCTGCGGGACGAACGGCAACACGCGCACGGTCAGCGCGCCACGGGTTGCCGCCGCGCCGGCCTTCGCTTCCGCGCCCAGGAAGGCCTGCACCGCACCGGCGGCGACGCCTTCCGGGACCAGGCACAACACCGGCGCCGTCCGGTCCTGCCAGGCATGGAACAGCTCGGCGACCGGCGCGTCCGGGTAGCAGAACAGCGACACTTTCAGCGACGCCATCTCGTCCAAGGTCACGCCGAAGCGGCCGAGGAACAGCGCCATCGCGGCCGGATCGGCCTGGAACCGGCGGCGCTGCTCGTCCAGCGCCAGCTCGCACAGCAGGCCGCCGGTCTTGCTGGTGAAGCCGGGGAAGAAGAAATGCTTGGTCAGCTTCAGGCGCGGGTGCATCGACGGCAGGGTGTGGCAGCCCTCCACCCACTCTTCCGCGCTCAGGCCCTCCAGGTTCAGCCACACCGGGCGCGGTTCGCGCTGGGCCATCGCCTCGATGTAGCCCGGCGGAATGTCGACGCCGAAAAACTCGATGACGATATCGGCGACATCGGCTGGCGCGAACACGTCGTCCTGGCCGCGCCAGTGCCGCACTGTCACTCCGGCGAGCTGCTGCACCCCGGCGTCGACATCGACGGTGGGCCAGATGCGGCGGAAGCTGTGCAAGTCGTCGACCCACAGCGTCACCGCCACGCCATGCTCGCCCGCGAGCTGGCGCGCCAGACGCCAGCAGATGCCGATGTCGCCGTAGTTATCGACGACTTTGCAGAAGATAGCGAGGGAAACGGCTCGACTCATGGGCAATGTGAACGACTCGGCAAATGCGCCGCGCAATAAGAAAAACCGGAGCACCTCTCCGCGCATGCGCGTTGGTCTGCTCCGGTTTTTAACTGGCGTCCCCACGGGGATTCGAACCCCGGTACTCACCGTGAAAGGGTGATGTCCTAGGCCTCTAGACGATGGGGACCTAAAACTGTCAACTACTTTACTGCCATTACCAAATTCTTGGCGTCCCCACGGGGATTCGAACCCCGGTACTCACCGTGAAAGGGTGATGTCCTAGGCCTCTAGACGATGGGGACCCTGGACTACTGCTTTTTGATCGTGGTGGAGGTAAGCGGGATCGAACCGCTGACCTCTTGCATGCCATGCAAGCGCTCTCCCAGCTGAGCTATACCCCCTACGAAAGCAATATTATAGCTTACTGCACTCACTTCTACTACCGCACGTTTCGCCGCTGGCACTGCGAAACCTGGCGTCCCCACGGGGATTCGAACCCCGGTACTCACCGTGAAAGGGTGATGTCCTAGGCCTCTAGACGATGGGGACCCTGAACTACCGTACTACTCTCTTCTTTTGGTGGAGGTAAGCGGGATCGAACCGCTGACCTCTTGCATGCCATGCAAGCGCTCTCCCAGCTGAGCTATACCCCCGTACTGCAGAAGAGCCAGCATTATAGCGGCTGTCTTGCATTCTGCAAATACCCGCAAGCGATTAAATAAACTTTTTCAATCGCGCCAGCACCTGCTCGCGGCCGAACAGTTCGAGCACTGCGTCAATCGCCGGCGTCTGCAGCTGGCCGGTGACGACCAGGCGCAGCGGCATCGCCAGTTGCGGCATCTTCAGGCCGTTGGCGGCCAACACTTCCTTGATCATCGCGGACAGCGCCGCCTTGTCCCACTCGACGCCCTGGATCCGTTCGGCGAACTGCTGCAGCGCCGGGCGCACGGCGTCGGTGAGGTGCTTGGCCAGCAGCTCCGGATCCGGGCGCGGCTGGCGGTAGAACAGCATCGCCGCGTCGGCCAGTTCGTTGATCGTGTGGGCGCGCTCCTTCATCAGCTCGAGCACCGGTTCCAGCGCCGGGGCCCGCTCGAAGTCGGCGCCGTCGGCCGCCATGCGCGGCAGCACCAGCTTCGCCAGGCGCACGTTGTCGGCCTCGCGCATGTAGTGGTTGTTCAGCCACGCCAGCTTCTCTTCGTTGAACTGGGCCGGCGAGCGCGTCAGGTGGTCGAGGTCGAACCACTCGCAGAACTGCTGCATCGGGAAGATCTCGTCGTCGCCGTGGCTCCAGCCAAGCCGCGCCAGGTAGTTCAGCATCGCCTCCGGCAGGTAGCCGCGCTCCGGGTACTCCATCACGCTGACCGCGCCGTGGCGCTTGGACAGCTTCTCGCCGTCCGCCCCCAGGATCATCGGCAGGTGGCCGTACTCCGGCAGCGGGGCGCCGAGCGCGCGCAGGATGTTGATCTGGCGCGGCGTGTTGTTCACGTGGTCGTCGCCGCGCAGCACGTGGGTGATCCGCATGTCCCAGTCGTCCACCGCGACGCAGAAGTTATAGGTCGGGGTGCCGTCCGGGCGCGCGATGACCAGGTCGTCGAGCTCCTTGTTGGAGATCGTGATCGGGCCCTTGACCACATCGTTCCAGGTCACCTCGCCGTCGAGCGGGTTCTTGAAGCGCACCACCGGCTTGACGCCGCTCGGCACCGCCGGCAGTTCCTTGCCCGGCTCTGGGCGCCAGGTGCCGTCGTAGCGCGGCTTTTCGCCGGCCGCGCGCATGCGCTCGCGCATCGCCTCGGTCGGTTTGGTGACGGTGTCGCTGCGCAGGTCGATGAGCGTGTCCGCTGGCATGTAACCCTCTCTCGTTCCCACGCTCGGCGTGGGAATGCGCTGTCCCGCGACGCTCCCGCGTC
>JBJMVW010000072.1:0-13337 GCA_045810465.1 Massilia sp. | reverse complement strand
CAGACCAGGATTGACAAACCAAATGGACATGTTCGATAAAACAGTAACACTCGGTCGCCATCGGAATGCCTTCCGGGTCGATGTACTCGCCGGACTCTCTCATCGCCAAAAAAGCCTTCCTTGCCGATGGCTATACGATAACGTTGGGTCGGAACTATTTGAGGCGATCACGCAGTTACCGGAGTACTATCCGACGCGTACCGAGTCGGCGATCTTGCTGGCCAACGCTAGGGCGATAGCCGACTTTGCAGGCAACGGCGCTACGCTGCTTGAATATGGCGCGGGCGCCGGTATCAAGACCGAAACGCTACTTGCCGCGCTATGCGCGCCGCGTCAATATATCCCCATCGACATCGCTGGCGAATTCCTGCAACAGACTGTTTCCCGCATTCGGCAACGCTTTCCGGAACTCCAGGTTGAGCCAGTAATTTCAGATTTCACGGTTGATTTTGAACTACCGGCCGATTTGCCGGATGGGCGCCGGGTAGCGTTCTTTCCGGGATCCACTATCGGCAATTTCGCAGTTGCCGAAGCCGGAGTATTCCTGCAGCGCGTGCGCCGGCACGTAGGGCCAGGCGGGGTGGCTATCATCGGCTTCGATCTGAAAAAAGATACAGAAACGATGTTGGCTGCTTATGACGATGCGCAAGGAGTCACTGCGCAATTTAATCTCAACGTGTTAGCGCGAATTAACCGTGAATTGGGCGGCGATTTTGCGTTACGCGGCTTCCGGCATTTTGCACGCTGGAACGAGGCCGAGTCTGCGGTGGAAATGCATCTTGTCAGCCAGGTGGCTCAGACTGTCACCATTGACTCTCTCAGCTATGAATTCGAGGCTGGTGAATCCATCCATACCGAAAGTTCTCGGAAATACAGTCCGGAAGACTTCGCCGCGTTTGCGGCGGCCAATGGATGGCGGGTAGAGCAGGTCTGGACCGACGCTCGCCAATTGTTCGCTGTGGTCGGGCTGCGGTGAATCCAAGATTATCCACCGTCGTGTTGCTGATCAGGCATCCTTAATGCGTTGTCGCGATATTCGGTAGGATTGTTGCCATAGACCTTGCGGAAAGCCCGCTGGAAACTGCTGCGACTTTCGTAACCTACCGCGCGGGCGATCTGATCGATCGACATGCTGTCGTTGGCAAGCAGTGCGGCGGCCTTTCGCATGCGGATTTCCCGCAGGGCTTCCATTGGCGAGCGCCCAAACAGACTTGTGAAATGCGACATAAATGCCGACCTGCTGAGGCAAGCGCTCTGCGACAAACTTTGTATTGAATGCGGGGCGCCGGGCTGCGTCACCATATCGGCGAACGCGCGGGCGATGCGCGGATCGCTGAACATCGAAAAGCGCTCAACCCACAGGTCGACGCTGCGTAATGAGCGCCGCAGAAGAACCACCAGCACCTGTTTCAGCAACGACCTTGTCATCGCGCCCATCCCAACTTCCTGCGCAACTAGTTCGTTCAGCGCTGATTTCAGCTTGTGGTCGAGCTGATCGGATACATCGAATTGTTCAACGATCGGCGCAGAGAGCGATGCGAACAAATCCATTGAAGCGCCATACATCGCGCGGAAATAACCGCAGATCAGGATCGTACATGGCTCATCGCGGCCCGCCACAAATCTTTGTACTGTTTCCGAGGAAAAAGCCATTCCGCGTCCATCCAGGATTTCGAGCGCTGGCGCATCCTCTGATGGGACTTCGATACGAACTTGGTGTCTGGCTGGCACAATGACCAGGGTGTGCGGTTTCAGTTCGATGACTACGTCGCCAACGATCATACGGCCGGTTCCCACTAGGTTGTAATGCAGTCCCGGAGCCTCGAATTCACCCATTTCCAGCCGCCAGCCAGGACTAACCAGGCATTCCGTCAATCGGACGAAATCGACCTCCAGCATGGTCAGCAGGCTATCAAGGTCGGAGGAGGCAATTCGCAAAAGAGGCTTGTCTATCACGCCTAGGTCCTCGGTAAGCAGTTCGCTTCTGCAGTGCGTATCGGGAGATCGCGGGCAAGTCGCACTCATTACGGCATGGCATAAGTCTTCAGATATATCAAATCGATGCTTCTGCAGATATTTCCAACGGTCAATGGATTTATGGTTCTTGCTCTGCGTTTAAAAACGATGTTCGTCAAATTGGACGAATGGATGAATTTCACGGACTCTGAAATTACCCATTTCGCATACACTACAAGAAAATGATACGAAGTTGCGGCAAAAGAAACTTGCCGGATGAGCCGGTGCACACAATATATTCGCGCCGGGCTTTAAATCATCCACTGGCGTTCCTGCCGGTGACCTCTCCATCAACGGAATTTCGAAATGACTACAGAAACTGAAAAAGCGATCCTCGCTGGCGGTTGCTTCTCGGGCATTCAGGATTTATTTCGCCTTTATCCTGGTGCTGTTTCCACCCGCGTTAAATATACCGGCAGTGACGTGCCTAACGCCACCTACCGCCACCACGGCACGCATGCCAAAGCGATTGAAATTATTTTCAACCCTGAAACGGTCAGTTATCGTTGCATCTTGGAATTCTTTTTCCAGATCCATAACCCGACTACCCGCAACCGCCAGGGCAATGATACAGGAAGCAGTTATCGGTCTGCGCTTTTCTATACAAACGAGCGACAGAAACAAGTTATTGCAGAGACCATTGCTGATGTTGAGGCTTCCGGATTGTGGCCGAGAGAAATCGTCACTGAGGTTGCGCCCGCTCGGCCCTTCTGGGAGGCCGAACCGGAACATCAGAATTATCTGGAACTTTATCCCGGCGGCTATGCGTGCCAATTCATCAGACCCAGCTGGCGACTTCCCAGCCGGACCAAAGCCGTCGAAATGCAGTTGCACGAAGGACACTCGTCATGAAAATGAAAATAGGAATTGCTGGCAGTCAAGCGCCGGAATTGCGGGTGCCCTACTGGATTGGCCCCGACGGCAAAAAGCGCCCGAAATTAAAGCTGGCCGAACTCGGTGATGGCTACAAGGTGCTGTTCTTTTTTCAACATTGGTGCCGGGGCTGCCATTCGGAAGGATTCCCAGTAATGAAAATATTGGTTGATCACTTTCGCGACCGGGGCGTGGGGTTTGCAGTGATCCAGACGGTCTTTGAAGGCAGTGATATCAACACGCCAGACAAGCTGGTGCTCGACCAAACATACTATCACTTGCGTGTTCCGTTCGGTCACGACATCGCGTCGCCTGGGGACCCTTATCCTGCGACCATCGAAGATTATCGTACAGGAGGCACCCCTTGGTTCGTCACGATCGATCCCCATAACGTGGTACTCGACAATGGTTTCGCCTTTGATTTTGACCGCTTTGTTTCCCTGCTGAATAACTCCAACCCGCCGTCTGAGGCCGAAATCTACTAAAGGCAGTAGGAGCCCAAATTTTCACGATTTCAAAAATGGACGCTCTCTCTCCAAAAGCGTCTCTGCGGCGCTTAAAAAGGTTTGACGATGACACAGCAAGAATTCATTGACACGTTACCAAGGGCTGCCGAGTGCGCGCGATGTGGCGTGAAATATCATATTCACTGGCATGTCGACAGATATGGCCCGAAACAATGGGCAGCTCTTGGCGTTATTAAGTGTGAACCTTGCTCGTTCGTCTGTGTGGCTGCGGCTGGGTCAGATGATTTGTCACATTCGTTTGCCCGATCGAGTCGGTTAAAATTTGTCAAAGCGATGAGTACTCTTTCCAATTAAATCCCTTTCAGAGGTTATTCCGCGGTGTCTTCGGATATTGCCTTTTTTGCGAGTGCATGCCGTATAAATTCTTATGGCTGGCTGTGCCAACAGTCCAGTTATCACGGCAGACCACCTGAACCGAGAGGCCGCGAAAGCCTTCAACATTACCCAAGGCGACCGCGGCCAAGTGGCTCAAGCGCGATGACGTGCACGACCGCTCGATCGTGCTTGCGCTGCGCCAGTCGCTCTACCTGCCCCTGGACGACCTGCTGTTCATTATTTGGCTGCAAGTGCTCTCGTCAATTTGGAATATTTGACGCACTTCTCGGACATTCAGGTGTCTTAGTTGCTCTAAACTTAGTTGCTCTAAACTGTAAAAGTTGCCACATGACCGGCGTGCGGCAGAAATGAATGAGGCTCCCATGACCCGTACAATTACCGAAAAACGTGCTATTTTCCGCGCGCTTCACGAACAAGGATGTTTCGTTCTGCCGAATCCATGGGACGTGGGCAGCGCTCGTTTCCTGCAGGGCATGGGGTTCCAAGCACTGGCCACAACAAGCGCAGGTTATGCCTGGTCGCAAGGCCGGCCGGATGGAATAGCGTCGCTGGAAACGGTGCTGTCGCATCTGCGCGATTTGGTAGCGGCGACCGATCTGCCGGTCAATGCCGATTTCGAAAACGGCTACGCGGCCGATGCCGAAGGCGTAGGGAAAAATGTGAAACTAGCGATCGAAACTGGCGTTGCGGGATTGTCGATTGACGACACTACGGGCAATCCTTCTGAACCGCTATACGGCATCGAAGAAGCTGCCGCCAGGATTCACGCGGCGCGCAATGCCATCGACAGCGCGGGCGGTGACGTGCTGTTGATTGGGCGCGCAGAAAATTTTTCCATTGGTAGGCCGGATTTGCAAGATACGATTGCGCGGTTGAAAGCGTATTCCAACGCTGGCGCCGACTGCCTTTATGCACCCGGCGTCGAGACGCCAGCAGACATCGCTGCGGTGGTGGCCGCCGTAGCACCGAAACCGTTCAATCTGTTGATCGGTTCGAACAGCGACCTGACCTTGGAGGCGGCCGCAGCGCTTGGCGTTCGGCGCATCAGCGTTGGTGGCGCTTTGGCGCGTGCGGCTTGGGGTGGGTTCATACGTGCGGCCCGTGCCATTTCGCGAGGCCAATTCGACGCATTCACAGATGCGGCGCCAAGCGAACAGCTAAATGCATTCTTTCGTATCTCGGGTGCAGAGCCGTATATGAAACAACCCGCGCACATTGTCGGCACGGTCGAATACCGGGAAGGTGAAGGTCCGTCGCTGGCCGTGCCGTGCGGCGTGGTTGACGTCGAAACTAACGCTACCGACGCAATATTGAGTTGGCCGGACGGCGGGTCGCACGGCATAGCGGCGATGCCGGTCGCGAATTTCTGCCAGTACGTTGCCGACGGGGCAATCACCGTAGCGGTTAAGCCACCGCTCCAAGATTAGCCGGATTACCTGAGTTTCATGCAAAATTCACCATTCCAGAAGGAGTTTGAAAAATGCCTGAATTTACCAAAAATCCTGAAGCGATCTCATACAAAACACATCGATGCCGAAAACTTGCCCTTGATCTAGTACCGACAGGATCAGAATAAACCTCCCATGCAAGATAAGTTGAAAAGGACAAAATCATGACCTTCAATCTCTTCGAAACTTCCGATCAGGCTTCGGCCCCGCGGCGGATTTTTTTGCGCAATGCCAGTCTGGGTGCCATTGCGATGGCCGGCATGCCAGCACACGCCAAATCGGATTCCGGCCAAGATGTCGACATTATGCAAGGCGCACTCGCAGTGGAGCATGAGGGTATCGCGGCTTATCAGCTAGCCGGCGCCAGCGGGTTGCTCACGCCAGGCACATTGAAAACCGCGCTGATTTTTCGCGGCCATCATCAACAGCACCGAGATTCATTGGAGGCACTCATCACAAAGGCGGGTGGTAAACCTGTCAAGCCTAAAACCGATGCGGAATATACTAAGGCGCTCAAACTTGGCACGCTAAAATCCGAAGGCGATGTTGTCGCTCTGGCTGTTCGCCTCGAACAAGGCGCTACCAATGCCTATGCCGGCCAGATAGCAGCGCTTCAGGATCGCAAGTTGGCACACCTGTTCGGGCAACTTGCCGCCGACGAAGCGGTGCACTGGACCACCCTCAACAACGCACTTGGCCGGCCTATCCAGGCCAAGGCATATCTTTTCGGCTAAGGCCATGTTTCATTCGTCAACACGATGGCCGCTTCGTCACTTGGCCAAGACTGTACTCGCGGCAGCGGCAACACTGGGTGGGCCCGAAGCTACGTCCGCACAATCCACCGGAAATGTGGACTCCGGCAAGTCATTGTATGACGCCAAATGCGGTGGCTGTCACGCAATAGACGCCAATCGCGTCGGTCCATTGCATCGAGGTGTGGTCGGAAGGAAGGTGGCCAGCGTCCCAAACTACGAATACTCGCCAGCACTGAAGCGGCTGGGTGGAACCTGGACTCGGGAACGCCTCGATCGGTTTCTCCAAGGGCCGCAAGACTTGGCGCCCGGCAGCAAGATGTATTTTTCGCTCGACGATAGTGAGCAGCGGCGAGACATCATTGCTTTTTTGGCTTCTGTATCGGGTGCCGGTAGCGACGCGAAATCGCCCACAGCCGGCGGAGCGTACGGAGCGCGAAGTTCGAGGATTAGCAGAGCGGCCAAGGGGGAATAGCGTTGCCCCTTGATGAGCTGCCTTGTCAGACTACTGGCCGGAGGCAGGCTGCTTATATGGGGTTGGTAAGGCGCGAAGTATTACGTAAACGTTCCAGGCTGGCGCCATGAGGACTAAAGCGACCGGCTCACTTGGCCTTTTGGCGCTCAATGTGCGCTGCCATGTGTTTCCTCGACCTCGTGCGAGACCGATGGGGCCACTCGAAAATCACTTCAACGGCTGGCGACAGCATGACCTCGTCCATCTCGTGGATGCCAAAGTAGTCGCCGTAGAAGGAGAGAGTGGTATGCACATGCACAAACTCGGAATTGACCCACGAGATCATCCGCTTCGCTTCCCGAAGTCGAATGGAGCGGGGGACGGAGATTCGGCTTGCAACGTTGATTTTCTTACGGTCCCGGTCGAGCGACACATAGACAGCCTGTTGCTTTCTCTGGTCCAGCTTGCCGCTCCTGATGAAGTCGACCAGAGCCGGGGCATACAGAAACTCGTCCCGAGCCACGAACGCATACTGCTTCTCCCCGTGCAAGTACAGTAACCTCAACCAACCCTGCTCAAACTCGGCGTCCGGGAACCCCTCGTTGGTCACAGACGAGTAGTAGTAATGCTCAACCCACTTGGCCTTCGAGAACTCCTCCAGCGCCAAGACTCCGAGTTGGTACGCCGATGGGTAAGACCCAGCCTTGAAGAGGATGATGGCATCGCGGTGTAGTCTAAGCGGCGTTTGCCAGAGCCTCTGTCCCAAGACGTTTCCATTTGTACCGCGACAAAGTCTGCCGGCTGTTGATGGCTTGGCTGGACACTCGGTCTCCTCAATGGCTGGCTTGAACTGCGGTGATGACAACGAGCAATGTCGTTAGCTTAACATCGACGAAAAGGCATGTTAAATTGCTACTTGGTCACGGGCTGAAGGGCTATGGGCAGGCCGCAAGGGTACCGGGGGGATGCGCACCAACACCCAGCTCGAGGTAGGTCCTCAGATTTTTGCGGCGAAAGATTTCGTCCCTTTTTGCCTGAAAAGCCCCTACGAGTTGCCTAGAGTTTTCTACTATAGCCAGTAGCATTATGATCAACAAAATCTAACGGACAAGGCCCTTGAATTTGAACTGACGAGCAGAACATTCCTACCTGCTGTAGGAGTCTTTCCGACCGAACCACGTTGAACGGACTGGCGACGAGCAGCGTTCCGTTAACAGTACTCGGTTTTCACTAGGGAATCCCATGAACGTAAATGAAGTGAAGCAGCAAATCTACAGCCCGGGGGACGTCGTACCCAAATCCGGTATCTACAAAGTCGTCCATGACAGCGAACATGCCGCACAACACGAGGTGACCTGCGTGTACGGCGAACCGTTCCCGCCGTGCAATCATTGCGGCAAACATCCGCGCTTCCAGCTCGTGCGCCCAGCAACTCATGTGCGGCGGCACTCCGCATTCAAATAAACGAAGGGGGGAGATCAGTCACGGTACCAATGGCTGATTAACCCCTCTACTCGAAAGAGCGATTACAAATGAAAGGATCACGACATGGCTAGATGCACAGCACCAGTACGCGGCCATAGCACAGCGAGCGGGAGAGCGGCCTGTCCCGCATGTAGTAGCCGTGGCTATGGGTCATACTCATATTCGCCCTCGTACTATCCCCCATCCTATCCCTCGTCCGGGAGCAGCGGGGGCGGCCGGAGCAGCGGGGGCGGGTCCGGTAGCAGCGCAAGGCCGCGCTGGTCGCGAGCAGGTTCGTCCGTGGTGTACACGCCTGCCGAGGTGCGGACGCTCACGCCGGTCCGCGAAAACGTCGAGAAGCGAGCGTCCTTGCCCGATCTTCGGGACGTCTTTCTTTGCCACGCGTGGGACGACCGAAAAGGGGCCGCCAAGGATCTGCATGATCTGCTCGAGTCGCGCGGTGTCTCGGTTTGGTTCAGCGAGAAGGACGTCGTCCTCGGCACCTCGTTGCTCCGCGAAATCGACAAGGGACTGGCGAAGTCGCGGGTCGGGATCGTGCTGGTAACCCCCGCGCTACTGAGCCGCGTCCGGGGAGAGGGCATCGCCGACAAAGAGCTTTCAGCACTCCTGGCGCGTGACCTGCTCGTTCCCATCGTGCACGGTACGACGTATGACGCACTCCGCGAAGTCAGCCCCCTGCTCGGCTCGAGAAGCGGCCTGAGTACTGCAGAAGATACGATGGCAAATGTCGCGGCCAAGCTCGCCGAGCTGGTTGCCCCCTAGCTTTATTGCCCACACAGATTCGCCATTCAGATGGGCTGCTTCGGCGCCTTGACGTTTGTAGATTAGTTGGCAACCGTGCGTGCGCTGACAGGTAGACGAAAAAAGCTCCGCTTGGGAGCCTCGCAGGTTACTTTGATGGGTGTGGTTATGGGGTGTGGTTTTGCGCGCTCAAAAATCCCGTAACTTCTTGATTTTTAAGGCTTTCGTATTCTTGGCGGAGAGAGGGGGATTCGAACCCCCGATAGGCTATGAACCTATACACGCTTTCCAGGCGTGCGACTTAAACCACTCATCCATCTCTCCTGCATGTGGGCCTCGCTTTCGCGAAGCCGCTTATTATAGCAAGGATTCTCGGCAGTACAAGCATTCGTGCTACGCGGCCACGCTTCGTCTCCACGCCCGCGGCCCGTGCCGCACAGTTCACCTTTGCTACACTGGAGTACGCCTTCGGGTTGTGCCGGCACCCGCCGGTCCGGCGCCGAACGGCCCTCACCTACCCAGACCACCATGACATTGAACCTGTTCAGATTGGCGGCACTCCCGAGCATTGCACTCATCCTGTGCACCGCGGCAGCCGCACAGGACCCGTCGCGCACCCAGCGCGAGGTCGGCCAGCTGCTCGACTTCGTGGAGCACTCCGATTGCCTGTTCAATCGCAACGGCACGTGGTACGACGGCAAGGCCGCGCGCGAGCATCTCCAGGGCAAGTACGACTACCTGCAGCAACGCAAGCTGGCGCCCGACGCGGAGTCGTTCATCCAGCGGGGAGCGTCGGAAAGCAGTATCAGCGGCAAGCCTTACCAGGTGCGCTGCAGTGGCGGACAGCCGATGGCCAGCAGCCAGTGGCTGTCCACGGAATTGAAGCGCTTGCGCGCGGGTGGAGCGGCGGCGCCGCACAAGTGAAACTGCGGTTCCCGCCTCCGCGGGAACGACGTGTATAGGCCGCCAGCTGAGTGGCGGGGCAGCGCGCCGCTTGGCCGCGCGCCCTGCCTGCCAAGTCAGGCCGATTCCTTCAACTGGTCCAGGATTGCCGGGTTTTCCAGCGTCGAGACGTCCTGCGTGATCGTCTCGCCCTTGGCCAGCACGCGCAACAGGCGTCGCATGATCTTGCCCGAGCGCGTCTTTGGCAGGTTGTCGCCGAAGCGGATCTCCTTCGGCTTGGCGATCGGTCCGATTTCCTTGGCGACCCAGTTGCGCAGCTCGGCCGCCAGCTTCTTGGCCTCGTCGCCGGTCGGGCGCGCCTGCTTGAGCACCACGAACGCGCAGATCGATTCGCCGGTCGTGTCGTCTGGCCTGCCCACCACCGCCGCTTCCGCCACGATCGCGTGCGCCACCAGCGCCGATTCGATTTCCATCGTGCCCATCCGGTGGCCCGACACGTTCAGCACGTCGTCGATGCGGCCGGTGATCGTGAAGTAGCCAGTGTCCTTGTTGCGGATCGCGCCGTCGCCGGCCAGGTAGTACTTGCCGCCCAGCTCGTCCGGGAAGTAGCCGTTCTTGTAGCGCTCCGGGTTGCCCCAGACGTTGCGCAGCATCGACGGCCACGGCCGCTTGACGACCAGGATGCCGCCCTGCCCGTTCGGCACGTCGGCGCCCGATTCGTCGACAATCGCGGCCATGATGCCCGGCAGCGGCAAGGTGCACGACCCCGGCACCATCGGCGTCGCGCCCGGCAGCGGCGAAATCATGTGGCCGCCGGTTTCGGTCTGCCAGAAGGTGTCGACGATCGGGCACTTCTCGCGGCCGACATTGCGGTAGTACCACATCCACGCCTCGGGATTGATCGGCTCGCCAACGGACCCGAGCAGGCGCAGGCTCGACAGGTCGAAGTTCTTCGGATGTACATTCTGGTCCGCATCCGACATTTTGATCAGCGAGCGGATCGCGGTCGGCGCGGTGTAGAAGATCGATACCTTGTGCTTGTCGATGGTCTCCCAGAAACGGCCGGCGTTCGGGTACGTCGGCACGCCCTCGAACACGATCTGGGTCCCGCCGACCGCCAGCGGGCCGTAGGCGATGTAGCTGTGGCCGGTGACCCAGCCGATGTCGGCGGTGCACCAGAACACGTCCTGCGGCTTGATGTCGAAGGTCCACTTCATCGTCACCGCGGCCCACAGCAGGTAGCCGCCGGTCGAGTGCTGCACGCCCTTGGGTGTGCCGGTGGAACCGGAGGTGTACAGGATGAACAGCGGGTGCTCGGCGCTGACCCACTCCGGCTCGCACTCGGCGCCCTGGCCGTCGACCAGCTCGTGCAGCCAGAGGTCGCGCCCTTGCTGGAAACTGATATTGCCGCCGGTGCGCTTGTAGACGATCACGTCGCGCACGCATTCGGTGCCGCCCAGCGCCAGCGCCTCGTCGACGATGGCTTTGAGCGGTAGCGCCTTGCCGCCGCGCAGTTGCTCGTCGGCCGTAATGACAGCCACGGCGCCGGCATCGACGATGCGCTCCTGCAGCGACTTGGCCGAAAAACCGCCGAACACGACCGAGTGGGTAGCGCCGATGCGGGCGCAGGCCTGCATCGCGGCCACGCCTTCGATCGACATCGACATGTAGATAATGACCCGGTCGCCCTTCTTGATGCCGCGCGACTTCAGGCCGTTGGCGAATTTGCAGACGCGCTCGTGCAGCTCGCGGTAGGTGGCGCGGGTGACGGTGCCATCGTCGGCCTCGAAGATGATCGCGGTCTTGTCGCCGTCACCATTGTTGATGTTGCGGTCGAGGCAGTTGTACGAAGCATTCAGCTCGCCGTCGGCAAACCACTTGTAGAACGGCGCGTCCGATTCGTCCAGCACGGTGTTGAAAGGCTTGTGCCACTCCAGGTTTTCGCGCGCCAGGCGGCCCCAGAAACCTTCGTAGTCGCTGGCGGCTTCGTCGCACAGCTTCCGGTACGCATCCATCCCGGAGATGGCGGCGTTTGCAGCGAACTCGGGTGGCGGCGGAAAGATACGGCTCTCCTGCAAGCCATTGTGTTGCTGCGCGGTTGTCTCGGTCTCGGCCATGCTAGTCTCCATGATAGTAGTTTTGCCACACACCATAGGCGCGCTCGCTTACGAACCCCTTACAGCGCGCGCACCCGTCGTTCGTTATGCGATTTTACCAACCCTTGGCGAAGTATGAAGGTGATGAACTGCAATGCTGGACGGGTGTAAAATGCCGGGCTGAGCATCTTGCTGCAATTTAGGAGTCCGTTTCCAATGCCTGACACGCACCACGCGTCCGACGTAAAAAAACTCACCCCGCTTAACCGCCTTATCTTTGCCAGCCGCTGGCTGCAAATGCCGCTCTACCTGGGCCTGATCCTGGCCCAGTGCGTGTATGTATTCCACTTCTGGGTCGAACTGAAAGACCTGATCGGCGCGGCGATGGGCAACGCGGCGTCGTTACAGCATATTCTAGACGCAGTTACCGTGCCCAACGCGCCGCGGCCGGAGAAGCTGAACGAAGCGACCATCATGCTGGTCGTGCTTGGCCTGATCGACGTCGTGATGATCTCGAACCTGTTGATCATGGTGATCGTCGGCGGCTACGAAACCTTCGTCTCGCGGATGAACCTCGACGGCCATCCGGACCAGCCGGAATGGCTGTCGCACGTGAACGCCTCCGTGCTCAAGACCAAGCTGGCGATGGCGATCATCGGCATCTCCTCGATCCATCTGTTAAAAACCTTTATCAATGCGTCGGCGTATGACCCGAAAGTGCTGATCTCCCAAACCGTGATCCACATCGTGTTCCTGCTCTCGGCGGTTGCCATTGCCTACACCGACCGCATCATGATCGGCACCCAAAACCAGTCCAAGCACCACTAATCCAAACAGCGAGAACTCCCATGACAGTCATCAAGCAGGAAGACCTGATCGAATCGGTTGCCGCAGCGCTGCAGTACATCAGCTACTACCACCCGGCGGATTACATCGAGCACCTGGCACGCGCCTACGAGGCCGAGCAGAGCCCGGCGGCGAAGGACGCGATCGCGCAGATCCTGACCAATTCGCGCATGTGCGCCGAAGGCAAGCGCCCGATCTGCCAGGATACCGGCATCGTCAACGTGTTCCTGAAGATCGGCATGGGCGTGCGCTTCGAAGGCTTTAGCGGCAGCGTCACCGACGCCGTCAACGAAGGCGTGCGCCGCGCGTACAACTTCGCCGACAACAAGCTGCGCGCCTCGATCGTGGCCGACCCGCAGTTCGACCGCAAGAACACCAAGGACAACACCCCGGCCGTGGTGCACATGGAACTGGTCGAGGGCGACACCGTCGACGTCAAGGTCGCGGCCAAGGGCGGCGGCTCGGAAAACAAGTCGAAATTCGTCATGTTGAATCCGTCCGACTCGCTGGTGGACTGGGTCATGAAGACGGTGCCTACCATGGGCGCCGGCTGGTGCCCGCCCGGCATGCTGGGCATCGGCATTGGCGGCACGGCCGAGAAGGCCATGCTGATGGCCAAGGAAGTGCTGATGGAAGACATCGACATGTACGAACTGAAGCTGCGCGGCCCGCAGAACAAGACGGAAGAACTGCGCATCGAACTGTGCGACAAGATCAACGCGCTGGGCATCGGCGCGCAGGGCCTGGGCGGCCTGACCACGGTGCTGGACGTGAAGATCATGATGCACCCGACCCACGCCGCCTCCAAGCCGGTCGCGATGATTCCCAACTGCGCCGCCACCCGCCACGGCCACTTCGTG